>DASYBC010000173.1:0-6317 GCA_036500965.1 Allostellaceae bacterium | reverse complement strand
CCGGTGCGGCTCGTCGACAGCCATGCGCCCTTCTCGCTGGCAACGACACCCGGCGGCACCTTGTCGGTCACCTCGAGCGGCAGGATGACCTCGCCGCGGTCGTTCCACACCCGCACCTCGATGCCGCGCGCAAGGCTCCGCCATGCCGCGTCCTCCGGGTTCATCAGCAGCGGCGGTGCCTTACGCGAGTCGGCCAGGCCGCCAAGGGTCGAGGAGATGCGCTTGTTGGAAGCCGGCGAGATCAGCATCAGAGGATATGGGGCCTCCCGCTCGCGCCAACCCGGCAGCAAGGCAGCGGCACCCCATCTGTCGGCCAAGGTTTCGGATTTGAGCTCGATCTTGCCCGACGGCGTCGCCGGAAAGACGTTGTCGAAGAGGACCAGCGGCTTGCCGTCTGGTCCCGTCATCTGCAGCGCCTTGCGGGTCGAGATCAGGCTCGGTCGGATGCCTGCGAGCCGGGGATCGGCGACATCGACGGCGTCGTCCATCAGCTCCTGATCGGAGGCCTTGAAACAGGGCTCCTCGAAGCCGAAGCGCGCGGCAAGACGGCGGAAGATTTCGGTGTTCGGCAGCGACTCGCCGAGCGGCGGGATCACCGCCTCGGCGCGCTGCAGCCAGTGATGGCCGTAGGAGGGATAGAGATCGGCATATTCGAAGTGGGTGGCCGCCGGCAGCACCACGTCGCAATGGGTCATGCTCTCGGTCATCGTCAATTCGATGCCGACGGCGAACAAATCTTCGCGGGCGAGCCCACGCCGCATCCGGTTCTGGTCGGGGTGCACGACGATTGGATTGTGGTTGTAGATGAACAATGCGCGCAGCAGCGGGTCGATGTCGTCCTCGACAAGATGCCGGCCGATATCGTTGATGTTGAGCGTGCGGGTGCCCGCCGGCACCAGATCAGGCCGCTGCAATCTGGCCGGGGTCTTGGGAAAGGCATTGCCGGCGCCGAGAACGATGCCGCTGCCCTTGCCGAGTTTGCCGAGCAGCGCCGGTAGTGCAATCGCGGCCCTGATGCCGCTGCCTCCGTTGCGGCCACGTTCGAGCCCGTTGCCCGGCGCCAGGACGAGAGGTTCGGCCTCGGCCAGCCAATTTGCAAAGGTCAGGATCTGGCTCTCCTGCAGTCCGCAGGCCACCGCTGCCCGAGCCGCCGGCCAGGCGCGCGCCAGTGCCATGAACTCCTCGGCCCCGAGCACATTGGCGGCGATGAAGGCGTCGTCCAGCGAACCCAATCGCTCGAGCTCCACGGCGACGGACCAGGCGAGGAGCACGTCGGTGCCGGGTAGCAGTTGTAGATGCAGATCCGCCTGCTCGGCGATCTTCGTGCGCAGCGGGTCGACGACCACCAGCTTGCCGCCCTTTCGCCTCGCATGGCTGACGCACCGGACGAGGTGCAAATTGGCGACGGTCGCGTTGTTGCCCCAGACGACGTTGAGCTTGGCGTGCTCGGCGTGCTCGGGCGGACACCCGGGTACGGCCCCGTAGGTCCCGGCCCACGCCTCGCTGCGCACACCGCCGCACAAGGCCCGCCGGTAGAGCTGGCTGGCGCCGAGCCGGTTGAAGAACCGCGAGGACATGCTGTCGCCGGCGAGGAAGCCGTGCGGGCCGGCATAGTTCAGCGGCATCACCGCCTCCGGCCCCCACCGCCCGGTAATGTCGCTCACACGCTTGTAGATCTCGTCGAGCGCGGTGCCCCAGGAGATCCGCCCGAACTGCCCGGATCCCTTCGGTCCGATGCGGCGCAAGGGATAGAGCAGACGCTGTGATCCGTGCACGAAATCACCCATATCCCGGGCGACCTTGTTGCAGATGACCCCCGCAGTGTACGGTACTGCATCCGAGCCGCGCACTTCGACGATGTGGCCGTCATCGACTCGGACGGTCAGGCTGCAGGCGTCGGGACAATCGAAGGTGCAGACGCTGGCACGTTCATCGATCGACATCGGGATCTCCTTCCCCCTCCGCGGGTCCTGGAAGCACCTGCCGGCGCTTGGGGCTTGGGGCGCCAGCGGCCTTTCGCCCTGCAATCGGCGGGTTGGAGACTCTAACCCTCGGCTCATCCGAGCGGTAGAGCCAGCTATGTTTCCGCTGCTGGCCAATTCCCCGTCAGAGACGCACGTCGTCCGAGACGATGATCGCCGGGTCCTTCTCTGTCCGAACTGCCAAGGTCCTGGGGTGTGGCCCATTCCTCGCCTGATGCGCACCTCGCGAGACAGCGGCAACCGCGCGCTCGATAGCTTGCGCAACGGCGACGCGGTGCGGGCGATCGGCATCGGGGTCAACGAGTGCCAGGTATCGCTCGAGGCCATGGACTGGGGCCCTGGGACGCGTACCTGCTCGCCGGCCGCAATACCCTGCTCGAACAGGCGCCGCTTGACGACGAATTTCACGCCAATCTGGCGTAGCTGCGACAGACGATCCCGGCCCGGCCGTGGGCGGAGTTGGCGATGCCGGATTGCTCCACTAAAGGCTCCGACGCCGGCCTAAGCCGAGAAGCCTCAAGACGGACACGAAGCCAAGATGCTGCGAGCATAAGCCAGGTCGCGCCAATCGCCTTTGAACGGCCGCCAGCAGCCCGACCGAGGATATAACACAGCAGCTTCATTCATATCCCGGGGGCGGTGTGAAGCCGCCGATTTCAGCGGCGAGCAGACGGGCGAACTCGATCGTAGTCGGGTCTTCGCCTTCGGCCCCGATGATCTGCAACCCGACGGGCAGGCCCGCCGCGGTCAGGCCGATCGGCGCAGCAGTGGCCGGCAGATAGCTGAGGCTCGGCAAGCCGGCCCAGAAGCGCTGGTCGCCATAAGGGATCATCCGACCGTTCACCGCGATCAGGCGCTGGTCGCGATCGGGTTTGTGATCATGCGGGAAGGCGGCGGTGGCGGCGACCGGCGTCAGCAATACGTCGAAACGCTGGAAGAAGTCGCGCCAGGCATAACGCAGTTTGTTGCGCGCCTCGTTGGCAACGCCCCAGGCGCGGTGATCGAGCGTCGCACCCCGCGCCAGGGTCGCGCGAAAGCTCATGTCGGCGGGTGATATCGTTGCGGCAATTTCCTTCTGTGCAGCGAAATCGGCGTCACTCAGGCGCGAGGCAGTGGCCGCCCGCAACAGCGTCATGAACAGCCGGTGGTGCTCGGCATCCCCGATGCCCGGCCGGCCGTGCTCGTCAACCGAGGCCCCAGCCTGCGCAATCGCTGCAACCAGTGCGTCGAAGCGTTCGCGCACGCTGGCGTCGATCTCGCTGAGCGGCGAGCTTGCCCACACCGCCACCCGGAAATCGGCGAGCCTGCGGCCGCGCGGCGGCGGCAATTCGAGCCGCCAGGCCGGCTGTTGCAAAACATCAGGGCCGGCCAGGACACTCAAGGCCAGGGCGAGGTCCTCGGCATGGCGCGCCATCGGGCCCACCACCGAGATGTCGGTCGGCGCCACCGCCGGGGCGAGCGCATGACCGCGCGACGGGATTAGGCCCCAGCTCGGCTTGTGGCCGTAGACCCCGCAGTAATGCGCCGGATTGCGCAACGAGCCGGCGATGTCGCTGCCGGCTCCGAGCACGGACAGCCCGGCAGCCAATACCGCGGCCTCGCCCCCCGACGAGCCGCCCGGCCCGCGCGAGGTGTCCCAAGGATTGTTGGTGGTCCCGTAGATGTCGTTGTAGCTCTGCGAATCCATCAGCATCAACGGGACGTTGGTCTTGCCGAAGATGATCGCCCCGGCCTGCAGCAGGCGATCGACCACAACCGCGTTGCTCGTCGCGATGTTGTCCTTCCACAGCGGATTGCCGAAGGTGGTCGGCAGGCCCGCGATGTTGAACGATTCTTTGACCGTCATCGGGATGCCGTGCAGCGGGCCCCACACCTCGCCCTTGGCCAGCGCCGTATCGGCGTCGCGGGCGCGCTGGCGGGCTGCGTCGACCTGCCAGGCGATGATCGCGTTGAGCGCCGGGTTATACCGCTCGGCGCGGGCAAGGTAGAAGTCGAGCAATTCGAGGCAGCCGACGCGGCGGTCGCGGATCCTACCGGCTAGTTGCGTAGCGGAGCCAAAGACTTGCTCGTCCATCCCGCTCCTCCTCCGAAGCCGTAAAATGATAGCGTAGCAGCGGCTCGGCGTGGGCGCCAATCCCAGTGCGCAGATGCGCTTGGGTCGGAACCGTTGGAGGACCCGGGAGGAAAATAAAAGGGGCACCGGGGGACCCAACGAGGCCAACGAAAGGCCGGGGTCAGTGCATGCCGGTATGCGGTGTTTGCGCCAAGAAGTGGGGGCCTCTCAAATATTGGATGGGACCCTCTAGGGTCCGAGATTGCGCGGTAGCTGTTGCAATCAGGGGGACCCCTTGGTTTCGAATGGCGATTGCTGGAGAAGTAAAGGCGGAGGGGTCAGCCATCTCCACCATGCGGGTTTTTTGCCGCTGTGATCGCCGTTGCAGCACGTCGCCGCGGCTCGTAGCCGAGCGCTCGGGCGTGCTTCTTGACCGTGCTGTACGGGATCCGCGTGGCCATGCTCACCGAGTGCCAGCTATTGCCGCCATCGAGCGCTGCGCGCAGTTTCTCCCGGTCACCATCGCTGAATTTCGGCCGCCCGAACACCTTGCCCATCGCGCGCGCTCGTTCGAGGCCAGCTTTCGTCCGCTGGCTGATCTTCTCGCGCTCGAGCTTGGCGAGCGAGGAAAGGGTCGCCAGCAGGATGTTGCGGACGAGCTCGTTCTCCGTCGACAAGTGCTCTTCGGTGAATGACCGAAATGCAATACCATGCGCGGCGAGGCGCTGCAGATGCCCGACGGTCGTCGCCATGCCTTCCCGGCTGAACCGATCGAGCGACCAGACCAGCAGCAGGTCAAACTCGCGTCGAGCGGCGCCGGCAAACATCGCGCCGAGCTGCTTGCGATATTCGACGCCCTTGCCGCCATTCTCGTGCTCGACGTATTCCCGCTCGATGGGGTAGCCCATCCGACCACACCATTCGCGCAGCTGCCGAAGCTGGTTCTCCGGCTCTTGCCCTTTGTCGTCGGTCGAAACCCGGGCGTAGATCGCTACCCTCATAGGCATGAACCGTTCCCTTTGTGGCTATCAAAGGCAGCCACTAGCACGGCCGCGTTTTCAAGGCGATAGCCGCAGGCGACTTCGATGCCGTTTTGTGTCCATCGCTTCAACTCGGCCTTGTCGGCGATTTTGGGGAGCGCAGAATCCGATACACCCCTTCGCGTTTTTGGAACCGTGTTTTCGCCCCGCAAACCGCCAAAAAGACAAGCAGCGGGTTGCGGCTCACCATCATGGTCTTCCGACGGGTTTCTGCGCCTCTCAAGATCTGCTTCGACCTCGTCGGTGTTAAACTTACAAACCGGCTCGGCATTCATTTCATTGACTTTTCGGCCCAACGCCTCGAGCCGTCCCAATTTTATGTATTGGGTGATGGTCTGAGGCTGAGATTTTGATAAATCGGCTCGAGCTGGAGCTGGCAGCGGGGTTTTGGCAGGACCACCGCTCGCGCTATCACGGCATCCCGATGCTCCGGCAGCCTCCCAAAAGCCGATAGTTGCCCTCTTGACTCATTGATATTAATAATTTAGCCGAGGGAGCCATCGCGACGATCGGCTCCCAGGCCGACTTCACTGGTAGCATGTCGATCGAGCCGCCGATGACGGTACACCATCTAGTGCAATCTTACCCGAAAACCTGCCCAACCATCACCGCCTTGGGCTGTGAGATCACCCCGATGGTCGCAGAGTGGTCCGCGCCACAGCCACAGAGCGCCTGTCTTCACCTCGAGATACCCGGTCCCGGTCCGGTGAACGTCAGTGAAGCTCAAATGAAGCCTTTTCCGCCTCTAACTCACTGAAATTGGCCAAGTGTGAAGGTGTGAAGGACTCCATTCAAACTAATTCACATTGGTGATTTGCCTATCAGGGAATTGGAGGCGAAGCCCAGAATGACGTAGCCTGGGCTGATTATCCGAAGTGTATATAGAAATGTCCAGCCTTCTGCCTTCACACCTTCACGCGTATCCCAAATCAATGACTTAATTAGAAATCGACGCTCGCTCCTCCCTCATCGGGTCTTCACTAACCCGGATATCTCACCGGGCGGCTGCTGATGTTGGATTTTCTGACGTATCAGGCTGCTTGTCGGGGTTTTGGGGCCGCGAGCCTGGCGTTTTGAGCCTGTCGGGGCGCGGCTGAGCGGTCGGGCGCCTCTAAAAACCGGTTGTTTTTGAAGGCGAATCGCTCGTTCCTACGATTGGGGATGCGGGGGATCGGCGATGGCGGGGCAACCGGGATTTTTCGACGGCGAGGAGCGATTGAAGGCTTTGTCGGCAGCGGGCGA
>DASYBC010000172.1:0-53747 GCA_036500965.1 Allostellaceae bacterium | reverse complement strand
GTGCAAAAAGCATCGTCGCCGGACTACACTCTGTCGGCATCGGGGACCTCCTCTGCAACCGGATAAGCCTTTGTCGCAGAAGAATTATCCCTCTTTCAGAACCCCGATGCACTCATCCCGGTGAGATATCCGGGCTAGCCGGCGGGCAGCAGCGGCAGAGTGTGGGCCAGCGAGAGCCAGAGCACGGCGAAGCCAATCGAGGCGAGCGCGATCGGCACCCCGGCGCGCGCATGCTCGGCAAAGCCAAGCCGCACCCCCATCCGCTCGGCCCGCTCGGCGATCAGGACGTTGGTCAGGCTGCCGGTCAGCAACAGGTTGCCGGCGAGGCTTAACAGCAGCGCCAGCGCATAGAGGGTGCCGGGCGGGGCGGTCGGCCACAATTGCAGCAGCAGCATCGAGGCGCCGACGCCGCCAATCGCGTTGCTGGTGAGGACGCTGAACGGCGTCAGCAGCAGCAAATTGTCGGGCAGCAGGCGATGCTCGGTCAGAAACCCGAGCAGCGGCCCGGCGACGCCGGCCTGGTTGAGCGCCCCGGTGATCGCAAACAGACAGGAAACCAGCAGCAGCAACGGCCAATCGACGGCCGCGATCATCGTCCGGCTGGTGATCTTGCGGTTGGCGAGCAGCAGCGCCGCGATGATCAATGCCCCGGTCTCGCGCGGCAATGGCGTGGCGAACAGCACCAGCAGCGCCAGCACCGCCGCCGCCCCTTTTATTGTCTGGTTGCGGTCGAACGGGCGGCCGGCAAGCGATGGCGGCTGGTCGGTCGCCGCAGGCGAGGTCAGCACGATACGCCGGCGCCATTGCAGCCACACGACGGCAAACACCACGACCAGTGCGAACAGCGCCGGCACCGCGCAAACCGTCAGAAACGAATAGAAGGCGAGCCGGCCGAGCGAGCCGATCAGGATGTTTTGCGGATTGCCGATCAGGGTCGCGGCCGAACCGGCGTTGGTGGCGGCGGCGAGTGCTATGACCAATGGGCGCGGATCGAGGCCGCGCGACCGCGCCCCGGCGATCAGCAAGGGTGCGATCGCGATGATGACGATGTCGCTGGCCAGCACCGCGGACAGCGCCCCGGCGATGGCGACGGTCAGCCCGAGCAAGGCGGCGACCCCGCGCGGCGTGTCGATGATCGTCCGGGCGCACAGATCGACAAAGCCCGATTGGGCGAACTGGGCCGAGATGATCATCATCGCGAACAGAAACGCGATCGTCGGCATGTCGATGTCGCCGCCGAAATCGTCGAGCGTCATCTGCCCGCTGGCCAAGAGCGCGATGACCGCGAGCAATGCGATCCCGGTGCGATCAACCTGCAGCCAGGCGATTCGCCCGGCCGCCATGCCGGCATAGGTCAGGACCAGGACAAGCAAGACGATCGCGGCGTGCATCGGGACAGCCAAGCGACGGGTGCCGCATCATAGCGGCAACCTTGGTGTCGCCGGCCACTGGTCAGATACAAAATTCACTAAAACGTCATGGCCCGGCGCGTCGCGGTGATCCACGTTTTCTTGGCCACGGTCCGGGCACGTGGACGGCCGAAACAGACCCGGCATGACGACCGGTGGAGGGCGATCACACGATCCTGCCCGCTCTCGCCGCTCTTCCTATATCATCATCGCATGTCCGATCCGGCCGTTCTTTCGCACCCGATCACCCAAGCAGCCGATTACCTTGCGGCGCTCAACGATGCGCAGCGGCAGGCGGTCGAGGCGGTCGATGGCCCGGTGCTGGTGCTGGCTGGGGCCGGCACCGGCAAAACCCGGGTCCTGACCGCGCGGCTCGCCCATATTCTCGCCACGCGCCGGGCGTTTCCGTCCGAGTTGCTCGCGGTGACCTTTACTAACAAGGCGGCGCGCGAGATGCGCGAACGGCTGGAGGCGATGATCGGCCGCGCCGCCGACGGGGTGTGGCTCGGCACCTTCCATGCGATCGCCGCGCGCATCCTGCGCCGCCACGCCGAGGCGGTTGAGCTCAAATCGAGCTTTACGATCCTCGACACCGACGACCAGATCCGCTTGCTGAAGCAGATATTGCAGGCCGAAGACATCGATGAGCGGCGCTGGCCCGCCCGCGTGCTGCTGTCGGTGATCCAGCGCTGGAAGGACCGCGGCCTCGGCCCCGATAAGGTCTCGCCGGCCGATGCGGAGAGCTTTGGCGATGGCCGCGCGATCGCGCTTTACCGGCGCTATCAGGAGCGGCTCGCGACCGTCAACGCCGTCGATTTCGGCGACCTCTTGCTGCACAACTTGGCGCTGTTCACGCAAAACCCCGACATCCTCGGCGACTATCACCGGCGCTTTCGCTATCTCCTGGTCGACGAGTATCAGGACACCAACGTCGCCCAATATTTGTGGCTGCGGCTCTTGGCGCAGGCGCGGCGCAATCTGTGCTGTGTCGGCGACGACGACCAGTCGATCTACAGCTGGCGCGGCGCCGAGATCGGCAACATCCTGCGCTTCGAGACGGATTTTCCCGGCGCCGCGGTGATCCGGCTCGAGGAAAACTACCGCTCGACCTCGCGCATCCTCAGCGCCGCTTCCGGGATGATCGCGCATAACCGCGGGCGGCTCGGCAAGACCTTGTGGACCCAAGCCGGCGAAGGCGCCAAGGTCGTGGTCCGCGCGCTGTGGGACGCCGAGGAGGAGGCGCGCTGGGTCGGCGACGAGATCGAGGCCTTGCAGCGCAACGGCCATGCGCTGAGCGAGGTCGCGATCCTGGTGCGCGCCGGATTTCAGACCCGCGAGTTCGAGGAGCGTTTCATCGCCCTCGCCTTGCCCTATCGGGTGATCGGCGGGCCGCGTTTTTACGAGCGCCAGGAGATCCGCGACGCGCTCGCCTATCTGCGGCTGGTCAACCAGCCGGCCGACGATCTCGCCTTCGAGCGCATCCTGAACACGCCGCGCCGCGGTATCGGCAGCGCCACCTTGCAGCAGCTGCACGGACTGGCCCGCAACGAGCGCTTGCCGTTGGTCGAGGCGGCGCGGGTGCTGATCGCCAGCGATTTATTGCGGCCGGCGGCGCGCAATGCGCTCGCCCTCTTCATCCGGGCGCTCGACCGCTGGTGCGATGAGGTTGTGCGGGTGTCGCATACCGATCTGGTGCAAATCGTGCTCGACGAATCGGGCTACACCCAGATGTGGCAGGCCGACCGCTCGCCCGACGCCGCCGGCCGCCTCGAAAACTTGAAGGAGCTGGTCGTCGCGATGGCCGAGTTCGAGAATCTCGGCGGCTTTCTCGAGCATGTCAGCCTGGTTATGGACAACGCCGCCGACGCCGGCGGGGACATGGTCAACCTGATGACCCTGCACAGCGCCAAGGGGCTCGAATTCGACACCGTCTTTCTGCCGGGCTGGGAGGACGGGCTGTTCCCGAACCAGCGCGCGATGGAGGAGAACGGGCTCGCCGCCCTCGAGGAGGAGCGCCGGCTCGCTTATGTCGGGCTGACCCGGGCGCGCCACCGCGGCTATGTCTCGTTCGCCGCCAACCGCCGCATCCACGGCCAGTGGCAGAGCGCGATGCGCTCGCGCTTTGTCGACGAATTGCCGGCCGAGCATATCGAGATCATCGCCGAGCCCGGGCTCCAGCCAGGCGCCGCGCGCGCTTCCGCCTACGCGGGCGGATGGGGCAGCGCCAGCGATCGGACGAACGCCAGCACCCCGGCCCCATGGGCGGAACGCCGGCGGCCGGTGCTGATCGAGGCCGGGCCGGTCCCCCGGCGCGGCGAGGAGATCCGCCGGGTCGGCGGCTTTTCGGTCGGCGAGCGCGTGTTCCACCAGAAATTCGGCTACGGGACGATTATCGCCGTCGAGGACAACAAGCTCAGCATCCGCTTCGAGCACGCCGGCGACAAAAAAGTCATGGACGGCTACGTCGAGCACACCTGACCCGCGCTCTCGCAATCCGCGCCAGGCTTCTTCAATGCCGTCCCGGCCCTGCGAGCGTGCGAAGAAATTGCATCATCTCGATTTCCTCACCACCCCGGCGCAGGAGTGTGTGAAGAAATTGAAGATAGGATGGAGCGGTGCGGTGCGTCCCCCGCCTTCGCGAGCAGGCCCTTCGAGACAGCCGCTTCGCGGCTTCCTCAGGATGAGGTATGTTCTCATCATCATCAATAGGATACCTCATGCTGAGGAGCACCGAAGGCGCGTCTCGAAGCACGCACGATCTCGAGGCAGCGAGCGCCTCGGGAATTGTTTCACGCGCTCCTGCGCCGGGAAGGCGACTCCATGGCGATTTCTTCACACACTCGCAGGCCGGGGCCCATCTTGCCGCGGCACAGGCTTCTAGTGCCGGTGATAGCTGGGCGAAATTCGGAGAGGCCGAGGAATGGGTCCCGGCCTACGCCGGGATGGCTATGCGTAATTGCCCCGTTCCCCTCACGCGGGGATTTTTCACACGCTCGAAAGCCGAGGACCCATGGCGGGACGGAAACACGCGGTTCCCAGGATGAAATAGCCCGAAGCCCGCCATCATATCGGCACGTACCCATCATGGCATGAGCGGTCCCGATTTTAGCTGCGACGACGCAGGGGTGGTGGGTCGTCTGGCAAAGTGCGGCATGATATCCGAGACAAAGAGTTCACGGGTCTCTACGTCGTTCCGATCGCCATCGATCAGCAGCTCGACGCCGGCGTCCTGATATTGCCCGATCAGGTCGATGGCCTCGGGTACCGTACCGACAAAGCCGCGCAATTCTCCGCGAGCACGTTCGCGCTTCGCCGCCGCTGCGGCGTCGTTGCGAGCGAGAAGCCAAGGCTGCACATGGGTCTTTTCGATCGCGTCCCAGTCGCGACCCGCCGCCTCGCAATGGCGGCGCAGCACGGCCAGCTTATGACGTACGGTAGCGGGATCGTCGCCGACGAGATTGCAGGCGTCGGCCAGACGGGCGACCGCGCGCAAGGTCATCTGTTCGCCGCCGCCGGCGATCAGCAGCGGCGGACGCGGCTTTTGTACCGGTTTGGGTTCGAGGATCGCATCCTCGACATGGAAATACCGGCCGTGGAATGTCGTCCGGGGCTCAATCCACATCTTCAGGATCAACTCGACCGCTTCCTCCATCTGCCGAATGCGGGTCGCGGGGCGCGGCGGGAACTCCCAACCGTATTGACGGTATTCATCCTCGAAAAAGCCGGCGCCGATGCCGAGCGTCAGTCGTCCCCGGCTGATCAGATCGACGCTCGCCGCGATCTTGGCGAGATGCGCGGGATTGCGATAACCGACCGCCGTGCACAGGGTGGCGAGGCGGATGCGACGGGTGACGGCGGCCAGCCCCGCCAGCACGGTCCAGCCTTCGAGGAACGGCTCGTCGGGCACGCCGACATTAGGGATCTGGATCATGTGATCCAGGACCGAGAACCACACAAAGCCGTGATCCTCCGCCCACTGCGCTTTTGCCTTCACCGCCTCGAATGCCTCGGCCGGCTCGGGAGCGTCGAGCCAGGACGAGTTGTGAATGCCGAACTTCATGGCTGTTCGCTCGTCGATTGAAGTCTGGATTTTCGCCTTGGCAATGTCCGTTCTCGCTTCGCCGCGACCCGACGCGCTGCTGCCAGTGCTGCTTGCGCCCAGGTGACAAGTTCATCGGGTTCGTCGAACAGCCGTTCCGGCGCTCGCCAAAACGAAAGATCTATGATGCGACCCTGCTTCTCATAGTTGAGCGACGGAACACGCTCGGCTTCCTTGAAGGTCGCCCTGTTGTGGTCATCGACCCGAAAGTAAAGCGTGTTGTCCGTCACCATCCCGAGCATCAGCCCGTCGCAGAACACGCCGGTTTTACCGAACATGCGCCGCATTGTGATGCGGCCGATCGGAGCGAGCTGCTCGCGGAGAAATTCCGCAAAGTTGTCACTGGCGACCATCCTCTGTCCTCCCTCGTGTCTCGGTAGCACTGCCGGCCGACTGTTCGGGAATGCTTTTACTGGCGCTCGGTGCCGTTCTCTCTTTCTTCGGAGATGCCGATGCCAAACGTTTGCAGGAAGCCGCGCTGTCCCGACGGCGTGACGGTCACCGCGCCGCTGCGCTTCATCCGCTCGATCCAACCGAGGTCAAAGCAACGTTTGGTCAACGCGGCTCCGAGAGGACCCGCGATGTGCGGCCGTCGTTCCGTCCAGTCCAGGCATAATCGGCTCGAGATCGAAGCGGAAAGATCGATGCCGAATTCAGTCAAAAAACGCATGCCGGCCTGGGTAATTTCAGCCGCTTCATCACCGAGCACGATGTATTCGCGCTCGGTTAGAGAATCTGTCAGATCGACGCTGAGACGGCCGGCAAGCTGGTCGTAGCAAATTCGGGCGGCATTGAGCTCCTGCGCTTGACGGGTTAGAGGCCGGTATCGTGGCCGGCTTTCGAGCGCAAGGGCGACGATCCCCTCGAGCATCTCGACTACCTTCGGCGACGCGATCTGAAAATAGCGGTGTCGCCCATCGCGAAGCACCGACAACAACCCTGCCTCGACCAGCTTGGCGAGATGCGCGCTCGCCGTCTGAGGGGTGACCCGAGCCGCGTATGGAAGCTCGCTGGCGGTCAGGGCGCGGCCATCGAGCAGCGCCGATAACATTGTAGCCCTTGCGGGTTCCCCGACGAGGGCTGCGATCTCGGCGATCAGAGGACCGGTAATCATCCTGCTCAGTTTAACGCCCGATCCGCTCGGACCCGTCGGCAAACACTTCGACGGTGATCGAAGCGGCCCGGCCTCCGGAACGGCTAGGGCAGCTGGTAGCCGATCTTGCTCTCGATCTCGATCGTCTTCTCGACCGCGGGGCGAGCCATGATCCGCGCGAAATGCGCGTCGAGGCTCGGATATTCGCCGGTAGCATGTGACGTCATGGTCTTGAACCGCCAGCGAAATAGGGCGGGCGCAACCCGCCTCGCCGAACGCGTTTGGCGCGACTCGATCGCGAGACTCCTCCGTTTTGCGTCATCTCGCCGACGACGCAGGCCGCCGGGGGCAACGCGATGTCAGACCAATATCTTGTCGATCCGGATCGGCAGGTCGCGCACCCGCACGCCGGTTGCATGGTAGACGGCGTTGGCCAGCGCCGCGGCAACGCCGACGATCGGCAATTCGCCGAGCCCCTTGACCCCGACCGGGTTGACCAGCGAGTCGCGCTCGTCGATGAAGATCGTCTCGATGTCGGGGATGTCGGCATGCACCGGCATCAGGTATTCGGCGACGTTGGGGTTGGTGACGCGGCCGACATTGGGGTCGATTTGGGTCTGTTCCAGCAATGCCATGCCGACGCCGAAGACGATGCCGCCGATCGCCTGGCTGCGCGCGGCCTTGGCGTTCAGGATCCGGCCCGCGGCAAAGGCGCCGACCAGCCGGCTGACCCGGATCTCGCGCAATGCCGGGTCGATCCGGACCTCGGCGAACTGCGCGCCGAAGGAGTGCATCGAATAGTGCTGCTTTTCGTCGCCGGGCGCCGCCGAGCCGACCGCTTCGAGCCGGTCGAGGCCGTTCTTGGCGAGCAGTGCCGCAACGCTGATCCGGCGATGCGGCGCCGCCCGAACCAGCACAAACCCGTCCTCGAGCGCCAGATCGGCCGCGGTCGAGCCGGCGACTGCTGATCGGTTCGAGGCCAGCGCCAGTGCGAACAGCTTTTGCTTCGCCGCATCGACCGTGGCGAGAACCGCCGGCCCGACGCTCGCCGCACTCTGCGAGCCTCCGGAAATCGGGGCGTTCGGGAACAAGCTGTCGCCGAGCTCGAAATGCACCCGGTGGATCGGCATCCGCAGCGCGTCGGCGGCGAGCTGCGCCATCACCGTATAGGTGCCGGTGCCAAGATCCTGCGTCGCCGATTGCACGACGACGTCGCCGTTGGGGCCGAAGATCAGCCTGGCGCTGGCCTTCGAGCGGTTCATCGGATAGGTCGCCGTCGCCATGCCCCAGCCGATCAGGGTGTCGCCGTCGCGCATCGATCCGGGCTCGGGGGTGCGGCGCGCCCAGCCGAACGCCTCGGCGCCGGCCGCATAGCATTGCCGCAGGGATTTGCTCGAAAACGGCTTCCGCTCATGCGGGTCGGTCTCGGCATAGTTCAGGAGGCGCAGCCCGAGCGGATCGACCCCGGCGGCCGCGGCCAGCTCGTCGATCGCCGATTCGAGCGCGAAGCTGCCGCTCGCCTCGCCCGGCGCGCGCATAAAGGTCGGCAGTGGCGCGTTCAGCGGCACCAGACGGTGGGTGACCGCAACATTCGGGCAGGCATAGAGCATCTCGGTGGCGAGCCCGACCGGCTCAGAAAATTCGCCGATCGCCGGCAGCGACATTTCCGAGATCCCGTCATGGCGCAACCCCAGGAGGCGCCCGTCGGGCGAGGCCGCGATGCGGATGCGCTGAATCGTCTGCGGCCGATAGCCGTTCGAGGTGTACATCTGCGCCCGGCTCAGGACCAGCTTGACCGGGCGGCCGACCTGGCGCGCGGCCATCGCGGTCAGCGCCACATGCGGCCAGGTGACGCCCTTGCAGCCAAACCCGCCGCCGACAAACGGGCAGATCACCCGCACCGCGTCGGGCTTGATCGCAAAGAGGGCGGCGAGCGTGTGCTGCGAGGCGTCGATGCCCTGGGTCGCGCTGTAGACGGTCAGCCGGTTGCCTTGCCACAGCGCGATCGTCGCATGCGGCTCCATCGGGTTGTGGTGCTCGACCGGCGTCCGATAGGTCAGGTCGAGGCGGATCGCCGCGCCGTCCCACGCCGCCTCCGGGTCGCCGCGCCGGCTGTCGGGCGGCCGCGCGCCGTTACGAAAGTGCTTTGGCGCATAGGCCTCGGCGAGCGCGTCGGCCATGCGGATCGCGGGCTCGCCCTCATGATAGGTCGCTTTGACGAGGGACGCGGCATACTGGGCGCGTTCCAGCGTGTCGGCGACGACCACCGCGATGTGCTGGCCGTTGTAATCGACCCGGTTGTCCTGCAGGAGCGGAAACGCGACGACATGCTCCCCGGCCGCGGCGACGGCGAGCCGCGGCGCGTTCTGTGGGGTCAGGATCGCGAGCACGCCGGGGACCCCCTCGGCGGCGGCGAGGTCGAAGCCGGCGATGCGGCCGCTGGCGGCCGTGCTCTGCACCAGGACCGCGTGGGCGACATTGTCGATGTCGAACTCGGCGGCATATTTGGCGCCGCCGGTGACCTTGAGCCGGCCGTCGCGGCGGTCGATCGGCAATCCGGTGACCGGGGTCATCAGCCTCTTCTCCTCAGGCCGTCGCGATGGTCAGCGCGCGCATCAGGGCGCGCTGCATCAGCGCGATCTTGAAGCGGTTCTGCGACAGCGGCTGCGCTCCCTCGGCCGCGTGCGCGGCGGCCGCGGCGAAAGCACTGGGTGTCGCCGGAGCGCCGGCGAGGGCCGCCTCGACCGCAGGCAGCCGCCACGGCTTGGCGCCGACCCCGCCCATTGCCACCCGCGCCCGATCGATTCGCCCGCCGGTCATGCCGACCACCACCGCCGCCGAAACCAGCGCGAACTCGAACGAGGCACGGTCGCGGACCTTCAGGTAATGCGAGTGCAGCCCGGCCGTTTCGGCCGGCACCAGGATCGCGGTGATGATTTCGCCCGGGCGAAGCACGGTCTCGCGCTCGGGCGTGTCGCCCGGTAGCAGGTGGAATTCGCCGAGCGCGACCCGGCGCGTGGCCGCGCCGCCCTGCGGCGCCGGGCCGCTCAGCTCGACGACCGCGTCGAGCGCCGCCAATGCCACGGCGAGGTCCGAGGGATGGGTCGCCACGCAATGCGCGCTGCCGCCGAAGATCGCCAGCCCGCGGTTGTCGCCGGCGATCGCCGGGCAGCCCGAGCCCGGAGCCCGCTTGTTGCACGGAAAGCCGGTGTCGCGGAAATAGCCGCAGCGGGTGCGCTGCAGCAGATTGCCGCCCATCGTCGCCATGTTGCGCAATTGCGGCGAGGCGCTGGCGAGGAGCGCCTCGGCAATGATCGGCCAGCGCCGGCGCAATTCGGCATCGTCGGCGGCATCGCTCATCCGCACCAGCGCGCCGATCCGGGCGCCGTCGGCGCCGAATTCGATGCGGTCGAACGGCAGGCCGGCGAGATCGACCAGATGCTGCGGGCGCTCGACCCCATCTTTCATCAGCTGGACCAGATCGGTGCCGCCGGCGATGTATTTGGCGTCGGCCGCGGAGGCGGCGGCGGCGGTCGCACCAGCTACGTCGCCGGGTGCCGCGAGGGTGAAGGGCTGCATCGCTCAGGCCCTCCGCGCCGCATCCTTGATCGCGGCGCGGATGTTCGGATAGGCGCCGCAGCGGCAGATATTGCCGCTCATCCACTCGCGGATCGCCGCGTCGGTGAGCGGCCTGCCCTCGGCGACCAGCGCCACTGCCGACATGATCTGGCCCGGCGTGCAATAGCCGCACTGAAAGCCGTCATGGTCGAGAAACGCCGCTTGCATCGGATGCAGCTCGGCGTCGCCATTGGCGAGACCCTCGATCGTCGCGACTGCCTTACCCTGGCAGCGCGCCGCCAGGGTCAGGCAGGACACCACTCGGCGGCCGTCGACATGCACCGTGCATGCCCCGCAGGCGCCGCGGTCGCAGCCCTTCTTGGTGCCGTAGAGGTGCAGCCGCTCGCGCAGAGCATCGAGCAGGGTGACCCGCGGCTCGACCGCGAGCTTGTGCCGGGTCCCGTTTACCTCGAGCACGATATCGACCATGTCGGGGGTGCGCACCGGACCAGAGGGGCCCGCAGGCTCGGCCGCGCGGCCGAGCCTCGGAGCGGCGGCGAGCGCGCCCGCGGCCCCAGCCGAAGCGCCGAGAAAACCGCGCCGGGTGAAATTTGGTTGGGTCATGGTCCGGTCCCCGATCAAGGCGAAAGCGGCGGCCTTTGCCCTTAACGTCGGGGGAAGCCGATCGTTGCTTCCGTTCGGCCCGGATACCGCCCGCCGCCCTCGCGCCGAGCGGCAGCGCGCACCCGCTGGCTGCTTCTGCAGCAAATCTGCAGCGAAAAGTTCCTCCTCAGTGCAGCGCCAGCCCGCTCCCGGACCAGCCGAACGGCGCGACGATACGACGCGATTGCGGCAATTCTGCCGCCGGCGGCATTGGCGGCCGCGGTCAGCCGGCCACGTCGGCGTCGGGGGCCCCGGCGGCGAGTGCGGCCATGTAGCCCTGGATCAGCTCGCGCGAGCGGAAGCGGCCCCAGCGTGCCTCTTCCTCGCGTTTGACGATCGGGAAGGTGCCGAGCACGTAATCGGCATCGTCGCGGTCGAGGCCGTAGAGATGGAAGAACAGCGCGTCGAGCCGGGCGCGGCGACGCAGCCGATCCTCCTCGTCCCAGCGAAACGGCGGCCCGTCATAACCCTGATCGCGCGCGAACCCGGCCATGTCATGCGCGGTATAGGTCAGATGCAGCACGTCCTCGCGGACGATCTCGGCCGCGGTCCTCTGCCCGAAGCGGCAGGCGAACGCCCCGCGAGGAACGACCGGAAGCTGCTCAAGTATGTACCAATTCAAATGTGTGCTCTGCACCTTCTGGCGCGCGACATAATCCAGGGCTAGGGAGCAGAAATTAGCCACCAAGAGCGGCGCGTTCGATCGATACGGGTCGCTATCATTGTCGTGTTCAGGCGGCAAAATCGGTAACGTGTTGCCGAATCCAGCCTTCGGCACCAGAGCGGCGATCGACGTGCGTATGTCCGTGGGGCGCGCGATATCGCGAAAGGCGAGCGCCCAATCCAGTCCGTCCGGCCAATCGATTTCGGCTTCTGAAATCCAGAACTGCGGAGAAGGCACATAGGCCGGGCTCGCATGCAGCGCCGATGTGGTCAGCGCGCTATTGAACGGATTGTGAAGATTATTGGGGTTCTCGATCACCGAGGCGGCGCGGTGGTCGAAAAGATGGATGGTGCGTCCGACCATCAATGGCAGCCAGCGTTCTTCGCCTCGCTCCCAGCGCTGGCCGGCGACGCGGTAGGCGCCGAGCCGTTCCAGTTCGGCGGCAGTGCGGAACTTGTCCGAGTCGTTGGTCATGTCGAACATTCTTAAATAGCGCACCGGCCAGACCGAGACCGGCTGCTCGCCGCGCCGATCGACCAGCACTGGGAGGCGGCGATAGATGCCGAGCGTGATCTCGGCGTCGCGCCGGGTACGGAAGACCGGGGCGGTGCCGGTATTGGGATTGACCGCGGCGAAATCCTCCGGGGCGAGCGGAAAGGCTTCGGCCTCGGCCGCTATCGCATCCTGTTTGAAAAAGGCGCAATCGGCGTGGTCGAAGGTCCGCGCCGGGCCGCCGGCCACGAACGCGCAGAATTTGAAGCGGCTGTCCACATCGGGGAAGAACGGCTCGAGATCGAGGGTGGTGCGCCGGTTCTCGAAATCGAGCAATGCCGCAAGCCGGCCGGTGGTGCTGATGCCGCGAAAAAACTTTGCGGCGCCAAGGTCGGCGGCGATGCCGGAGGGGACCAGCAATCCGACGATGCCATCGCGGCGCACGAGCCGCAACGCGCGCTCGACAAACAGCGAATACACGTTGACGTCGCCGCCCGACAGCAGCGGATAGACGCCGGCGGTTCGGGCGACGCGCGCCGCGGTCTCGGCGGTCCGCGAGGCTCGGTCGTAACCGGCGGCGATCAGGTCGCCGCGCTGCCGAAGCTCTCCGATCAGCCGCTTGCGGTCGGAGGCGCGCTGAGCGTGGGCGATCGCCGGCACTCGTGCGGCAAACCATTCGACCTCCTGCAATTTCATCCGGTCCCAGGGCGGGTTGCCGATCACCGCGTCGAAGCCGCCGGGTGGGGCGGCGCTGCTCCAATCAGTCCAGACGCCGGGGAAGCCCGGCTCCCAGTGAAAAAAGCGACGTTCGGCGGCAAGCGCGCGGGTCTCGGCGACAAAGGCCGCGGCGGCGGATTGCATCTGGGCGGCTTCAAGCCGATTGCCGCGCAGCCACAGTCCGCTGCCACCATCGCCTGACATGGGCGAGCGCTCACCGGCGATGCGGACGGGGTTTCCATAAAGGCCGCCGAACAACCGGTCACGGCCTAACTTGGCGGCGTCATCGGCGGGCGTCCGCCAGCGGGCGGCGTGGGCGAGGTCGAGGAAGGCACGCAATGCGGCGGTGGTTTCCTCCACCCCGGCAAAGCCCTCGCGGCTGTCGCGCACCTCGCCGATGTCGGCGTCGGCCAGTTCCTCGACCCGCGCCATTCCTGCGGCGGCCTGGCGGGCCTGGGCGACGTCGGGGCTGACCACGAGCCCATAACGCTGGTGCAATTCACGCTCGACCGGGCTGACGAATTCGCCGAACAGCGAGTCGCCGCAGCGCAGATGATGGTCGAGAAAAGACAATGGCGCGCCGACCGTGAAGGAGTGCAGCCACAGCGACAATTTCGCCAATTCGACCGCCATCGGGTTCAGGTCGACGCCGTAGATCACCCGCTTCAGATGATGCGGCGGACGAGGTGGCGATCGTCGAGCTGATCGTCGGGCACGGACCAATTATTCTCGTCGGCGGAGCGCCGAATTTCCGCACGCAGATTTTCGATCCGCGTCACCAATGGCGAGCGGTAGGGCTCGGCCTCGTCCGCCCATGCGACCAAGGTCGGCGCGTCGCCGATCGCGGTCAGCACCTCGTCACCGAGATAGTCGACGAGCGAAACCAGGAAGTGGCCCGATCCCATCGCCGGATCGCAGACGCGCAGCCTGACAAAGGCTTCGGCCGGGTCGCATTCCGAAAGCAAGCGCAGGCGTTCGGATTTTGGCCGGCGGTCGCCGGCGAGCGCCGCGGCCCGGCCTGCGAACGCCTGCCGCCGCTCGGCCAGCAGCGGGCCGATCGCGCGGCGCAGGATCAGGCGCACCAGTTCTTCGGGCGTGTAGTAGGAGCCGGTGGTTTTGCGGGCGAAGATGCTGGGCCGCAAGGTCAGATGCCCATCATCCGCGGCGGCGACTTCCTGCTCCAACAGGCGCTCGTAGATGCTGCCGAGATGCTGGACCGAAAGGTCCCGGTAATTAATCCAGCGGCGGGTTCCGGCTCCCGCGACAGCGCATCGATCAACCCGGCCAAGGTTCGATCGGGCAGGACGATCCGGCCCAGCAGCGGGGCTTCGCGGTCGTCGAAGAGCCCGCCATTGTAAGGCGGCAGGCCCATGCCGGGATCGCCCTCGGCGATCGCCGCGAAGAGGTTCGCGAGGCGCGGCCACCACGTCGTGCGGTGCTCGGATACGGCGCTCCTACCGTCGACGATTGCCGCGGCCTCGTCGCGCATCGGCTGCAACGCATATCGGCGATAGCCCTCATGACGCACCGGCAGCAGGTCGCGATCTTCGGCATAGAGCAGGAACAGCAGGCGATAGAGCAGACGCAGGCTCGCGTCTCGAACTTCAGTTCGCCACGCCGGGTCATGCGGGCGCGGGTCGGGCGCGGCTCGGCCGACCGCCGACACCAGTCGAGGATAGACGCCGTCGGAGCCGTCGAAGACGACCCGCGACAGTGCCTGGGTGACCTGCTGCTCGTAGCGCCGGCCTTCGGCCAGGGCGAGATCGAGAAAGGTTTCGCTGCGAGCGCCTGCGGGGACGAGCGCGCTGTGCCCGAACAGCAGCATGAACACCCGCAGCCAATGCTGGGAGTCGGCTCCTTCAGGCACCGGCGGCGGCAAATCTCCGATCAGCGCCGGCAACTCGATTTCTACGAAGCCCTCGGCCCGCGCCCGTGCCTGCGACCAATAAAGGCGCCAAAACCGGCCGTTGGTCAGCAAGCCCCAGCGCAGGCCGCCGCCGGTTTGCGCCTCGGCGCGGCCGAGATAGCGCAATATCTGCGTCGAGGGCGCCTCGTGGCTGCCTGAGCCGCGATCGAGCCGCGTGTCGCGCGCCTCGTTCTCGACGACGACCGCGCCCAGCCGAAAGCGGTCGACGGCCTGCAGCGGGCGCGCCCGCTCCTTGGCGCTGGCATCGATGAACAGCAGCGCGTCGGCGATGTCGCGATGGCCGCGGCCGGGCTCCTGCTGGGGCAGATGTTCCCACCCCAAGAGGCTGAGGATCGGAAAGATGAATTCCGATTCCGTTTCCGCCTCGGACGGATGCGGCATTTGTTCGAGATGCGTCCAATGCCTGCCGACCGCCCCGGGGAACGTCCCTAAACAGGCGGCATCAAGGCGGCGATACTGGTCCATCTCGCGGATGCCGTCTTCGAGGAAATACCGGGTGAAAAGTCCGCCGCGCAGCATCCCTCGCGTCCCACAGTGACTTCGCCCAACGGCCGAGAGCGTCGCCCGCGAGCGTAAGCGCCGATAAAGCGACGCACGATAACCGAAGCGCCGCAAAAGAACGTCCATCTACTGATGGCGGCACCAGCCTTGCCGGTGAGAGCGGGTCGGAAGCACTTCGCTGCGTTCTGCCTCCGAAGTTGTTCTGGCCCAGTTTCGCCATCGGGGTTTGGGGTCGTTGCGAACGAAGCGCGGCAATCTCACGCCGCCTGGAGTTCAGGACATCGAGATTGCTTTGTCGCTTTGCTCCTCGCAATGGCGGATGAAAGGCGCCGACATCGGAAATATCTCGATGGATTCCAGCACAAATCGCGTTGGCGGAGGTGGGGATTTTCATAGGGGCGGCGGGGGGATAGGGTGGGTGCGCCTGAACACGGACGCGGCGGAGATTGCGATGCTCGATGTTTCCCCCGATTTGGCGGCACCGCAGCCGGTTCGCCTCGCCGATTACCGGCCGCCCGAATTTTTGGTCGATACGGTCGATCTGGTGTTCGAGCTGGGCGACGCCGAGACGCGGGTCAAGTCGCGGCTCGGCATCCGCCGCAACCCGGCCGGTTCCGGCGGGGCGGCGCCGCTGCACCTCGATGGCGACGCGCTGGAGCTGGTGTCGGTGGCGCTCGACGGCGAGCCGCTCGGGGCCAACCGCTATCGGGCGACGCCGGAGGGCGGGCTGGTCATCGAGGGTGTGCCGGACGCGTTTGCGCTCGAAATCGAAACCCGCATCGACCCGCAAAGCAATACGGCACTTTCCGGGCTCTACATGTCGGGCGGCAATTTCTGCACCCAATGCGAGCCCGAGGGGTTTCGCCGGATCACCTATTCTATCGATCGGCCCGATGTGATGGCGCGCTACGCGACGACGATCGTCGCCGACAAGGTGCTGTTTCCGGTGCTGCTGTCGAACGGCAACCCGGCGGCCTCGGGCGAGGCCGAGGGCGGCCGGCACTGGACGAAATGGGTCGATCCGCACCCGAAGCCCTCCTACCTGTTCGCGCTCGTCGCCGGCGATCTCGTCGCGGTGCGCGACCGGTTCACGACCCGCTCGGGGCGCGAGGTGGCGCTCGCCATCTGGGTGCGGCGCGGCGACGAGGACAAATGCGGCCACGCGATGGCCTCCCTAAAAAAGGCGATGCGCTGGGACGAGGACGTGTTCGGCCTCGAATACGATCTCGAGATGTTCAACATCGTCGCGATCAGCGACTTCAACATGGGGGCAATGGAAAACAAGAGCCTCAACATCTTTAACACCCGCTATGTATTGGCCAAGCCCGAGACCGCGACCGACACCGATTACCAGAACATCGAGTCGGTGATCGCGCATGAGTATTTCCACAATTGGACCGGCAACCGGGTCACCTGCCGCGACTGGTTCCAATTGTCGCTGAAGGAGGGGCTGACCGTCTTCCGCGACCAGGAATTCTCGGCCGACCAGGGAAGCCGCGCGGTCAAGCGCATCGGCGAGGTGAAGACCCTGCGCGCGATCCAGTTCCCCGAGGATGACGGCCCGCTCGCCCATCCGGTGCGGCCGCAGAGCTATCTCAGAATCGATAATTTCTACACCCCGACGGTCTACAACAAGGGCGCCGAGGTGATCCGGATGATCCAGACCCTGATCGGCCGGGACCAGTTCCGCCGCGGCATGGACCTTTATATCCGCCGGCACGACAACCATGCGGCGACGATCGAGGATTTTGTCGCCGCGATGCAGGATGCGAGCGGGGTCGATCTCGGCCGGTTCAAGCTGTGGTACGAGCAGGCCGGAACGCCAGAGATCACGGTTGAGGATCATTGGGATGCGGCGACCGGCAGCTTTGAGCTGACCGTCGCGCAAAGAGTGCCGGCGACGCCCGGACAGCCGGAAAAATCGCCGATGCTGATCCCGCTGGCGATCGGGCTGTTGGACGCGGAGGGCGGCGAACTGCCGGCCCGGCTGGCGAGCGAGAGCGACAGCTCGGCCGGCGGCGAGAGCCAAAGCCCGGCCGGAACGCGGGTGCTGGCGGTGTCCGAAGAACGGCAAAGCTTTCGCTTTGTCGATCCGCCGGCAGCGCCGGTGCCCTCCTTGCTGCGCGGCTTTTCGGCCCCGGTCAAATTGAAGGGAGTGCCGCTCGACCGCCTGAAATTTCTCGCGGTGCACGACCCCGAGCCGTTCGCGCGCTGGGAGGCGGGCCAGGAGGTCGCAATCCGCGCGCTCCTCGACCGGGTCGAGATCCTCGTCCGCGGCAGCAAGGCGCCGGCGATCGATCCCGAGCTGGTGGCGGCGATGCGGCAAACGTTGGCCGGCGCCGAGCGCGACCCGGCCTTCGCCGCCGAGGCGCTGAGCCTGCCGAGCGAGTCGCTGCTCGCCGACCAGCTCGCCGTGATCGGTGTCGATGCCGTGCATCTGGCTCGCGAAACCGCGCGCGCGGAGATCGGCCGGGCGCTGCTCGCCGAATTTGCCGCCGCCTACGAGGCGCTGGCGGATCCCGGCCCCTACCGGATCGACGGCGCCGCGATCGGCCGGCGAGCGTTGCGCAATGCCAGCCTCGCCTATATCGCCGCCGCCGATGCGGAGCGCGGGGCCGTGCTGGCGCAGGCGCAGCTCGACGCCGCCGCCAACATGACCGACGTGCTCGCGGCATTGGCCGTGCTGGCAGATCTCGACCGGCCGGAGCGGCCGGCGGCGCTCGCCCGCTTTTACGCCCAATGGGCGCACGACCCGCTGGTCGTCGACAAATGGTTCAGCCTGCAGGCGCGCTCCTCGCTGCCGGACACCGTGGCGCGGGTTCGCGAGCTCTCGGCGCATCCGGCCTATGACCGCCGCAACCCGAACCGGGTGCGCGCGCTCGTCGGCGCCTTCGCGCAGGGCAACCAGGTGCGCTTTCACGATCCGAGCGGCGCCGGCTATGCGTTTCTCGCCGACGAGGTGCTGGCGATCGATCCGGGGAACCCGACGACCGCCGCCCGGCTGGTGCAGCCGCTCGGGATGTGGCGCCGGCACGAGGCCGGCCGCCGGGCGCTGATGCGGCGCGAGCTCGAGCGCGTTCTCGCCGCTCCCGGCCTCAGCAGGAACACCTACGAGATGGTGTCGAAGAGCCTTGCCTGACGGCTGGCCGTTGCGGCCCCCGGGGCTGGGAAGCGCGCGCCTTGACCGGAGCCGGCCGATCGCCTAAATGGGCGCCTCTGCCCGGCCAGCGAAAACATGGCGCGAGCTTTCTGGCGAGAGTGATGAAGACCTTTTCCGCAAAGCCGTCCGATATCGACAAGAAATGGCTGCTGGTCGATGCCGAGGGGCTGGTGCTGGGCCGCCTCGCCGCGATCCTCGCCACCCGTCTGCGCGGCAAGCACAAGCCGACCTTCACGCCGCACATGGATTGCGGGGACAACATCATCGTGATCAACGCCGAAAAGGTCGAGCTGACCGGCAACAAGCGCAAGGACGACATTTTTTACTGGCACACCGGCTATCCGGGCGGCATCAAGGGCCGCAGCAAGGGCGCGATCCTCGCCGGCAAGCATCCGGAGCGGGTGGTCGAAAAGGCGGTCGAGCGCATGGTGCCGCGCGGGCCGCTCGGGCGCCGGGTCATGAAAAACCTGCGGGTGTTTGCCGGGTCGGAGCATCCGCATGCGGCACAGCAGCCGATCCCGCTCGATGTCGGCGCGATGAGCCGCAAGAATGTGAGGGCGTGAGCACGATGGCCGACGACGATCAACCGAATAGCCCTCCGGCAAACCCGCCGAGCGGACAGCCCACTGGCCAACCTTCCGGCCAACGAACCGGGAGCCAAACCTTTCAGGGGCTGGGAAGCCTGCGTCAGGCGATGCAGGCGGCACGCACCGCACCGCCGGCAGCACCGGCTGCGGCAACGACGGTGCCGGTCGATGTGCAGCCGCAGCGCGACGAGCTCGGCCGGTCCTATGCGACCGGCAAGCGCAAAAATGCGGTCGCCCGAGTGTGGATCAAGCCCGGCAACGGCGCGATCAAGGTCAACGATCGCGAGAGCCCGGTCTACTTTGCCCGGCCGGTGCTGCGCATGCTGATCAACCAGCCCTTTGTCGCGACCAACCGGCTCGGCCAGTTTGATGTGGTGTGCACGGTCAAGGGCGGCGGGCTCTCCGGACAGGCGGGGGCGGTGCGCCACGGCATCAGCAAGGCCTTGACCTATTACGAGCCTGGCCTGCGCCCCCTCTTAAAGAACCAGGGGTTCCTGACCCGCGACAGCCGCGTCGTCGAACGCAAGAAATACGGCAAGGCCAAAGCCCGCCGCAGCTTCCAGTTCTCCAAGCGCTGATCCCGTTGAGGCGGGTCGACCGGCTGCTCCTCGGTCGCCGTCAACGCCACCCCTCCTTAGGTGCCGCTCGGAAGCAGCCGCGGCTTGGGGCGGTCGGGAACACTATCGCGCTTTGACCATTAGCGCGCTTTGACCATTAGCGCGCTTTATTGTGCCGGTTGGCCCAGGCAGTGGCCGGGGACCCACTTGCCGTTCGCATAATCGGCAGGAACCCAGGGGACGCCCGTGGGGCACGCTTGCGCCTGAGCTGTGGCCGGCGCGCACCCCGTCATCGTGGCAATCGCCGCAACACCCATCATAACGCATGCGAACATCATGGCAGCAGCATGCACGTCGATGTCCCTTCCTTCTGCGGACGCGCCAGGCAGCCCGTTAGACGCGCGCCGCGGCGAGCGGGCCGGGCGGGCTTAGGCCCCGGTCAAGCCCGCGGGTGACGCCCCGCAGCTCAGGCGACCTTCTGCTGGGCCAGGGTGAGCGCCTGCTGGGCGACCGCCGCCGTCGCCGGCTCGCCCTCGCCGGCCAGCTGGACGGTCGGGAAGGCGAATTTGATGCCATTGGCGTCGAAGGCTTTTTTGATCATCGCAAAGGCTTGGCGACGGATCACGAAATTCTCGCCGGGCAGGGTCATCATCTTCATCCGGATCTGGACCGCGTAATCGCCGAACGCATCGACCCCCTGCATCTTCAGGGGCTGCAGCATGACCGGTGCAAAATCGGGGTTGTTCGCCAGATCGAGACCGATCTGCTTGATCAATTTGCGGGCGAGCTCGATGTCGCTGTCATAGGTGATGCCGATCGTCATCTTGTCGATGACCCAGTCGCGGCTCATGTTCTCGACCGCGCCCAGCAATCCGAACGGGACAGTGTAGATCGGCCCGCGCTGATGGCGCAGCCTGACCGAGCGGATGCTGAAGCCCTCGACCGTACCCTTGTAATTGCCGCTCTGAATGTATTCGCCGACCCGGAACGCATCGTCGATCAAATAAAACATGCCGGCGATGATATCGCGCACAAAGGTCTGCGCGCCGAAACCGATCGCGACGCCGACGACGCTCGCCCCGGCGAGCAGCGGGCCGATCTCGACGCCGACCGCCGAGAGCGCCATCATCGCCGCCACGATGATCACGACGACGAACAGGATATTGCGGAAGATCGGCAGCAGCGTATTCAGCCGCGCCCGCCGCCTGGCATCGTCGCTGTTCGGCAGACCCAATTCTGCCGACTCGGCGAGCTTGCAGTCGATGGCCGCCTTCGCGACGTGCCAGACGAAATCGGCGATCAGAGCAATCGCGATCACGCTCAACGCGCCGTGCGCGACGCGGGTCATCATCGTTTCGCGCGCCGCCAGCATCTGGACATCGATCCCCCAGCCCCAGGCCAGCAAGGCGAGCGCGCCGATGATCAGCGCCGCCCGCACGCCGCGCTCGAGAAAGACCGTAGTGAGGTTCGGCACCCCAGCGATTGCGGTCGTGCCGGGCGGTCTCAGCAGATGCTCGACGGAGCGACGGGTCAGGCGATCGGCGAGCGGCCAGATGATGACGACCGCGAGCAGCCAGAACGCCGGCATCGCGCCGGCCACGCGCAGCCCCCACAGCAGCACCAGGCCGGCGGTCAACAGCGCATTCAGCTTGACGCGGCCCAGATGATGGGTCTCGGGCCTGAGCTCGGCGCCGGATTCACTGCCGGGCGCAACCGGACGGCGCCACAAAGCTTCCAGCAGCAGCGCCAGCGTGACGAGGCCCAGGCTCGATCCCAGAACATCGACCGCCGCCGGAGAAATGCCGACGGCGCCGAGCAATCCGCGGGTCACCAAGCCCAGCGCGAGCCAACCGATGATGATGCGGAAGCGCAAATACCAATACCGCGCTGCGGCCCCATCCATGGGGATGACGCGGAACCGGTCATTGTAAGGCGACAGCAGAAACCGGCCGAGAACGGCGGCGATGCGGATCGCAAGAAAGACGACCAGATAGCCCAGCACGATCCGGCGCAGCAGCCCCGGCCATTGGAACACCAGGAAGGCGCCGATGCTGCCGATCGCGTAAGCCACGACCGACCCGAACGCAAAGGCCGCCCGCTCGCCGACGAGACGCACCCGGTCGCGGACCGTGTCGACCGGATGGCTTTCGAGGTTTTGGCGCATGCGCCGCGTCGCGCCGCGGAACAGCCCGTCGACGCCAAAGCCGAGGCCGACGAAGGCGGCGAGCAAGGTCAGCAGGCGCGCCGGCCGGCGGCCGCCCAGCCGTTCCTTGACGAGATCACCGGCTTGCGCGAACTGCGCCGGCATCCCGGGCAGTATCGCGGTCATCGCCATCAGGTGCTCGTGCACCGCCTCGACGCGGGACGACAGCATCTCCGCCGGGTAGTCATGCTGCGGCTTTGGCGGCTCCGCGGCCACTGGGGCCGCGTGCTGCTGCCCCAGCCAAGCCTGGACCTTCGGATCGGCCAACAGGTTCAGCAGCGCCTGGATTTCCGATGGCGGCGCCACCTCGGCCGGGCTCTTCGCCGATTTGACCGCGAACGCCGTCGCACTGGCGGCCTTGGCGCTGGGCAACAGCGCCGCACCGATCAGAAGTGCCGCGAGCCAGATCCGAATGGGTGAGCCGGCTGCGCCGATGGCGGTTCTCCTTCAGTCAGCCGGAGCGCCGCGCGCAACCTTGCGGCCGACGATCCAATCCTTGTAGGTGTCGCCGGGCATCGGCCCTTTCGCATGCGCGTCGAGCGCCGCTTGGTCGCGCCATTTTTCGATCAGAAAAACGTGCCCCTCGTCGCCATGCGGCAGCATCAGGTCGAATTGCAGGCAGCCGTCGTCGCGGCGCGAGCGTTGCGCGTGGCCGCGCATCAGCTCGAGGAACTGGGAGCGAAACGCGGGCTTGACCTCGAAATCAACGACGATCATGACCTGGCTCATCGGCGTTCCCTTTCCGCAGCGTTTCGGGGCATCATCCGTCAGCAACCGGCGCAAGGCAAGCGCCGGCAATCTCTACGGGAGAAACGAGGATGGCCTACGACGCCTTGCGCACGATCATGCCGATCGCCGGCTGGCCCGAGGAGCGCGCCCGCGAGGTCGAGATCACCGGCGGCGCCGACCCGGTGTTGCCGACCCCGTTCCGCATCGGCGCGGCGGGTGCGGCGGCATTGGCCGCGACCGGGCTCGCCGCCGCCGAGTTGTGGGAATTGCGCAGCGGGCGGCGCCAACAGGTTTCGGTCGATCTGCGCCAGGCGATCGCCTCGCTGCGCAGCGGCCATTACATGCAAATCAACGGCGAAGCGATCTCGACCGAGCGCAATAGGGTGATGGGCGTCTATCCGGCAAAAGGAGGCCGCTGGAGCTATATCCACGCCAATTTCCCGAACCACCGCGCTGCGGCGATGAGCGTGCTCGGCGTGCCCGAAGAGCGCGAGGCGGTGCGCCAGGCGGTCGCCAAATGGGACGCGATCGAGCTCGAAGAGGCGATCCTCGCCGCCAAGGGTGCGGGCGGCATGGTGCGCAGCATGGAGGAATGGGCGAAGCACCCGCAGGCGGCGGCGATCGCTTCCTTGCCGCTGATGGAGATCGTC
This sequence comes from Allostellaceae bacterium, assembly GCA_036500965.1. Lineage (GTDB taxonomy): Bacteria > Pseudomonadota > Alphaproteobacteria > ATCC43930 > CGMCC-115725 > AP-15. The sequence goes on along the minus strand of DASYBC010000172.1, from coordinate 30,738 downwards.
AAGATCGGCGACAGCGCGCCCGAGCCTTTGCCTGAGGGCGACCGGCCATTGTCGGGAATTCGCGTCCTCGACCTGACCCGGGTCTTGGCCGGGCCGACCTCGGCCCGCACCTTGGCCGAGCACGGCGCCGAGGTGATGAAGATCACCGCCCCGCACCTGCCGAATATCGGCTACCAGGAATACGACACCGGCCATGGCAAATTGCAGGCGCATCTCGATCTGCGCCAGAAGCAGGATCTGGAGACCCTGCGCGGGCTGGTGCGCGAAGCGGACGTCTTCACCCAAGGCTACCGTCCCGGCACCCTCGGCAATCGCGGCTTGTCGCCCGAGGAATTGTCGCGGCTGCGGCCGGGCCTCGTCTATGTCTCGATGTGCGCGTTCAGCCATGTCGGCCCTTGGGCTTCGCGCCGCGGCTTCGACACCGTGGTGCAGACGGTGAGCGGGATCACGACGCGCCAGGGCGAATTGTTCCCCGGCGCCAATCCCGGCCCGCAGTTCTACCCGGTTTCTGCTATCGATTACTTAACGGGCTATCTGATGGCGTTTGGCGCGATGGTGGCGCTGGCGCGCCGCGCCCGCGAGGGCGGCAGCTGGCTGGTGCGCATCTCGCTGGCGCAGACCGGCAAATGGCTGGTCGATCGCGGCCAGGTGCCGCAAACGGCGCTCAAGGAGGTCGACAAGGAGCTCTATCCGGCCGAGATCGCGCGCTGGTCGATCGAGAGCGACACGCCGGTTGGCCGGCTGCGGCATCTCGGGCCAACCGTAAAGCTGTCCGAAACCCCGCCCTATTGGGCGCGGCCGACGGCCCCGCTCGGCTACCACCAGCCGGTCTGGCCGGCCCGCGCCGCCTGATCGCTCTGGCCTCGCGAGGGGTTGCGCGCAGGGCTCGTCAGCCGCGGCGCCGGGCCGCAAAATAGGCCTCGATCGCCTGCGTCAGGCCGCGGGCGAGCCGGCGCTGATACTGGGGCTGCAGCAGCAGCTTCTCCTCGGCGGGGTTCGAGAGGCAGCCAAGCTCGACCAGGGCGGAGGGGATGTCCGGCGCGGTCAGCACCGCGAAATCGGCTGCCCGCTGCGGGTTTTCGAGCAGCATGACCTGATGCCCGAGGGCGGCGACGATGTCGCCGGCAAGCTCGATCGATTGGTTGTCGGTCTGGTCGCGCGTCAGCTCGGCGAGAATTTCGCCGATCACGCGAGGCTCGCGCGAGAAGTGCACACCGTGAACCACATCTCGGTTCTCGCTTTCGGCCAGGGCGGCGGCCTCGCGGTCCGACGCCTCGGCCGATAAGGTAAACACCGACAGCCCGCGCATCGCCGCATTCGGCAGCGCATCGGCGTGGACCGACAGGAACAGATCGGCATGGAGCGCACCGGCGCGGGCCACCCGCTCGCGCAACGGCACGAACTCGTCGGCGCCGCGGGTCAGCGCTGCCCGAAACCGGCCGGTCGCGACGAGGTCGCGCATCAGCTGGCGTGCCGTCGCGTAGGTGATGATCTTTTCATATACGTCGCCGGCGCCGATCGCCCCCGGGTCAATCCCGCCATGCCCCGGATCGACGACAATCATCGGCCGATACCGGAGCCGCCGCCGTTCCGCCGGCAGCCTCGCCCAAAGCGGGCCGCGACCCGGCGGGTGCGTCGCGCCGGCGCTCGCTGGCAGGCCAAACGCCGCACAGCCCAGCAGCAGGCGCAGCACGGTGCGGCGCGCGCAGCCGATGTTGGCCATCCCCTATCCCCCGCCGGCGCGTCTTCGCCCCAAACGAGGACGGCCGGGAAGACAGGATCATGCGCCGATGCCGCGCCCGGCGCCAGTAATCACAGAGTTAACACGCGGGATGCAACGGAGCGCCGCGAGCGGCCGATCTCGGTCGCGCCGCGCTACGACCCGCCGCCGCGGTCGTCCTGCGAGCGGCGCAGCGGCGAGGGCGCGGCCGGGCGCTCGTATCCAACCAGAAAGCGCGCTGCGCTCGAGATGCCGCGCAGGCCGGCGCGGACCGGGTGGACCAGCCGAAGCCGGACGACCTCGGCGGCGACGCTTTTGCCCGGCCGATCGCGCAGGCTGGCCATGCCGTACCGGCGGTAATCGGCAACCCAGGCGGCGACCAGACGCTCGCGCACGCCAAACACGGCGGCGGCTTCGGCGCTGGTCCACCCCTCGACGATGACGCGTTGGACGATTTGGCCGCGCTGCGCCGGTCTCAAATCTGCCCGCGTTGTGGAACCGTTCTTCATGCCTCGCCAACGCACCAACACGCTGACAATTCCCAATTCTCGATCCCCGTTCATTAGGCTTTGACATCGACGACGATCCGGCCGCGGACCGCGCCCTGCAGTATCTTTGGCGCGAGCTCGGGCAACTGTGAGAGCGGCGCGATTTGGGTCATCTGCTCGAGGCGCTCGCGCGGCAGGTCGCGGGCGAGGCGCTGCCATGCCCCGAGCCGCTCCTCGCGCGGGCACATGACCGAGTCGATCCCGAGCAAATTGACCCCGCGCAACAGGAACGGGATCACCGTCGCCCTCAGATCGCTACCGCCGGCGAGGCCGCAGGCGGCGACGCTGGCGCGGTATTTGAGCTGGCTGAGGATCGTCGCGAGGGTGGCGCCGCCGACCGCGTCGACCGCGCCCGCCCAGCGCTCGCGATCGAGCGGCCGCGATGGCGCGGTCGCAAGATCGGCGCGCGCGACCAGATCGGCGGCGCCGAGGCTCGTCAAATAGTCGCGCAGCTCGGGCCGGCCGGTCGCGGCGACGACCCGATGGCCGAGCGCCGACAGCAGCGCGATCGCCACGCCGCCGACGCCGCCGGCACCGCCGGTGACGAGCACGTCGCCCGCTCCGGGGCCGGCTCCAGGCCGCAGCCCGTGACGCTCCAGTGCCATCACCGCGAGCATCGCGGTGAAGCCGGCGGTGCCGATCGCCATCGCCTGGAGCGCGCTCAGCTCTGGCGGCCGCGGGACCAGCCACGCGGCCTTGACCCGCGCCTTTTCGGCATAGCCGCCCCAATGGGTTTCGCCGACCCGCCAGCCGGTCAGCACCACCGGATCGCCGGGGCTGAACTCGGGCGAAGCCGAATGCTCGACGGTGCCGGCGAAATCAATGCCCGGGATGTGCGGATAAGTCCGCACCAGCCGGCCTTGACCTTGCAGCACCATCGCATCCTTGTAGTTGAGGGTTGAATATTCGACCGCGACGGTGACCTCGCCCTCCGGCAGCCGGTCGTCGTCGACCATTTCGATGCGGGAAACCGGCTTGCCCGCCTCTTCGTGCAGCACCAGCGCCCGGAATGTGGCCATCACGCCTCTCTGGCTGTCTTGATCGCCTGCCGCCCTCACCCTCCCGCTGCGGGTCCCTCCCTCTCCCCGCGAGCGGAGAGAGGGCCGGAGTGAGGGGCCGTCTTCTCCTAGGCGCGCAGCGGCTCGAGGATGCTGACGAAATTGGCGACGGCGGCACCGCCCATGTTCATAACCCCAGCGAGCGACGCACCCGGCACCTGAACGCCGCCGGCGGCGCCGGTCACCTGCATCGCCGCCAAGACGTGCATCGAGACACCGGTGGCGCCGATCGGATGGCCCTTCGATTTGAGCCCGCCCGAGGGATTGACCGGCAGCCGGCCATCCTTTTCGGTCCAGCCTTCGAGGATTGCGCGCGCACCCTCGCCCTTTGGCGTCAGGCCCATCGCCTCGTATTCGATCAGCTCGGCGATCGTGAAGCAGTCATGGGTCTCGACCAGGTCGAGATCGTCGAGCTTGAGCCGCGCGCCCGCCAATGCCCGACGCCAGGCCAACGCCGGGCCCTCGAAGGCGATCACGTCGCGCCGGCTCATCGGCAGAAAATCGTTGACCTGCTCCGCGGCGCGAAAGATCACCGCCTTTTTCATGGAAAGGGCGGTCGCGGTATCGGCCAGCACCACCGCCGCCGCACCATCCGACACCAGCGAGCAATCGGTGCGCTTCAACGGGCCGGCGACGATCGGGTTCTTATCCGAAACCGTGCGGCAGAATTCGTAGCCCAAATCCTTCTGCATCTGCGCCAATGGGTTGGCGACGCCGTTCTTGTGGTTTTTCGCAGCGATCCGCGCCAAGGCGTCCGATTGGTCGCCATAACGCTGGAAATAGCTTTGCGCGATCTGGCCGAAGATGCCGGCGAACCCGCCTTCGATCTGGTCCTCCTCCTTCCTGTAGCTGGCGCCGAGCAGAATGTCGCCGACCCGGGGGCCGGAGACCTCGGTCATCTTCTCGACGCCGACGACCAGCGCCAGCCGCGCCTTCTTGGCGGCAATCGCGTTCAACCCCTGATGGATCGCGGCCGAGCCGGTGGCGCAGGCGTCCTCGACCCGGGTCGCCGGCGTGAAGCGAAAGCCGGGATCGGCCTGGAGCACCAAGGAGGCTGGGAATTCCTGGCGCACAAAGCCTCCGTTCATCGTGCCGAGATAGACCGCGTCGATATCCGCCGCGGCGACGCCGGCATCGGCGAGCGCGGCCTGCGTCACCTCGACGATCAGCTCTTCGATGCCCTTGCCCTCGTGCTTGCCGAATTTGCTGTGCGCCCAGCCGACGATGCATCCGCTCATGCCGTCCCTCCAAAGTGCCGACGCGCGAGGCCGGCCGTGGCGCGCCCACCCGCGTCTGATCTATCGTGATATGGGTAAAAAAATGGCTGAGAGAATGGATCGGATCACCCTGCGCCGCCCTGACGACTGGCATGTGCATCTGCGCGACGGGGCCATGCTCTGCGCGGTGTTGCCGTTCACCGCGCGGCAGTTCGCTCGCGCGATCGTGATGCCAAATCTGGCCCCGCCAGTGACCAACGTCGCGGCGGCGCGCGCCTATCGCGAACGCATCCTGGCGGCGCTCGGCCCTCACCCTAACCCTCCTCCGCAAGCGGGGGACGGGACAAAGACGGGCGCGCGCCTGCAAGCGGGGGAAGGGACGGGGGACGGTTTCATTCCGCTGATGACCTGCTATCTGACCGACGCGACGGATCCGGATGAGGTTGCGCGCGGCTTCACCGAGGGGGTTTTCGCCGGGGTCAAGCTTTATCCGGCGCATGCGACCACCAATTCATCCTTTGGCGTGACCGACATCGGGCGCGTGGAAAGGGTGCTGGAGCGCATGGCAGCGCTCGGCATGCCGCTCCTGGTCCATGGCGAGGCGGCCGACCCCGACATCGACATTTTCGACCGCGAGGCGGTGTTCATCGAGCGGGTGCTCGACCCATTGCGCCGCCGGCTGCCGGAACTGCGCATCGTCCTCGAGCACATCACCACCCTCGAGGCCGTGCAATACGTCGGCGAGGGCGGGCCGAATCTGGCGGCGACGATCACCCCCCATCATCTCGTCATCAACCGTAACGCGATCTTTGCCGGCGGCATCCGCCCGCATCTTTATTGTCTGCCGATCGCCAAGCGCGAGCGCCACCGCCAAGCGCTGCGCCGGGCCGCGACCTCGGGCGACCCGCATTTTTTTCTCGGCACCGACAGCGCCCCCCATGCCGTGCCGGCGAAGGAGACCGCCTGCGGCTGTGCCGGCATCTTTACCGCCCCCTGCGCGCTCGAGCTCTACGCCGAGGTGTTCGAGGAGGAGGGGGCGCTTGACCGGCTCGAAGCATTCGCCTCGATCAATGGCCCGAAATTCTATGGCCTGCCGGTCACCCAAGCCCAGGTGACGCTGCGACGCGCGCCGTTTGCCATACCGGAGCGGATCGGCGACGGCGACGCCGCGATCGTCCCGTTCCGCGCCGGCGAAACCCTGCGCTGGCGGCTGGGCGGCTGAAGCGCGTGAATTCCGCGTTCAGCCACAGGTGGGCGAGTGCATCTCGCAATGATGCGCCTCAGACCGGGCGCTGCCAGCCGAGCCAGCCGCAGATCGCGTCGCCCATAACCAATTCCTTGTCGCGGCCTTGCAGCCAGGGCAATTCCTCGGTGAACATGGTTACGCACTGCCGGTACGAGCACGGCATGCGGGTGATGTCGGTGCCCCAGAAGCAGCGCTGCGGGCCAAACGCGTCAACAATCTGGCGGATGTATTTGTGGATGTTGCGGTAGGGGTAGGGCTCGCTCGAATAGCTCGGCGCACCCGACAATTTGACCGCGACATTCGGGTATTTGGCGAGTGCGGTCATGTCGCCGAGGTTGGCGAAGGCGGCATCGTCCTTGCCGGACCCGGCACCGCCGCCGCGGCCATGATGGTCGATGTGCAATTTGAGGCCGGGATGCCGCTCGGCGATGCGGCCGAGATCGGCGAGATGACCGCCGGCCATCAGCACGACCGGCAATTTCTCGCGCTCGCAGGCCGCCCAGAACCAATCGAGCGAGCCGTCCGACCACCAGCTCTGCTGATGCGGCTGGTTGAAGGTGAAACGGAAGCCGAGCATTCCCGGCCGCTGCCGCCAGTTCCGCACGATCTCCTCGCGGTTCGGGGCCTGCAGGTCGAAATTGCCGAGAATGCAGAATTTGCTTGGATGCGCCTTGACCGCCTCGACCGCCTGCGCGTTCGGCCCCTCGCCCAACGTGCTGGGCGGATGAATGACCGCTGCATCGACCCCGGCCTCGGCCATCTCCTTCAGCGCGTCATCGACATTGTAGGTCGGGATCTGCCGGTGCTGCGGCGACATCCGCGCGTTTTCCCACAGATGGATCTGAGAATCGACGATCTGCATTGGGGCTCTCCTTTGCGTGTTGGAACAGTCGGCCGTTGTCGGGTCCGGCCAGCGTCGTCAACTGCCGCCGCCAGCGGCGATCGCCGCCGGAGCGCGCTGCGGCGCCTCGTCCGCCTCCATGGCGAGCGGCTTGCCGTGCGTCTCGGGCCCGAGAAAGGTGAAGGCGAGGCCGATCCCCAAGGCGCACACCGCCAGGAACATGAAGGCCGGGAAAATCGCAGCCTCGGTTGCGTGCGGGGTCAACAGGCTGCCGGTGCCGGCGATGAGCGCGAGCGAGGCCGGCCCGAGGATCTTGCCAAAGCCGTTCGAGGCGAGGGTCAGACCCGCGGCACGGGCCCCGCGGCGCACGCCGAACACCTCGATCGTGTACGGGGCGAGATTGGTGAAGCCGCCTTCCATGAACAAATTGGCGACCATCAGCAACGGCACAAACAGCGGAAACCCGGCAACGTAGACGCTATGGAAATAGCCGGCGACGGCGATCATCGTGGCGAGGCCGAACCCATGCAATTGGCCGCAGCGGCGGCGCCCCCACCATTGCGGCAATAGCGAAAAGGCGATCTTGCCGGTGATCCCGCACAGGATCACAAAGACAAAATACCGCGCCGCCTGCGCGACCGTGATCTTGAGCAGCAATGAGAAGATCGTCGGGCCCCACAGGATCACCGCGTAATCGACGGTGGCGGCTCCGCCCATCGTAAAGACCACGAGCCAGAACAGCCGAGGCTCGGCATAGAGGTCGGCGAGCCGCGCCCGCGGCGGGTTGGCCGGCTTGACATTCGGCAGCGGCACCCGTTCGAGCGGCAGCCCGAGATGCCGCGCCACTAATGCCCGCGCCTCGGCAAACCTTCCTTTGGCGATCAGCCAGCGCACCGATTCCGGGATGAACAGCGAGGCCAGCACCGCGACCAGCGCCGGCGCCGCACCGAGCGCGGCGACGCCGCGCCAGCCCAATACCGACAGCAGGGTGGCCGCGGTCAATGAGGACAGCAGGGTGCCGACGGTCGGAAACACCACGGCGAGGCTGGCGACGACCGTGCGCACCCGCGTCGGCGTGATCTCGACGATCATCGTCAAGGCCGGCACGCTCGCCGCCGACAAGCCAAAGCCGACCACAAACCGCAATGCCGCGAACAACAGCCAGGCCCGGTCCGGGATCAGCGCAATCGTCCCGGCCCCAGCGGCGCAGATCAGGTAGCCGAACACCAGCTGCCGCTTGCGCCCCCATTGATCGGCGAGCGCGCCCCAGATCGGCGCGCTGACGATCGCGCCGACGCCGCCGCTCAACAGGATGATTGCCGATTGGCCATAGGTCAGGTGCCATTCCGGCCCGAGCTTGGCGACGAGATAGCCGACGATGAAAAAATCGAACAGATCGAGCATCGAGCCGGCGGCGATCAGGCCAAAGGTGCGCCAATAACGCCAGTTGAGCGGCGCATCGTCGAACAGCGCCATCAGATCGGTCGAATTGCCTTCCAACTTCGATCCCCCCAAATGGCAGCCCCTAACCCGTAATTTGCTGCCGGTCGTTCGCAAGCTCAGCCCCGGCGCCCGACCCTCACGGCGGGCACCGGCGCATCGCCCAACGGCTCGCCGAGCGGCGGGCGCAGCTTGCCGTCGGCCTCGATGTCGGCCAAGACCCGGGTGACGATTTCGGCCACCGCCTGCCGCGCCGCCGAGGGGCCGCGGCTCGCCGAGGTGCCGAGGGCCAAGCTGCGCAAGATCCCGCCCTCGGTGATGCGATGCGCCTCAACGAGGCCGCGCGCGCATTCGCGATAGACCGACGAGTGCGGCAGGATCGACGCGCCGACACCCTGCTGCACCATCAGCCGAATCGTCTCGTGATCGTTCAATTCGGTGTCGACCTGCAAGGTGATGCCGTGGCCGGCGAGCAGTACATCGAGCGCCGCGCGCAGCCCGTCGCCGAGGATCAGCGGCGTGCGGTTCAGTTCCTCGGCCAAGACCACGCCGCGCGGCCGCGCCCCCGGCCGAGCGATCAGCACCATCTCCTCATCGGCGAGCCGGCTCGACAGGATCAGGCGGCTTTTAGAAATTTCCGACAGCAGCGCCAGATCGACCCGCCCGTCGACCAGAAATTCCTCCAGCCGGACCATGCCGGCATGGACCACCTTGAGCTCGATCATCGGATAATGTCGGCGCATTCGGGCAAACAGCTCGGGCACCACGACCGGGCACAGGGTCGGGGTGACCCCGAGGACGATCTTGCCGCTCGGATGCGCCTTGTGCGCTCGGATCTCGTCGCCGGCCCGCTCGACGTCGCGCAGGATCCGCTGCGCGCTGTCGAGCAGCTTGTGGCCGGCTTCGGTCAGCCGCACCCCGCGGTTGGCGCGGGTGAACAAGGCCGCGTCGAGCTCATCCTCGAGCCGCTGGACATGCCGGGTCAGCGCCGGCTGGGCGATCTGCAGATGCGCCGCGGCGCGGGTGATGCTGCCGAGCTCGGCGATGCGGACAAAATAAAAGAGGCTGCGCAGCTCCATCGCGGCCGATTCCGCCCACCGGCGCGGGCGATGGTCAATCGGAATTGTCCGGAATTGTCGAGCAAACCGCATTGCGGCAATCCGTGCCGGCTTCGCCGCCCATCGGCGCTTGTCGCCGCGCCGAGCGCTGTGCCACTGTCGGGCCTATGAAAGCGCATAATTACTATGCTGCGCCCGGGTTCGAGCGGGCCGGGCTGCGCCGCCGCGACAGCGGCTGGATCGTCGAGCGCCTAGCCGATCCGGCAAGCTTGTTCGTGCCGGTCTGGCGCAACCAGAACCTGGTTGTCGAGCTCGACGGCGGCGAGCCGCGGGCGGCGGTGCTCGGCTGGGCCGGGGTCGCCGCGCTGGTGGGCGACGGCGTCGCCGAAGAACGGCTCGGCCGCGGCGAGATCGTCTTTGTCGGGATCGTCGAGGAGCGTGCGCATTTCGCTCTCGACCTATCGGCGGCCGAGGCGCCGCTCGACATGCTCCGCTCACCGGTCCTGGCCGCGAGCGGGATCGAGGAAGCGACCGTGCGGTTTGCCGATCTGCGCCAGCTCGGCGGCCGGCTCGACCAGCGCGAGGCGGCGCTGTTGGCGCTGGCCCGGGCGATGCTCTACTGGCACGCGCGCCACCGCTTTTGCGGGCTGTGCGGCAGCCCGACCCGCAGCGAGGAGGCTGGGCACATGCGCCGCTGCACCGACCCCGCCTGCAATACGATGCATTTCCCGCGCACCGACCCGGCGGTGATCATGCTGGTGACCGAGGGCGAGCGCGCGCTGATGGGCCGCTCGCGGCATTTCCCGCCCGGCATGTATTCGGCCTTGGCGGGCTTCGTCGAGCCGGGCGAGAGCCTCGAGGAGGCCGTCGCACGCGAGGTGCGCGAGGAGACCGGCATCGAGGTCGGTGCGGTCGATTATCACTCCTCGCAGCCCTGGCCGTTCCCGGCCAACATCATGCTGGGCTTTCACGCCGAGGCGCTGACGAGCGAGATCACCGTCGATCTCGGCGAGCTCGAAGACGCGCGCTGGGTCGAGCGCGGCTGGCTGTTGGCACATCAGGACGACGACAGCTTCCGCCTGCCGCGGCGCGACTCGATCGCCCGCCGCCTCGTCGAAGACTGGCTGCACGGCCGCTGACGGGCCGCTGCGGCAGATCAGTGCCGGTCGGCGATGAACAGCGAGCGCGGCCGGCGGACCAGCGGCATCAGCATCAGACCGAAGACAAAGAACCCGCCGAGCAGCAGAAGCAGGTCATTGTAGGTCAACACCAGCGCCTCGCGGTGCACCGTGTTGCCAAGCAGCGTGGTGGCGGCCTGATGCGGGTCGCCCGCGATCAGCGAGCCGAGCCGGCCGGTCTGGTTATCGATGAATTGCTGCACCGCCACGCGCGCCGGGTTGATGTTCTCGATCAGCCGGTTCCAGTGGAAATCGAGCCGCCAATTCATCAACGTCCCGACCGTCGCCAACGCGATCGCGCCGCCGAGATCGCGCGTCAGACCGTAGAGACCGGAAGCGTTTTTCAGCTTATCGGTCGAAATAGAACCAAGCGCGATCATATTGGCCGGCAGATAGCAAAACATCAGCGCCACACCGCGAACCGCTTGCGGCACCAGAAGCTCGCCAAAGCTCGTCTGGTTGGTGAGGTTGGCGGTCAAATACATCGCGTAGGCGAACAGCGCCAAGCCGATTGCCAGCATCAGGCGCAAGTCGAGCCGCTTGGCGATCTGCGTCGTGAATGGCGACATCGCCATCTGTGCGATCCCGGCGACAAACACCGTCTCGCCGATCTGGAGCGCGTCGAACCCGCGCACCTGAGCCAGAAAAAGCGGGATCAGATAGGTCGTGCTGTACATGCCGGTGCCGACCAGGAAGGTATAAAACGAGCCCAAAGCGAAATTGCGGTTGGTGAATGCCCTCAAGTCGACAATCGGCTGCCGATAGGTCAGCACGCGCCAAAAGAACAACGACGCTCCCACCCCGGAAACGAATACAGCGGCGCGGATCGTGCCGTCGTCGAGCCAATCCCATCGCGGCCCTTCTTCGAGCGCGTATTCGAGACAGGCGAGGAACGCGGCCATCAAGACGAGGCCAATGACATCGAAGTTGCGCAGCAGCGAGAAGTCGGGGCGGTCGATGTCGATGCACAGCCAAACGATCGTGGCAACAGCGATGCCGGGAATAATATTGACGAGAAACAGCCAGTGCCAGGAGAGCGTGTCGGTCAAGTAGCCGCCGATCGTCGGGCCGAGGGTCGAGGACAGGTTCAGGATGACCGAAATCATGACCATCAATCGCGTCAGGTTCTCGCCGCGGAACCGGGTGTAGACGACCGGAAAGACGCTTGGCGTGATCGCCCCGCCGCAGAACCCCTGCATCGCGCGATAAACAATCATTTGGTTGAGGTTGGTCGCGGTGGCGCACAACACGCTCGCCGTCGTGAAGCCGAGCGCCGCGATGACGAACAGGTTGCGGGTCGACACTATCCGCGCCAGCATCCCCGACAGCGGCACCATCACGACATCTGCGATCAGGTATGCGGTCTGCACCCAGGCAATCTCATCGACGCTGGCCGACAGCCCGCCCTGGATCTGGGTCAGCGAGCTGGTGACGATCTGGACATCCATGATCGCCATGAACAGGCCGACCGCCATCGCCAACACACCGATCCAGTCGCGCAGGCTCGGCTGCTGCCCGGCTGCACCCGGAGTTGCCGCCGCCGGAGCGGGTCGCGCGGGGGCTGATCGCGCCGGGGCTGGTCGCGCGGGGGCTGATCGCGTACGGGGCGCCGATGCGGGACGCCCCCAACCGACTCGCCGCAGGACCCCGCCCGGCGCCCAGCTCACCGCGCGTCAGCCCGGTTTGTCGGGGCGAGATTTGCCGACGCCGGGGCTGCGGGCTCGGCCTCGGCGGTGCCGACGATGCCGCCGGCGGCGATCGCTTCGCCCTCATCGCGGGTGTCGACGCTGACCGTGACCGACAGCCCCGGGCGCAGCAGGCGGGCGAGCGGATCGTTGCGCGGCAGGGCGATGCGCACCGGCACGCGCTGCACGATCTTGGTAAAGTTGCCGGTGGCGTTGTCGGGCGGCAACAAGCTGAACTCGGCGCCGCTCGCCGGGGCAAAGCTGTCGATCCGGCCCTTGAGGGTGTGGTCGGGATAGGCGTCGACCGAAACCTCGGCGAGCTGCCCCGGGCGCATTCGGGTCAGCTGGGTTTCCTTGAAATTGGCCGTGACATAGACCCGCGGCAACGGCACCAGCGAGACCAGCTCGGTGCCTGGCTTGACGTACTGGCCAATCTGGCCGGCGCGGTTGCCGACGATGCCGGCCACCGGCGCCCGGATACGGGTGTTGTCGAGGTCGTTCTGCGCCAGCTGCAGATTGGCGCGGGCCTGCTGCAGCCGGGCGATCTCCTCCTGGCGCTGCGACGCGAGGACGCCGAGCTCGCTTTGCGCGGCGGCGAGGGCGGCATGGCTCTTGGCCGTCTCGGCTTGGGCCTTGCGCTGATCGGCTTGCGCCTGCTGAAAACGCTGCCGGCTGGCGAAGTCGCTCGCCATCAATGCGCTGTAGCGCTGATAGTCCTGCTGGGTGCGGACCAAATCGGCCTCGGCCGACTGCACCGTCGCCTGGGCCTGAACGATCATCGCCCGCTGCAGATCGAGCCGGCTCCCATAAGTCGCGACCGCGGCCTGCTCGGTCGCCACCGCCGCCTGCGCCTGGGCCACCTTGGCGGCAAAATCGGCGTCGTCGATGACGAACAGCACCGCGCCCTTTTTGACCGCCTGGTTGTCGCGGACCCGCACCTCCTTGATGTAGCCTTCGATCTTCGGGCTGATCACCGACACGTCGCTGGCGATGTAGGCGTCGTCGGTCGATTCGAAAAAGCGCAATGTCGTCCACCAATACCAGCCGCCATATCCGACGAGCGCCAGGAGCAGAGCCGCGGCGACAATCACGATCTTCTTGCGCATGTGGCCTTCTTGCGCGTGGGCTGAACTAAACCGTTCAGTTCATTGTTGCGCCGAACCTAAGGCTTCTGTAGGGTTTGTCAAGCCCGCGCGTCGGAGGTCGGTGGCGAAAGCCGGGGATGGCAACAAAGGCGATGCATACGAGCGAGCGCGGCGAAGCGGCGCCGGCGAGCAAGGCCGAGAGCATTCTCGCGGCAGCCAAAGAGGAGTTTCTGGCGAACGGCTTTGGCGCGGTCAGCATGGATACGATCGCGCGCGAGGCCGGGGTGTCGAAGGCGACGGTCTATGCCCATTTCGCCGGCAAGGAGGAATTGTTCGGCGCGGTGATCGGGCGCGAGTGCGAGCGCCGCTTTGCCGGGCTCAGGGTCGGCGAGCTCGACCCCGGCGACGTTCGCGCCTCGCTGACGCTGTTGGGCCGCCGCTTTCTCGAGCTGCTGCTGTCGCCCGACGCGGTTGCGCTGCATCGCATCATCCTCGCCGAGGTCACACGCTTTCCGGCGCTGGGCGAGGTGTTCTGGCGCGCCGGACCCGAACGCAACCTGACCCAGATCGAGGCCTTTTTGCAGAGGGCAACCAATGCCGGGTCGTTGGCGCTGCCCGATACGCGGCTCGCCGCCGAGCAATTCGCCGGGCTGGTGCGCGGCGAAACCCAGCTGCGCCACCTGCTGCGGCTCGGCGCCGGCGCCGATCAGCCGGGCGTCGGCGAAATCGTCGCTGCCGCGGTCGATACCTTCATCCGCGCCTTTGGCCACCGCCGCGCCGAATAATTGGCCCTCAATTCCGGCAGGGCCATTCGCGGAGCATTTGCGAAGGTTGCAAGAATGGCCCTGTTTCGCTGTGGCTGGCTTGCGCCTTTCGCGGATCAGAGCGGGCCGTTGGGGAGGACCAGCACCTTGCCGCTGCGGCCGCCGCGCTGGGCGTGGACGAGGGCCTCTTTGATGTCGTCGATCGGATAGAGGGCTTCGATCGGCGCCTTCAGCACCCCGTCGCGCAGCTTGACGGCGAGGTCGGCATAGAGCGCGCGCACCTGCGCCGGCGTGCGCCGCTCGATGCCGTCGCTGAGGCCAAAGCCCTTGAGGCTGACGCCCCTGCCGACGGCCGCGCGGCTGATCACCAGATCGGCGCCGCTCATCGCGCCGTAGCTGACCACCGTGCCGCCATTGGCGAGGCTGTCGGCGATCCGCTTGCACGCCTCGCCCGAGACCGCATCGATGCCGAGCCGGATCGGCGCGCCGGCGACGGCGCGATGCGCCCGCTCGGCCAGGTCGGGGCCATCCACCAGCACGATGTCGGCGCCGAGCGCCATCAGCGCGGCAGCCACATCGTCGCGGCGCACGACGTTGACCGTACGCACGCCCTTGGCCTTGGCGAGCACGATCAGATGGCGGCCGACCGCCGAGTTGGCGACATCCTGGATCACCCAGTCGCCGGGATGCAGCGCGACATGATCTTCGAGCAGCAGCAATGCGGTCGCCGGGTTGATGCGCAGCATCGCCGCCTGCGCGAGGTCGAGCCCCGCCGGCAGCGGGATCCCGTCCGCCGCCGGAATGCGCCGGCGCTGCACCCAATTCTCGCGCTGCATGTGGATGACGAGGTCGCCCGGCCGGATATCGCCGGCCCCGGCGCCGGCCGCCGTGACCCGGCCGACGCATTCGGCGCCGGGGGTTGCCGGCAGCGGCGGGCGCAGCCGGTAATTGCCGCGGCAGAACGAGATGTCCGCCGGGTTGATCGGAAAGGCCAGCACGTCGAAGACGATCTCGCCCGGCCCCGGGGCGCCGACCTCCGGCGCCTCGACGCAGCGAGCGACCGCCTCCGGCGCGCCGTAATCGGCGATCTCGATTTTTTTCATCGGCTCCTCCCAGCGCGGCCCGCGGCATGCCGGACCCGGTTACCTATTATGCGCCCGATCCCCGGCGCGTCCACTTCGACCCGGCGATCCTCGGACGTCGCTTGTCGCTGACACCGAGTTGCAGCAGCCGTGGACTCTACTCGTCTCTAGTCGGGCACCGCCGCCGGGTCGGCGATGCTGGACGATGCGGTCGTCAACCGCACCGAGCTGGCAACGCCGCCCTCGATCACCGGGCAGATGGCCACGGGCTTCACGCTTTAGATGGTGAAAGCGGTGATCGGCGGCCGGGCCGATGAAGTCATCGATCTCGCCCGAACCAATCTGTGGCGCTAGCTAGACCAAGACCCCGCCGATCGCCAGCGCCAGGAAAAAGGCGAGCGTTTGCGACGGGCACCCGCGGCGTGTCCCACCGCGATGTCTCTAAGCCATTGAAAGATGCGCGCCCGAGGGGAATCGAACCCTAATCCCCAAATCCGAATTTCAGCAGCGCCACCCGGCCCCGGTGGCACTCGGATGGGGTTCTGTTCTCCTGAGCTGCGCCCTAGAACTCGACGTGCCAATCCCAATTGCGAGAGTCTTCTGCGATCTTGCGGAAGGCCATGCAGCGCGGCCGATCCCAGCTGCGTCGCAACGCCGGGACCGGCTTTGCCAGCGCGCGCCGGACCCGGCCCTTAAAGTTCATCTCGACATGTGGAGCCGCGTCAAAGACCTGATAGGCCGGATAGGTCTTGATGTGGTCGGCAACACGCGACACCGAGGGATGGTCGGTGTCATCGAGGATCACGATACCGCCAACATCGAGCATCTTGTTTACGAAAAAGAAATCGACGAGCGCGTGATCGAAGGTGTGCCAGCCGTCGATGATCGCCGCCTGAACGCGGGTCCCGGCGGCCAGCAATTTCGGCAGGCCGATTTCCGAGCGCTCCTCGTGGAAATCGACGAAATGCCGATAGCCAGCCTTGGTAAGGTTTTTCAGACCTGCGCCGTTCCAGCCGCTGTGCTGCGTCGGGTCCAACACGATATGCACGGCCTCCTTGCCGTTGGCCGCCAGAGCTTCGCAGGCAAACAGCGCCGAGACGCCATGCGCGAGCCCGATTTCAACCGAGACATCGGGCCGTACCTCGCGGAAGACGCTGGTGATCAGCTCGCCCTCTGCCGCATCCATGTTCGAGGACAGCGGCAGAGCGGTTTCGTCATCGGCGATGCCGGTTTCGAGGATTCGTCCGAGGACGGCATTCATCGGCGCCTCCAAAGTGAGCATCGCGGCGAGTGTGCGGCGGAATGCCGGCAGCGGGGCGCGGCCAAGCCTCTGGTGATCTATCGCCTATTCGGCCACGAAATCTCGTAAGCTATTGAAAGGTTGGCGCGCCCGAGAGGAGTCGAACCCCTAACCCCCAGATCCGTAGTCTGGTGCTCTATCCAATTGAGCTACGGGCGCATGCGGCACAACGAGCCGGCGGCAGTGGCGCCAACAACTACCGGGCGACACTCGGAAAGGCAAGCGGGACGAGACCCGCGACCCGACGGGCGGCCAGGCTGCGAAAGCGGTGCGCAGCGCCGGCAGATAGCAGGTAGATAAGGGCGGACGCGGCAGCGGCAAGTCGGAGCCTGCAACGAGATGAACCCTGGGACAGCTGTTCTCGACCAGCTCGCCGGGGACGACCCGGCGACGCGACCCGCGGTGGCCCTGCTGCCGGCGCGGCACAAGCGCGCCGAATTGGGGCACCCGTGGGTCTTTGCCAACGAAGTGCGGATGGACGAGGCGGCGCGCGCGCTTCTGCCGGGCACGCTGGTCACCCTGCGCCGGGATGACGGCAGCGCGCTCGGGGTGGCGATGTTCAACCCGCACTGCCTGTTGGCCGCGCGCCTTTTCGATCGCGATGCCGGGCGGCCGATCGACCGGCGGTTTCTCACGCGGCGGCTCGAACGCGCGCTGCGGCTGCGCCAGCGCCTCTATGACGCGCCCTATTACCGCCTCGTCCATGCCGAGGCCGACGGGCTGCCGGGGCTCGTCGTCGACCGCTATGGCGCGGTTACCGTCGTGCAGTCGAACGCCGCCGGCATGGCCCGGCTCGAGCCGCTTGTCGTCGATGCGCTCGCCGCACTGCTGCGCCCGCAGGCGATCGTGCTGCGCAACGACAGCCCGGTGCGTGCGCAGGAAGGTCTGGCAGCCGAGACGCGGCTGGTCCTGGGCGCGCTCGACGCTCCGGTGCTCGTCGATGAAAACGGCGTCACCTTTCCGGTCGACCCGCTCGCCGGGCAGAAGACCGGGTGGTTTTTCGATCACCGCGACAACCGCCGCCTGGTTGCCGGGCTGGCCCGCGGAGCGCGGGTGCTCGACCTCTATTGCTTCACCGGCGGGTTCGCGATCCAGGCGGCATATGCCGGCGCCGCCGCGGTCCTCGGCATCGACCGGTCGGAGCCGGCGCTGGCGCTCGCGGCCGAGGCCGCGGCGCGGAACGCGGTCGAGCACAACAGCAGCTTTCGCCGCGCCGAGGTGTTTGCCGAAGCGGCCCGCCTCGCCGCCGCCGGCGAGCGCTTTGACATCGTCGTCGCCGACCCGCCGGCCTTCGCCAAATCGAAGAAGGAGGTGCCGGCGGCGCTGCGCGGCTATCGCAAGCTGGCGCGGCTCGCCGCGTCGCTGACCGCCCGCGACGGCATCCTGTTCATCGCCTCGTGCTCGTACAATGTCGGCGCCGCGGACTTCGCCGAGGCGGTGCGCCGCGGGCTCGCCGATGCCGGCCGCGGCTTCCGCATCCTGCGCAACGCCGGCGCCGGGCCGGATCATCCAGTCCATCCGGCCCTGCCCGAGACCGCCTATCTCAAGGCGACGATGCTGGCGCTCGACTGAGCGTGGCGGCACGGCCGGCATGGGCCGGCAGGGTCAGGCGAAAAGTGGTGCCGGCGCCGGTGCTGGCGACCAGGCTCAGCTCGCCGCCGTGCGCGCGCATCAATTCGCGGGCGATCGCCAGGCCGAGCCCGCTGCCGCCGGGGCGGGCCGAGCCGAAAAACGGGCGGAACAAATTGTCGCGCGCCTTGGGCGGCAGACCGGGGCCGTCGTCGCCGACCTCGATTGCCACCGAGCCGTTCTCGCGCGCTGCCGTGAAGCGCAGCCGCTGCGCCCCGGCTTCGAGCGCATTGCGCGCGAGGTTCGACAACACCCGGTAAAGCTGATCACGGTCGGCCTCGACTTCGAGATCGGGCGGGATCGCAGATTCTACCGCCGGATCGTGCGCGGACATCGCCAGCCCGGAGCCCACCTCGTCGATCAGCGGGCCGAGGCGGAACCGGCTGCGTAGAAGGGGTGCCGCACCCTCACGCGAAAAATCGAGGGTGCGCGTGCACAATGCCGCGGCACGGTCGATCGCGTCGAGCAGGCGCGGCAGGATGCGGCGCACCTCGGGAGCGGCGCTGGCGGTCAAACCGTCGGTGACCAGCCGGGCGGTGGCCAGGATGTTGCGCAGATCGTGGTTGATCTTGGTCACCGCGGTGCCGAGCGCCGCGAGGCGAGCGCGCTGGCTCAACGCCCGGCGCACGGTCTCTTGCATGATCGCAAGCTCGCGCTCGGCGACCCCGATCTCGTCCTTTCGGCGGCTCGCCGCGATCATCCGCCGGGCGTCCTCGGGGTCCTCGCGGAACTCGATCAGGCTCGCGGTCAACCGGCGCATCGGCCGCACCAAAAGCCATTGCAGGCTCAGATAGAGGAGCGCCGCGGCGACGAGCGAGATCACGATCGACAATGCCAGAATACGGATGCCAAAGCCCCACATCTCGGCCCGCAATGGCGCCTCGTCGAGCAAGACTTCGACGGTCTCGCCGCTGCCGGTCGGGGACGCGCCCAGCACTCGCAGCAGCCGATTGCCGCCATGAAACAGCGCCGCAAACGAGCCGCGGATGGCGCCGACCATGCTGGCATGGGTCAAGTCGATGGTGGCGTCCGGCTGTGGCGGCGCCGGGCGGTCGAGCATCAGCACCATGCCGTTGACGCGGTGCAGGATCACGCCGCGGGCGCCGACCCGGGCGAGCAGCCGGTCGACCAGGCTGCGGTCGAGACGCCCGGTCGGGCTTGCCTCGAGCGCCAAGGTCGCAAGCTCGCCCGAAGCGATGTGGTTCTCGAAATAGGTCATGCGAAAGCGCGCGACCGACGGCACGAAGATCAGCACCTCGCCGACCATCACGAAAAAGACGGTCAGCACCAGAAGACGGGCCGACAGGCTCCGCAGCAGCACAGACGATCGCCCGCTTTAGCCAAACCGCGCCAGAAGGCGCACGATGCGGCGGGTGCGCGGCGAAAACAATGCCGGCGTGAAAAAGCTGCCGGCGGCGCGCTTGCCGGCTTCGCCGCGGGTCGGGTAGGGCACCACCAGATTGGCGAGCGCGCCGATCTTGAGCTTCTGCGAGACCGCCAAGGCCCAGGGCAGGATCAGGTCGCCGGCGCCGGCGCCGAGGATCGACGCGCCGAGGACGCGGCCGTCGCGGCGGGCGACGATCTTGGCTAGACCCGCGCCGTCCCGCTCGGTCTGGGCGCGGTCGTTTTCGTCGAAGGGCCAGCGCAGCACCCGCACGGCCCGGCCGGCGGTTCGCGCCGCCGCCTCGGTCAGCCCGACCTGGGCGAGCTCGGGGTCGGTGTAGGTGACCCACGGCAGGGCCTGGTAATCGACCCGCGCCGGCAGGCGGAACAGTGCGTTCTTGATCACGATCCCCGCGTGATAGAGCGCCACATGGGTGAATTGCGGGCCGCCCGCGACATCGCCGACGGCAAGGGCCCGGCGGTTGGTGGTGCGCAGCCGCGCATCGACGGTGATCCCGTGCGGACCGGCGGCAATCCCGGCGGCGGCGAGATCGAGCGCATCGATGCTCGGGCGCCGGCCGGCGGCGACCAGCAGATGCGATCCGGCGACCCGCTCGCCGCCGTCGAGCAGCACCGCCATACCCTCGCCATCGGCCTCGACGCCGACGATCCGCACCTGCGGGCGCAGCGCGATGCCTTCGCCGGCGAGGCGCTCGCCGAGCAAAGCGGCAAGCTCGGGGTCGTCGCGCGGCAGGAGCGGGCCGAGATCGAGCACCGTCACCCGCGCGCCGAGCCGGCGATGCGCCTGCGCCATCTCAATGCCGATCGGCCCGCCGCCAATCACGATCAAGTGTTCCGGCCGCACGCGGTTGGCGAAAATGGTCTCGTTGGTCAGATAGGGCACGCGGTCGAGCCCGGGGATCGGCGGAACCGCCGGGTGCGAGCCGGTCGCGATGACAAACCGCCGCGGCCGGATCACCGCGTCGCCGGCCTCGAGCGTGCGCGGGCCGGTGAACCGGGCCTCGGCGCGCAGCACGGTGACGCCGAGCCCTGCGAACCGTTCGGCCGAATCATTGGGGGCGAGGCGGGCGACCACCTGTGCGACGCTGCCGGCGACCGCGGCGAAATCGATCCGGGGCGGCGCATAGGCGAGGCCGAATTGCGGCGCGCGGCGCCACAGATCGGCGAGCCGGGCGGCGGCAAGCAAAGATTTCGACGGCACGCAGCCGTAATTCAGGCAATCGCCGCCCATCGGGCCGCGCTCGACCAGCACCACCTCGGCGCCGAGCTGCGCCGCCCCGGCGGCCGCCGCCAGCCCGCCCGCGCCGGCGCCGATAATGCATAGATCCGGGGTCAGGTGGTGGGTCATGCGGCCTCGTCGCTGCGCCGGTCTTCTTACTCCTGGGGATCGGATGCGCAGCGGGAAAAGCAGCGGCCCAAGGCCGGCGCCGCGCGCGTGCGACACAAATGGCCAACCGGTGGCCGGGCTCTCGATCCGCGGCTCTTGCGCCGACCAGAGGGCGGGGTCAGCTACAGGAGATGGTTCTGTCCGACGCGGATCTGACGGCGCTTGCGGCGGCGGTGCGGCGGCTGGAGCGTCCGGGGTTTGCCGGGCGCGTCGCGAACCTCGCCGACCGGCCGGCCGGGCTGGTGGCGCGGGCATTGCCGGGCCCGGCGGCGGCGGTCGTCGCCAAGGCGGCCGAGCGGGCGCTCGAACAGGCGCTCGAGGTCGCGTTGTTCAGCCTGCGCGGAGGATGGCTTGCCGCGGGCCGGCTCGGCGGCGGGCGCATCGCGCATTCGGCCTTGGCCTTGGCCTCGGGCGCCATCGGCGGCGCTTTTGGCTTGGCCGCCCTGGCGATCGAGCTGCCGGTATCGACGACGATCATGCTGCGGGCCATCGCCGCCATCGCCCGGCAGGAAGGCGAGGATCTCGCCGATCCGCGCACCAGGCTCGCCTGTCTCGAAGTCTTCGCGTTGGGCGCCCCGGCGATGACAGCCGACGAAACTGGCGAGGCCGGCTATTTCGCGGTTCGCGCGCTGCTCGCCGGCAGCCTCGGCGAGGCTGCCGCGATCGTCGTCGACCGCGGTGCGGCGCAAAGCGGGTCGGCGACGGTCTCGCGAATTCTGGCGCCGATCGTGGCGCGTTTCGGCGCCGTCGTCTCGGAAAAGCTTGCGGCCCAGGCGGTGGCCGTTTTGGGCGCGGTCGGCGGGGCGGCGGTCAACCTCGCCTTCATCGAGCATTTCCAGGACTTGGCGCGCGGGCATTTCACGGTGCGCCGGCTGGAACGGGTCTATGGCGCCGAGGCGGTGCGCTGCGAATACAAGTGGTTGAAATCGGCATTGCCGGCCGCCACCTGATGCCGGCCTGCCAGCGGCCGAAGTTTCTGCGCCTGCCGAAATATCGGGCAGCGGTTGCTGCTTGTGCCCCGGCCCCTTTATGCTTGCGCGATAACGAAACGCCAAAGAGCAAAAATATGGTGAGCCAGACGATTGCCGCCCCGCCGATCGCGAAGGGCGACAGCTTCAAGGCGGTCGGGCTGATCTCGTCCGCCCATTTTGTCGCGCATTTCCACGGTCTGGTGTTGCCGCCGCTGTTCCCGCTGCTGAAGCGGCACTGGGGCGTCGGCTTTGTCGAGCTCGGTTTGGCGTTGACCGTCTACGCCATCGTCTCGGCGCTGGCGCAGCTGCCGATGGGCTATCTCGCCGACCGCTTCGGCTCGCGCAAGCTGCTGATCTTCGCGCTGTGCCTCGGCGGGTGTTCGCTCGCCTCGGTCGGCATATTCGACCGCTATTCGTGGCTGCTGGTGGCGGCCGGGCTGTCGGGCATCGCCAACGCCGTCTATCACCCGGCCGATTACGCGATCCTGTCGGCGCGGGTCACGGCAAAGCGCATCGGCCGGGCGTTTTCCGTCCACACCTTCGCCGGCATGCTCGGCAACGCCGCGGCCCCGATGGCGATGCTGCTGCTGGCCCCGATGGTGGGATTGCGGGCGGCGCTGATCATGGCCGGCATGCTCGGGCCGCTGGTCGCGATCCCGCTGATCTGCGCCCCCGCGGTCGAAGGCGAAGCGTTGCCCAAATCGGCTGCCGCATCCCGAGCCGAGCCAAAGCCGGGCCGGTCCAGCACGGTCTTTACCCCGGCGATCCTCGGCATGATGGTGTTTTTCGTGCTGCTCAGCCTGTCGACCAGCGGCATCACCAACTTCTCGGTGCCGGCGCTGATGGGCTCGTACCACCTGCCCTTCGCCGCGGCCAGCTTGGCGCTGACCGCGTATCTGACGGCGAGCGCGTTCGGCGTGCTCGGCGGCGGCTTTATCGCCGACATCACCCGCCGGCACGGCGAGGTCGCCGCCATCGGCTTTGGGCTGAATGCGGTCCTGGTGCTGCTGATCGGCACGATCGGCCTCGGCTCGGCGCTGCTGGTGATGGCGATGGCGCTGGCCGGGTTTCTCTCGGGTATGATCATGCCGTCGCGGGACATGCTGGTGCGCGCCGCTGCACCCGCCGGGGCGATCGGGCGGGCGTTCGGCATCGTCACAATCGGCTTCAGCGTCGGCGGCACGGTCGGCCCGATGCTGTTCGGCTGGATCATGGACCGCGGCATGCCGCATTGGATTTTCGGCAGCAGCGCCGTTTTCATGCTATTGACCGTGGTCGCGGCCCTGATCGGCGACCGGAAATTGAGCGAACGTCGTGCTGCGGCGCTCGGGTCCGCGGGTTGATACATCAGGTGATGTGATGCTGCCCTCCTGCGGGTTTCGATGCGCGGCAAGGCCCCACTCTCGCAACGCCTGATCGGCTTCCAGGGGCCGCCGCCGGCGCGCCGCTGGTCCGAGCCGGTCCCAGAGCGGCTCCCGCCGGCAAACCCGCTCGACCTCGTCCGCCTGATCCTCGCGGTGCTGTTTGTCGCCGGGCTGCTCGCCACCTCGTTCTGGATCCTGTGGCCGTTTCTGCCGGCGACGATCTGGGCGACGACCCTGGTGGTCGCGACCTGGCCCTTGATGCTGCAGGTGCAGCGCCGGCTGTGGCATCGCCGCTGGCTCGCGGTCACGGTCATGACCCTGGCGCTGCTGCTGGTTTTTATCGGCCCGTTCTGGCTGGCGATCGCGACGATCACCCAGAACTTCGAACGCATCGTCGGCTGGGCGAACGCGCTGGCCTCGTTCCGGCTGCCGCCGCCGCCGGTGTGGCTCGACAATGTTCCGCTGTTCGGCAGCCAGATCATCCTGTTGTGGCATCGCATAGAGGCGAGCGGCATACACGAGCTGGCGGTCAAGGCCGCACCTTATGCCGGCAGCGCTGCTGGCTGGTTCGCCGGCCTGCTGAGCGGGTTCGGCATCGCCATCGTGCAGTTTCTGCTGACCCTCCTGATCGCCGCGGTCCTCTACGCCAGCGGCGAGCGCGCCGCCAATCTGGCCGAGCGCTTCGGTCATCGGCTGGCCGGCGAGCGTGGGCGCCAATCGGTGCGGCTCGCGGGTCAGGCGATCCGCAGCGTGGCGCTCGGCGTCGTTGTGACTGCACTCCTGCAATCGGTGCTGGGCGGCCTCGGACTGGCGATTGCCGGGACCCCGCTGGCCCCGGTGCTGACCGCGGTCATGTTCATGCTGTGCATCGCCCAGCTGGGGCCCGGCCTGGTGCTGATCCCGGCGGTCGTCTGGTTCTACTGGAGCGGCGCGGCGGGCTGGGGCACGTTTCTGCTGGTGTGGTCGATCATCGTCATCAGCCTCGATAACATCGTGCGCCCGCTGTTGATCAGAAAGGGCGCGCATATCCCGCTGGTGCTGCTGCTGGCTGGGGTGATCGGTGGGCTGATCGCCTTTGGCCTGGTCGGCATCTTTCTCGGCCCGGTCGTGCTCGCGGTCGCCTACACCCTCTTGCAGGCGTGGCTCGAGGAAGACCCGGTGCCGATCGCCGACGACGAGATCTGAACCGGCGGGCGCCCCGGCCACCATCTCTCGCGTTTAGGGCAGAGCTTCGGCATAGTGCGGCCGATGCGGCAACAAGTTGCGATCGCTCAGGACCTGATGCTGGTCGGCGGCGGGCATGCGCATGTCCACGTGCTGAAGAGCTTCGGCATGCGGCCGATGCCCGGGGTGCGCGTGACCCTCGTCGCGCGCGAGGTCGAGACGCCCTATTCGGGCATGCTGCCGGGCTGGGTCGCCGGGCATTATGCCTTTGACGAATGCCATATCGACCTCGGCCGGCTCGCCCGTTTTGCCGGGGCGCGCCTGATCCATGACGAGGCGATCGGCCTCGACCGCGCCAGCCGCCAGCTGCTTAGTCGCACCCACCCGCCGATGCGCTACGACCTGTTGTCGCTCGACATCGGCTCGACCCCGCGCGCGTGCGACGTTCCGGGCGCTGCGGAAAACACGGTCGCGGTCAAGCCGATCGCGCAGTTTGCCGCGCGCTGGGAAGCGCTGCTCGGCCGCGCCAAGCGAATCCCGGGATTGCGCCTCGCCATCGTCGGCGGCGGCGCCGGCGGTGTCGAGCTCGCGCTCGCCGCGCAATATCGGCTGGCCGGATTGGGTGTGCGCCACCTCGAAATCATCCTGGTCACTGCCGGCCGGCTGTTGCTGTCGCACAACCGCAGGGTCCGCCAGGTGCTCGAAGGGGTGTGCGCCAGACGCGGCATCGCCGTCAGGACCGGCTGCGCGGTCGTTCGGGTCGAGCCGGGCCGGCTGGTCTGCGACGACGGCCGCGAGATCGAATTCGACGAGGCCTTGTGGGTGACCGAGGCCGGAGCGGCGCCGTGGCTCGCCGCAACTGGGCTGAAGCTGACCGCCGACGGTTTTGTCGCGATCGACGAGACCCTGCGTTCGCCCTCCGATCCGCACATCTTCGCTGCCGGCGACGTTGCGGCGATGACCGCGCATCCGCGCGAAAAGGCCGGGGTCTACGCGGTGCGCCAGGGTCCGCCGCTCGCCGCCAATCTGCGCCGCGCGCTCGCCGGCCGGCGGCTGCGGCGCGCCGTGCCGCAGCGCCGCGGTCTCGCTCTGATCGGCACTGGGGACCGGCATGCCGTCGCCTCGCGCGGGCCCTTCACCGCCTATGGCGCCGGTTGGTGGCGGCTCAAGGATCGGATCGACCGGCGCTGGATGCAGCGCTACCGCGACTTGCCGGAGATGTTGCCCGCGCCGGGCGAGGACCCGATGCGCTGCGGCGGCTGCGCCGCAAAGGTGCCAGCCGAGATCCTGGGCCGGGTCATCGGCCGGCTGCGGCCGGCAGCGAGCGACCTCGTGGCGATCGGCCTCGACAGCGCCGACGACGCGGCGCTGATCGCTTACCCCGGCGCGCCGGCGCTGCTGCAGACCGTCGATTTTTTCCGCGCCATGGTCGATGACCCGTATCTGTTCGGGCGGATCGCCGCGACCCACGCGTTGAACGACATTTATGCGATGGGCGGCCAGCCGGAGACGGCGCTCGCCATCGCCACCTTGCCGCCGGCGCGCCCGGTGATCGTCGAGCACGATCTGTTTCACATGCTGCGCGGCGGGCTCGACGTGCTCGAACCGGCGGGCGCGGTGCTGGTCGGCGGCCACAGCGCGGAGGGCGCCGAGCTGGCGCTCGGCTTTGCCGTCAGCGGGCGCGCGCCGCCGCCCGGAAAATTGCTGCGCAAGGGCGGGTTGCGCCCCGGCGACCGGCTGATCCTGTCGAAGCCGCTCGGCACCGGCGTCATTCTCGCCGCCGACGGGCGCGGGCTGGCGCCGGCGCGGGTCGTCGAGGACGCGATCGCCGTGATGCTGCAATCGGCCGCCCCCGCCGCTGCCTGCCTGCTCG
The DNA here is from genome assembly GCA_036500965.1 of Allostellaceae bacterium. Classification (GTDB taxonomy): domain Bacteria; phylum Pseudomonadota; class Alphaproteobacteria; order ATCC43930; family CGMCC-115725; genus AP-15. The sequence continues at coordinate 4,724 of DASYBC010000172.1, read as the reverse complement.
CCCACGGCGCCACCGCCTGCACCGATGTGACCGGGTTCGGGCTCCTCGGGCATCTGATTGAAATGCTGCGCGCCTCGGACCGGGATGCCGAGCTCGACCCCGACGCGATCCCGGTGCTCGACGGCGCCCTCGACCTGCTTCGGCGCGGGATCACGAGCTCCTTGCACGCCGACAACCTCGCGACGCTCGCAGCATTGAAGACCGGCGACCAACATCCGATCGCACCGCTGCTGGTCGACCCGCAGACCGCCGGCGGCCTGCTCGCCGGCATCCCGGAGGCCCGCTCCGCCGCTTGCCTCGACGCATTGCGCCAGCTCGGCTATCGCGCCGCCCTGATTGGCCGGGTCACCCGCGCGAGCGGCGCCGGGCCGTGCGTCCGCCTCGACCCCGGTGCGGCGGAGCTTGTGCCGGAGCCGGTCACCGCCTGATGAGCGGGTGCGAGCGCTGGGGCCGCGCCGCGTTGCCTGGGGTCGACCAGATCCTGCGATCGGAGCCGGCCGGCGCGCTGATCGCGCAATATGGCCGGCCGCTGGTGCTGGACGCGGTCAGGGCCGCGCTGGCCGAGCGCCGGAAGCTTGGGACGGCCGCCGCGATGGCGGCGATCGTCGAAGACACCGCGCAGGCGCTCGCGCGCCTGATGCGGCCATCGCAGCGCCGCGTCTTCAATCTGACCGGCACCGTATTGCATACCAATCTCGGCCGCGCGCCATTGCCGGAAGAGGCGATCGCCGCCGCGGTCGAGGCGATGCGCGACCCCTCGACCCTCGAATACGATCTCGACACCGGCCGGCGCGGCGAGCGCGACGACCATGTCTCGGGCTGGCTCAAGCGGCTGACCGGGGCCGAGGCGGCGCTCGCCGTCAACAACAATGCCGGGGCCCTGGTGCTGGTGCTGAACGCGCTCGCCGACGGGCGCGAGACGATCGTCTCGCGCGGCGAATTGATCGAGATCGGCGGCTCGTTCCGCCTGCCCGACATTATGGCGCGCGCCGGGACCCGCCTGCGCGAAATCGGCACCACCAACCGCACCCACCTTGCCGACTTCGCCGCCGCGATCGGGCCGCAAACCGGGCTGATCCTGAAGGCCCATACCAGCAATTACGCGATCGAGGGCTTTACCGCCGCGGTTCCGGCGGTCCGGCTCGCCGCCCTCGCGCATCAGCATGCGATCCCGTTCGTCGAAGATCTGGGCAGCGGCTCCTTGGTCGATCTCGCGGCCTATGGGCTGCCGCACGAGCCGACCGTCGCCGAAGCCTTGGCGGCCGGCGCCGACCTCGTCACCTTCAGCGGTGACAAATTGCTCGGCGGGCCGCAAGCCGGGCTGGTCGTCGGCCGCGCCGACCTAGTCGCGCGGCTCGCGAAAAACCCGCTGAAGCGGGCGCTACGGCTCGACAAAATTCGCTTGGCGGCGCTCGAAGCGGTGCTGCGCCTTTACGCTGACCCGGAGCGCCTCGCCAGCCGTCTGCCGACGTTGCGGCTCTTGTCCCGGCCCGCCGCCGAGATCGATGCGCTCGCCCGCCGAATGCTGCCGAGCGTCGCGCGCGCGCTCGACGGCGTCGCCCAGATCGCGCTGATCGACACGAAGAGCCAGATCGGCAGCGGCGCCTTGCCGGTTTCATTGCTGCCGAGCGCGGCGCTGTCGCTGCGGCCCGCCGGCGCCGCCAAATCCGGCGCCACGGTCGAGGCGCTGGCGCGCGCCTTGCGCCGCTTGCCGATCCCGGTGATCGGCCGGATCGCCGCCGGCGCCGTCATCCTCGACTTGCGCTGCCTCGAGGACGAGGCCGGTTTTTTGGCCCAGCTTGCCGAGTTGCGGCGCGGCCGCTCGGGGGCCGCTTGACCCCCGGCGCGCAGGTTGCCGCGGCGATCGAGATCCTCGCCGAAATCGAGGCCGGACCGCACCCGGCCGACGATGCGGCCTCCGGCTATTTCCGCCGCCGTCGCTATATCGGCGCCAAGGACCGGGCGCAGATCGCCGGTCACCTCTACGCCGTGCTGCGGCACCGCTCCACGCTCGACTGGTGGATCTGGCGGCTCGGCCGGGGAACGGTCGAAAGTGGCGCGCGCAGCCGGGTGTTGACCGGGCTGGTGCTGGCCGAGGGGTGGCGCCCGGAGGCGGTCGCTTCGTGCTGCGACGGCGACCGCTTTCGCCCAGCGCGGCTGAGCCCGGCCGAGATGCGCCTGATCGACAGCCTCGGCAGCCGCACCTTGCGCCATCCGCAGATGCCGCGGGCGGTGGCAAACAACATCCCGGAATGGCTGGAGCCGCATCTTGAATGTGTGTTCGCAGCGGGCTTGGAGCGCGAGATGGCGGCGCTCAACGCTCCGGCGCCGGTCGATCTGCGGGTCAACCTGCTGAAGACCGACCGCGGGTGCGCGCGCCGCGCGCTCGCCGCCGAAGGGGTCGCGGCCGAGCCCACCCCCTGGTCGCCGATTGGGCTCAGGCTTGCCGCACGGGCGCCGCTCTCCGGGCTTGCGGCCTTCAAGGCGGGGCTGTTCGATGTGCAGGATGAGGGCTCGCAGCTCGCCGCCCTCTTGGCCGGGGCGCAGCCCGGGATGCGGGTCGTCGATTTCTGCGCCGGGGTCGGCGGCAAGACCCTGGCGCTCGCGGCCGGCATGGCCAATCGTGGCAAGCTCGTTGCCTGCGATGTTTCGGCCCGCCGGCTCGAGCGCGCCGCGCTGCGGTTGCGCCGCGCCGGGGCCGGCAATGTCGAGCGCCGTGTGCTGACGAGCGAAAACGACAAGTGGGTCAAGCGCCACGCCGGCGGCTTCGACCGCGTCTTCGTCGACGCACCGTGTCTTGGAACTGGAACCTGGCGGCGCAATCCCGAGGCCAAATGGCGCTCGCGCCCAGAGGATCTGGCGGAGCTGGCCCTGCGCCAGCAGCAGATCCTGCGCAGCGCAGCGCGCCTGGTGTGCCCGGGCGGGCGCCTCGTCTACGTCACCTGCTCGCTGCTGCACGAGGAGGACGCCGCCCAGGCCGAAGCCTTTCTCGCCGACCATCCCGATTTCTCGCTGGTCCCGGCCGCGCGCGCCTGGGCCGAGACGATCGGCGGCGCCTCGCCCGCCGGCGACGACTATTTGTTCCTGACCCCGGCCCGCCACGGCACCGACGGCTTCTTCGTCGCCACCTTCGAGCGCGGTCGGGCAATTCCGGAGGATATTCATCAGTGACCGACCGTATCCTGATCCTCGATTTTGGCAGCCAGGTCACCCAGCTGATCGCGCGGCGGGTGCGCGAGAGCGGCGTTTATTGCGAGATCCACCCGTATACGATCGATGAGGGCAAGCTGCGCGACTTTGCTCCGCGCGCGATCATCCTGTCGGGCGGCCCGGCCTCGGTCACCACCGATACCGCACCGCGCGCCCCCGCAGCCGCGCTGCGGCTCGGGGTGCCGGTGCTGGGCATCTGCTATGGCATGCAGACCATGTGCGACGAGCTGGGCGGCCGTGTCGCGCTGAGCGACCATCAGGAGTTCGGCCGCGCTTTTGTCGACATTGTCGATGATTGCCTGCTGTTCGACGGGTTGTGGCCGAAGGGCGAGCGGGCGCAGGTGTGGATGAGCCACGGCGACAAGGTCGAGGCGCTGCCGGCCGGCTTTCGTGCGGTGGCCGCGAGCGAGGCGGCGCCCTATGCCGCGATCGCTGACGACGAGCGGCGGTTTTACGGGTTTCTGTTTCATCCCGAGGTGGCGCACACGCCGCAGGGCGCCGAGCTGCTGCGCAACTTCACCCACAACGTTGCCGGCTGCCGCGGCGATTGGACGATGGCGCTGTTCCGCGCCCAGGCGCTCGGGCGCATTCACGATCAGGTCGGCCACGGCAATGTCGTCTGCGGCCTGTCGGGCGGGGTCGATTCCGCGGTTACGGCGGCCCTCTTACACGAGGCGATCGGCGATCAGCTGACCTGCATCTTTGTCGATACCGGTCTGCTGCGCGCCGGCGAGGCCGAGGAGGTGGTCGAGCTGTTCCGCCGTCACTACAACATCCCGCTGGTTCATCGCGATGCCGGTGACTTGTTCCTGGCCAAGCTCGCCGGCGTCACCGACCCCGAGGAAAAACGCAAACGGATCGGCGCCACCTTTATCGACGTGTTTGACGAGGAGGCCTCGAAGCTCGGCGACGTCGAGTTCCTCGCGCAGGGGACGCTCTACCCCGATGTGATCGAGTCGACGAGCGCCGCGGGCGGCCCGTCGGTCACGATCAAGTCGCACCACAATGTCGGCGGCCTGCCCGAACGCATGAAATTGCGGCTGGTCGAGCCGCTGCGCGCGCTGTTCAAGGATGAGGTGCGCGAATTGGGCCGCGAGCTCGGCCTGCCCGAGCGGTTGGTCGGGCGCCACCCGTTTCCGGGCCCCGGCCTGGCGATCCGCATTCCCGGCGAGATCACCCGCGACAAGCTCGACATCCTGCGCAAGGCCGATGCGGTCTTCATTGAGGAGATCCGCAACGCCGGGCTTTACGATGCGATCTGGCAGGCCTTTGCCGTATTGCTGCCGGTCAGGAGCGTCGGCGTCATGGGCGACGCGCGCACCTACGATTATGCCTGCGCGCTGCGCGCGGTGACCTCGACCGACGGGATGACCGCCGACACCTTCGCCTTCTCGCACGAATTCCTCGGCCGCACCGCCACCCGCATCATCAACGAGGTGCGCGGCATCAACCGCGTGGTCTACGACATCACCTCAAAACCGCCCGGCACTATCGAGTGGGAATGATTTTGGCCC
>DASYBC010000171.1:0-3489 GCA_036500965.1 Allostellaceae bacterium | reverse complement strand
GTGCAAAAAGCATCGTCGCCGGACTACACTCTGTCGGCATCGGGGACCTCCTCTGCAACCGGATAAGCCTTTGTCGCAGAAGAATTATCCCTCTTTCAGAACCCCGATGCACTCATCCCGGTGAGATATCCGGGCTAAGCGAGCGGCTGACCACCTGCTGCCCGGTCTGATTGATGCTCTGCGACATCCCTTGCTGGATCGCTTCGGCGAGCGAGCCGTTGTTGTTGCCGCTCATGCCAGCCTCTGAGCCGATGCTCAGGACGGTCGAGAGGATCGCCGCCTTGAAGAGCATGCCCCAGTGGTTGTCGACCTCGTCTTCGAGACCGGCATAGCCTTCGGTATCTGCACCGGGTTGACGTTCGAGCACGATCGATTTGCCGTTCGGCATGATGAGCCGGTTCCAAACGAGCAAGGCACGCGATTGGCCAAACGCGATCTGCGCGTCGTACTGGCCGACGAGCCGCGATCCTTGTGGGATCAGCAGGCTCTTGCCTGTCGGGCTGTCATAGACATCTTCTGTCACCTGCGCCGTGACTTGGCCCGGCAGGTCGGAGCGCAGGCCAGTGATCAGGGACGCCGGAATCACGGCCCCAGCCTGCAGCACATAGGGGCTCGCTGGCGGTTGGACGCGATCCGGGCTGGTTGTCCGTCGATCGACATTCCCGTTGAGGAAAGCAAGCTTGTGATCTTGGGATGTCAGGTCGGCCGATCCGCTATTTGCGGCCGCCGCAGTCGATTGAGCGGCAGCCGGTGGGGCCGAAGGTGCGGGAATCTGGCCTTCATTGCTCGCGGCAAAGAGATGGCTCACCCGCGCCGCTTCTTGCTCCTGCGCGATACGCTGTTCCTCGGGGCTTGGTCCCGCTGCCGGCGTCGGCATGCCGGGCGCGGGCGCGCCGGCATTCATGATCGGCCGCCCAAGGTCGCCGGGGAGCGGTGGCCCAAGCAGGGGAGCGGGTTTCGGCAGTCCCGTATAGTCTCGAGGAAGGTTGGCCAGGCCGTCAGGCGTATTGCGGTTGTTAGTGTTGTAGAGTTCGGAGCCGGTCGTCTGGTGTTGAGGTTTCAGGGCGAAGAACAGGGCGCCGCCGATGCCTATCGCTGCCGCGGCTCCCAGGCCAAGGAGCACTTTTCGCGACAGGCGGGTGACGGGCGGTCGGCTCGATCGCAGCCGCATTTCCTGGGCGGGCCGGTTGCTTTCGGATGGTCCGCCTCCGTCGTCATGAGGAGCGTCCGTCACGACCGCGGCCTCCCGTCGGTGCGGACGATCCGCACGGTCTGCTGGTGCTTGCCACCGAGCTTGAGCTCCGCCGCGCCAAAGAGCCGGTCGACGATCATGTGGTTGCTCTTGACGCGATAGTTGACGAGCTGGCCGTCGCCTTCGGCGCCGATCACCCAGAGCGGCGGCAACTTGCCCTGAGAGATGCCGCTCGGGAACTCGATGAACACCTGCCGTCCATCGTCGAAGGCACGCAATGGACGCCACGCAGGATTGTCGCCCTCGATCCGATAGCGGAAGTTCAGCGCGTTGATGTCGACGCCGGTGGCTACCGGCGCCGCGGCATCGGCCGCCGCATTCTGCTGACGAAGCGCGATGAGCTGGTCCTCGGCATAGGCCCAAGAGACCGAGGCCATATAAGTCTTTTCGTCGGAATGCAGCTCGAGATGATAGGTCCGCCGATCAGTGTTGATGACGAGGTCGGTGATGAGATCCGCGCGCGTCGGTTTCACCAGGATGTGGATGCGCTTGGCCGCCCCGCTGCCGCTCTCAGTGTCGCCGATGATCCATCGCACGGTGTCGCCGGCGGCGACGGGCCCTGAGCCGACAAGCTGCTCGCCCGGCTCGAGCGCGATGTCGGTGATCTCTCCCGGCGCGGCATAGACTTGGTAGAGCGCGCCGTCAGAGAACGGATAGACCTGGATGGCGTTGAGATAGCCCGCACGTGCCGGCTGAATGCGCGCCGCGCCGTTTGCCTGGTCGACGCGCGCATGCGGGTCCGCGGGCTCGGGCGGCGCTTTCACGTTTCCTGGAAGCGGTTTGAGCTGCCCGGGCAGAGGCAGCAGTCTTGGCAGTTCGACAATCTGCACGGGCTTGGGCGGGTCCGGCTGAAGCACCGCCTGCTTCGGCGTGTTGTCGTAGCTGATCTCGGGCGGTTTCCATGCGGTGGCGCATGCGCAAAGAGAAACAGAAGTAAGCAACAGAGTTGCCAGCGAGGCGATGCGCATCAGCCGAGCTCCTTTGACCAGTTGAGGGCGTGGATGTAGACGCCGAGCGGATTCTTCTTGAGCCGATCGGCGTCGGTCGGCGTCTGCAGGACGATGGTGAGGATGGCGCTCCAGCGTTCCGTGGATGCGAGCGCATCGTCGACGTAGCGGCGCTCCACCCATTCGACGCGGAAACTGTTGTCGGAGGCGCGGATCACGCTCGCCACATCGACGGATACCTGTGCCTTGCCGATCTTGGAGAACGGGTCGTTGGTGCGGGCGTAGTCATTGAGCGCCAGCGCGCCCTTGTCGGTGACGTAGTTGTAGGCGTCGAGCCAGTTCTGCCGCAGCACGACGGGATCGGCGGGAATGCTGCGCACCTCCTCGACGAAGCGCGCGAGATGCCATGCGATCTGCGGGTCGGTTGGCTGATAGTCGGCGACCGCTGGCGCCACGGCCTGGGCCTGGCCGAGCTTGTCGACCTGCACCACCCAGGGCGTGATGGTGCCGCGTGCCGACTGCCATACGAGACCGCCAGCAAGGCCTCCGCTCAGCGCGAGTGCACCGAAGAAAGCAAGTCGCCAATTTTTTGCCTGCACACGCGCCGAACCGATGCGCTCGTCCCAGACCTGGCCGGCCCGCTGGTAGGGCGTCTCTGGCTCGGGCGTCTTGCCGTAGCGCACGGTGGGGCGTCGAAACATGGCTTACTCCCCCTCGGAAAGGTCGACCTGGCTGCCGCCACTTGGCCGGTCGCCGGAACGGATGGCATGGTCGGCGGCGGTCACGCCGCGGTTGATGGTCTGGCTGCGTTTCATGCGTTGGGCCCAAGCCGGGGGGCCGTCGGAGCCGCCGCCGGACGACGCGGAAGCGCTCCCTCCGCCGGCGTCGCCTTGGGACGCACCGCCGCGCATGACGGCGCGTTCTCCGGAGGCGAAGCTCTCGCTCAGGCTGGCCGCCGCGCGGCGTAGCGGGCTCATCGCTGCCGATCCCGCCGCCTGGGCGACACCAGCCGCGCCGCCGGCGCGATAAGCGGCGGTCGCACCGCCGGCCACCGAAGCACCCGCGCGAGCCGTTCCGGCGATGGCGCCACCCGCCGCGGCAAGGCCGCCCGCCGTCGCGGCGATTCCGGCAGCGCCGATGCCCGCCACTGCGAGTCCTGTGCCGACGGCGGCGCCCGCGCCCAGCTGGGGACCGCCGGCGATCAGGCCGTTGGCGATACCGGGGCCGAAGATGGTGAGGCCCAGCAGCGAGAGCGCCGCGAGAATAAGCGTCAGCGCGTCGGAGATCGTC
>DASYBC010000170.1:0-18975 GCA_036500965.1 Allostellaceae bacterium | reverse complement strand
GCAGCAGATGCTGGCGGTCGGGCGGGCCTTGATGCTGCGCCCGCGGCTGATGCTGCTCGACGAGCCGTCCTTTGGGCTGGCGCCGCTGATCGTCGCCGAGCTCTTTGCCATCCTGCGCCGGCTCAACCGCGAGCGGCGCGTTGCGATGCTGATCGTCGAGCAGAACGCGGCCTTGGCGCTCGACCTCGCCGAGGACGCCTATCTGCTCGAAACCGGGCATATCGTGATGACCGGGCCGGCATCCGAGATCGCCAAGGACGAAGCGGTGCGGCGCTCGTATCTCGGATATTAAGGGACCCGCGATGCGTTCCGCACCGCTCGGTTGCACCCAATGCAGGCTGCGTTGCACGCAGCGCGAGCCGCCCCTCGCTCTCCTAGGCCTTTGGCGCAGGTCGCTCCCTCTCGCCGCCCGCGCGGAGAGGGGTGGGGTGAGCGGCAATGGTGGCCTGGCGGCGTAGGGAGGCGGCCATGGAGCAGCTGCTGCAGCAGGTTCTGGCGGGGCTCGCGACCGGGGCGATCTACGCGACCATGGCGCTCGCCGTCGTGATGATCTACCAGGCGATCGACCATCTGAATTTCGCACAGGGCGAGATGGCGATGTTTTCCACCTTTCTCGCCTGGCAGATGATGCAGTGGGGCGTGCCCTATTGGGGGGCTTTTGCCGCCGCGGTGGCGTTGTCGTTTGTCGGCGGGGTGGCGATCGAGCGGGTCCTGTTCCGGCCGATCCATAACGCGCCGATCCTGAGCCAGTTGGTCGCCTTTATCGCGCTGTTCAGCATTTTCAACAGCTCGGCCGGCGAGATCTGGGATTTTACGATCAAGACCTTTCCGACCCCGTTCGGCACCAAGCCGTTTCTCGGCAGCAGCCTGATCAGCACCCATCAGGCCGGCATGATCGGCGTCACGCTGGCGATGCTCGGGCTGCTTTACCTGTTCTTCCGCGGCTCGCGCCTGGGATTGGCGATGCGGGCGGCGGCGGCGAACCCGCAATCGGCGCGGCTCGTCGGCATCCGGGTCGGCTGGATGATTGCGCTCGGCTGGGGCATGTCCGCGGCGATCGGGGCGGTTGCCGGCATGCTGATCGCGCCGGTCGTGTTTCTCGAGCCGAACATGATGCTGGGCGTGCTGCTTTACGGTTTTGCCGGCGCCGTGCTCGGCGGCCTGTCGAGCCCGGGCGGCGCCGTCCTCGGCGGCTTTGCCGTCGGCGTCATTGAGAACCTCGCCGGCACCTTCATCCCCTATGTCGGGCGCGAGATGAAATTGACGCTCGCGCTCGTCGTGATCGTCGCGGTGCTGATGGTGCGGCCCGCCGGGCTTTTCGGGCGCGTCGTGGTAAGCCGGGTATGAGCGCCCCCGAACCAAACGCGCTCGCGCTGGAGCGGCCGGCCGCCGTACCCGCGGCACCGCCGGTCGCCCTCGCCGGGCAGCGCTGGCATGGCGCCCGCAACCTCACGATCGGGGCGGTCGTGCTCGCGGCGCTGGCGGCCCCGCTATTGGTGCAGAACTTCGTCGTCTTCCAGCTGACCCTGGTCATGGTCTACGGCTTGGCGATCCTCGGCCTCAATCTGCTGACCGGGTTTAACGGGCAGTTTTCGCTTGGGCACAGCGCGTTTTACGGGATCGGCGCCTATACCGCGGCGATCCTGATGAACCAGGATGTCGGCTATTTCTGGACGCTGCCGTGCGCCGGGGCGGTGTGCTTTGTCGTCGGCTTTCTGTTCGGATTCCCGGCATTGCGCTTGCAAGGCATCTATCTGGCGCTCGCCACCTTCGCGCTCGCCACGGCGATGCCCCAGATCCTGAAATTCCAGCCGCTCGAACCCTTGACCGGCGGGGTGCAAGGGATCGCGCTGTTGAAGCCCGACCCGCCGCCGGGGGTGCCGCTCAACCCCGATCAGTGGCTTTACTATTTCACCCTCGCGGTATTGCTGCTGATGCTGGCCGGCGCCGCGAGCCTCGTCAGGAGCCGCACCGGGCGGGCGATCATGGCGATCCGCGACGACCCGATCGCGGCGGCGGCGATGGGGATCAACACCGCGCTCTACAAGACGCTGACCTTTGGCGTCAGCGCGCTCTATACCGGCATCGCCGGCGCGCTCGGCGCGATCGTGATCCAGTTCGTCGGCCCCGACAGCTTTCCGTTTCTGCTGTCGGTCTCGTTCCTCGTCGGGCTGGTGGTCGGCGGCGTCGGCTCGATCCCGGGGAGCCTGGTCGGAGGCGTGTTCGTGCTGTTCATCCCAAACCTCGCCGAGCGGGTGTCGACCGGATTGTCCGGGGCGATCTACGGCGTCATCCTGCTGGTCGTGATCTTTGTCATGCCGGCGGGGGCTGCGGGGTTTGCGCGGCTCATTGCGGCGCGGTTGCCTTTCGCGCGGAAATCAGTGGCCATAGCTGCCACAGGGAGGGAATAGATGAAAGAGATTACCCGCCGCTCGATCCTTGCCGCAGCGCCGGCGGCACTGGCGCTCGCCGCCGTCCCGGCGCGTGCGGCAAAGAATTACGGGCCCGGCGTCACCGACACCGAGATCAAGATCGGCAATACCGGGCCCTATAGCGGGCCAGCCTCTTCCTACGGCACGATCGCCAAGTCGGAGGCCGCCTTTTTCCGAATGCTGAACGACCAGGGCGGCGTCAACGGGCGCAAGATCAACTTCATCTCCTACGACGACGCCTACAGCCCGCCCAAGACCGTCGAGCAGGTGCGCAAGCTGGTCGAGCAGGACAACGTCCTCTTGGTCATGAGCCCGCTCGGCACCCCGACCAACTCGGCGATCTGGCGCTACATGAACCAGAAAAAGGTGCCGCAGCTGTTTGTCGCGACCGGCGCCACCAAATGGAACGACCCCAAAGGCCATCCGTGGACGATGGGCTGGCAGCCCAATTACCAAAGCGAAGGGCATGCCTACGCGGCCTACATTCTGCAGAACAAGCCCGGTGGCAAAGTCGCGGTGCTCTATCAGAACGACGATTTCGGCAAGGATTATCTGAAGGGCGTGACCGACGGGCTCGGCGACAAGGCCAAGATGATCGTCCTCGCCGCCCCCTATGAGACCACCGACCCGACCGTCGACTCGCAGATCATCAGCATGAAGGCCGCCGGGGCCGATGTCTTTGTCAATACCGGGATCCCCAAATTCGCGGCCCAGGCGATCCGCAAGGCGGCCGAGATCGACTGGAAGCCGCTGCACATCCTTTCGAGCGTCGGAAACTCGGTCGGCGCCGCTCTCAAGCCGGCAGGGCTGGAGAACGCCAAGGGCATCGTCTCCGACTTCTACCTGAAAGACCCGACCGACCCGCAATGGAAGACCGACCCCGGCTATCTGCAATGGGTCGCGTTTATGGACAAATATTACCCGGCCGGCGACAAGACCGATGTCGGCAACGTCACCGGGCCGTCTTTCTGTCAGACGCTGGTGCAGGTGCTGAAGCAATGCGGCGACGATCTCACGCGCGAGAACGTCATGAAAGAGGCGGCCAATTTGCACCGCTTCAGGGTGCCGATGCTGCTGCCAGGGATCGAGATCAACACCAGCCCGACCGATTTTGCCCCGATCAAGCAGATCCAGATGGCGCGCTTTGACGGCCAGCGCTGGCAATTATTCGGCCCGCTGATCAATGGCCAGGCCCCCGCCTGAGGCCTCCTTCGGACTCGGGCCTTGCGCTTTAGCCGCCTGCTGCATTGGAGCGGGATAGCGGGGGCGGGCGTCTGCCTGCTGGCGCTCGCCGGCCTCGCCCGCTTTGCGATCCCTCCGGCGGCCGAGAACAATCCGGCGCCGACCGATGCGATCGTCGTCCTGACCGGCGGCAGCTTGCGCCTGCAAAGCGGCTTCGACCTGATGCGCGAAGGCAAGGGGCGCGAGCTTTTCGTCTCGGGCGTCAATCAGGAGATCGGCCTTGACGCGTTGTTGCACATACCCGGCAACGACGCGCCGGCGTGGCTGGCCTGCTGCACCGCGATCGGCCACCGGGCCGACAACACGCTGGGTAACGCCCTGGAGACGAAAGGCTGGATGCGACGGCAGGGCTACAAGAGCTTGCGCCTGGTGACGGCCTGGTACCACATGCCCCGCAGTCTGCTCGAATTCGAGCGGGCGATGCCCGATATCGCAATCATTCCCCATCCGGTATTCCCCGAGCGGGTCAAGCCGCAGAACTGGTGGGCCTGGCGTGGGACGGCATCCCTGCTGATCGGCGAATACGCGAAATATCTCGGGGCGCTGTTTCGCCCGGTCGTCGAGCGGTCGTCGTCCGACGGGACGGAACGGATCGGCGCCGAGGCTCGCCGATGAAGCGGGCGAGAGCGCTCGCCTTCAACATCGCCTTTATTGCCTGGACCGTCATGCTCGGGGCCGCCGGGCTTCCGGTGCTGCTGGCGCCGCGGCGGGTGGCGATGGGTTTCGGCCGCCTTTGGTCGCGCGGGGTTCTGTTGCTGCTGCGCATGATCGTCGGTCTCGACCATCGCGTCGTCGGCCGCGAGCGGGTTCCCGCCGGCGGCTGCATTGTCGCGATGAAGCATCAATCCGCCTGGGACGCACTGATCCTGCCGCTGGTGCTCGATGACCCGGCGCCGGTCGTCAAACGCGAATTGCTGCTGGTGCCGATCTATGGCTGGTACGCGGCGCGAGCAGGGTCGATCGGCATCGACCGCAGGGCCGGCGCCGGAGCGCTGCGCCGGATGGTTGCGGCGGCGCGAAAGGCCGCGGACCAAGGGCGCCCGATCGTCATCTTCCCGCAAGGGACCCGGGTGCCGCCTGGCGCCGCCGCACCATATCAGCCGGGGGTTTTCGCCCTCTACCGGGCGCTCTCGCTGCCGCTGGTCCCGGCGGCCGTCAATTCCGGATTGTTCTGGGGACGGCGCAGCTTTCTCAAGCGGCCGGGTCGGATCACGCTGGAATTTCTCGAGCCGATCCCGCCCGGCCGGCCCCGGGCCCAGCTCATGAAAGCAATCGAGCACCGCATCGAGAGCGCGACAGCCGCTTTGGAGCGGGGGGCCGGCGCCCGGCCGCGCGACCCGGCGCCGGCAAATGCCCTTACGGCTCGGGCGGGCGGGGCGACGGAAACCAGTCCTCCTCGCCACTGACAAGTTGGTCGAGCGTGTATGGACATGCCCGAGGCAGACGGCTCGTCAGTCCGGGGACGTCGCGTTCGAGCCGGCGTACCAGCCTCAGCGCCGTTCGATAGAGAGAGGGCGTGTCGAGCTTCGCCACGATGCTGCGCGTCAGGATTTGCTCCAATTGGAGGCGCCATTCGACGATCTCGTCGCGCCAATGTCCGGCGTGCTCCTCCAATCCGGAGCATTCGATTTTGAGCAAATGCTCGATGATGTGCTGGCAGAGAGACCGCGCGGCGCGGAGATCGCCGCGTCCCAAATCTTCGATCTCCTCGGCGATGTGTTCAAGGTCGAGTTCGTTGCCGACCGTCGACAAACCGCGGAGGAGATCAGCCTGCTGCTGCGTCCAGGCGTAGAAATCGTCCTCGTAAAGCGAGTCGGGCGCCGCGATCATCATCCGAGCTTACCACGAGTTGCCGATCGCCGCGACAGGCCGGCTGGAAGCCTGTATCATGGTTCCGCATTCGTTCGTGCTTCCGGCGGCTGCCTCCGGTAGCCGCAGCTATAGGAATGTTCGGAAATGGCTGTTGTCGGCGCGATCTCGCAGCGCATCTGGGACATGAAATATCGCCTGAGGGCGCCCGGCAGCGCCGAGGTGGCGGGCGAGCCGCTCGACAGGACGGTCGAGGACACCTGGCGGCGGGTGGCGACCGCGCTCGCCGCGCCCGAACCGGACTCGGCCAAATGGGGCGAGCGCTTTTACCAGGCGATGGAGGATTTCAAGTTCCTCCCCGCCGGCCGGGTCGTCGCCGGCGCCGGCAGCAGCCGGTCGGTCACGCTGTTCAACTGCTTTGTCATGGGGACGATCCCCGACGACATGGGCGCGATCTTCGCCCATCTGCGCGAGGCGGCGCTGACGATGCAGCAAGGCGGCGGCATCGGCTACGATTTCTCGACCTTGCGGCCGCGCGGCGCGCCGGTCAAAGGCGTCGGCGCCGACGCCTCGGGTCCGTTGTCGTTCATGGATGTGTGGGACGCGATGTGCCGCACGATCATGAGCGCCGGCTATCGCCGGGGCGCCATGATGGCGACGTTGCGCTGCGATCATCCCGATATCGAGGCCTTTATCGAGGCCAAGCGCCAGCCCGGGCGGCTGCGCATGTTCAATCTGTCGGTGCTGGTCACCGACGCCTTCATGCAGGCGGTCGAGGAAAACGCGCCGTGGGAATTGTCGTTCGCCGGCGCGGCGGCCCAGGTCCTGCCCGCGCGCGAGTTGTGGGACAAGATCATGCGGGCGACCTACGCCTATGCCGAGCCCGGCGTGATCTTCATCGACCGGATCAACCGAAAAAACAATCTGTGGTACTGCGAGACGATCACGGCCACGAATCCTTGCGGCGAGCAGCCGCTGCCGCCTTACGGCGCCTGCCTTTTGGGCTCGATCAACCTGGCGAGCCTGGTCGAAGCCCCGTTCACCCCCGAGGCCCGGCTCGATCTCGACCGGCTGCGCCGGCTGGTGCCGGATTGCGTGCGGATGATGGACAACGTCATCGACATCTCGCAATTCCCGCTGCCGCAGCAGCAGCACGAGGCGACAGCCAAGCGGCGCGTCGGTCTCGGCGTCACCGGCCTCGCCGACGCGCTGATCCTGTGCGGGCTGCGCTACGGCTCGGCGGCGACGGTGGCGGCTACGGAGGAGTGGCTCGGCGCGATCGAGCGCGAGGCCTATCTCGCCTCGGCGGCGTTGGCCGCGGAAAAGGGCCCCTTCCCGCTCTACGACCGCGACCGCTATCTCGCCGGCGAAACGATTGCCGGTCTCGATCAGGACGTGCGCGGGGAGATCGCCCGCCACGGCGTGCGCAACGCGCTCCTAACCTCGGTCGCCCCGACCGGCACGATCTCGCTCTTCGCCGACAACGTCTCCTCGGGGATCGAGCCGGTGTTCAGCTTTCGCCACAGCCGCCATGTGCTGATGCCCGACGGCGGGCGGCGCGAGGAGGAGGTCGCCGACTACGCCTACCGGCTGTTCCGGCGAGTCCGGGGCGAGACTGCGCCATTGCCCGACTATTTCGTCGATGCGCAGGTGCTGACGCCCGAGGACCACCTGGTCATGCAGGCCGCCGTGCAAAAGCACGTCGACAGCTCGATCTCGAAGACGATTAACGTCCCGGCAGAGATCCCGTTCGAGCGCTTCAAGGACATCTATCTGCAGGCCTATGCGCTCGGCTGCAAGGGCTGCACGACCTACCGCCCGAACGAGGTGACCGGCGCCGTGCTCGCCGCGCGCCCGGAGGCCGCCGCCGGAACCAAGGCGCGCGCCGCTCCGCAGCAGCCGGAATTGCCGCTGCCGCCGCCGGCGCCCGCGGCGGCGCCAACGCCCGCCGACATCTTCGAAGCGGGCGGCGTCGTCTATATGACGCAGCCGCTCTCCCGGCCCGAGGCCCTGCCCGGCCAGACCTACAAGCTGCGCTGGCCGGACAGCGAGCACGCGCTCTACATCACGCTCAACGACATCGTCCAGGACGGCAGGCGCCGGCCGTTCGAGGTGTTCATCAACTCGAAGAATATGGAGCACTACGCCTGGACCGTGGCGCTGACCCGGATGATCAGCGCGGTCTTTCGCCGCGGCGGCGACGTATCGTTTGTCGTCGAGGAGATGAAGGCGGTGTTCGACCCGCGCGGCGGCGCCTGGATGGATGGCCAATACGTGCCCTCGCTATTGGCCGCGATTGGCGACGTGATCGAGCGCCACATGATCGCGATCGGCTTTATGCCGCGCGAGCAGTCGGACCGCGCCCGCCACGCCAGAGTGGTCAATCTGCCGGCGCCCGACCCGTCCGGCCCGGCGCCCGCCCAGGCTTTGCCGCGCCGCGCGCAATGCCCGAAATGCGGCGAGGCGGCGCTGATCCGCAGCGAGGGCTGCGACCAGTGCACCAGCTGCGACTACTCGAGATGCGGGTAACGTTCGGGTGCCCCAGCAACCGGGCGCTGGCAGGTCTGCTGAATTGCTGGTCGAGATCACCGTTCCTGACCGATCGCATCGGCCTTGGGACTGCACGATCGCCCGGCGCCCGGCAGGGTTCGGTGCTTTTATTGGGCCTTGCGGAAAGCACGCGGCCGAGGTGCGATGTCCGATCGGCTGAATTGGTGTCTCCTACCGGTTCGAGCTACCCGCCGGCACGGGCGATGGCACGTGATTGGCTCGCGGTCCTCTCTACCGAGACAAAGGCCGGACCCGATACCGGCCTCCCAACGGCTTCCGTCGCAATCGTTATCGACCACGCCGACCACTCGACCGACTGCCGTGCCGCGCACCGGGAGATGCTGTTCGGCCTTGTGGATCGGGTCGCGCGGTTGCCGGGCATTGGAGATGTTCCTTCGTTCTGGAACATCCACCCGCGACTGGCGATCGCCTACCGGCTAATGCTGCCGCCGTTAGCGGGGCGGCGGCGTAAGCATCCTGGCCGTGCCGGTAACAGCGCCGCCGGCGCTCCCGAGCGCGCCGCCGACGATCGCGCCGACTGGACCGGCGCTTGCCGCGCCTCGCGCGGCCCCGGCCGCCTCGCCGGATACCGCGCCGGATACCGGGTTTGAATAACCTGGCGAGCGCACCGGCTGGCAGACGCCATGATGATATGTGTAGCCCGGCACACAGCGATACCCTGCCACCGCTGCGCTCGACGCGCCGACCGCCAAAGCGGCGGCGGCCGCAACAACCGTGAACCTCCTTGCCATTGCCAGCTCCGCGAAACCGGGCAAAGCGCCGCTACCGCGTGAACGATGTGCGAGCAGCTCGCGTTCCGCGGGCTGCCGCCGGGGTCGGGCTCAGTTGTCCCGCCTTTCAGCGGGATGGGATGATCCGCATGCCATGACCGAGGTGCCCCAGTTCCGCCAGGCGAGGCGCTCCGTACCCGCCTTGCCGAGCGGCCTTGCCGCCGCCGTCGCGGCCTCGTTGACCCTCCTCGCTGCCTGCGCCGATACGTCGGCGGCCCTCGATCGGAAGATGTCCCAAATCCGGCGCGAGCAGTGCGGTCCCCTGCCGAGCGAGGCTCAGCGGCGATCCTGCATCCGGCAAGTCGACGACATCGAGGACGATGCGCGGCGCCGGCTCGAGGACGCCCGTCGCCGGCAGGCCATCGAGGGAACGGTGGACCAAATGCACGTGATCAATCAGAGCGGGCAAGGGTGGTGACCGGGGAAGCGTGCCGTTGAGTACCCGGCCTGCGAGTGTGTGAAACAATTCCCGAGGCGCTCGCTGCCTCGAGATCGTGCGTGCTTCGAGACGCGCCTTCGGCGCTCCTCAGCATGAAGTATCCTATTGATGATGATGGGAACATACCTCATCCTGAGGAAGCCGCGAAGCGGCTGTCTCGAAGGGCCTGCCCTCGCGAAGGCGGGGGACGCACCGCACCGGTCCATCCTATCTTCAATTTCTTCACACACTCCTGCGCCGGGGCATACAGCGCGCTCGGCCTATTTCAGTTCGGCTTGGCCACCTGTAATGTCTTGATTGCCTGCCTGACGCGCATCCAATGACGCCTTGTCCACGGGGTCGAATTGGTCCCGGGCATCCCCATACCTCATTGCTGCGCCGCAACAAGAGGTGGGAGTTTGCCGTTGATCCCTCGCGAGGCCATTCTGTCGCAGCGGCGGGCGCAGCATGGTCAGGGCCGGCTGAAGGCCGGGATTGGCCGCAGTGCCGCGGTAGGGTCAGGATGGAGATACCCGAGCCATGAACCGGACAAAGCGCAAGGTGGACTGCTCTGCCGAGGCCTTCCTGGCGGCATGGTGGCGCGGGGACGCTGGGCCGGTTCCATGCGGCGGGTGCACGGCATGCTGCTATTACGAAGGCATCCCGGTGGACGCGAAGCGCGACAGGCAGCGCTTGCCCCACCTGCTCACGGAACGCAACGCTGATCGCGAATTGGTGCTCCAGCGGCGCGCCGACGGGGCTTGCATTCACCTGGGCGAGCGGGGCTGCACGGTGTACGAGCACCGGCCCGGGGTCTGCCGCAGCTTCGATTGCCGCGCCTTCGCTGCGATGGGCATCGTCGAACGCTGCGGCCCCGGCCGGAAGACCCCGGATTGGGAGTTTAGCGGGAAATCACCAACGAGGTGCGGAGATGGGTAGCGGGTCATGACCAAACTGACCCACTACCCCGCCGACCAACTTGCGCTCGATGGCAGCTACCTTCATGCCGGATCGCGCGAGCCGTTCCGCCAGGTACGAACCGGCCGTCCCGGTACCGATGACGATCGCGTCATATGCAGCCATCCGAGCCCTCCAGATTTGCGTAGACAGGCGGCTCGCCACTCGACGCGCTAGTCCAGCCTGCCCTCACGTCACTCAGGTTCGAGCCTGGCGTGTTGCTCGCCCCAACCCGGTGCGAGGGGTTGACGTCTCACCTTCACCGACTTTGCGGGATGAACCCAGGCACCCCGGTCTCTACCACGGCATTGAACTGGACCCTCGTCGTGATGCCATCCCGGATCTGGAGCATCGCGTCTGCCGGCAGAGCGGAGACCTCAAAGTTCTCCCGGATGTAGCGGGGCGTGATCGAGGTGGTCAGGAGGGCTGTGCCGCGTTGTATAGCCCAGGCGAGCGCGACTTGGGCGGGGGTTTTGCCAACGCGCTTCGCGATGCTGGTGATCACCGGATTTTCCAGTAATTTGGGCTCCATCCCATGTCCTAACGCCGCAAATGCGAGCAATACAATTCCATGCTGCCGACAAAAGTCGAGCAGCTCCCACTGGGGGAGATACGGATGGGCTTCAACCTGCACGACGGCTGGCTTGATCCGGGCGGCTTTGACGATCTCTCGCACCTTCTCCAAACTGGTATCCGATAAACCGATGGACTTGCATCGGCCCTCGTCGACCAGGCGCTCCATCGCCTGCCACGTCTCCACCAACGTCACCTCGGTGTCATAGATCACCTGGCCGCGCTCGTCCCTCGGGTCCTGCTCGTCGCCCGGCTGGAAGGCAAAGGGGGTATGGATGAGGTAGCAATCAACGTAGTCGAGCCGGAGTTTCTGGCAACTCGCCTCGAAGGCCGGTTTGACCCGGTCGGGGCGATGATTGTTGTTCCACAGCTTCGTGGTGACAAATATGTCCTTCCGCTGAATTGTCCCGGCCTTGATCACCTCTCGCATGGCGTCGCCGACCGCGGGTTCATTACGGTAGCGTTCCGCACAGTCGAAGTGTCGAAATCCCACCTCCAGTGCGGTCTTGGTTGCCTGTTTCGTGGCGAGGGGATCGGGGATCAGCGTGCCAAATCCGAGGGCGGGGATCGCACCAGATCCGTCCACAAGGGGAATTCGGGTGTAGCGAAGGGTGTCGGGGGTTGCCATGCTTGTATTCCTCCATTCGTGATAAACGAACGTCCGCCCGCGAACGGCGCGGCGGCAAATTTGCGGGAGGTCATAGAGGTCGAGATCGTCCTCGACCGAGGGTGCACGCGTTGGCATGGGACCTACCCGAGGCGGGTGCCTCTGTGGGCCGATCCCTTCGCTCGTCGCAAGCCGGGGGGCATTGGTGAGATCGCGACCGCCCCCGAGGGTAGGTCGGACGGTGCCGATCATCGGCGACCGCGACAGCACATAGGCGATACCCGGCGGTAGGCAACAACCCTAGAGCGCGAAAAATCGAGCATATCGGGGATGGTCCGCGACCGTTCGGAATGGATTTGGGAAAACTCTTTTGGGTATCTTGCAATCATTTAATTTAATTGGCGTCCCCTACCGGATTCGAACCGGTGTTACCGCCGTGAGAGGGCATTTTAGCAGCGGATTTTCCATCCTCCGGCGTCCACAAATATCCGGCATGTTATCGAGATTCCTTGATGTTTTCCATTGACGCCCATGTTGATCCAGGACCGTCTCCGGGACGAAGACGAGCGTGTGCGTTACATGGCTGCGACTTGGATTTTCGAAAGGGCTTGGGGCAAGCCAAAAGAATACGATGCCGCCCGGGAAAATGATGAGCGGCCGAAATTCAACCCGCGTCTGTACACCCCGGGCGAGTTGGAGTTGATCGAGCGGGCGTTGCGGCTGATGGTCGAACCACGGACAGCGCAAGCTAACGAATAGTACGGTCGCATAGCCATCCTCCGCGCACCGGGCCCGGAACACAGGGCCTTACAGACCTGCACCACCAGGGTCCAACCACGGCATTCGATGGTGTTCAGCAAGAGCCGCGGCAATGCGCTCGCCGGTGAGGCGGTGAAGAGGCCGATCAGGAGGACACCTCCGGCTTGTAGCGCTCGGTGCGGAACAGGCCGCGCTCGAAAGCGAGATAACTGTCTTTGGTCATGACCGGCTCGAACCCGGCGACGATCTGCTTTGCCGGCGCGGCATCGCCGTGCAGCAGGTCGATCGCGGTCATCGCCAACAGCTTGGCCGGGGTCAGATAAGCGTGCTCGGGCTCGCTGATGCGAAAATCGGCGCCATGGGTCTTGCCGCTGGCCGAGGCGAGATACGGGTGAATGACCGGCATCATATGGGCGATGTCGCCCATATCGGTGGAGCCGGTGCGGTGGCCGCCGATGTCGAAGGAGCCGGGGCCGAACAGCGCTTCGACGTTGCCGCCGAAAAATTGGGCCATGTCGCGGTTGTTTCGCTGCGGCAGATAGCCGGGGATCGTGTTGATTTCGACCTCGGCTCCCATCGCCATCGCCCCGGCGCGCAGACAGCGATCGACCTTGATGTTGGCGTCGAGGATCGCCTCGCGCGAGCCGCCGCGGACAAAGGTTTCCATGTGCACCTCGGCCGGCACGACGCTGACCGCATCGCCGCCCTTGGTGATGATCGGGTGAATGCGGATCGTGTCGCGCTCGTAGAAGGTCTCGCGCTGGGCGTGGATCGCGTTCAGCGCAAGCAATGCCGCGGAGAGCGCATTGATGCCGAGCTGCGGGGCGCCGCCGGCATGCGCGGCGCGGCCCAAAAAGCGTATCTGCTTGACGACGGCGCCATTCGAGCTGTCGGCGACATAGGAGCGCTTCGCCATCTGGTCGTGCGAGCCGACATGGATCATCATCGCCATGTCGATGTCGTCGAAATGGCCCTTGGCGACGAGTTCGGGCTTGCCCAACAGAAATTCGATCTCGCCGCGGTCCTTTCGCCGCAGCCGCTCCTCGACGTCGATGAACTCCTCGGCGGGGACGGCGAAAAACGCCAGCTCACCGGCGAGGTGATCGCCGGCATCGATTGCCGACAAGCCGATCGCGGCCCCGAGCATGCCGGCGATTTGGGCATTGTGGCCGCAGCTGTGCGCCGCCCCGGTGTGCGGGTCCGCCAGCGGGTGATCGGACGTGCGCAAACTGTCGAGTTCGCCGATCAGCGCGAGGCGCGGGCCGGACACCTTGCCTTTGATGCGGCCTTTGACGCCGGTCAGCGCAAGACCGGTTTCGGGATCGAGCCCGAGGGCGCGCATCTCTTCGGCAACGACCGCGGCGGTCTTGCTCTCATTAAATCCGGTCTCCGGATGATGCAGGATCCGCTCGCCGATCTCGATGATCCGGTTGCCGTTGCGATCGATGGCCTCGCACACCGCGCGCTTCAACTCATCCTTGCTCGACATCGCGCTCCTCGCTTCCGCCGTCGCACATCATTCCCGAGCAGCAACAGTAAATAGATCCATCGATCTTGTCGCCTGCCGACCCGTTTTGCCGCGCGGTCCGGCGAGGGTATCGGTTTTTGCGGGCGGGCCGAAACCTGGCGGTTCGCCCTTCCCCTCGCGATGTTCCCTCCTCGCCCGAAACAGGCTGGCCCCGGTTCGAGTCGCCGCCAAGCTTACCCTTGGCCGGCGATGCCGAGCGCCCGATAGATCTGTTCCGTCGGCTTGAAGCGCCCGCAGCGGCACATGGATTGGAGTCCTCCACTCGCTGATGTCGGAGGGACCGGCGTAAAGGGGACGCGCTACTGCGGGGAGGGGGGCGCGTGTAAAGCCGGCCGCCGCCCCTTCAGCCTCAATCGATATGCAGTATAGCCTTCCCGCTGAACTCGCGATCGATCAGCCGTTGTGCGACCGCGCCTATCTCGGTCCATCGCGCCTCGACCGCAATTTGCGGTCGCAGTTTCTTGGCGGCGATCAGATCGGCAAGCAGGGCGAGACCAATGCCGGCCCGTTCGACGCTCATCAGTTCGTGAAATAACGTAAGCCCGTAAAGCCGTGTGCCGCCGGTTGCGAAAAAATCGCGGCTCTCGATCGTCGCCTGGGCCGCATCGGACACCCCGAACGTCACGCAGGTTCCGCCCGGCTGCAGCATTCCGAGGGCGGCCGCCAGCGCGGGGCCGCCGAGCGAATCCAGGATCAACCAGAATGGCCCGTGGGGTTTGGCGGCGGCAAGATTGCGCCCGAGTATCACCCGGTCGCCGCACCATTCGGCGACTGCGCTGCGATAGGTCTCGCGCCGGACGTGGCCCCATATCTGAGCACCGGCGGCGGCAGCAAGCTGGCAGGCGAGATGCCCCACACCACCCGAAGCGCCGTCAACCAGAACTTTGCGCCCGAGCAGCAGGCCGCCCTGGCGCAGCGCATGTAGCGCCGTCAACCCTGCAACCGGCAACGTCGCCGCCTCGGCATCCGAGACCGCGTCGGGCAACGCCGCGACCGCATGGCTGCGGCAATTAACCCGCTCGGCCCAGGCTCCGAAGGGCAGAATGCCGACCACGCGGGTCCCGAGGCCCGGTCCGCTGCCGTCGGCCGCCGCTGCCTCGACAACCCCGACAAAATCCCAGCCCGGACGCCACCCCGGATCGGCCTGTTGAACCGCCCGGCGCGTCTCGCCCCGGTTGAGCGAAATCGCAGTCACCCGCACTGCGACTTCGTCGCGGTCGGGCTCGCGCAATTCGGCCGATTGGATCGCCAACCTTCCGCTCACCGTCGGGTCGACGACGATGGCTCGGATCTGTCGAGGCATCAGTCTCCTCCTCCAAGTTCGGCCAGATACCACGAGAATGGGTGGCTGCTGTCGCGAGCTCGCTTCATGATGCCCGAGTTGCCTCCGATCCGACAATGCAGCACGGAACAGCGGATCACGTCTGGGCAATGCCATGAGGGTGGGATCGGGTCCGCGACCGCCCGCACGGATCGACATTGGCCTTTGCTTGGTGGCGCAAGTCGCAGCCTCCGTTGAAGCAAGGAATGACCGCGACGTTCGCCTTCCGGTGCTGCCGCTAGATGAAATCTGACGTTTGATACCCGCGCCGATGATCGGCTCCGGGTGGACAGCGGACCTTCGCCTCGACCCATCGGGCGACCGGGTTTCGCCGATTCCGGCCTCTTCGCTAAACCGCGATCGAATTGCTAAACTCGAACCTGACGCGTCATTCATTCGGGGCTGCGCCGACGGGTGGGTCGGGACGGCTGAACCAGTTACTCACATCGAGATCACGCCTCCCCGGCGATCGCCGGTGCAGTCACGGTGTCGAGCGGCGCCAATCCCGTATTCGGCTTTTGCTTGTCTTGCCGGATGGCGGTTGAGCTACCTTGTCGGTGATCGTTGAAGCGGTAGATTGCGCCGGCGATCGGATCGCCGGCGGCCCGCCCGCGAATTTTGGCCGCGTGTCGCAACGAAGGAAATAAATCATGCCGGACACACACGTCTTGGCGGAACACTCAAGCCAGGGTCAGCTCGCGGTCTACGACGCGATCGTCATCGGCGCCGGGATTTCCGGCCTGTATATGCTCTACCGCCTGCGCGAGCTGGGCGTGACCGCACGGGTCTTCGAGGCCGGCACGAATGTCGGCGGCACCTGGTACTGGAACCGCTATCCCGGCGCGCGCTTCGATTCCGAAAGCTGGACCTATGGCTATTCCTTTTCCAAAGAGCTGATGCGGGAATGGGACTGGAAGGAGCACTTCTCCCCCCAGCCCGACACGCTGGAATACCTGAATTACGTCGCCGACAAGTTCGACCTACGCCGGGACATTGAGTTCCGCAGCACGGTCGCGGCCGCGCATTGGGATGAGGCGACGAACCGGTGGTGCGTGACACTGGAAAGCGGCGAGCAGGCAATGGCGCGGTTCCTGTTCACCGCCATCGGCATCCTCTCGGCCTATACGCTGCCGGCCATTCCGGGCCGGGACAGCTTCAAGGGCCCTGCCTACCACCCTGCACGGTGGCCGCACACTCCGGTGGACTTCACCGGCAAGCGCGTCGGCATCATCGGCACCGGTGCGACCGCCATCCAGGCGATCCCGGAGATCGCCAAACAGGCAAAGCACCTCACCGTTTTTCAACGCCGCCCCAACTGGGCGGCACCCTTGCATAATTCCAAAATAAGCAAGGAGGAGATCAAATCCCGTTACGAGGAAATCTACGCGCACTGCGCGACGACGCCGAGTTGGTTCATTCATCAGGCCGACCCGCGCAAGACCCTGGACGTGCCACCCGAGGAGCGCGAGGCGTTCTGGGAGAAGCTTTATGGCGAGCCCGGTTTTGGCATCTGGATGGGCAATTTCCGCGACATCCTGACCAACGAGGAAGCCAACGCCGCGATCAGCGCCTACATCGCCAAAAAGATCCGTCAGCGCGTGAAGGATCCGAAAGTGGCGGACAAGCTGATCCCCCAAGATCACGGTTTCGGCACGCGTCGAGTGCCGCTGGAAAGCGGCTATTTCGAAACCTACAACCGCGACAACGTTACCTTGATCGATACCCTCGTGGATGAGCCGATCGAGCGCATCACCCCCCATGGCATCGAAACCGCGAAGCAGGAACACGAATTCGACATTCTGATCTATGCTACGGGCTTCGATGGCGTAACCGGCGCCTATGACCGTATCGATATCCGCGGCGAGAACGGCCTCCGGCTCAAAGACGCTTGGGCCGAAACCCCGCGCACCTATCTCGGCATGCTCGCCGAAGGCTTCCCCAACATGCTGATGGTGCTCGGCCCGCACACCGCGCGCGGCAACATTACTCAGGCCATCTCTCACAGCGTCGAATTCCAGGCGGGCTTGCTGCGGTTCATGCAGCAGCACGGCTACACACATGTGGAGACCCGGCCGGAACAAGTGGACGAGTGGACGCGGATCGTGATCAAGGCGGGCGAAGCATTGCTGTCGTTCAAAGTCGATTCCTGGCAGAACGGCGTCAATCGCAACGTCGCAGGTCGGACCGTGCGCCGGGTTCTGGGCTACAATGGCAACGGCGCGCATTTCCGCCGGACGACCGACGAGGTCGCCAAAGGCGCCTACCAGGAATTTGCGTTCCGTTAGGAGGAGTACGCGCATGATCGTAAGGATCTATACGGGCCAGGACGGCCAGACCCATTTTGAAGATCTCCCTCTGCCGGCCGAGGAGAGCCACAACGTTGCGCTTCGGGCGGGTGCCAGCCTCGTGTTCCGCTGTTTCCCTGCGGACTATTGGAGCGATTGGCACACCGCGCCCCGCCGGCAATACATTTTTATTCTAGCGGGGCAGATGGAAATCGGGATCGGCGATGGCACCACGCGGCGTTTTGGACCGGGCGATGTGGTCCTCGCTGACGACCTCACAGGCCAGGGCCACACGACGCGCTCGGTGGGAGTTCCGCGGATCAGTGCCACTGTGCCGGTGGGCGCCTAGCGTTCGGTCACACACGAGGAGACGGCGTATGCCAGAGCGTCAACCTATGACGACCCGCCTCAAGACCCTGTTTCAACGGCCCGAATTATTTGTTTTGGCGGGCGGGATCAATCCGATTGGCGCGAAGATGGCGGAAGCGCTGGGCTATGACGCTTTCTACATGTCCGGGGGCAATACCTCGGCGCACCAGCTGGGCTGGTCCGATTCCGGGACCAGCATGCGCGACATGGTGGATAACGCCCGGAAAATTGTCCTGACCGTGCAGATCCCGGTCTTCGCCGATGCCGATACCGGCTACGGTGATGCCATCAGCACGCATTACACCGTGCGGGAATACATTCAGGCGGGCATCGCCGGCGCCCACATTGAAGACCAGACGTTTCCACCGAAATCCGGCCCGCGCCGCCGCTGTATCTCGATAGAGGAGATGGTCGGAAAGCTCCGGGCGGCGATGGATGCCAAACAGGCTCTCGACCCGGACTTCGTGATCATGGCCCGGTGCGATCTCGGCGGCGTGCCGGGCGCCAGCTTTGCGGAGATCATCGAACGCTGCCAGGCCTACAAAGCCGAAGCGCAGGTCGATGTCGTCTGCCCCAATGGCCTGCGCACCTGGGACGAAATTCAAGAGGCGATCCGCCTCATTCCCGGGCCCGTCGTTCCCCTCATTCCCGCCCACCTGTCGCCCTATCCCTCCTTAGAGGCGCAGCAGGATGCCGGGGCTGCCGCGGCCTGGTTTCCCGCGCTGACCACCATGGCAGGCTTGCAGGCCAACTGGGATTTCTTGAGTGATTTTCAGCAGCGCGGCACATTGGCCCTCGATGCGCTCCGTGCCCAGGCGGCTCAGAGTCCCTGGGGCGTCGCCAGCAATGGCCGCATTCTCGACGAGCCGCGTCTGCGCTCGATGGAGGAGATGTATCTTCCAGACTGAGGCTGGGAGACGACCATTTTCGAGGGGCCAATTCTGGTGATGCAGATATCGTGTGACTTCTGCACCGTCCGGTATGGGGGTGGTGGGCAGACGTTCGCTGGAGCATCCCCTAATGACGAGGATGCGCCAGTAACGGTCCTGAGCGCTCATGCGACCGCACTGCTCTAGGTCCTCTTAGTCAGCGCGGTCACGCCTCAGGGTGAGGGCTATTCTCACAGCTTCGACGGTCCCGCCTGCAAACCGGCTAGCCGGAGGCTTTCAAGATAGAAACCAATCAGTCTTGGTGCTAGCCCGGATATCTCACCGGGATGAGTGCATCGGGGTTCTGAAAGAGGGATAATTCTTCTGCGACAAAGGCTTATCCGGTTGCAGAGGAGGTCCCCGATGCCGACAGAGTGTAGTCCGGCGACGATGCTTTTTGCACCC
>DASYBC010000169.1:0-8294 GCA_036500965.1 Allostellaceae bacterium | reverse complement strand
GGTGCAAAAAGCATCGTCGCCGGACTACACTCTGTCGGCATCGGGGACCTCCTCTGCAACCGGATAAGCCTTTGTCGCAGAAGAATTATCCCTCTTTCAGAACCCCGATGCACTCATCCCGGTGAGATATCCGGGCTAAGGATCCATGACCGATTCGGCAAACGGTGAGGCGGGCGCGCGCTGCCGACCCGACCGGACGCGCCACGTCGCCTGCGCTCGCACTACCGATTTTCGCAGGAAGCCGGAGCAGGGCCGGCCGCCGGAGCAGGGCCGGCCGCCAGCCGATCGGCACCGGCGCAGCGCAGCCGCAATGCGCGACGCTCGAGCGCCGATCCAGCCGGAAGCTACTCGGTCATCGCCTGCTGGGGCAGCTCGTGAGCGGCGGATTGCGGCAGATACCAGTGACCGTCGCGGCTTTCGAGACGGCCGGCACGGCGATGACGCTGCAATGCGATGCCAAGATGATTGGGGCGGACCGTCAGCCCAAATTCTCGAGACAAGTAATCCAGGATTTCAGGAGCGGTGGCGCCTTCGCCATGCGCCTCGACCGCCTTCAACGTGGCGTCGCTCATCGACAAGCCCTGGGCTGGCGGCGCCGAGCGAGCCTGGCGCCCGCCGGCGCTCGATGCCGGGGTCCGCGCCGGGCGTCCTCGCCCACGGCGCTCGAGCGGCGCGCCGCTTTTGCCGAATCGCGACAGCACGCGCTCGGTGATCTCAAGCTCGTTCAGCTGGTCCATCAGCTTCGCCCGTTCGGCCTCGAGCCGCGCCAGCCGCTCAGAAATTCTTTGCTTCTCCTGGGTGATTTCTTCCACTGCCGCCATGCCCTTCTTCTCCTCCACTGTCCCCTGCGCCGCGCTGCGTCGGCGTCCTCGCATAGATGGAAAACACCCGCAAAGAAATAAAGACCGACGATATAGATTATTGCAATTCTATGATCATCTGCGGCGGAGGCTATGGAGCGGACGCGCGTTGGCAGCGCTGTCGCCCGCAATGATTTCGCCCAGCTCCGGCACTGGCGCATCGCGGTGCGCAGCGCCGCTATCCGCCGGCTACGCCAAGGATGTCGAGCCGGTTTGCTCGGCCACGGCGTGCAGCGCCAAACGATTGTCGACGCAGGCGCCATAGGCAATCGGACGGCGGATAAAGCCGCTGGAGAGGAGGCCGCGGTGCAGTCGATCAAAGCCGTCTTCGGGCAAAACCGGATCGCTCCCCCACACCTGCTGCGTGCCGTAACGGGCGATGGCGCGGACCAGCACGCCGCGGTCGAGCGTTGGAAAGAACGCGGCAATGGCGGCGGCGATGTCCGTCGCGGGACTTGCCGCAATCCATCGCTGGGCACGGTAGATTGCCCGGACCATGCGCAGCAGCGGCTCGGTGTTGCGCCGCAGCCGGTCGTGGGTGGTCACGAATGCGGTGTAGCTGGTACGCCCCCGTGCGCTGGCGGCATGCCACAAATGGGCCGCGCCGGCCGACAGCGCCTCTTCGACGACCGGCTCGAAAAACTGCGCCGCATCAAGCCCGCCCGCGCGCAGCGCTCGGAGATTTTGCGCCATGCTGCGGTCGCCGATGCGGTTGAGCCGCTCGGGATCGACCCCGGCCTGGCGCAGATCCTCCTGCAGACACAGCCACGGGGTCGGCACCTCGCTGACCGTCGCAAAACGCATCTGCGCGAGCTCGGCAAGCCGAAAGCCGGGGTTTGGCCTGTGCCCGACGATCGAGAACGGGTCACGGCAGACGATCTCGGCAAAACAGACGAGCGGCGAGCCGGGATTGTCGTCGTGATGCTTGACGACCCGCATCGGCCCCGCCCACAGCACGTCGGCGGCGCCGTCGATCAGCGCTTGCTCGGCCTTTCCGGCTCCAGGTGACGGCAACAGCTCGACCTCTAGCCCCTCGGCGGCATAGGCATCGATCGCATGCGCCGCATAAAACGGCGCATAGAGCACGAACCGGTAATTCTCGTAGAGCCGCAGACGCATGGCCATTCCCTAGCAAGCTCCTCACCCCAGCACTCTCCCCGCGTGCGGGGAGAGGAGGGACCCGCCGCAGCGCGCGGTGGGAGGGCGAGGGGCAAAGGCGCCTTACAGCACGCCCTCTTTGCGCAAGCCGTCGATTTCGCCGGCGCCGATGCCGAGCCAGTGGTGCAGCACCTCGGCGCTGTCGCCGCCAAGCTTCGGCGAGCCCTTCAGCCGCACGGTTTTGCCGTCGATCCGCACCGGCCAGCTTGCCATCTTGTAGTCGCCGTTGTGGTGATGGACGGTCTGGAAGATGCCGCGCTCCTCGAACGTCGGCTCGTTGATCAATTCCATCGTGTCGAACACCGCACCGGACGGCACGCCGACCGCAATCAGCTTTTCCATCGCCTCGCGCTTGTCGTGCTGGCGGGTCCATTCGCCGATGATCGCGTCCAGCTCCTTTTCGTTCTTGACGCGCAGATCGCCGGTGGCGAAACGCGGGTCCTCGATCAATTCCTCGCGGCCGATCAGCTTCATCAGCCGCGACCAGTGCTCGGGGTTGGCGCGGCTGGTGGTCAGGTAGACATAGTCGTTGGGGCCGCCGCCCTTGGCCGGATAGAGCCCCGATGGCGCGTTGTTGCCGCCCCCTGATTTGGCGCCGTTGCGCCGCGCCGGCTTGCCGGTGCGCGCCATCGTGGCAAAGCAGGTGCGCATGTAATGGACCATCGCGTCCTGCATCGCCAATTGCAGCCGCCGTCCCTGGCCGGTCCGGTTGCGCTCGTGCAAGGCGCCGAGGATCGTCGCCGCCATCAGCATGCCGGTGCCGGTGTCGCCAAACGACAGCCCCGGCTTGACCGGCGGCCGGTCGGGCTCGCCGGTGACGCTGATCGGGCCGCCGGCGGCTTGCGCGATCATGTCGAAGGCCAACCCCTTCTCATGCGGGCTGCCACTGCCAAAGCCCTTGATCTGGCAATAGATGATGCCGGGGTTGATCTTCTTGACCGAATCGTAGTCGAGGCCGAGGCGCTCGATCGTGCCAGGCGCCATATTCTCGACCGTGACGTCGGCCTGCTTCAGCATTTCCTTGACGATGTCGAGCCCCCTCGGCGATTTCAGATTGATCGCCAGCGACTTCTTGTTGACGTTGAACTGGTGGAAGTACCACGGGTCGTCGTCGGGCTTGCCGGGGCGCAGCCGGCGCCCGGGGTCGCCGCGGCCCGGGTTCTCGATCTTGACCACCTCGGCGCCAAACCAGGCCAATACCTCGGTCGAGGTCGTGCCGGCCTCGAATTGGGTGAAATCGACCACCTTGACGCCCTGCAAAAAATTGAGGTCCTGGGTTACATCGCTCATTGTCTTCTCCTCCCGCCCGTGCCGATACTGACGCATACCGTGCGCTTCTCCGCGCCCCGCCGCAATGCCTTCCCGCGGCACTTGGCACGCAAGGTCGGGAAGTTCTCTGACGTCTAGCCGCTGTTTCGAGGACGGGCCTGGCCTGGACGCGGCACTGCGGACTCGTCTATCGTAATATCGTGAAAACGCCGGGGATGGTGACGTGCCGCCACCGGCGGGTTGTTTGGAGGGAGGGTGAGATGGCGGAATACAGGCTGATCTCGGCGGATTCGCATGTCAGCGAGCCGCCCGATCTGTGGGCATCGCGCGTCGACAGGAGATACCGCGAGCGGGCGCCGCAGCTGATGGTCAACCCGCCGGGCAAGGAGGGCGCCTATTTCCATTACGAGGGCTTTGCGCCGCATCCAATCGGCATCGGCCTCGGCGCCGGCAAGAGCCCCGAAGAGCTAAAGGAATTCCTGACCAAGGCGACCTATGCCGATGCCCGGCCGGGCGGCTGGGATCCGGCCGAACGGGTCAAGGACAACGCGCTCGACGGGGTCGAGGCTGATGTGCTGTACACGACCCTCGGCTTCCGCATTTTCTGGCTCAAGGATCCCGGGCTGCAGGCAGACTGCTTCCGCGTCTACAACGACTGGCTCGCCGAATTTGTCAGCTACGACAAGAAGCACATGGCCGGGCTGCCGATGATTTCGCTATACGACCCGCAGGCCGGAGCCCGCGAGCTCGAACGCTGTGCCAAGATGGGGTTGAAGGGCGCCATGATCTGGTGCTCGCCGCCCGAGGAGCAGCCCTACAGCTCCGATATTTACGACCCGTTCTGGGCCGCGGCGCAGGAGCTGCGCGTGCCGGTCAGCCTGCACGCGATCACCGGCATGGGCATGGAGAGCCAATACAATTGGGGCGAGCGCTACATGCGCGCGACGGTGCTGTCGCACGAAGTGGAAAAGTCGTTCAGCGTGTTGATCTTCTCCGGCGTGCTCGACCGCTTCCCACAACTGCAGATCGTCTCGGCCGAAAACAATTGCGGCTGGATCCCCTATTACCTGCAGCGAATGGACCGCGCCTTCGAGCGTCAACGTGTCTCCGCCGGCTTCCCCAACCGGCTAAAGCCCAGCGAATATTTCCAGCGGCAGATGTGGTGCACCTACATCGACGATTTTGTCGGCGTCGCCAACCGCAACTTCATCGGCGTCGACCGGATGATGTGGTCGTCGGACTACCCGCACCAGGCCTCGTCCTGGCCGCATTCGCAGGAGGTGGTGGCGCGCGACTTCGAGAACGCCAGCGCCGAGGACCGCTTCAAGATCACCCGCGGCAACGCCGCCCGCCTCTACGGCTTCGACGCGTAGAGAACGACCGGGCCGACCGGGATCGAGCCGGCCATGCCGGCTCACGCCGGTCGGGCCGGTCGCTGCCTTGGGCCGCGCCCTCTCGACCCCGGCTTCGCCCCGGCGTAGCTTCTGCCCTCAGAGCAATGCGGAGGGCGGGAGCCATGCAGACGACGCGGATCGGCGATTTCGAGGTTCGGCGCATCACCGAGTACGAGGGGCCGTTTATCGCGCCCGAGGATTTCCTGCCGGATTTCGACCGCGAGGTGCTGCGCGACAACCCCGATCTGACCGGGCCGCGGCTGATCGACCCGCAATCCGGCAAGCTGATCTTCAGCTTTCACAGCTTTGTCGTGAAGACCGGGCATCACACGATCCTCGTCGATTCCTGCCTTGGCAACGACAAGGAGCGCCCGTCGCGCCCGCAATTTCACCGGCTGCGCAGCAATTACCTGGCCGACCTGGCCGCCGCGGGGGCCCGGCCCGAAGAGGTCGATTACGTGATGTGCACGCATCTGCACTGGGACCATGTCGGCTGGAACACGCGGCTCGACAATGGACGCTGGGTCCCGACCTTTCCCAATGCCCGCTACATCATGGCGCGGCGTGAGTTCGATCACTGGCAGGAAGTGCAGCAGCGCGGTGAGGAGAGCCCGCACCGCCTCGCCTTCGAGGACAGCGTATTGCCGGTGGTGCGCACCGGGCAGTCGCAGCTGGTCGAGGATGAGTTCGCGCTCGAAGACGGGCTGTGGCTCGAGGCCGCACCCGGCCATACGCCTGGCAACGTCGTGATCCACGCCCGCTCGGGCGACGATCGCGCGGTGTTCATGGGCGACGTCTTGCATCATCAGCTGCAATTGGCGAAGCCCGAATGGTCGACCGCCGCCTGCACCGACCGTGAATTGTCGCGCCGCACCCGCATGCGCTTGATCGAAGAGCACGCCGAGCGCGGCACCCGCCTGCTGCCGGCGCATTTCCCGGCTCCGACCGTCGGCCATATCGTCCGCCACGGCAGCGCCTATCGCTACAAATTCGAACAGTAAAGCCGCTCCCGCGACAACTGCTCGGCCGCATTCCGCCAAGCCGCTGGATCGGCCCGAACAATCCGCGCAAGATGCACTCGCACTGGGCGGATGGGAGGATGTGCCGTGATCCGCCGATTCTTTGTGACGACGGTGCTCGTGCTGTTTGCCGTTGGCGCGTTTTGCGGCGCCTCGCCTGTGCGGGCCGGACCGTTCAATCCGTTCGGATGGTTATTTTTGGGTCTCTCCGCTCTCGTTTGGTTCAAATGGACAATAATTACCGGGACGTTCAGCCCGGCGCTGTTCGACGGGATGTGCGCGCGCGACAGCGGCACTTTTCGCGCTGCCGACGACCATTATCGCCGCGACGGGCAGCGAGACTATCGCGAAACCGAGTAGCGTTCTCACCGTGGCCAGGCCGCGCGAGCAGTGCGCAGACGAGGCAACATAGCGCTGTCGGATTGACACCTATGGGGTCCAGCCGGCCTGAGCGGCCTCCGCCGCCTCCAGCACGCGTCTGGCAAACGCGACCTGATCATGTCGATCATCTTGGGTGACGAACCGAGGGTCGCGGCGGAGTAACGATCGCCGAGAAGGAGGAGCCGATGACCAGGATGACGGGCGGCGGGGCGGTGATCGAGATGCTGCGCCGGCACGGGGTGGACACGATCTTTGCACTGCCGGGGGTGCAGAACGACGCGCTGTTCGTCGCCTTCTACGATGCCGGCGAAGAATTGCGGGTGATCCATACCCGGCACGAGCAGGGCGCCGCCTACATGGCTTACGGCTATGCGCGGGCGAGCGGCAAGGTTGGAACCTACGCCGTGGTGCCGGGGCCGGGGCTGCTCAACACCACGGCGGCGCTCGCGACCGCCTATGCGACCAACGCGCCGGTGCTGTGCATCAGCGGCCAGATCCCCTCGGACATGATCGGGCGCGGCTTTGGCCTGTTGCACGAAATTCCGGACCAGCTCGGCATATTGCAAACCCTGACCAAATGGGCGGCGCGCATCGACCATCCGACGCAGACCGGCGCGCGCGTCAACGAGGCGTTCCGCCAGCTGCGCGACGGCCGCCCGCGCCCGGTCGGGCTTGAGATCCCGCCCGACGTGCTGGCGCTCGACGCCGAAATCGCGCTGCCGGCCGCCGAGGCTCCGCCGCCGGTCGCCGAGCCCGACCCGGAGCTGATCGACCGGGCCGCGACCCTGCTCGCCGCGGCCAAAAAGCCGCTGATGTTCGTCGGCAGCGGCGCCGTCGAGGCGGGCGCGGAGGTCCTCGCAATCGCCGAGATGCTGCAGGCCCCGGTCGTCAGCTTTACCGGCGGCAAGGGCATCGTCAGCGACCGCCATCATCTCGCCCAATCGGCATTGGCCGGGCACGAATTGTGGCGGGAGGCCGATGTCGTGCTGGCGGTCGGGACCCGCCTGCATCAGCCGCAATTGCGCTGGGGCGTGGACCGCGACCTAAAGCTCGTCCGCATCGATATCGATCCCGTTGAGATCACCCGCTACTTCAAGCCGGCGCTCGGCATCGTCGCCGACGCCAGGGCCGGGCTCGCGGCGCTGCACACGGCACTCGGCCGGCACGCGCCCAGCCGGTCGTCGCGCCAGGACGAGCTCGACGCGCTGAAAGCCGCCACCCTCGCCGGGCTCGACCAGCGGCTAGGGCCGCAATGCGAATACCTGCGGGCGATCCGCGCCGAATTGCCCGATGACGGCATCTATGTCGAGGATCTGACGCAGGTCGGCTATGTCGGGCGCATGGCGTTTCCGGTCTATCAGCCGCGCACCTATATCCATAGCGGCTACCAGGGCACCCTGGGCTTTGGCTTCGCCACCGCCCTCGGGGCCAAGGTCGGGCACCCGGATGTGCCGGTGGTCTCGGTCTCGGGTGATGGCGGGTTTATGTTCAACGTCCAGGAATTGTCGACTGCGGTCAGACACGGCATCGACATCGTCGCCATCGTCTTTGCCGACGGCGCCTACGGCAATGTGCGCCGCATGCAGAAGGAGGATTACGGCAACAAGCTGGTCGGGGTCGACCTCTTAAACCCGCACTTCCCCAAGCTGGCGGAGAGCTTTGGCGCGGCCGGGGTGCGCACGACCACTCCCGACGGGTTGCGCCGCGAGCTCGCCGCCGCCCTCAAACGGCGCGGCACCACCTTGATCGAGGTCGCGGTCGGCGAGATGCCCGACCCGTGGAAAGTCCTGATCCCGCCGCGCATCCGCGGCACGAGGTAACGGCTGGCGACGACCCTCTTGCCCTTGCAGCAGATTTCTCCCGGCACGGTAATCCCCTATAGCCCTCCCCCTCGATGGGGGAAGGTTGGGAGGGGGTGATGGCTAGGGCGCGCAACCGCGGAAAATGAAAAAATATCCTGTCGCAGGCGCCCGTGAACGCGCCAGAGCCCTACGGCGCGAGATGACCGACGCCGAGCGAAGTATCTGGCGAATCTTGCGATCGCGTCAAATCGAAGGGCACAGATTCCGCCGTCATACCCACCTGAATTGATACTGACTCGCCAAAGGAATTGCATCGGAGCTGGCTGGCGAGTAGCAGATGTTGTGGTTGGGGGACGGGGGGACCGCAATGCCTGCTCTGAGGATCCGGGACGACATCAGTTCGGGGGAATT
>DASYBC010000168.1:0-5516 GCA_036500965.1 Allostellaceae bacterium | reverse complement strand
AGGCCAAGGGCTCCCATCCGCGACCGCAGCACCGACTTTACTCCGGCGCCGCGATGAAACAGAGATACAAGGAAGCCGCGAAGCGGCTGTCTCGAAGGGCCTGCCCTCGCCAAGGCGGGGGACGCACCGCACCGGTCCATCCTATCTTCAATTTCTTCACCCACTCGAAAGCGGGGGACCAGGGCGGTGGGCACGGTATCGGTGCTCTGGGTACCTGCTTTCGCGGGCACGACGGGAAACGGTGGGCACCGGCTGTCGAATTCACGCGGCCAGGTGCATCTTTGTTGAGGATAATGGCCGAGCAGCGAGGAACGCCGTGACGCCAGAAGCGTATCTCGGCCGCGTGCGCGTACTGCTGCCCGTGTTGCGGGAGCGTGCTGCGCCAGCCGAGCAACTACGCCGGCTGCCCGACGAAACCTTCGCCGATTTCCAGAGAGCCGGGTTGTTTCGCGCATTGCAGCCAAAGCGTTACGGCGGCTACGAGCTCGACCCCGGCACCCTCTACCAGGCGGTGACCGAGGTCGGCGCCGTTTGCGGGTCCAGCGGCTGGATTTTGGGCGTGCTTGGCGTCCACAACTGGCATGTCGCGATCCTGCCGCCACAGGCGCAGCAGGATGTCTGGGGCGCGGACGACAGCGTCCAGCTATCGACCTCGCTGGCGCCGACCGGGACCGTCGAACGCGCCCCCGGCGGCTTTCGCATCAAGGGACGCTGGTCGTTCTCTAGCGGCTGCGACCATTGCGGGTGGGCCGTGCTCGGCGGCGCCGCCCCGCCGGCATCGCCCGGCGAGCCGCCCGATCCGCGCGTGTTCCTGGTGCCGCGCGGCGACTATCGGATCGACGACAACTGGCGTGTGGTCGGGCTGTGCGCCACCGGCAGCAAGGACATCGTCGTCGAGGATGCCTTTGTGCCCGAATACCGCACCCATTCCTACCGCGACGCCTTCGCCCTCAACCACCCGGGAGCGGCGGTCAATGAGGCGCCGCTCTACCGCCTGCCATTCGGCCTGGTCTTTAGTTACGGCATCGTTGCGCCGGCGATCGGTGCGGCGCAGGGCGCGCTGACAGCGTTCCGCGAGCAGGCGGTCAAGCGCATCAATTTCCGCGACGGCTCGCGCGCGGTCGAAGACCCATTCGTGCAATACCGGTTGGCTGAGGCGGCGGCCGAGATCGACGCGGCGCGCGAGCGCATGCTCGCCAATTTCGCCACGATGATGCGCCGCGCCCGCGCCGGCGAGGAGATCCCGCTCGCCGATCGCGCGCGCTACCGCTGGGATTCGGGCAAGGCGATCGACCGCAGCATCCGTGCCGTCGATTTGCTGTTCGAGACGAGCGGCGGCCACGCCCTCGTTCTCGACAATCCGATCCAGCGCGCCTGGCGCGACGTGCACGCGATGCGCGCCCATGCCGGCAACAACCCCGAACGCGCCTCGTTCATCTTCGCCCGCTCCGAACTCGGCCTGCCGCCGCAGGACATCCGGTTCTAATGCTTGAGCGGCCGACGAATTGCGGTGCCTCAGTTTGATCTCCGGCGTCGCGTACCGAGCATCGGCCTCACCACAGCAGGGTGCGCGCCTCGCGATTAGCAGCCGCATGATCTCGGTCGGATGGCGCGTCTTTTCAGTGCTTGTTCCTCTCGTCCTCCTGTTGAGCCCGGCGGCCGCGCATATTGCGGCTGGCGGAGAATTTGCCGGGCTGGTCGACATCGGGGGCGGCCGCAGGATGTATCTGGAGTGTCGCGGCATAGGCGCTCCGACGGTCGTGCTGGTCGGCGGGCTCAGGGCTTCCGCCGATGATTGGAGCGTTGCGGACAAACCCGCGTCGGCGGTGTTCCCCGAAGTCGCGAAATTCACCCGGGTGTGCGCCTGCGATCGTCCCGGAACGCCGGTCGGCGAGAAGCCGAGTCGCAGCGACCCGGTGCGGCAGCCGACCACGGCGGCAAATGCGGTCGGCGATCTGCATGCCCTGCTGAGGGCGGCTGGTGAGGCCGGGCCCTACGTGCTCGTCGGGCACTCTTATGGGGGGCTGGTGGTCCGGCTTTATGCCAGCACCTATCCCGCAGACGTGTCCGGCCTCATCCTCGTCGACGCTCTAAGCGAAGGGATTCGGGATGCAGAGACACCGAAACAGTGGGCAATCCAGCGAAAGCTGATCGAGGGCGAGGTGCAGGACAGCCTGGCCTTGTATCCGGCCCTTGAATGGATCGACGTCGATCGCAGCCTTGACCAGGTCCGCGCTGCCGCACCACTGCGTCCACTCCCGCTAGTCGTGTTGTCCGCGGACCGGCCATGGGGCCCTCAGATCCCGTCGATGATCGCGGAAGGCAGGCTAACGGCCGACGTGCCACCGGGCTTCGGCTATGTCGTCGACGCGGCGCAGAAAACGGCCCAGCAGCGGCTCGCCCGGCTGGTGCCGAACGCGAAGCACATCGTCAACACGAACAGCGGCCACGAGATACACAAGGAGCAGCCACGGCTCGTGATCGATTCGATCCATGAGGTCGTCGAGGCGGTCCGTAGCGGCAGCCGGAGAGTGGATGGCGCCGGGAAGGGGTCAGCTGTATCGTGCAGGGCGGGACAAATGCTGGGAGGATGTGATGATCAAAGGGCTGCACCATAACGCCTATCGCTGTCGTGATTCGGAAGAGACGCGGGGGTTTTACGAGGATTTTCTCGGGCTAAGACTGGTCAGCGCGTTCCCGATCGATGGGGGTCGCGCATTGCATACTTTTTTCG
Organism: Allostellaceae bacterium; assembly: GCA_036500965.1. GTDB lineage: Bacteria > Pseudomonadota > Alphaproteobacteria > ATCC43930 > CGMCC-115725 > AP-15. The sequence continues at coordinate 2,782 of DASYBC010000168.1, read as the reverse complement.
CGATGGATGACGGCTCGTGCCTCGCGTTTTTTGAGGTCCCGGGTGCGCCGTTCGAGTTCAAGCGGCAGGATTCGTTGGATCTGCACATCGCGCTCGGCGTCGAGCCGGACGTGTTCGAGCGCATGCTGGCGAAAGGCCGGGCAGAGAGGATCGAGGTGCGCGGTCCGGTCGATCACAGCTTTGTCCGCTCGATCTATTTCCGCGACCCGAACGGCTACGTCATCGAATTGACCGCCAGCACCGGGACCCATGGCGAAATCATGGACCCCGCGATTTCGAAGCCGCACGACGCGCTGGCGCGCTGGCAGGCGGCAAAAAGCCATTGATGCCCGGGCGCGGATCATCGCGACTGCCCGCTGACGATCGCGTGGACGGCGGCATCCGGAAGCTCGCTATAATGCCAGGTGACAAAAGGGAGATCGGGTGATGCAGCTGCATTTGCAGACCTGGCCGGAAGTCGAGGCTTATCTTCGGTCGAGCCGCGGCATCATCCTGCCGATCGGCTCGACCGAGCAGCACGGGCCGGTCGGCGTGATCGGCACCGATGCGATCTGCGCCGAAATCATTGCCCGCGGCGTCGGCGAATCTGCCGGGGCGCTGGTCGGGCCGACCATCGGGGTCGGCATGGCGCAGCATCATATGGGCTTCCCCGGCTCGATCACATTGCGGCCGAGCACCTTGATCGCGATGCTGCGCGACATCGTCGACTCGTTGGCGCATCATGGCTTCGAGCGCTTCTATTTCATCAATGGGCATGGCGGCAACATTGCCACCGTAGCCGCGGCTTTTTCCGAGATCTACGCAGCGCGCAGCCTGTCCGCCGCCGGGGCCGTCGCGCCGGTCAAATGCCGGTTGCGGAACTGGTGGCAGGGCCAGGGTGTCGGGCAGCTTGCCAAGGAGCTGTACGGCGACGCCGAGGGCAGCCATGCGACGCCGAGCGAGGTTGCCGTCACCCAATTCGCCTATCCTGAGGCGATCAAATCGGCGCCGCTCGATCCGGAAATCGCGCCGCACGGCGATTTTTCCGACGCCACCGAATATCGGCGCAACTTTCCCGACGGCCGGATCGGCTCCAACTCGGCGCTCGCCACCCCCGAAGCCGGGCGCCGCCTCTACGACGCCGCGGTCGCCGCGCTCAGCAAGGATTATTCGAGCTGGGTCAGCGCCCAGCCAGCCCTATGACCCATCCCTGCCGAGCCTGCGACATCTTGTAGTGCTCTCGATCGGGAACTGGCCGCGCCGGCGGCCGCATGCTAGCTTGCTGCAATGCGATATCGGATTGAGATCCCGCCCCGGCAGGCGGTGCTGATTGGATGCGCCATGGCGCTGGTCGGTCTCGTCTATGCCGAAGGCTGGATTTGGTCGCTAAAGGCAGCGGCGGTGATGATCCCGGTGTCGTTTCTGGTCGGCTGACCGCTCGTTCCAGGCGCAGCGGGCTTAACTGCTGCTGAAGGGCTGCCACTCCACTTCGAGGACGCCGGTGCGGCGGGCGAGCCGACCGGTCAAATCGGGGACCGGCAAATGCTCGGCCGCGCCGTGCCAGCGGAGGTCATAGCGGATCTCGCAGCGTTGGCCGCGAGCGCTGAACGCGACCGATTGTGCTGCGACCGTGAACCCTTCCGCGGCGAGCGCGGTGAGCGCATCCTGGTCAACTTCGCTGCCGGTGTCGAAGGCTACCGTCAAGGTCGCGCGGCATTCCCGGCCGATGCGTCGCTCCGCCCATTTGAGCAACCACAACACGAACACGGCGAGCCCCAGGGCGGCGAGACCGAGCGCGATTTGCCCGCCGCCAAAGCACAGCCCCATCACGGTGACGTACCAGATCGTCGCCGCCGTGGTGACCCCTTCGACCAGGTTTCCCCGCCGCACGATGGCGCCGGCGCCGATAAAGCCGATGCCCGACAGGATGCCGAGAGGGAGCCTCATCAGGTCGAGGGTTACATATGAATCGGCGACTTTTCCGCGTATCGGCAGCAACAGGTTCACCTGGATCATCGCCACCGCGGCGGCGAGGCAGACCAGCATCGTGGTGCGCAACCCGGCGGGCCGGCCGCGTTCGCCGCGATTAAAGCCGATCAGCCCGCTGGCGGCTGCGGCGAGCGCCAGGCGAACCGCGATCTCCGACCATTCGAGGTGTTGTGGCATCGCACCCGGTGCTCAGAACGCAACGGAACGGGCGGCCGTTGCCGCGATCATGCCGCCATCGCCTTGCCGAAACCGCCTGGTCACGGAGAATCAAACACAGGCAGCAAGCCCGCGGTTGCATCATCCATCTGCGCCGACGCGCCATCGGTTTGCCAGCCGTTCTGAGCCTTGGCAAAAGCGAGCGATCTTGCTGCAGGCGGTTAGGCGGTGAAAAAGGAAGAAGCCCCGCGCGGTTGCCGGCGGGGCTTCGGGTCCGGTGTGGTTGGCGAGCGCTCGCTACGCCCTGCGGACCAGCGCCGTCTCGCCGCCGTGCGTAGTCACGTGGAGCTCGCTATGCAGCTCCTCCAGCGGCCGCTTTTCGTAACCCTTCGGCACCTCAAGCAGGTGGACGCGCTCTCCTGCGCTTGGAACATAGCTCAGCGTTGCACCGGCCGAGCCGCCCTGGTGCGGTACGCTGAACAGCGACAGGATTTTGCCGTGGCTGTCGCTGACGACGGTTAGCCCGGATATCTCACCGGGATGAGTGCATCGGGGTTCTGAAAGAGGGATAATTCTTCTGCGACAAAGGCTTATCCGGTTGCAGAGGAGGTCCCCGATGCCGACAGAGTGTAGTCCGGCGACGATGCTTTTTGCACCC
>DASYBC010000167.1:0-45708 GCA_036500965.1 Allostellaceae bacterium | reverse complement strand
ATACCCTTCACCAACTCGAACGCCCTCGGTAAGCTTGCGATCGTCACCGCTTGTGGCATTGGGGGTGCTCCTTTGCGGACCTCAGCAATCCGCCGAGTACCCCCTCTCACAGCCCTGACACAAATCTCCGTACATCACCCGGCGCTCGGCGCGGCTTGACACCGGCCGCCGCCAGCGCGGAACATCCGCCGCACCCGCGGATCAGGGCGTCGGTGCAGGATGTCAGCGATGGATCTGCAAGGACGAACCGTTATCGTCACCGGCGGCGCCTCCGGGATCGGCAGGGCGACGGCGCTGCTGCTGGCGGGCGAAGGCGCCGCGGTCGTGATCGGCGACATCGACGCCGAAGGCGGCCGGGCAGCGGCGGCGCAGGGCAGCGCCGAGGGGTGCGCGGTGACCTATTTGCCGCTCGACCTGGCCAATAAGGCCTCGGTCGACGAGTTCGTCGCGGCGACGCACCGGCAAGCCGGCCCGATCGGCGGCCTCGTCAACGCCGCCGGCTGGGACCAGATCCAGCCGTTTCTCGAAAACCCGCCGGAGATGTGGGACCGGGTCATCGCCATCAACCTGATGGGCGCGATCCGGCTGACCCGCGGCGTCCTGCCGGGGATGGTCGAAGCCGGGGCCGGCAAGATCGTCAACATTTCGAGCGATGCCGGGCGCGTCGGCAGCATGGGCGAAACCGTCTATGCCGCGGCCAAGGGGGGGCTGATCGCCTTTACCAAATCGCTCGCCCGCGAGATGGCGCGGTATCGAATCAACGTGAATTGCGTGTGCCCCGGCCCGACCGACACGCCGCTGTTCCAGCGCCAGCCAGAGCGGATCAAGGAGGCGCTGACCCGCGCCATCCCGTTCCGCCGCATCGCCGAGCCGATCGAGATTGCGCAGGCGGTGCTGTTCTTTTTGAGCGGGCGCTCGGATTACATTACCGGCCAGGTGCTGAGCGTCAGCGGCGGGCTGACCATGGCCGACTGAACAAGGAGGAGAGATAGTCCATGAAAAGAGCTCGATCGACGATCCCGGCGACGATTGTGGCTGCCGCGCTGATGCTGGCGGCTGCCGGAACCGCTTCGGCGCAGACGATGCCGCAGAACAACCCGGCCGCCGAGGCGAACGTGAAGCAGAGCGAGCACTATTCGCAAATGGTGCACAGCAGCCCGTCGTTCCGCACCAAGCGGATGCGGGAGGAATGCGGGCCGATCACCGATCCGCAGCTGCACGCGCAATGCGTCGCCTCGTTCGACAGCGATGGCACACCGCAACATTGAGCCCCACCGCAACATTGAGCCCCACCGTAACATTGAGATTGTCGTTGGAGGATCTGCCATGCCGAACTCCGCGCCCGGCTTTGCCAGCAACCCCGCGCATCGCGTCGACCTCGTGCCGGACAAGCGGCGCATCAAGGTCGTTTTCGCCGGGACCACGATCGCCGACAGCGCCGCGACCCTGCGCGTCGAGGAGACCGGCCACGGCCCGGTGAACTATTTTCCGGAGAAGGATGTCCGGCTCGACCTGATGTCGCCGACCCAGCATCACACGACCTGCCCGTTCAAGGGCGAGGCGTCGTATTGGACGATCGAGGTGCCGGACAGCGGCGCAACCCGGCGGGCGGAGAATGCAGTCTGGGGCTATCCGACCCCCTATGACGAGGTGGCCGGGATCGCCCGCTATTACGCATTCTACCCGAACCGGGTGGATTCGATTACCGCGGATTGACCGGTCCCGGGCGAATGCCGCCCTCGGCGCACCTGACGCAAAACTGGGATGTCCGCAAGCCTGGCGCGGTGTCGAAGGGCGGCATCGTCGTTTCGCAGAGCCGCACCGCGGCCGGGGTCGGCACCGACATCCTGGCGGCGGGCGGCACCGCGGTCGATGCGGCAGTGGCCGCGGCGCTGGCGTTGGCCGCGGTCGAGCCGTGGAACAGCGGGCTGGGTGCTGTCGGGTTCCTGGTCGTGCACCGGGCCGATGCCGATCGTGCCGAGGCCGTCGATTTCGGCCCGGTGGCGCCAAGCCGCCTCGACCCGGCTGCTTTTCCGCTGACCGGCGCCACCAAGACCGAGCTGTTCACCTGGCCGCAGGTCGAGGGCGACCGCAACGTTCACGGCCCGCTCTCTTTCGCGATTCCGAGTGCCGTTCGCGGCTACGCGGCGGCGGTCGAGCGCTTTGGCCGGATGCCGTGGCGCGAATTGGCGGCGCCGGCTGCCGCATTGGCGCGGCAGGGCCTGCCCGTCGATTGGTTCACCACGATCAAGGTCGCGGCCGCGGCGCCGGAGTTGCGGCTTTACGACGAGAGCCGGCGGATTTGGCTGTGCGACGGCCTGCCGCCGGTCGCCGTGCTCGACCAGGATGACAGCAGCCTGCCGCTCGGCCGGCTCGCCGACACCCTCGATCGGCTCGCCGCCGCCGGCCCCGACGATTTCTATCGGGGCGACATAGCGCGCGCGATCGCCGCCGATCTTGGCGCGGCCAACGCCGCGCTGTCCGCCGACGACTTCGCGAGCTGCCGCGCGCGGGTGATGCCGGCGCTGACGGTCCCCTATCGCGGCGCGGTGCTGCAGGCTGCACCCGGGATGACCGCCGGCCCGACCCTGGCGTTTGCCGTCGAGCGGCTCGCCCGGCAGCGCTTCGCCGCGGCGCCCGACGCCGCCTATTTCGCCGCCCAGATCGCAGCATTGCGCGAGGCTTACGCCGACCGGCTCGAGCATGCCGGCGACGCGGCGACCGGTGCTGCGACCTCGACCTCACACATCACCGCGATCGACCGCGAGGGAACGATCGCAGCGCTGACCACCACGTTGCTGTCGAGCTTTGGCAGCCGGTATGTGCTGCCCGGCACCGGCATACTGATGAACAACGGGCTGATGTGGTTCGACCCGCGCCCCGGCCGGCCCAACTCGATAGGTCCCGGCAAGCGCGCGCTGACCAATATGTGCCCGCTCTTGGCGATGCGCGACGGGCGGCCATGGTTCGGGGTGGGCGCCTCGGGCGGGCGGCGCATCCTCGCCGCGGTGCTGCAGATGGCGGGCTTTATCATCGATTTCGGCATGGATCCGGTCTCGGCGGCGCATCACGCCCGCATCGATGTCAGCGGCGGCGAGCGTTTCTCGATCGACCGCCGCCTGCCGCCGGCGATCATCGAGCCGCTCTTGGCGCTGCCCGGCGCCACGATGGTCGAGCACGGGGTGTTCCCCGCCCGGTTCGCCTGCCCCAATCTGGTGCTGCGTGATGCCGACGGCACGAGCCACGGCATCTCCGATGTGATGTCGCCCTGGTCCGCCGCGGTCGCCGAACCGGAGCGCACCTGAGCCCCAGCGGGCGCGCTCAGGCTGCGTCGTGGAAGATGATGCCGAGGGTGCAGCGCTCGCCGCTGCGCACCCGGCTGACCCCGTGGCGCATGGTCACGCGATGAAAGCCGCGCGCGCCCTCGACCGGGCGGTGATGCACTGGGAAGATCACCGTGTCGCCCTGCCGCAATGGCACGATTTCGGCGCGAGACTGCGTCCGCGGGCGCTGCTCGACCAGCACGAACTCGCCGCCGGTAAAATCGCTCGCCGGATCGCTGAGCAGCACGGTCAGCTGCAGCGGGAAGACCAGCGCGCCATAAAGGTCCTGGTGCAGGCAATTATAGTCGCCGGCGCCGTATTTGAGGAGCAACGGCGTCGGCCGCTCTTGGCCGGCGCGGTGGCACTGCGCGAGATAGGCGTCGAGCGTTGGCGGCAGCGCTTCGGGTTCGCGCAGCCGCTCGCGCCAGCGGTTGGCGATCGGCGCCAGATGCGGGTAGATCGCCCGGCGCAGCGCGTCGATCAGCTCCGGCAACGGATAGCGGAAATATTTATACTCACCGCGCCCATACGCGTGGCGCTGCATGACGACGCGGCTGCGAAACGCATCATCGTCTGCGTAAAGCCCGGCGAGCCTGCGGCATGCCTCGGCCTCAAGCAGCGCCGGGATGGTGGCGTAGCCGCACTCGTCGAGCGCCGCCGCCACCGCCGGCCAGTCGATCGCGGCGACGCGGTCAGCCGCCGCATCAGGCCGCGGCATCGCCCGCCGCCGCTTCCCGCTCGCGCTCGAGCAATGCCCGCTTGCGCTCCACCCCCCAGCGATAGCCGGCGAGATCACCATCCTCGCGGATCACCCGGTGGCACGGCACCAGCAATGCCAGGCTGTTTGCAGCGCAAGCTTGCGCCACCGCGCGCACCGCCTTCGGTTGCCCCAGAACCGCCGCGATCTCGGAATAGGTGGCGGTGCAGCCCAGCGGGATCTTTTGCAAGGCGCGCCACACCCGCGCCTGAAACGCGGTGCCGCGGATGTCGAGCGGCAGATCGAGCGTGTGGCCCGGGTCGGTGATGAAGCGCACGACCCGGTCGGCCCAATCCTTGAGCCCGGCATCCTCGGCGATCACCGCCGCCGCCGGAAAGCGCTGCCGGACGATCGCCGCGAGGCTGTCGCGGTCGTCGCCGAGCGCGGTCAGGCACACCCCGCGTTCGGTCGCGGCGACCAGCGCCCAGCCGAGCGGGGTTGCGACCGTGACAAAGCGGATCGTCTCGCCCTCGCCGCCGCGGCGGCGCGCCGCTGGGGTCATGCCCAATGCCGATGGAGCGGCGTCGTAGGCGCGCGAGCTCGACCCAAATCCCGCGGCATAGATCGCCTCGGTCACCTTTTCGCCGGCATCGAGCCGCTGCGCCAAATGGCCGAGCCGATGGGTGCGGGCGTAATCGCGCGGGGTGACCCCGGTGACCTGCTTGAACAACCGGTGAAAGTGGAAGCGGCTGATCGCGGCGGCGTCGGCGAGCTCGGCGAGGCTCGGCATCGTCTCGCTCGCGCGCAGCAATGCGCACGCCTTCTCGATCGCCGCGAGATGCCGCGAGGCGGTCGAGGCGTCGGTCGGGCGGCAGCGCTTGCACGGCCGCAGCCCCGCTGCCTCCGCCGCTTGCGTAGTCTCAAAAAAGGCGGTGTTGCGGCGCAACGGCAACCGCGATGTGCAGCCCGGCCGGCAATAGACCCCGGTCGTCATGACACCGTAGAAAAACCGCCCAGCTTCGGCGCCATCCCGTTTTTCGAGCGCCGCCCAGCATTCGTCGAAGTCCAACATCGTCCGCTCCTATGCACTCTTCATCTGGGCGGAAGATGGCGCGATCGCGAGACCCGCTCTATCCGGCTCTTGCTTTTTAATTCAGGCGGGAGCGCCGGGGGTTTGCGGCCGCTCGGCGCGCAGGCGAGCGGCGAGCGCGTCGATCACGATGAGAGCGCGGCGCAATTCCTGCTCGTCGGGCTCGGGTGCGGCGGCACCCTGCTCCGACGGGTAGCGGTATTCGACCGCCCATTTGCTCCAGTCTTTTGCCGCGGCGACGAGCTCGGCGATGTCGGGAAAGCTTGCCTCGGCCATCCCGCCAAGCTCCGAGAGGGAATGGGTTTTGCGCGACCGTTTGCGGGCGAGCACGAGAAACCCCTTCAGCAGTTTTTCGACCGCCTGCTGGCAATGAAACGCGGCACTGTCGAACAGAGGCGGCTCATCTGCCAAGCAGGCCAAGGCGGCCCTGCGGTCGCGCTCGGCAACGGCGAGCCAGCGCTCGACGGCTGCCCAGCGGGCATTCGGGTCCGGGGTTCGCATCGCGGGGGGCTCCAAAGGCGGGCCGTAGACGACAATCCCGTCGAGATCGGCCTCGGCCGCCAGCGTGCCGATGATCGTGCGGTTGCGCTCGAAAGTGGAGGCTCGCACCGGAAAAACGTCGGCCGCTTCGCGATAGGAGCGGCGCGCCTCGAACCCGGCCTTCAGGGTCACCTTCTCGGCCGGGGTGTCGTCGTCAACGATGACCAGCAGGTCGATGTCGCTGTCCGGACCGGCCTCGCCGCGGGCCACCGAGCCGAACAGGATGACCCGCTGCGGCCGGAAATAGGCAACGAGCGGATCGAGCAGCTCTGCGGGAACTGGGGCCGCGGTCATCGGCAGATCGTCCTCGCCGCCAGACGCCTAATGCCTGCCGTCGAGATAGCGTTTGGGCAGCATCGCGTGGATGCCCTTGTTGCCATCGACCAGCTGGGTCACCCGCAGATCGACGGCGAGGCTGCAGAACATGTAGGCGTCCTCGCGCCCGAGCCCCATGCGCTCGCCGATCAGGGTTATCATCTGCCGCAACGCCGTCTTGGCCGCGTCGTCGAGGTCCTCGTTAAAGCCCATCGTGATCATATGCGTCGGCGTCTCGGCGCGCGGCAGGTCGATACCCATGCCCTTGTGCAGATTGAGGCGAAAGGTGCCGGTCAATGCGGTTTCGAGCGCGGTCACGCAAACCTCGCCGTCGCCCTGCACGCCGTGGCCGTCGCCGGCCGAAAACAGCGCCCCCGGGGTCCACACCGGCAGATAGAGCGTGGTGCCGGCGGTCAATTCCTTCAAATCCATGTTGCCGCCGAACTCGCGCGGCACGACCGAGGTCACCGCGCCGTAAACCGGCGGCGGCGCCACCCCCATGACCCCGAAAAACGGCGCCAGCTCGATCTCCGCCCCCCATGGCACGGTGGCGACGCCGCGCTGGCGGTCGATCGCGGTATGCCAAATCCGGCGCACCGGAAAGTCTTCGGGCAAGGTGCCGCTCAGCGGGCGGATGCGGGTGTAGCCCCAATTCTGCCGCGGGTCGATCGTCAGGATCTCGATCGCCAGCGTGTCGCCGGGCTCGGCCCCTTCGACCGCGATCGGCCCGGTCAGGATGTGCGCGCCGAGCCGCGGCTCGATCGCATGATGGATCGCTTGGTGCTCGGGCAGGATGTCGAAGCGGCCGTCGACCGGCAGGATATCGGGCCCGCCGGAAACGCTGTCGATGGTCACCGTGTCACCCGAGGCGACAGTCAGCACCGGCTTCAGCCCGGCATCGAAGAACCCCCAATGGCAGGTTTCCGGGCTGGCCCGCAAAGCGTGATGCTGCGACATCGGCAAACTCCCTGCGCTGGTTGATCGGCGATCCTAGTCTTCCCGCGCGCCGCCTGCACATCTTTGATCGTCGCCCCGGCGAGGCCCCGCGGAGCTGCACGCGGCTGGGCGGACGCCGCGAATCTGGCTAGATTGCCGCGCGGCGATGATCAGCACGCTCGACACGCATGAGCTCGTCAAGGACCTGAAGGCATCGGGCTTCACCGATGCGCAGGCCGAAGCGGTCACGCGCGCGGTGCGGCTGGCACAGGACCTCGACTTTTCGAACCTGGCGACCAAGACCGATCTGGCGGAACTCGAGCTGCGTCTGATCAAATGGGTGATCGGGGTCGGTGTCGCCGCGGCGCTGGCCGTCGGCGGCATGATTTTGACGGCGACGCAAATCCTGTTGCGCACGCATCCCTAGCCGATTCGTCAGCACCTTCAATGTCTCCGTGCCATAGGACAACTCGCGGCGGAAGGTGGCCATCGATTCGTCGCGATGATTAGCAGCGTGGGTCTCCCGCTCCTGCGCGGGGAAGCTGGCCATCGGCTGGGCAGGCGCTGCCGACGCCGCTACATTGCCCGGCGATGATCAGCACGCTCGACACGCATGAGCTCGTCAAGGACCTGAAGGCATCGGGCTTCACCGAGGCGCAGGCCGAGGCGGTCACGCGCGCGGTGCGGCTGGCGCAGGACCTCGATCTGTCGAGCCTCGCGACCAAGACCGACATTGCCGATTTGCGGCGCGAGATTGCCGAGGTCGAGCTGCGTCTGATCAAGTGGGTGATCGGGGTCGGTATCGCCGCGGCGCTGGCCGTCGGCGGCATGATTTTGACGGCGACGCAAATCCTGCTGCACACGCACCCCTAGTGGTCCGATCGAAACGCTTGCTTCCCAAGCGTTTCGTGAATCGGCCCACCAGATTAATACGTTGGTGGTGCGATTCAGCCAACGGATGGGAATCATCTGTTGGTGTCGCACCACTAGCCAATTCCGCAGACCCGTCTGGTTTCCGCGACACCATTGCTGCTATTCGCGGCGGAAGGTCGCCACCAGCACGTCGCGGTAGGCGGGCAGGGCCGGGTCGAGCGGCTCGACGGCGGTCACGCCGTGAAACACCCGGCTGTCATCGACCAGGGCCGAGTCGAGCGGCTCCGTCAGGGTAAAGCTGCCGAGCGGGCGTCTGGCCAGGTCGTAGATCGTGGTCTCGCCGCTCTCGATGTTTTCGCGCCGGACCATCAGCACCAGCACCCAATCCACCCCGTCGCGGTGCATGCCTTCCGGGGTCGGGCGGCCCGCCTGGCCGGGGCGCGCCTCGATGCGGAACTGGTGCAATTCGACATGCCAGGCCTCCGGCCGGACCGCCGCCGGGGTCAGCCGGTCAAACAATTCGTGGCTGGTGCGCAGGATCGCGGTCAGCGCGGGATGGCGGGCGGCGGCGTCGGTCACCGGCTCGAACCAGCGCTCGATGCCACCGTTGAGCGGGTTGTAATCCTGGCTCTGGTAATGCGGCTGGTGCGGTTTGCGCACGATCCCCGCCGGGCTCGCGCGAAATGCGGCAAAGCGGCGGCGGCGGTAGCGCCCGCCATCGGCCATATAGGTGTCGACGCCGAGATCGTTCCAACTGGCGGCGAACGCGTCCCAATGGCGCAGCTCGTCCTCGCCCAGCAGCGCGCGCATGCCGGGGGCCCGCACAAAGGCGAACCCGGCGCGGTCGATCGTATCGGCGATCGGGGTCAGCAATGGGGTCATCAGCCCTGTTCTCGCAATGCCTATCCGGCCTCGGTCCAGCTTTCGCACAGCCCGAGGACGCAGGTGCTCGAGGCGCGACCCTCACGATCCCGCGGCCAAGGCCGGCCGGCCGCTTCGATCCCCTTTCGGGTCAGCCGGGCGCCGAGCGCCGGCACCAGCACCGTACACATCCCATAGGGACGGCCGGGGATCGCGTTGGGCTGAGTATGGACCAGAAACGGCGCGCCCAGCTGGTACCAAGTGAGGGTGATTTCCTCGCCGCCGGCGGTCACCCGCTCTGTCCAGAAATCACGCACATCGCCGGATTTGCCGAAGCTCGCATCGACCACCGGGATAGTCGGATCGCGCAGCTCGGCATTGATCGCGCCCAGCACCGTCGATTGCAGCCAGCGCGTCATCGCGATGTTGTCCGAATAAATTCGCCAGCGCGCCTCGGTCAGCTCGCTCTTCAGATAGAGGACATGACCCGGCCCCGCCCCGGAGGTGAGCAGCCGCCAAAAGGTGGCGTTTGTGGTGAACGCATCGCTGTCGTCGTCGTTGAGCCGAATGACCGAATTTTCCCCGGTCAGGACGACGCGGTTTGCATCGACAGTGGTCATGATCGATGTCCTCCAGTTTAGGACCCGATCGCCATCAACCGCCCGGTCGCGCGATCGGATCGCCGAGCGCGCCGGCCGGCCGCTTAGAGCACTGCCTCGGCGACGACGCGCAACGCGGCAACATCAGCGCCGGCCAGCACCAGCGAGCCGACCCGGTGGTCTTTGGCAATTTCCTTCCAGGCCTGCAGCCGGTCGCGGATCCGCTCCTTTGGTCCGATCAATGAGGTCTCGTCGATCAGCGGGTCGGGCACCGCCATCTCGGCCTCCTTGCGCCTGCCGGCGAGATAATGATCCTGGATCTGCATCGCCGCTGCCTCGTAGCCCATGCGTTTCGCCAGATCATTGTAGAAATTCTTCGAGCGTGCACCCATGCCGCCGATATAGAGCGCGAAATTGGGCCGGATCGCGTTGCGGCAGGCGGCGAGATCGTCGCCGATCGCTACCCGCACATAGGGAGCGAGATCGAAATCGGCGAGGGTCTTGCCGTGGCCGGCCTTGGCCATGCCGGCAAGCACCGGTCCGGTGACCGCCTCGGCCTTTTCCGGCGACATGAAGAACGGCAAGGTGCCGTCCGCCACTTCGCCGGCGGTGCGCAGCCCGGCCGGCGCCACCGCCGCGGTATAGATCTTCAGGCTCGGGTCGCCGTGCACGATGCTTCTGAGCGGCTTGCCGAGCCCGGTCGAGCCCGGCCCGGCATAGGGGATCTGATAGTGCTCGCCGGCAAATTCGAGCGGCGCCTTGCGCTCGAGAATTTTCCGGATGATCGCGATGTATTCGCGGGTGCGGGCGAGCGGCTTGCCGAACGGCACGCCGTGCCAGCCCTCGACCACCTGCGGCCCCGACGGCCCGATGCCGCATAAAAAGCGGTTGTCGGAGAGCGCCTGCAAGGTCATCGCGGTCATTGCCGCGCAGGCGGGCGTGCGCGCCGCCATCTGCATGATGCTGGTGCCGGCCTTGATGCGGGTGGTCCGCGCCAGCACCCACGCGACTGGCGACACCGCGTCGGTGCCATAGGCCTCGCCGCACCACACCGCCTCGTAGCCGAGCCGCTCCGCTTCGGCCACCAGATCCATATCGATCCCCCCGATGGGCGAGATCCTGAGCGCGACGGCTAGTTTCATCCTCGGGCTCCCTGCGGACCGCAGGAACCGTTGCCCCGCGCCAAAGCCGGTGTCAACCGCCGCGGCGGCTTAGCAAAGGGCCGACCCGGCCAAAGGATCGGGGCGCAGGCCGGCGGCGTTTGCCGAGAGCGGCGACAGCGCGTCTCGCGCCCGGCCGAAGCATCCTAGTGGTCCGATCGAACCGCTTGATTCCCAAGCGTTTCGTGAATCGGCCCACCAGATTAATACGTTGGTGGTGCGATTCAGCCAACGGATGGGAAGCATCTATTGGCATCGCACCACTAGGGGATCGATGTGAGCAGGCTGGAATACCTCCCCCTCGACCTGTCGCATTTCTCCCTGCTGGCCCTGATCTTTTTCGTGCTGGTCATCTGGATCGAGGTGCAGGCGTTCCGTCTCGTCTACCTGCATTTGGGGCTCGGCCCGCATGTCGCTTTGCTGTTGCTGCTGGCCTCGCTGATCGGCAGCTATCTGAACATCCCGGTCGGCCGGCTGACGGGGGAACAACTGGTTTCGGGCGAAGCGGTCTCTTTTTTTGGAATGCGCTATGTGATCCCGGTCGTGGTCAACTGGCCGGGAACCGTGATCGCGGTCAATGTTGGCGGCGCGGTGATCCCGGGATTGCTCTCGCTGTATCTTCTCGTCAGAAACCGGCTGTGGGTCCGCGGCATCCTCGCCATCGCCATTATTACCGCGGTGTGCCATGCGCTGGCGCATCCCATTCCTGGTCTTGGCATCGCTCTTCCGGTGTTTGTGCCGCCGCTCTCGGCAGCCGCGGTCGCGCTCATTCTATCGCGCCGGCAGGCTGGCCCGCTCGCCTATATCGGCGGCTCGCTTGGCGCGCTGATCGGGGCCGATCTGCTTAATCTGCAAAACATTCGCGGGCTGGGCGCGCCGGTCGCCTCGATCGGCGGAGCGGGAACCTTCGACGGGATCTTCCTGACCGGGGTGCTGGCGGTGCTGATCGCCAGCATCTTCGGGCCGTCGAGCCGCGCACGATCCGGTTCGCGCTGACGATCCGCCCGCCCTCGGCGCTCGGTCGCGATCGACAGGCTTGCCCGCCGCCGAGGTTGGCCATATTAGGCGGCCGATGAATGCTTCGCCGCAACAAATCCGCCGCGCGCTGATCTCGGTCAGCGACAAGACCGGGGCCGTCGCGTTTGCCGCGGCGCTGGCGGCGCGCGGCATCGCCTTGATCTCGACCGGAGGCACGGCGCGGGCGCTGGCCGCGGCGGGGCTGACGGTCGCCGAGGTCGCAAGCGTCACCGGTGTCGCGGAATTTCTCGACGGTCGGGTCAAGACCCTGCATCCGGCGATCCATGGCGGCCTGCTGGCGCGGCGCGACCGGGCGGATCACCTGGCCGAGCTGGCCGCGCGGGGCATCGCGCCCATCGATCTCCTGGCCTGCAATCTCTACCCGTTTGGCAACACGGTCGCGGCCGGCGCGACCCGAGAGGAGTGTCTCGAAAACATCGACATCGGCGGTGTCGCACTGCTGCGCGCTGCCGCGAAAAACCATGACGGCGTGACCGTGGTCAGCGATCCGGCCGATTACGACGCGGTGCTGGCCGAGCTCGCGGCCGGGAGTGGTGCCATCGGCGCCGCGCTGCGGCGGCGGCTCGCCGGCAAGGCCTATGCGGCGACCGCAGCCTATGATGCCGAGATCGCCGAGTGGCTGGCGCGCGAAGAGGGCGAGACGTTGCCTGAAACCTTGGTCGTCGCCGGCCGCCTGGTGCAGCGCCTGCGCTATGGCGAGAACCCGCATCAGCCGGGCGCCTTCTACCATGCCGGCGAGCCCCGGCCCGGAGTGGCCAGCGCGCGGCAGCTTCAAGGCAAGGAATTGTCCTACAACAACTATGCCGATGCCGATGCGGCCTTTGAGCTAGCCTGCGAATTCACTATGCCGGCGGTGGCAATCGTCAAGCACGCGAACCCTTGCGGCGTCGCGATCGGCGCAACCCTGCGCGAAGCCTGGGACAAGGCGCTCGCCTGCGACCCGGTCAGCGCCTTTGGCGGGGTCGTGGCACTCAACCGCCGGCTCGACGCCGATGCAGCGGCAGCGATCGCCCGGCTCTTTGTCGAAGTCGTGATTGCGCCGGATCTGGACGAGGATGCAGCGGCGCTGCTCGCGCGCCGGACGGCGCTGCGGCTGCTGGCGACCGGCGCGCTGCCCGACCCGGCCGCAACCGGGCTGACTTTTCGCTCGGTATCGGGTGGCATCCTGGCGCACGAGCGCGACCGGCTGCAGATCGGGCGCGACGACCTGCGCGTCGTCACCCGCCGCGCCCCGGGCGAGAGCGAGATCGCCGATCTGCTGTTCGCCGACCGGGTGGCAAAGCACGTCAAATCGAACGCGGTCGTTTTCGCCCGCGATGGGGCCACGGTCGGGATTGGCGCCGGGCAGCCGAGCCGAGTCGACAGCGTCCGGATCGCCGTCCAAAAAGCGGCCGAGGCCGGTCGCGCAGCAGGCCTGCCGCAACCGCCGACCCGCGGTTCGGTGCTCGCCTCGGACGCGTTCTTCCCGTTCGCCGACGGGCTCGAAGCGGCGATCGCGGCCGGGGCCGTCGCGGTGATCCAGCCGGGTGGGTCAATCCGCGACGCCGAGATCATCACCGCAGCCGACGCCGCCGGCATCGCCATGGTGTTTACCGGCATTCGCCACTTCCGGCATTGACCGGGAGGCGCCCGAGCAGCCATTCGGCCGTGATGCTTACTTAATCCTTAGGAGCAGTGGCCCCGCGAATCTGGCGGGCGTATGCTGCCGTTCATCGTGGCCGATGATTGGGGCTCGCCCGGTTTTGAGGGGCAGCGCGGCATGCGAGTCAATCCGGCGCAGACGACCATTCTGGTCGTCGAGGACGACCCTGACCTCCGCGACTATGCGAGCTGGGTGCTAGAGGATTGCGGCTATACGGTGCTGACGGCAGCCGATGGTGCCGCCGCGCTCTCGATGCTGCGCGAAGGTGCGCGGATCGACGTCTTGTTTACCGACATTACCACATTTTTTTGATACGGTTCCCTTAAGGCATCGCAACCAATTGACGTTCCGAAATGGCGCGGAATTTGCCGACACCTGATGATCGAGGTCGGTCGGTTAGGGGACGACAGGGAGGAGCGAGATGAGAAAATTGCTGATGGCCGCGGCGGCGGCCGGTGCCGTGATCACCGCATCGATAGGCGCGCAGGCGGGGATCGTGCGCACCTTCAGCGGTTCCGGGGATAGCAGGTTTCTCGCGCCGGACGATTCGTCCGAGCCGTGGGCCTACGGCAACTCGGACACTCCCGACGTCGGTTGGGGCAGCCCGGGCGTCAGCGCGGGCGTAACTCCGTCGAACGAGACTGTGCCGGTGACTGATTTCGAGATCACCTTCGCCAGCGCCATCGACCCATCAGCAATTAGCGATGCAGGGACACGGCTTTTTGTCGGCCCTACGGAATGGCCAGCCGTGTTCAACTCAGCCGCGCCCGATAGCATCGCCTTTGTTGCTCCGTCGGGAGCCACGCTGGCCCCGGGAGACGTCTATTTTGTCAACGTCTTCCTACTGCCCGGCGACGGCGTGTCGGGGGAGGCGTTTTCCGGCGCCTGGACCAATGGCGTGGTCCCGGAGCCGGCGAGCCTTGCTTTGCTTGGGACCGCGCTCCTCGGCTTCGGCCTCGCCCGACGGCGCCGCAGACTGTAAGTTTTTCCGACAGCGCCGGGCCCGATAACCGGCAGCGAATTCGGGCCAATTGCCGCGGCCTTCCGCCGCGCACCCGTTATGCGCGGCGATCGCCCCGAAGGGGGTTGACCTCGGCGCATTGACGACGATCTATAGCGGACCAATCCGGTCCGAATTAACGTTGTTCGGCCGGTATCGTTTGGGCCGAAAGCGATGATCATCCTGAGCAAGCTGGCCGATTACGGCGTCATCGTTGCCACCCACATGGCGGCCGATCCCGACCGGCAACTGACCGCCGCGGCCATCGCCGAGGAGACCCGGCTGCCGCGCGCTACGGTCGCCAAAATCTTGAAGGCGCTGGCCCATGCCGGGCTGGTCGCGGCGACCCGCGGCGCGGCCGGCGGCTATCGCCTGGCGCGCCGGGCGACGGCGATCTCGGTCGCCGAGGTGGTGGCCGCGATCGACGGCGATATCGGGCTGACCCAATGCTCGGTCCATGTCGCCGAATGCGCCCGCACCAATTATTGCCCGACCCGGCCGCATTGGGCGGCGATCAACCGGGCGGTGGCGCAGGCCTTGGCCGCGGTGTCGCTCGACGCGATGCTGACCCCGGCCGCTTTCGCACCACGCCGTCCGCCCGCGAGCGTCCACGCAGCCCCAACCTGACGAGCGAAGAACATCGGCATGACTGTTTCGACCGACACCATCGGCGCCGTCCGCGCGCTGACGCAAGCCGGCTACAAATACGGCTTTGTCACCGACATCGCAGCCGACGAGGCGCCGCCCGGCCTCAGCGAGGAAACGGTTCGCTTCATCTCGGCCAAAAAGGGCGAGCCCTTATGGTTGCTCGAATGGCGCCTCGCCGCGTTCCGCGCCTGGGAAAAGATGACGCCGCCCAACTGGGCGAAGCTCAACCTCGCGCCGATCGACTACCAGGCCGCGACCTATTATTCGGCGCCGCGGCAGAATGCCGGCCCCAAATCCTTGGACGAGGTCGATCCCGAGCTGTTGCGCACCTATGAGAAGCTCGGCATCCCGATCCGCGAGCGCGAGGCGTTGGCCGGGGTCGCGGTCGATGCGGTGTTCGACTCGATCTCGGTCGCGACCACCTTCAAGGCAGAATTGGGCAAGCTCGGCATCATCTTCTGCTCGTTTGGCGAGGCGGTGCGCGAGCACCCCGACCTGGTGCGCAAATATCTCGGCACCGTGGTGCCGCAGAACGACAATTTCTTCGCGGCGCTGAACTCGGCGGTGTTCAGCGACGGCTCGTTTGCCTATGTGCCGCCGGGCGTGCGCTGCCCGATGGAATTATCGACCTATTTCCGCATCAACGCGGCCAAGAGCGGGCAGTTCGAGCGCACCCTGCTGATCGCCGACAAGGGCGCCTATGTCAGCTATCTCGAAGGCTGCACCGCACCCCAGCGCGACGAGAACCAGCTTCATGCCGCAGTCGTGGAGCTGATCGCGCACGAGGACGCGCAGATCAAATATTCGACCGTGCAGAACTGGTATCCGGGCGACGCCGAGGGCAAAGGCGGCATCTACAATTTCGTGACCAAGCGCGGCGCCTGCCGCGGCGCGCGGGCCAAGATCTCGTGGACCCAGGTCGAGACCGGCTCGGCGATCACCTGGAAATATCCGAGCTGCGTGCTCGAAGGCGACCATTCGGTCGGCGAATTCTATTCGGTGGCGATCACCAACAACCGCCAGCAGGCCGACACCGGGACCAAGATGATCCACATCGGCCGCGACACCCGCTCGACGATCGTCTCGAAGGGGATTTCCGCCGGGCGGGGGCAGAACACTTATCGTGGGCTGGTCAGGGTGCAGCCGCGGGCGCAGAACGCGCGCAACCACACGCAATGCGACTCATTGCTGATCGGCGAGCGCTGCGGCGCCCACACCGTGCCCTATGTCGAGATCCGCAACCCGTCGGCCCGGGTCGAGCACGAGGCGACGACCTCGAAGATCAGCGACGACCAGCTGTTCTACTGCCGCCAGCGCGGGCTTTCGGCCGAAGACGCGGTTTCCTTGATCGTCAACGGCTTCTGCAAGGAAGTCTTGAAGGAACTGCCGATGGAATTCGCAGTCGAGGCCCAGAAGCTGCTAGCCGTCAGCCTCGAAGGCAGCGTGGGATGACGATATGAGCGGCGACACGATCACGCTCGAACTGTTGGGCGCGCGATTGATGGGGCTAACCGTTGATGTGCGCGATCTGCAGCAACGTGTCGGTACGCTGGAGACACGGTTCTCGGCACTCGAACGACGGTTCAGCGCGTTGGAAAACCGTTTTTCAGGCATCGAGGCGCGCATGGATGCCATCGAAGAGCGGATGGGCCGGTTGGAGGACCGCGTGGGGCGAGTGCTGTCGCTGGTCGTGCGCATCGCCGAGCGCCAAGGTGTGAGTGAATGATCAGCCTTTGCCCGAATTGCAGCCTTTGCCGAATTGGCGATGAAATTCGCGGTCGAGGCGCAAAAGCTACTCGCGTCAGCCTCGAAGGCAGTGTCGGCTGATTTTCCGCGGCCCGCCCATTCCCCATCCCGGCGCAGGCCGGGATCCATGGTGGGGCAGTTATCCGCGGGCCGGAGGAGTTTCGGCGATTGTGACGGCTGGTCACGCGGGTGCGGACGGAAGAATGGGTCGCGGCCTGCGCCGGGATGGTAAGGCGGGATGGTAACGGGGATAGCGTGTTGGTAATGCTTGAAATCACCAATCTTCATGCTCGGCTCGCCGATGACGGGCGCGAGATCCTGAAGGGCATCGACCTTTCGGTCGAGGCGGGCGAAGTGCACGCGATCATGGGGCCGAACGGCTCGGGCAAATCGACGCTGGCAGCGGTGCTGGCCGGCCGCGACGGCTACGAGGTGACGCAAGGCACGGTCCGCTATCTCGGCTATGATTTGTTGGCGATGCCGGCCGACGAGCGGGCGCGCGATGGGCTGTTTCTGGCGTTCCAGTACCCGGTCGAGATCCCCGGCGTGAACAACATGTATTTTCTGCGCACCGCGCTGAACGCCGGCCGCCGCCATCGCGGCGAGCCCGAGCTCGATGCCGGCCAGTTTCTGCGCGCGGTACGGGCCAAGCTGAAAGAACTCGACATCGGCGAGGACTTGTTGCAGCGGGCGGTCAATGTCGGGTTTTCCGGCGGCGAGAAAAAGCGCAACGAGATCTTCCAGATGGCGATGCTGGAGCCGCGTCTTGCGATCCTCGACGAGACCGACAGCGGCCTCGACATCGACGCATTGCGCGTCGTCGCCGCCGGCGTCAACCGGCAGCGCGCGCCCGACCGCGCGATCGTCCTGATTACCCATTACCAGCGCCTCCTCGACTACGTCGAGCCCGACCGGGTGCATGTTCTGCAGGACGGGCGGATCGTCGAAACCGGTGACAAGTCGCTCGCCGTCGAGCTCGAACGGCGCGGCTACGGCGCCTTTGGCGACGTGGCGTGAGCGGGCGGCGGTAGGCGATGACCATCACACTCAGTGTCATTCCCGCGAAAGCGGGAACCCAGAGGCCCAGCGCTCCGCCAGTGTTCTTGGGCCCCCGCCTTCGCGGGGGTGACGGTTATCGAATTGGCCGTGCCCTTCGGGGATATTGCCGATGAGCGCGGTTGTCGATTTCCCGGTGAAGCCCGAAGCGCGGCCCTATCTCGATGCTGCCCGCGCGCATACCGGCGAACCGGAATGGCTGCACGGCCGCCGCCAACGCGCTCTCGCCCGCTTTGCCGAGCAGGGTTTTCCGAGCCGCCGCGGCGAAGCCTGGCGCTATCTCGACCTGCGCGCGCTCGAACAGGCGCCGCTGCTGCCCGGCCGGACCCTGCGTTCGCAGCCGCCAGCCGCGGCCCGCGCGCTGCTGGCCGGGATCGATCTCGCCCCGAACGCGATCCGCCTGGTCCTCGTCGATGGCTGCTTTTCGCCCGAGCTGTCGGCCCTGGACGGCCTGCCGGCTGGAGCCTTTATCGGCTCGACGGCAGCGGCGGTCGGCGCCAGGCCCGAACTGGTCGACGCTGCGCTCGAGGTGCTGTCGCACGCTGCCGACCAACCCTTCGCCGCGCTCAACGCCGCGCTGTTTTCCGATGGGTTTGTCATCGAGGTCGCGCCGGGCATCGTGCTTGAAGCGCCGATCGAAATCGTCCACCTCGCTTCCGGCGAGATTCCGGCTTCGCTGCATACCCGCAGCCTGGTGGCGCTTGGAGCGGACAGCCGGCTGCGGCTGGTCGAGACCTTTGTCGGCCAGGGTCGCTACTGGCGCAACGATGTGGCGGCGGTGCGGCTCGCCTCCGGCGCGGCGCTCGACCGCGTTGCCTTGGTCGAGGAGGCGCAGGACGCTCTGCATTTGAACGCGTTTGCCGCGTCGCTCGGCCCGGCAGCGCGGCTGACCAGCTTTGATCTCTTGCTCGGCGGCGGCACGGTGCGGCGCGAGGCAGTCGTGCGCAGCGAGGGCGAAGGCGCGCATTGCGGGCTTCACGGCGCCTTTCTCGCTTCCGGGCATCAGCAGGCCAACATCGTCACCACGGTCGAGCACTTGGCTTTGCGCGGCGAAACCCGTGAAGTCTTCAAAGGCGTCGCGGCCGGACGGGCACATGGCGCTTTTCAGGGCCGCATCACGGTCCGCCCGGGCGCGCAAAAAGTCGATGCCCACATGCTGAGCCGCAATCTCTTGCTCGGCGCGCGCGCAGCGATCGACACCAAGCCAGAGCTCGAAATCTTCGCCGATGACGTCAAATGCAGCCATGGCGCTGCGGTCGGCGATCTCGACGAGGCGGCGCTGTTTTATCTGCTGGCCCGCGGCATCCCGCGCGAGGCGGCGCGGCAGATGCTGATTGGGGCCTTTCTTCGCGAGGCGGTCGAAATCGTCGCGCCCACGGCATTGCGCGAGCATCTGCTGGGCCGGCTCGCCCGCCGCCTGACGGCATTGGAGGAGTGAGCATGACGACGGCCAGCCCGCGGGTTGTGGAGCCCGCTGCCCCTATTCTGCCCTCCCCGCCGAGCGGGGGAGGGTTGACGTTCGATCCGCGCCGGCTGCGGCAGGAATTCCCGATCTTCGCCAACAACCCTGATCTGGTGTTTCTCGATTCGGGCGCCAGCGCGCAAAAGCCGGCTTCGGTGATCGACCGGGTCGCCGATTACTACCGCACCGACTACGCCAACGTGCATCGCGGCGTCTATCGCCTCTCCGCACGCTCGACCGACCTGTTCGAAGCAGCGCGGGTCAAGGCGCAGCATTTCCTGAACGCCGCCGATCCGCGCGAGATCGTCTTTGTCCGCGGCGCCACCGAGGCGATCAACCTGGTCGCACAGAGCTGGGGTGCGGCGTTTCTCGAAGCCGGCGACGAGGTGCTGATCAGCGAGCTCGAGCATCATTCGAACATCGTGCCGTGGCAATTGCTGCGCGACCGGATCGGCATCCGCCTCGTCGTGGCGCCGATCGATGCGACCGGCGGGCTCGACCTCGCCGCCTTTGCGGCGCGGCTCTCGCCGCGGACCCGGCTGGTCGCGATCACCCATCTTGCCAACGCCACCGGCGCCATGGTTCCGGTCGAGACCGTGGTCGAGCTGGC
This sequence comes from Allostellaceae bacterium, assembly GCA_036500965.1. Classification (GTDB taxonomy): domain Bacteria; phylum Pseudomonadota; class Alphaproteobacteria; order ATCC43930; family CGMCC-115725; genus AP-15. The sequence goes on along the minus strand of DASYBC010000167.1, from coordinate 26,112 downwards.
CCACCGGCACGGGGCGAGGGTGCTGGTCGATGGCTGCCAGGCGGCACCCCGGCTCAAGCTCGACGTGCAGGCGCTGGGCTGCGACTTCTACGCCTTCTCCGGCCACAAGACTTATGGGCCGACCGGGATCGGCGTCTTGTGGGGCCGGCACGAGCTGTTAGCGGCGATGCCGCCCTGGCAAGGCGGCGGCGAGATGATCCTCAATGTCACCTTCGAGAAGACCGAATACCAGGATCCGCCGCACCGCTTCGAGGCCGGCACCCCGGACATTTCGGGTGCGATCGGCCTCGGCGAGGCGCTCGATTTCATCGAGCGGCTTGGGCGCGACAACATCCTGGAGCACGAAGAGGCGCTAACCGGCTATGGCATCGACCGGCTGTCGCGCATCTCGGGTCTGCGGCTGGTCGGCGCCGGGCAGCGCCGGCTCGGCATCCTGTCGTTCGATCTCGAAGGGGTGCACCCGCACGATCTTGCGACGGTGCTCGACCGGCACCACGTGGCGGTGCGCGCCGGGCATCACTGTGCCCAGCCGCTCCTGGAAAAGCTCGGCTATCCGGCGACGACCCGCGCCTCGCTCGGCGTTTACAACGACGAGGACGACATCGACAAACTGGCCGCCGCGATCGAAGCGGCGCGGGAGATGTTCGCGTGATGGATTTGCGTGAGCTGTATCAGGACATCATTCTCGATCATGGGCGCCACCCGCGCAATTTTCGGGCGATCGAGCATCCGACCCATACGGCGCAAGGCTACAACCCGCTATGCGGCGACCGGGTCACGATCTACCTGGCCTTGGATGGCGAGCGTATCGCCGATGTCGCGTTCCAGGGGCGCGGCTGCGCGATCTCGACCGCCGCCGCCTCGCTGATGACCGAGGTGCTGAAAGGCAAGACGATCGGGGAGGCGCGAGAATTGTTCGCGCAGTTCCATGCCCGCGTCACCGGCGGCGAGGAAGAGGCGTTGCCCGACCCTTTGGCCGAGGAGATGGAGCGGCTGGAGCCGCTGACCGGGGTCAAGGCGTACCCGGCGCGGGTCAAATGCGCGACCTTGTCGTGGCATGCGCTTGAAGCTGCGCTGAAGGGCGGCGGCGACGCCCCGGTCAAGACGGAGTAGCGATGATGGCCGACCGCGATCCCGACCCCTTTGATTTCGAGACGAACGAGGCCGCCGCCGAGCCTGCCGCCGAGAATGAGGTCGAGCGCCCCGAAGGCGGCGAGGACGATCCGGCCCTGATGGCCCCGGTGCTCGATGCGCTGAAAACGGTGCGCGACCCGGAGATCCCGGTCGATCTGGTCGAGCTCGGCCTGATCTACGAGCTGATCGTCAAAAAGGGCGGCACCGTCTATGTCGAGATGACCTTGACGACGCCGTCATGCCCGGTCGCCGGCAACATGCCCGGGGAGGTCGAGGCCGCGGTCCGCGCGGTGCCTGGGGTCAGCGATGCCCGGGTCAAGCTGGTCTGGACCCCGCCCTGGACCCCCGAGCGGATGAGCGAAGAGGCGAAGCTCGAGCTCGGCATGCTGTAGCCGCCGGCCCCGGCTGCCGGGGCACCAGGCCAGACAGCGCCAAGGCGGGCGTTATGGGCGGGCGTTATGCAAAATTCGCCTCGCGGCCCGTGTCCGAGGCATCCTTGATGGCGTCGACCAGATGGTGCAATTCGACCGCGGTGTCGAAAGTCGGCTGACAGGTTGCGCTTCCGGGGATCGCCCGATTTCGGATCGCCTCGGCGAATAATGTGTACATTTGCCCGACATTGAAGGCTTCGCCCGACGGCGTCGCGAGTGGGGCGATGGTAAAGCGCTCCGGCACCGGAAGCGGGGCGAGCGTGTTGCCGAGCTTCGCGCCGTGCAGGGAAACTGCGCCGAGCTGCGGCGAATCCTTGCCCGAGGCGACCAGGGTCCCGTCGCTTCCGTAGAGTTCCATGCGATAGCCGCTGCCGGCGAACGGGATGGCTGCGATATGGGCGGAGGCAACTGCACCGCACGCCAGCCGCCCGCTCAACAGCACGTTGTCGGGCGAGGTGACGTCGAGCATGGTTTTGGTGCCGGTGTCGAGCCATTGCTTGGCCTGCGTCGCCACCACCGCGGAAAGCCGAGCGAAATCGCCGACGACGAAGCGCATCGCGTCCACCGTGTGGCCGTTGGCGATGGTCAAGGTGTTGGCGCCGAGTGCCGCGTCGCGCTGCCAAGTGCGGTGTGACGGCCGGGTCAGCACGCCCTCGCGCATCAGGCTGACATGGACGGCCATGACCTTGCCGACAAAGCCGGCCTCGACCAGCTCCTTCATGTGCATCACGGCGGGATTGACTCGAGCCTGCAAGCCGATTGCAGTGACCAGCCGATTGGCCTTGGCCAGCGCCGCCAGCTCGACCGCCTCGGCCGTCGTGCGCCCCAGCGGCCATTCGCAATAGATGTGCTTGCCCGTCTCCAGCGCGGCCTTCGTCGGCGCGTAGTGCGAGGGCACGCGGACGACAACCGCGACCGCGTCGATCTCCGGCGAGGCGACCATTTTCCGGTAGTCGTCAAAGGCCAGCCGCGCACCCCAAGCGAGGCGAGCCGCCTCGGCGCTCTCGGCTCGGGTGGTGCAGACCGCCGTCAGCTCGACATCCGCGCTGGCCCGCAGCGCCGGCAGGTGAGACCGGGAAGACCAAGTGCCCGTAACGCTGGCACCGATCAGCCCCAGCCGAATCTTGTCCGCCATCCCTGCCTCCCTGTGCATTGAACCGGTCGCATCAGATCTCAAACCGAGACGCTACTCCGGCCTATTCGCGGAAGTTTTGGTATTGCAGCGGCTGCTCGATCTTGAGCGCGCGAACCAGCGAGATGGCGCCTTGCAGATCGTCGCGCTTTTTGCCGGTGACGCGCAGCTCGTCGCCCTGGATCGACACCTGCACCTTGAGCTTGTTGTCCTTGATCTCGCGGATCAGCTGGCGGGCGAGATCGGCGCCCACCCCTTGGCGCAGCGCGATCGTCTGCCGCAGCCGATTGCCCGAGGCCTTTTCCGCCGGCTTGAAGTCGAGCGCGCCGGGCTCGACCTTGCGCCGGGTCATGTGCACCTTTAGGAGCTCGTGCATCTGCTTCAGCTTGAGCTCGTCGTCGGCGAGGATGATCAAGCTGCCCTCGGTGCGTTCGATCGAGCATTTGCTGCCCTTGAAGTCGAACCGGGTCGCGATCTCGCGGGTCATGCCGGAAACCGCGTTATCGACCTCGGCCACGTCGATCCGCGAGACGATGTCAAAGCTCGGCACGAGGCACCTCCTGCGCTCGACGACGGTTTCTCCCGATATCCCTCGATATAGCGCGGCGGCCGGCAGAAATCAGCGTCGATCGCCGGGCCGCCGCCCGTCACGGGTGAACACCGGCTGTTCCATGACCCTGCGAAGATAGGCGCGGATGCGGTCGTGGGCGCCGCCGCCGGGCAGCCGCCGCGGCGGCTCGGTCGTTGCCTCGTCGATCTGCGCCTGGCGCCCCCATTCGGCGACCGCGGCGCTCAGCTCCGGGTCGGCGCGAATCAAATCGACGACCTGGTTCTGCGTGCCTAGGCTAGGGGCGCCGTTTTCGGTGCTCAGCTCGCGGTACAGCGCGATCGCATAGGCGACCGCATAACGGATCAGCTCAGAGTCTTCACTGGGCGCGGTCATCGTGGCCTCTCCAGGCAATTCCGTTAGCAAAAACACCGTGCGCTCGTCAGCGTCCGCTGCGCTGCTGCCGGGCAAAAGCGCGCGCCGTCGCCGCCAGCCCGGCTTCGGGCGCAATTCTTGGCCACCAGCCGAGCGCGCGGCGCGTCTCGCTGTCATCGACCTGCAGGCATGCCGTCAACCGCGAGATCACCGGCGCCAACGGCGGAACCCGGGAGAGCGCCGCGAACATCCTGGGCGGCGCCGCGAACAGCCGCGCCGGACGGTCGAGCCCGGCGGCCAGCGCCCGGATCAGCTGCGGCGTTGACAGGTCTTCGGCGTCGCGCGCCAGCAGCACCCGCCCGCCGGCAGCGGGATTGCTGCATGCCGCGGCGACCAGATCGACGAGGTTGTCGAGAAAAATCAGGCTGCGGCGGTTGTCGATGCCGGCGAACGGTAGCGGCAGCCCGCTGGCCGCGAGCCGGATCAGCGCGCGCAGATTGCCCTTGACCACCGGCCCATGGACCAGCGGCGGGCGCAGGATCACCAGATCGAGCCCGGTCTCGCGCGCCGCCGCGGCGACCGCGGTTTCGATCGCCAGCTTTGCCTGCCCATAGGAATCGTCGGGGCGCGCCGGGTCGCCTGCCCGAAACGGCGCGCCGCGCGGCGTCGCCGACCCCATCGCCCTGACCGAGCTGATGTGGACGAGACGAGCCACCCCAGCGGCAGCCGCCGCGCGGGCCAGCGCGGCCGCGGCCTCGGCTTCGTGCTGCGCTGCGGCGACGTCATGCGGGCGGTGCGCGCGGCCGGCGAGATGGACGACGGCATCGACGCGGTCGAGGACACCGCGCCAGTCGGTTTCCGGGCCGATGTCGCCGAGCGGGCGCAATACGACGCCGGCGACCGGTTCCGCTGGGCGTCGCGTCACCCCAATCACATGGTCGCCGCGGCGGGCGAGCTCGCGGCACAGCGCCGCGCCGATAAAGCCGGCCGCACCAGTCACCAGGATGCGCGCCACGCTCCTCCCCCGCTGCTCCGTCTCCGCTGGCCGAGCCCGCCGCCGCCGATTGCGCAAGCGATCCCCGAGCGGATGGACTAGAGAAGGAGCCGCCTCGAGGCAATACCGCTGGAGCCCTCCCCGCGTGCCATCCCCGCAGCTCCTTCGCGAAGCCCGTTCCGGCCCGCCGGCAGTCACCTCCGCCCCGGCCTCGCCGGCCGCAAGCGATGGCGCGCCCAAGCCGAAGCTGCTGTTTCTGGTCACCGAGGATTGGTATTTCTGCTCGCATCGCCTGCCGGTGGCGCGGGCGGCGCGCGATGCCGGGTTCGAGGTGCTGGTCGCCGCGCGGGCGCGCGACCATAGCGGGCAGATCCGCGAGGAAGGCTTCGCGTTGCGTGCGCTCGGTTGGCGCCGTCGTGGCGACGGACTCCGCGGCGCGGCGCGCGCCGTCATCGCAATCGCCCGGCTCTATCGCCAGGAGCGCCCCGACATTGTGCATCACGTAGCGCTAAAGCCGGTGCTGTTCGGCGGGTTGGCGCGCGCCCTGGCGTTTCGCGGTGCAGCCGACGCGCCGGCGGTGATCCAATCGTTGATGGGGCTCGGCTCCGGATTTTCGGCGACGGGTCCTGTCGCGAAATTGCGCCGGCCGGCGTTGCGTCTCGCCCTCCGCCTCGCCGCGGCGAGCGGCCACGGTCGGATCGTCGTGCAGAACCCTGAAGACGCCGCGGCGCTGGCGGCGCTCGGGATCGACCCGCGGCGGATTGCGCTGATCCGAGGGTCGGGGGTCGATATCGGGCATTTCGCCCCACTGCCGCCGCCCGCCGCCGACACCGTCACGGTGGCGCTGGTCGCGCGCATGCTGCGCGACAAGGGCGTGCTCGATGCGGTCGCCGCGATCCGCCGGCTGCGGGCGCGCGGGATCAAGGTGGCGCTGGAGCTGGCGGGGCCGGCCGATCCCGACAATCCGGGCTCGCTGTCGGCGGCTGCATTGAAAGCACTCGCCGCCGAGCCGGGGATCGCCTGGCTCGGTCCGGTCGCCGACGTGCGCGAGGTGTGGCGCCGTGCGGCGATCGCGGTGCTGCCCTCGACTTACGGCGAAGGCGTCCCCAAGGCGCTGCTCGAAGCCGCTGCCTGCGCCCGGCCGATCGTCGCCAACGATGTTCCGGGGTGCCGCGAGGCGGTGCGCTCCGGCGAGACCGGCATGCTGGTGCCGGCGCGCGACGTTGGCGCGCTGGCTGCGGCGATCGCGGCGCTCGCCGCCGATCCGGGGCTGCGGCAGAGGATGGGGTTGGCGGGGCGCAGCCTGGTCGAGCGCGACTTTGCCGAGGGCATCGTCGTACGCGATACCCTGGCCCTCTATTTTGCGGTTTTGCACGAAAAACACCGCCTTGCTTCATTCCCTCCCCCCAATGCCGGGGAGGGTCCCATCTCATCCCCTCCCCCGGGTGCGGGGGAGGGTTAGGGTGGGGGCGGCCCGGCGGTGATCCGCGCCTGGCTCGCCGCCGCCGCGCTCGGCGGGCTGCTGTCGGTGGCGGCGGGGGCGGTCGCGGCGCACCTCGCCGGCGGCGACGCGCGCGCGGCGGAACTGCTGCGCACCGGCGCGCTTTACGGCATGGTCCATGCCGTAGCCCTTCTCGCGGTCACGGCGCTCGGCGAACGCAACATTCGACCGGGTCTGGCGTTCATCGTCGCGGGATGGAGCTTTGCCGCCGGGATCTTCCTGTTCAGCTTCAGCCTGTTCGGCCTGGCGCTGAGCGGTGCAACGGCGCTTGCCCTGGTGACCCCGTTTGGCGGTGTGGCGCTGCTGGTCGGGTGGGCGGCGCTGGCGCTCCACGCTTGGCGCCGGCGCTGAGCCAGACGCGCCGGAACGGCCCGTCGGCGATTTCCGATCATGGCGGCGGCAGGCGTGTGCGACACTGAGCGCAATCTCTTTGCGAGGCCTGCCGATGACCACCCTCCTCTACACTCACCACGCCTGCCTCGAGCACGATCCCGGCGACTACCATCCCGAATCGCCGGCCCGGCTGCGCACCGTTCTGGAGGCGATTTCCGGGCCGCAATTCGCCCCGCTCGAGCGGCGCGAAGCGCCGCAGGCGCCGCTTGACGATTTGCTGCGGGTTCATTCGCGACGCCATGTCGAGCGGGTGCTCGCCGCCGTTCCCAGATCGGGCCATGTCGCCCTTGATGCCGACACGGTGCTGTCGCCGGCGTCCGGAATAGCGGCACTTCACGCCGCCGGCGCGGTGACGGCGGCCGTCGATGCGGTCGTGGCGGGCGAGGCCGACAACGCCTTTTGCGCGGTGCGCCCGCCTGGGCACCACGCCGAGCCCGAACGGGCAATGGGCTTCTGCCTGTTCAACAATGTTGCGATCGGGGCGTTGCGGGCGCGCGCCGTGCACGGCCTCGAGCGGGTCGCGGTCGTCGATTTCGACGTCCATCACGGCAACGGCACGCAGGCCCGGTTCGCGGCCGATGACAGTCTGTTCTACGCCTCCACGCACCAGTCGCCACTGTACCCCGGCACCGGCGCCGCCAGCGAAACCGGGATCGGCAACATCGTCAATGTGCCGCTGCCGCCGATGTCCGGCTCCGGCCGCTTTCGCCTGGCGATCAGCGGGCATATCCTGCCCGCGCTGGAAGCGTTCCGCCCCGAGCTAGTGCTGATCTCGGCCGGTTTCGATGCGCACAAGAGCGATCCCTTGGCGCAGCTGATGCTCGAGGAAGAAGACTATGTCTGGGTCACCGAAAAGCTTGTCGAGATCGCCTCGCGTCATGCGCACGGACGCGTTGTCTCAACCCTGGAAGGGGGTTACGATCTGAGCGCGCTGGGCGCCAGCACGGCGGCTCATATGAGCGTCCTGATGGCAGCGTGACGTCGGCCATCCGGACCACGACTGTTGCAATGGCGCAACGTTCGTGCAATTTTGCACTCCCGCTAACAGTTAGAGCGGCCGACAGATCTCGCGTTTTTTGCTACAAGAGCTCGCATGATCGAGACCAGCTTGCCCGCCGATATCGCGGCGATGAGCTTTGAGGATGCGCTCGCCGAGCTCGAGCAGATCGTGCGGCGGCTCGAAGCCGGGCAGGTCAAGCTCGACGAGGCGATCCTGTCCTACGAGCGCGGGGCGCAGCTGAAGCAGCATTGCGAACGAAAGCTCAACGAGGCGCAGCAGCGGGTCGAGCGCATCGCGATCGGCCCGGACGGCGCCATTTCGGCGGAGCCGGCGAACCTTGACTGACAGGCTGTGGCCGGACGCGACCACGTTTTCCGAGGCGCTGGCGCAAGCCGCCGCACTGACCGATGCGGCGCTCGATCGGCTGTTGGTGGTGCCGCCGGACATCGAGGCGCGGGTGCTGGAGGCGATGCGCTACTCGGCGCTGGCGCCTGGAAAGCGGCTGCGCCCGTTCCTGGTGCTGGCCGGCGCGGATTTGTTCGGCATCGCCCGCAGCTGCGCGCTGCAGGTGGCGGCAGCGATCGAGATGGTCCACGCCTATTCGCTGGTGCATGACGACCTGCCGGCGATGGACGACAGCGATCTGCGGCGTGGCCGGCCCACCTGCCATAAGGAGTTTGACGAGGCGACCGCCGTCCTCGCCGGCGACGGGCTGTTGACGATGGCGTTCGGGGTGCTGGCCGATCCCGATACCCATGCCGATCCGGCGGTCCGCTGCGAGCTGGTGGCGGCGCTCGCCGCCGCCGCCGGACCGGCGGGCATGGTCGGCGGCCAGATGATCGACCTGATCGCCGAGCGGCGCACGCTCGACATCGGCGCGATCACCCGGCTGCAGCGGATGAAGACCGGGGCGCTGATCGCCTTCTCATGCGAAGCCGGGGCGATTCTTGCAAGGGCGCCGTCGGAGCCGCGCGCGGCGCTGCACGGCTATGCGCACGATCTGGGCCTCGCCTTTCAGATCGCCGACGATCTGCTCGATGTCGAAGGCTCGGCGGCGGAGACCGGCAAGCCGGTCGGCACCGACGCCGCCGCCGGCAAGGCCACCTTTGTCTCGATCCTCGGCGTCGAGCGCGCCCGCTCCCAGGCCGAGCTCCTGGTCCGCCAGGCGGTCGCGCATCTTGATTTGTTCGAGGGAAGAGCGGAACTTTTAAGAGAGGTGGCGCGATTCGTTATCAGCCGCCGCACCTGAGGAGCGCAGCGTTGGATTCGAACCCGAATCGCCCGATTTCCAATCGGACGCCACTGCTCGACCGGATCGATGTGCCGGCCGATCTGCGTCGGCTGCCGGAATCGGATCTGCGGCAGCTCGCCGACGAGTTGCGCGCCGAGCTGATCGACGCGGTCTCGATCACCGGCGGTCATTTCGGCGCCGGGCTCGGCGTTGTCGAGCTGACTGTGGCTCTGCACTACATTTTCGACACCCCCAATGACCGGCTGATCTGGGACGTCGGGCATCAGGCCTACCCGCACAAGATTTTGACCGGCCGCCGCGATCGCATCCGCACGATTCGCCAGGGCGGCGGGCTCTCGGGCTTCACCAGGCGCGCGGAGAGCGAATACGACCCGTTTGGCGCGGCGCACAGCTCGACCTCGATCTCCTCGGCGCTTGGCATGGCCGTGGCCCGCGATTTTCGCGGCGAGCGGCGCAATGTCATCGCCGTCATTGGGGACGGGGCGATGAGCGCCGGCATGGCCTATGAGGCGATGAACAATGCCGGGGCGATGGATTCGCGGCTGATCGTGATCCTCAACGACAACGACATGTCGATCGCGCCCCCGGTGGGCGCCATGAGCGCCTATCTGTCGCGGCTGCTCTCATCGAAATCGTTCATGTCGCTGCGGCACATCGCCAAGGAGGTCGCGCGCCATTTCCCCAAGCCGCTCGAGGACGCGGCGCGGCGGGCCGAGGAGCTCGCCCGCGGCTTTGTCACCGGCGGCACCCTGTTCGAGGAAATGGGATTTTATTATGTGGGGCCGATCGACGGCCACAATCTCGACCATCTGCTGCCGGTGCTCAAAAACGTCCGCGACACCAAGGAGCGCGGCCCGATCCTGGTGCATGCCGTCACCGAGAAAGGGCACGGCTATCTGTCGGCCGAGCAAGCCGACGACAAATGGCACAGCGTCGCCAAATTTGATGTGATCACCGGGGCGCAGGCCAAATCGACCCCAAAAGCGCCGGCCTACACGACGGTCTTTGCCAAATCGCTGATCAAGGAAGCCGAAAAGGACGACCGCATCGTGGCGATCACCGCGGCGATGCCGTCGGGCACCGGGCTCAATCTGTTCGGCGACAAGTTCCCTAAGCGCTGCTTCGATGTCGGGATCGCCGAGCAGCACGCGGTCACCTTCGCCGCCGGCCTCGCCGCCGAGGGCATGAAGCCGTTTGCCGCGATCTACTCGACCTTTCTGCAGCGCGCCTACGACCAGGTGGTCCACGACGTCGCGATCCAAAAGCTGCCGGTACGCTTCGCGATCGACCGCGCCGGGCTCGTCGGCCAGGACGGCCAGACCCATGCCGGCTCGTTCGACCTGGCCTATCTCGGCTGTCTGCCGGGCTTTGTCATCATGGCCGCAGCCGATGAAGCCGACCTCGTGCACATGGTCTCGACCTGTGTCGCGATCGACGACGGCCCGTCAGCGGTGCGCTTCCCGCGCGGCGAGGGCGTCGGTGTGGCGCTGCCGGAGCAGGGCGTGCCGCTCGAGATCGGGCGTGGCCGCATCATGCGCGAGGGCAACACGATCGCGCTCCTGAGCCTGGGCGGCCGCCTCGCCGAATGCATGAAGGCGGCGCAGGAGCTGGCCGCCTACGGCCTGTCGACAACGGTCGCCGATGCGCGCTTTGCCAAGCCGCTCGACACCGCGCTCGTTACCCGCCTTGCCCGCGAGCACGAGGTCGTGATCACGATCGAGGAAGGGGCGATCGGGGGCTTTGGCAGCCATGTGCTGCAGCATCTGGCGATGAGCGGCCTGCTCGATCACGGGCTCAAGATCCGGGCGATGGTGCTGCCCGACCGCTTCCTCGACCATGACAGCCCGCAGGCGCAATACGAAGAGGCCGGGCTCAACGCCCGGCACATCGTGGCGATGGCGCTGTCGGCGCTCGGGCGTGAAATCGCCGCGCAGCCCGCCCGCGCCTAGCCGCTGCCGGTTGGCGACAAAGCGTCGGGCCGACCAGCTCGTTGTCGAGCGGGGATTGGCGGAAAGCCGGGCCAGAGCGCAGGCGTTGATCCTGGCCGGCCTTGTCTATGCTGGCGATCGGAGGGTGGACAAGGCCGGCGAACCGCTCGCCGCCAATGCCGCTCTGAAGGTCAAGGGGCGCGACCATCCCTGGGTGTCGCGCGGCGGCGTCAAGCTCGCCTACGCGCTCGACCATTTTGCCGTTGATGTGTCCGACCGTACCGCGCTCGACATCGGCGCCTCGACCGGCGGGTTCGTCGATGTGTTGTTGGCGCGCGGCGCGCGGCGGGTTTACGCGGTCGATGTCGGCCATGGCCAGCTCGCCTGGAAAATCCGGGGGGACCCGCGCGTGGTCGTTCATGAGCGTTTGAATGCCCGCGCACTGACCCCCGAGCACGTTCCCGAGCCGGTCGACATCATTACCTGCGATGCAAGCTTTATCGGCCTCGCAACGGTGCTGCCACGGCCGTTGGCACTGGCCGGATCGCGGGCAGCGCTGCTGGCCCTGGTCAAGCCGCAATTCGAGGCGGGTCGCGCCCAAGTCGGCAAAGGTGGGGTGGTGCGCGATCCGGCCGTCCACCGCGCCGTGTGCGAGCGCGCCGCCGCCTGGGTTGGCGCCCAGCCGGGCTGGGCGGTGATCGGCAGCATCGCCAGCCCGATCCTCGGCCCCGAGGGAAACCGCGAATTTCTGCTTTACGCCCGCCGCGACAGCGATGGGCGGCAACCGAACGAATTCGCGCAGGATTGAGCCGGCCGACGCGCGAACGCTCTTTGTCGCTACTCCGTGAGGTTGGCCCGGCTAGGCCGCGAGGTTGGCCCGGCTAGGCCGCGTGGCGGGTCAACGAAACGCCGGACCGCGCCGACCGAAACGCCACGGCCTGCAAAACACATCGCAGATCGGCGAAGCGGAACGGTTTTTCGAGCAGCGACGATGGCCGGTCGGGCGCCTGCTGGCCGGGTTCGAACTCGCGGCCGCTCAACGTGACCATAGGGATGCCCAGCACCGGGCAATGCTCGGTGAACACCGATCCCTGGCTGCGGCGCAGCACCAGATCGGTCACGATCACGTCTACGGTCCCGGCGGCCAGCGAGGCGAGCGCTTCAACACCGTCGGCGCACGCCTCGACGGCGTGGCCGCAATCGGCCAGCATGCCGGCGATAAAGTCGCGAATGTATCGGTCAGGTTCAGCTACCAAGACGCGTGCCATCGACTACCCCGATCCGTCCGCGGCGATCCGCGATCGAAACGGGATCGAAGCCCCTATCTCCTTAACGAACCGTAAACAGCGGCGAAAAGCTCGGCTGGCTTGCCGCCTCTATGTGCCGAGGGCGTCATTGAGACAATCGTCTTGCGACAACGCAGAAACCGGTGGACACGCAACGACAAGGTGAGGGAAACTCGGTAAACGAACTTGGCGTTCATCAGTGCCGCGATGAGGCCTGGTTTGGGGGGTAGCGTGCAGCCCAGCGTGAACGATCCCGCAGTCGCGACACAGCGTGTCGGCGGCCGATGACGTCGCCGCCACCCGGCCGTGGCTTTCTTTTTCTGCAGGGCATGGCGACGCGCTTTTTCGAGCGTCTCGGCCAAGCTCTCTTGGCGCGCGGTCACGCCGTGCATCGGGTCAACTTCAACGCCGGCGACCGCATGTTCTGGCGGCTGTCCGGAGCGGTCGATTTCCGCGGCCGGGAGCACGAGTGGCCCGAGTTTCTCGACCGGCTGGTGATCGACAACGCGATCAGCGACATCATCCTGTTTGGCGATTGTCGGCCGCTGCACCGGGCCGCGATCCGCGTCGCCGAGCGTCGCGCGATGCGCGTTCACGTCGTCGAGGAGGGGTATATTCGGCCTGATTGGGTCACCTTCGAGGAAGGCGGCGTCAATGGATATTCGGCGCTGCCGCGCGATCCCGACTGGTATCGCGAGCGGGCGCGCGGGCTGCCGGAATGGGAGCGCCCGCCGAGCGTGCCGGGCCGGTTTCGCCGGCGCGCCTACGAGGATGTGCTCTACAATCTGTCCTCGATGGCGGGGATGTGGCGGTTTCCCCATTACAAGACGCACCGCCCCTATCATCAGCTGATCGAATATGCCGGCTGGCTGCGACGGCTGGCGCTGATGCGGCGCTCCGAGCGGCGGGCGGCCGAGGCGATCGAGACCCTGCCGGACGACCCGATCTTCTTCTTCCCACTGCAGCTCGATTGCGATTACCAGATGCGGGTGCACTCGCCGTTTCGGGCGATGCATTTGGCCATCGATTACGTGCTGGCCTCGTTCGCCCGCCACGCCCCGCAAGATTCTCGGCTGCTGGTCAAGCTGCATCCGTTCGACAGCGGGCTCGTCGATTGGGCCGGGATGGTCGGCCATATCGCGGTTGAGCAGATGGTCGCCGAGCGGGTGACCGTGCTCGACGGCGGCGACCTGACAAAGGTGCTGGCGCGCAGCCGGGCGGTGATCACGGTCAACAGCACGGTGGGCGCGCAGGGTCTGGCGAACGGCTTGCCGGTAATCGCGCTGGGCAAGGCGGTCTATGACATCCCGGGCCTGACCTTTCAGGGCGAGCTCGACGATTTCTGGCATCTGGCGACGCCCCCCGATGCCGAGCTGTTCGATGCGTTTCGGCGGGTGCTCACGGCGCGCTGCCTCTTGCCCGGCTCGTTCTTCAATGAGGCCGGCCTGAGGCTCGCGGTCGAAGCCGCGGTCGAGCGGCTCGAAGCTTCGTACGCGCGGCCGGCGCACGGCCCTGCCGCCGAGCCGGCCGGCGCTGCGATCGGCCCGGCGACGCCGATCGCCGCCGCCTGAGGAGAACGGTCCGCGACGATCCCAGCGCAGGCGAGCCGCGTCGGCAGTCGCGCGGCGGCGACGGCGGCTGTTGCGCCGCGTCCGGCGGTGTGTTAGGCAGCGCGCGCGGCGCCATTGCCCCGGCGGCGGTGCTCGGGGTGTGATCCGATAACAACAAGGAATGCTGCTGCGGCCTTTCCTGCCGGTGCGGCCACTGAGGGTTGCTGTACATTGGCCTCCGAAACGACTGGCGTTTCTGCCTTGGCCGAGCGGTATGCGGCGGCGCTGCTCGAAATCGCCGAAGAACGCCGAGCGCTCGACGAGGTGGCTTCGGATCTGCGCCAGCTGCGCGCCATGCTGGCGACAAGCCGCGACTTGGCGCGGCTGATGCGCAGCCCGGTCCTGTCGCGCCAGGAGCAGGCACGCGCGGTCGGAGCGCTGGCGCGAGGAGCCGAGCTGTCGCCGCTGGTGCGCGATTTCCTCGCGGTCGTCGCCAACAACCGGCGGCTCTTTGCCGTGCCGGCGATGATCGACGCCTATCTCGCCGAGCTTGCCAAGCGGCGCGGCGAGGTCACGGCGGCGGTCACGACGGCGCAGCCCTTGAGCGAGGCCCAGCTCGAGGCCTTGGCCGAGCAGCTCCGCCATACCGTCGGCCGGCGTGTCTTCATCGATGCCCGGGTCGATCCGCGGCTGCTCGGCGGCCTGATTGTCCAGGTCGGCTCGCGCATGATCGACGGCTCGGTCGATAGCAAGCTGCGGCGCCTGCAGCTGGCGATGAAGGGCGTGGGATAGCTGACCTGTTCGCGGACCCGACGGCTATGCAACTTGATCCCCCGTGACCCGGCCGAGCGTGCGCAGGCTGGATCGCCCGAAGCGAGCCTGCCGCGAGCCTTGTTCAGGAAGCCCGAATTGATCGACGAGCCCCGAGCGGGGCCAAAGAGGTTTTAGATGGAAATTCGTGCCGCGGAGATTTCCGCGATCTTGAAGCAGCAGATCGCCAATTTCGGCACCGAGGCCGATGTCGCCGAGGTCGGCCAGGTGTTGTCGATCGGCGACGGCATCGCCCGCATCTATGGCCTCGACAAGGTCCAGGCCGGCGAGATGGTCGAGTTCCCCAACGGGGTGCGCGGCATGGCCCTCAACCTCGAAAGCGACAATGTCGGGGTCGTCGTCTTCGGCGACGACAGCGGCATCAGCGAGGGCGACACGGTCAAGCGCACCGGCGCCATCGTCGATGTGCCGGTCGGGCGCGGATTGCTGGGCCGGGTCGTCGATGCGCTCGGCGAGCCGATCGACGGCAAGGGTCCGCTGACCGACGTGACCCGGGCGCGGGTCGAGGTCAAGGCCCCCGGCATCGTGCCGCGCCGCTCGGTGCACGAGCCGGTGCAGACCGGGCTCAAGGCGATCGATTCCTTGGTGCCGATCGGGCGCGGCCAGCGCGAGCTGATCATCGGCGACCGTCAGACCGGCAAGACCGCGCTTGCCATCGACACCGTGCTCAACCAGAAGCAGGCCCATGCCGACGGCCAGGAGAGCGCCAAGCTTTATTGTATCTACGTCGCAATCGGCCAGCGGCGCTCGACTGTCGCCCAGATCGTCAAGACCTTGCAGGATTATGGCGCGCTCGAATACTCGATCGTCGTGGCGGCAACCGCGTCCGAGCCGGCGCCATTGCAGTTCATCGCTCCCTATGCCGGCTGTGCGATGGGCGAGTTCTTCCGCGACAACGGCATGCACGCAGTGATGGTCTACGACGATTTGTCGAAACACGCTGTCGCCTATCGCCAGATGTCGCTGCTGCTGCGCCGCCCGCCCGGCCGCGAGGCCTATCCGGGCGATGTCTTCTACCTGCATTCCCGGCTGCTCGAGCGCGCCGCCAAGATGAACGAGGAGCACGGCGCCGGCTCGCTGACCGCGCTGCCGATCATCGAGACCCAGGCCGGCGACGTGTCGGCCTATATCCCGACCAACGTGATCTCGATCACCGACGGCCAGATCTTTCTCGAGACCGAGCTGTTCTATCGCGGCATCCGCCCGGCCATCAATGTCGGGCTGTCGGTCAGCCGGGTCGGCTCGGCGGCGCAGATCAAGGCGATGAAGCAGGTCGCCGGGCGCATCAAGCTCGAGCTTGCGCAGTATCGCGAGATGGCCTCGTTCGCCCAGTTCGCCTCCGATCTCGACGCCTCGACGCAGCGTTTGCTGGCCCGCGGCGCGCGGCTGACCGAGCTCCTAAAGCAGCCGCAATTCTCGCCGGTCCCGGTCGAGCAGCAGGTGGTGGTGATTTTCGCCGGGACGCGTGGCTATCTCGACACGATCGAGGTTGGCAATGTCGGCCGCTTCGAAAGCTCGATGCTGAGCGAGCTCGAAGCCCGGCAGCCGCAGCTGCTCGAGGCGATCCGCCGCGAGCGCGAGATCTCGCCCGAAGTCGAAAAATCGCTCGGCGAGTTCCTCGAAGGCTTCGTCAAGACCTTCGCGTGATGACCTTGTCGCCGCCAATTCCTCGCCCTCGCCCCCCAGAACCGGGGGGAGAGGGTTGGGGTGAGGGGGGAACCCGCAGGCGCGTGAGCGGCCCCCCTCACCCAATCCTCGCCCCCCAGTGGGGGGAGAGGATTGATAGGCAGAGGGTCGGGCGGCACCGCGCCTCGAAAAGAACAGTGTCGCGATGCCGAGCCTGAAGGATCTGCGCAACCGCATCCGCAGCGTCAGATCGACGCAAAAGATCACCGCGGCGATGAAGGTGGTCGCGGCCTCGCGGTTGCGCCGGGCGCAGGAGCAGGCCGAGGCGGCGCGCCCCTATGCGCAGCGCATGGAGCGCGTCTTGGGCTCGCTGGCCGCGCGCATGACCGGCCTTCCCAACGCCCCGCCGCTCTTGGTCGGCACCGGCAAGGACGACACTCATCTGATTGTCGTCGCCACCTCGGACCGCGGGCTCGCCGGCGGCTTCAACGCCTCTATCCTGCGCGAGGCGCGCCGCCGCATCCGCGAGGTCGAGGCGGCCGGCAAGCGGGTCATGATCCTGACCGTCGGGCGCAAGGGCCGCGACGGGCTGCGCCGCGACTACGGGCGCATGATCCACGATAGCCTGACCGAAATCGGCCGGCGCCGGCTGTCGTTCGACGAGGCGCGAGACATTGCCGAGCGCATCCTCGTGCTCTATCGGGCGGGTGCGTTCGACGTATGCACGATCATCTACAACCGCTTCCGCTCGGCGATCACCCAGTTCGTGACGGTGCAGCAGCTGATCCCGTTCCCGCCGCCGCCGGAAGCCAAGGGTGCGGCCGAGAGCGCTGCGGTGCGCGGCGTCTACGAGTTCGAGCCGTCGGAGGAGGAGATCCTCGGCGAATTGCTGCCGCAGAACCTAGCGGTGCAGATCTTTACCGCACTCCTTGAAAACGCGGCGAGCGAGCAGGGTGCGCGAATGACGGCGATGGACAACGCCACCCGCAACGCCGGCGAGATGATCGACCGGCTGACCCTCAACTACAACCGCACCCGCCAGGCCGCGATCACCAAGGAGCTGATCGAAATCATCTCCGGCGCCGAGGCGCTGTGATCGCCTGGATTTGAAATTATGGCCTCGGATCCCCCTCGTCATGGCCGGGCTCGACCCGGCCATCCATGCCTTGCGGAAGGCCGCGAGCTCAAAGCCGTGGATGCCCGGACCAAGTCCGGGCATGACGAAACAGATGTGGCTCCGTGGTACAAAAGATTAGAAACGAGGATTTAGCAAACATGGCCAGAAACAGTATCGGCAGCATCACCCAGGTCATCGGCGCCGTTGTCGATGTCCATTTCGAGGGCGAGCTGCCCGAAATCCTCAATGCGCTGCATGTCGACAATGCCGGCCGCACCCTGGTTCTCGAAGTGGCGCAGCAGCTCGGCGAGAACATCGTGCGCACGGTGGCGATGGATACGACCGACGGGCTGGTGCGCGGCATCCAGGTGGTCGATACCGGCGAGCCGATCACGATGCCGGTCGGCCCGGAGACCCTGGGACGCATCCTCAACGTGATCGGCGACCCGGTCGATGAGCGCGGCCCGGTGGTGACCAACCGCCGTCTGCCGATCCACCGCCCGGCGCCCGAATTCATCGACCAATCGACCGAAGCCGAGATCCTGACCACCGGGATCAAGGTGGTCGACCTGCTGACGCCCTATGCCAAGGGCGGCAAGATCGGGCTGTTCGGGGGCGCCGGCGTCGGCAAGACCGTGATCATCATGGAGCTGATCAACAACATCGCCAAGGCGCATGGCGGCTATTCGGTGTTCGCCGGGGTCGGCGAGCGCACCCGCGAGGGCAACGACCTCTATCACGAGATGATGGAATCAGGGGTCATCACCGTGGACGGGCCGGGCTCCAAGGCCGCACTCGTTTATGGCCAGATGAACGAGCCGCCGGGGGCGCGCGCCCGCGTCGGGTTGAGCGGGCTCACCTTGGCCGAGTATTTCCGCGACGAGGAAGGCCAGGACGTGCTGTTCTTCGTCGACAACATCTTCCGTTTCACCCAGGCGGGGTCCGAGGTGTCGGCGCTGCTGGGCCGCATCCCGTCCGCGGTCGGCTATCAGCCGACGCTCGCGACCGATCTCGGCACCCTCGAAGAGCGGATCACCAGCACCAAAAAGGGCTCGATCACCTCGGTGCAGGCGATCTATGTGCCGGCCGACGATCTGACCGACCCGGCGCCGGCCACCACCTTCTCCCATCTCGACGCGACCACCGTGTTGTCGCGGCAGATCGCCGAGCTCGGCATCTATCCGGCGGTGGACCCGCTCGATTCGACTTCTCGGCTGCTCGATCCGCGGGTCATCGGCGACGACCATTATCAGGTCGCCCGCGATGTCCAGCGGGTCTTGCAGACCTATAAATCCTTGCAGGACATCATCGCCATTCTCGGCATGGACGAGCTCAGCGAGGAGGACAAGCTGACCGTCGCCCGCGCCCGCAAGATCCAGCGCTTTCTGTCGCAGCCCTTCCATGTCGCCGAAGTGTTCACCGGCACCCCCGGCGTTCTCGTCAGCCTCGAAGACACGATCAAGGGCTTCAAGGGCATTGTCGCCGGCGATTACGACGATCTGCCGGAAAGCGCTTTCTACATGGTCGGCACGATCGACGAGGCCGTCGCCAAGGCGCGCAAAATGGCCGCCGAGGCCGCCTGATGCGGGCCGGAGCCCTCACCCGCCTCCCCCCGGATCGTAGTCCGGGGGGAGGCACCCTCTCCCGCACTGCGGGAGAGGGATTATCCGCCCGGCGCTTGAAGCCCCTCTGTCGCAGTGAGGAGAGGGAGGGGCCCACACCGCAGGCGTGGGAGGGTGAGGGCGCTTATGCCTGACCGGGTGCAGTTCGAATTGGTGACGCCGGAGCGGCTGCTGCTCTCCGAAGCGGTCGAGATGGTGGTGGTGCCGGGGACCGAGGGCAATTTCGGCGTGCTGCCGGGCCATTCGCTCTTGATCTCGACGATCCGGCCAGGAACCATCGAAGTCTATGAGGGCCGGACCGTCACCCGGCGCATCTTTGTCGCCGGCGGCTTTGCCGAGGTGACGCCGGAAAGCTGCATCGTGCTGGCCGAGGAGGCAGTGCCGCCGGACGCGCTCGACCGCGCCGCGATCGAGGCGGAGCTGCAGCAAGTCCAAGGCAATCTGCCGAGCCTGCACGAGCAGGTGGGGCGCAGCGCCGGGACCGAACGCGAGCGGCTCCTCGCCGAATTGCACGGCCTTGAGCGCGTCGAGGCCGTCGCCCAGGCAAAATTGCAGGCGCTGGCCGAAACCGCGCGCTGAGGGCGAGCTGCCGTCATTGCGAGGAGCGCCCTTGGCGTGACGCGGCAATCTCGCAAGCAAGCGGGCAGCCCATCCGGATTGCTTCGCAAGGCTCGCAACGACAAAGGCGGGCGGGAGCAGCGACATGGGGTCGTGGACGCTCGACGACATTCCGTGGGGCCGGTTCGACCGCGGCAAGCTCGACCCGCAGATCGTGGCGGTCGTCAAGGCGGCGAGCCTGGTCGAAATGAATGGCGGCGCCTACGCGCATCATCTGTGCCGCGTCTTTGCCGACGACCCGGCGTTTCAACAGGCGGCGCGGTGCTGGGGCGAGGAGGAAGTCCAGCACGGGCGGGCGCTGGGGCGGTGGGCCGCGCTCGCCGACCCGGCATTCGATGTCGCCGCCGCCTTCGAGCGCTTTCATACCGGCTACCAGGTCGATTTCGACCGCGACGCCTCGCGCCGCGGCTCGCGCTCGGGCGAGATGATCGCGCGCTGCATCGTCGAAACCGGGACCAGCTCGTATTACACCGCATTGCGCGACGCGGCCGAGGAGCCGGTGCTGAGCGAGATCTGCCACCGGATCGCCGACGACGAGATCCGCCATTACAAGCTCTTTTATCGAACCCTCACCCGCTATCTCGAACGCGAGCGGATCGGCTTGTGGGGCCGGCTGCGCGTCGCCCTCGGACGGATCGCCGAAGCGCAAGATGACGAGCTCGCCTACGCCTATCACGCTGCCAACGAGCCCGCCCGCCCCTACGATCGTCGGCGCTGCAGCCGCGCCTATGCCCGCCGCGCCTTCGCCGTTTACCGCGAGCGCCATGTCGCCCACGGCATCCCGATGATCTTCAAGGCCATCGGTTTGACGCCAAACGGCAGGCTCGCGCGCGCCGCCGGCCGTGTCGCCTGGGCGGCACTCCGTCGCCGCGCCGCTCGTCTCGCCAAAGCCGCGGCCTAGACCATGATCGTATTGGATCGAAGCGCATGGCGCTCCGATCCAATACGTGAATCATGGTCTCATCCTTGGAATCGAGAGCAGGATTCACGCATGAAATGGAAGCTCTGTTTCCATTTCATGCGATCCTGCTCTAGCGGTGCGATGCCAACAGATGATTCCCATCCGTTGGCTGAATCGCACCACCAACGCAATAATCTGGTGGGCCGATTCACGAAACGCTTGGGATCAAGCGGTTTGATCGGACCACCAGCGGCCGAGAAGTTCTTGAGATCAAGGCGAAAGCCACTGCCACGCGCGGGCGCTGGATTTCGTGTTCTACAAATTGGTTCGCGTAGGCATCAGCCGTCGCGCGTGTCGCCGGCGATTGGTCGACGGACGATATCGCGGCGCTAAAAGGCGAGCCGAAGCGGCGCGGACCTCTAATAAAGAATATCGCAACATTGTTGAGAAAATCGCTATTTGGGATTAGCGTTGCCGTCATTATCGCTGCTCACTCCGTTACGCTATAAGTGGGCAATGGGCCGGGTGATCTGGGATCAGAGAGGTAATCCGTCAAAATACGTTAGCGATACATTGGGCATCGAGCGCTGGCAGCTGGGGGCGGCTCTCCATGAAATCAAGGCTGCGAACAAACTTGGTGCCACTGACGGCGTGATCATATATGAGAACGGACAGGTGACGGATGAGCGCGGCGAACACCTCGGAAACATTTTCGACGAAATCTAATGATGATTCCGTCAAGACGTTTGCTACGCTCAGTTTTTCCGGCGATGACCTCGATCCAGATGAGATTTCGCGTATTTTAGAAATGACACCTACCAAAGCTTACCGGAAAGGTGAGAAATTCTCTCCTGGGTCCCGGAGTCCCGAACTCATTGGCAAAACTGGAATCTGGTATTACAGCACGAGACGAAAATTATGCAGCGCTAATCCCAGCGATCATCTGGACAAAATAGTCGGCATGATTTTCCCGTTCGCTGATGGAGATCGGCGATTCAGAAGACTTCGTGATGTTATGAAAAACAAAGCGCTTCAGGCGCGCCTTACGGTTTTCTGGCGGGGACCATCTGGGATGGCCATGCCGCCCGACCCGCCACATATAGCCCGGCAACTAGGCAGGCTACCGGCCGCTATCGAGAGGGATTTCGATACCCTCTAGCGACGGCTCAGATTTCGAAGCGAGCCACTAACAGGCCTCGCCCCGGCTTGACAAGGCGCGGCAGCGACCGTAGGGGTGCACGCCCCGAGCAGCGCTGGACCCTGATGTTTGACAACAAGCACGCGGCGTTCCCCGGCCGTTTGGTGATGGTCGGCTTTGGCAGCATCGGCCAGGGGGTCCTGCCCTTGCTGCTGCGCCACCTCGAGATCGAGCCCGCTCGGGTTTCGATCGTCACCGCCGAAGCGCGCGGCCGCGAGATCGCTGCCGAATACGGCGTCGACTTCGCCGAAGCCGCGCTGACCCGCGAGAATTATCGGGGTGTCTTGGCGTCCCGGATCGCCGACGGCGATTTTCTGCTCAACCTTTCGGTCGATGTGTCGAGCACGGCGCTGATTGAGCTGTGCCAGGACCGTGGCGCGCTCTATCTCGACACCTGCATCGAGCCATGGCCGGGCGGCTACACCGATCCCAGCCTGCCGCCATCGGCCCGCTCGAACTACGCGCTGCGCGAGAGCGCGCTGGCGCTGCGCCGCCGTTTCCCGCACGGCCCGACCGCGGTCGTGACCCACGGCGCCAATCCGGGCCTCGTCTCGCATTTCGTCAAGCAGGCGCTGCTCGACCTGGCCGGCGATCTGGGCATCGCCGGCGTCATGCCCGAGAGCCGCGCCGGCTGGGCGCGTCTGGCCCAGCGCCTCGGCATCAAGGCCATCCACATCGCCGAACGCGACACCCAGGTCGCGAGCATCGCCAAAGCGCCGGGCGAATTCGTCAACACCTGGTCGATCGACGGCTTCGTCAGCGAAGGCTCGCAGCCGGCGGAGCTCGGCTGGGGCACCCACGAGCGCCATTTCCCGGCGGATGCAGGCCGCCATGATTTTGGCAGCCGTGCCGCGATCTATCTGACCCGGCCGGGAGCCGCGACCAAGGTGCGCAGCTGGACGCCGCTCGAAGGGCCCTATCACGGGTTCCTGATCACCCACGGCGAGTCGATCTCGATCGCTGATTTCCTGACCGTCGCGGAGGGCGGCGATGTGCGCTATCGGCCGACCTGCCACTACGCCTACCATCCGTGCGACGACGCGGTTCTGAGCCTGCACGAATTCGCCGGCAGGAACTGGCGGGTGCAGCAGCGCAAGCGCCTCTTGATGGACGAGATCACGCATGGGATCGATGAACTGGGCGTGCTGCTGATGGGTTCGCCCCGGGGCGTGTACTGGTATGGCTCGCGGCTGACGATCGAGGAGGCGCGGCGGGTCGTGCCGCACAACAATGCGACCTCGCTGCAGGTGACCGCGGCAGTTCTGGGCGGCCTCGTCTGGGCTTTGGAGAACCCGCGCGCCGGGGTGGTCGAGCCCGAGGATCTGGATTTCGCGCGTGTCCTCGACATCGCGCGGCCCTATCTCGGCGAGATCACCGGCGCTTACGGCGATTGGACGCCGCTCGACGGTCGCGAGAGATTGTTTGGCGAAGACCTCGACCGCGACGACCCGTGGCAATTCAAAAACATCCGGGTCGCCTGAGATCCGGGTCGCCTGGGCGCGTTATTCGCTCAGCGCCGCGGCGATCTCGGTGGCGAGCTGTGCCGGCCGATAAGGCTTCTTGAGCAGGTGCGACACCGGGCGAAACCCGGCGGCATAACCGGAGGCGAACAGCACCTTGAGCCCCGGCATCTCTTCGAGCGCGCGGCGCGCGACCTCGATCCCGTCGAGCCCCGGCATCACGTTCTTGCCTCAGTTCGACGCGCATCCCATTTGATCGTCGTTCCGGCATGGTCGTCGATACCCGCCCGCATGCACCTTTCCTCCTACGCAACATGAAATTGCTGGTCGTCGAGGACGATCGCGAGACCGCCTCCTATCTTCAGAAGGGGCTCGGCGAAAGCGGCTATACCGTCGATCGCGCGCAGGATGGCCGCGACGGGCTGTTCCTGGCGAGCTCGGGCGGCTACGACGCGATCGTGCTCGACCGCATGCTACCGGCAATGGACGGCCTCACGATGCTGAGCGCGCTGCGCGCGGCGGAAATTCACACCCCGGCGCTGATCCTCTCCGCGCTCGGCACGGTCGACGACAGGGTCAAGGGATTGCGCGCCGGCGGCGACGACTACCTGGTCAAGCCGTTCGCCTTCAGCGAGCTATTGGCCCGCATCGAGGCGCTGCTGCGCCGCGGCTCGGCGGCGCCGGCAACCACGATGCTGCGGGTCGGTGAACTCGAGCTCGACCTGTTGACCCGGGCGGTCAGGCGCTGCGGCAAGCCGGTCGACCTCTTGCCGCGCGAGTTTCAGCTGCTCGAATACCTGATGCGCAATGCCGGTCATGTGGTGACCCGCACGATGCTTCTCGAGCATGTCTGGGACTACCATTTCGATCCGCAGACCAATGTCGTCGATGTCCATGTCAGCCGGCTGCGGCAGAAAATCGACCGGAGTTTCGCGCGGCCCTTGCTGCACACGGTGCGCGGCGCCGGCTATTGCCTGCGCGCGCCGGATTAGCCCCGGCCGGCCGATCGAGCCCGATGGTCGCCGAAAAGCTGCTGCTCCCGGCCGCGCCGCGGCCATCGCTGACGCGCCACTTCCCGGCAAATCTGCCTCGGCTGGTGCGCACCCACGCCTTTCGCCTGGCGGCACTCTATTTCGCGGTGTTCGCCGCCTCGGTGCTGGGCGTGCTGCTGTTCGTCTATTGGAACAGCGCCGATTTTGTCGAGCGCCAGACCGAGGCGACGCTCGAAGCCGAGATCACCGGGCTCGCCGAGCAATACGACCAGCGCGGCTTGAGCGGGCTCGTCCAGATCGTGGCCGCGCGCAGCGCCGGCGACCGCGGCGATGCGATGCTCTATCTGATCACCGCCCCCGACGGCCAGCCGCTCGCCGGCAACATTGCCGCGTGGCCCTTGGGCGTGCCGGCGCGCGCCGGCTGGCTGTCCTTCGCGGTCCAGTCCACAGCCAACGGGCATGTCGAGACCGATCCCGCGCGCGGCCGGCTGATCCTCATTCCCGGCGGCTACCGCCTGTTGGTCGGCCGCGACATCCGCGACGCGGCGGCGTTCCGCGACCGGGTCAAGCTGACCCTCCTATGGTCCGGGCTAGTGGCGCTCGGGGTCGGCCTCCTCGGCGGCGCCGCGATGAGCCGCAAGCTGTTGCGCCGGGTCGAGCTGGTCAACCGCACCAGCGAGCGGGTCATGGCCGGGAATCTCTCCGATCGCGTGCCGGTCGAGGGGACCAGCGACGAGTTCGACCAGCTCGCCGGCAATCTCAACCGCATGCTCGACCAGATCGAGCGGCTGATGACGGCGATGCGCGAGGTCACCGACGATGTCGCCCATGATCTGCGCACACCGCTGGCGCGGCTGCGCGCGCGGCTCGAGCTCGCGCTGATCGGTTCGGACGATGCCGCCGACCAAGGCGAGGCGATCCGCGCCGCGATCGACGAGGCCGACCGGCTGTTGGCGACCTTCAACGCGCTGCTCGGCATCGCCGAAGCTCAAGCCGGTCCGGCGCGCGATCCAGCCGAGCCGCTCGACCTCTGTGAAGTCGCGCGAGGGGCGGCCGAGCTGTACCAGCCGGCGGCCGAAGAAAGAGGTTTCAACGTGTCGCTGGCGGTCGAGGCCGGCGTCAAAATCCGCGGCGACCGCCACCTGTTGTCGCAGACGCTCGCCAATCTCTTGGACAACGCTCTCAAATATGCCGGAGGCGGCGATCTGCAGATCCGGGTGTTTGCCGTCGGCCGGCGTGCCGTTCTCGAAGTCGCAGACCGCGGTCCGGGAATTCCCAAAAGTGATCGCGAAAGCGTGTTCGATCGATTTGTGCGCCTCGAACCGAGCCGCAGCACTCCAGGCAACGGGCTTGGCCTCAGCCTGGTGCGGGCCGTCGCGCATCGCCACCACGGCAGCGTGACGCTCGCCGACAATCAGCCCGGCTTGAAGGTCCGGCTCGAATTCCCGGCGCTGTCGGCCTGACTATTCGATCCCCGACTAATCGATCCCCGACTAATCGACCGGCGTGTCCGACCCGTCATCGTCCTGCCGCTCGCGGTATTCGAGGCGGCGTGCGGTTTCCGCCATCATCTCGCGCAGCTCATGCCGATCGAGCCCGGCGCTGCGCAGCACGGGCTGCATCACCTCGTCGGCTAAAAGATCGTCGAGGCTCGGCCGGTAACGGCAACAATCAAAGCGCGCATCCATGATTCCCTCCTGTCCCTCTATTCTATGCAGCATCAACGTAAAGCATGACCGCTTTATGTCCGTGGATCGGAAATTTCGCGGCAATCGTCCACATCATCGCCGTTTTTCCCGTAACGATAGAGACGCCCACGACCTGCCCAGGTGCACGTGCCGCGTGCCCCCGTGCTGAACGCAAGGGCCAGTTCCCGTGCCGCCCTGCCCTCATTGCGCCGGAGAGAAATTTATAAAAGGTAAAGAGACGCCGCAGCGGCGAGTGGATTTTTGCTAGACCATGATCGTATCGGATCGAAGCGCATGGCGCTCCGATCCGATACGTGAATCATGGTCTCATTCTTGGAATCGAGAGCAGGATTCACGCATGAAATGGAAGCTCTGTTTCCATTTCATGCGATCCTCTCTAGCCCGGATATCTCACCGGGATGAGTGCATCGGGGTTCTGAAAGAGGGATAATTCTTCTGCGACAAAGGCTTATCCGGTTGCAGAGGAGGTCCCCGATGCCGACAGAGTGTAGTCCGGCGACGATGCTTTTTGCACC
>DASYBC010000166.1:0-8264 GCA_036500965.1 Allostellaceae bacterium | reverse complement strand
CAAGGTCGAAATGCTGTTCGCCCATCTCAAGCGCAATCTCGGCTTCCGACGGTTGCGGCTCCGCGGGATCACCGGGGCCTCGGATGAGTTCCTCCTGACCGCCACTGTCCAAAATTTGAGGAAGCTGGTTCGCGCGCTGGCATACCGTCCACCGGCATCCGCGCTCGGTGCGGGCTGACCATAAGAAATCAGAATTCCAGGCCTCAGCGGTCGCCGATCGGCAACCGCAAGATCACTCGGGCTCACCC
This sequence comes from Allostellaceae bacterium, assembly GCA_036500965.1. Classification (GTDB taxonomy): domain Bacteria; phylum Pseudomonadota; class Alphaproteobacteria; order ATCC43930; family CGMCC-115725; genus AP-15. The sequence continues at coordinate 8,016 of DASYBC010000166.1, read as the reverse complement.
TCGCCGTCGTCCAGCGCCCCGCCGATGTCACCCTCGCCCGAGTTTTTTAACGGTATCGAAGAATTTCGCAACAAAATTAGGTTGCTGAAAGGATTGCACTTTTTTGTTGCACAATTCCGCAGAATAGCCCCCATGATTTACGGCTATGCCCGCGTCTCAACCGACGGCATCGTACGCCGCGTGCGGCAAGGCCGTTGAGCAATTCGATCAGGTGGCCGAGCGAGCGGCCGAGACGGTCAAGCCGCCGATCTGCGCGTCGGGCGGCGCAGGTCGAGTTTGGCCGGCCTTTCGGATCCTCGATGACGTGCACTTCAAAGCCCAGGCCGGCGTTGAACTGCGCCCGCTAGGCCGGGCCTGATGAAGCCGCCGACCGGGTGGCCGCGCATCCTCGCCGGGGCGTCGGAGAGGTCGAGCGATCGCCGAGCCCAAAACCAATTGCCATTTCAGTTTGTGCGGTCAGCGTCGAGTCCGCGGCTTGGCGGCGGCGATCGCCTGCTGTCGGAACAACGTGTCGGCGGCCCGTTTCTGGACGTCCGAAAGGCTCGCGTAGAGGCTGTCGAACGCCGTCGCCAGGCGTTCGGTGTTGTCGGCGTAGGCGCGCGCGATCTGCGCGTAAGAGTGCATGTTGTCGACCGCGTTCATCTTTGACACGGCGCCGGCGCGGCGGGCGAAGAGCGCATCCGTGGTCGCCGCGTTGTCGCGCATCGTCTGGGCGAAGGCCGACCATAGTGGCATCTGCGCCTCGGTAATGCCGAGCTGTGACTGCAGCTTGGCGATCCGCTCGTCGACGGCGGCTCGGGTCGTCGCGGACATTTCGGGCGCGCCCGAAGGCGCAGCGGGCGCCGCCGATTGCGATTGCGCGTGGCCGACGGCGGGGACGATCAGGGACGCCACTGCAGTGGCGCGCAGAAGTGACATGAGCCCGCGCGCTGCGATCGACCGGCTCAACGCCAGTGACCTCGTCCGCCGCCAAAGCCGGGGCCCTGCCGCGCTTCGCGCCAGCCACCGAAACCGGAGCCGCGCTCTGCTTGGTGCCAACCGCCGCCATGCCAGCCGCCGCCACCACGCCAGCCGCCGCCACCACGCCAGCCACTGCCGACGCGCCAGCCGCCGACGCGCCAACCGACCCGGCCGACTTCGTGCCAGCCGACTCGGCCGACTCCGTGCCAACCGCCGCCGGTAAGACCATGCGTCCGCCAGACGGGTTCGATTGCCGCAAACGCCAGGACCGGAGGTGCGATCACAGTGGCGAGGGCGGGTGGGGCAAAGATCACTGGCGGCGGCGGGACTGCCGCGATGACGACAGCCGGCGGCAGGACCACGATCGGCGGCGGCACCGCCGCGCCGATCAGCGCACCGGTCGATGGCAGGGCAACAGGCGCAGGAGCGGCAGCCATTGCCGGCGGTGCGGTCGCGACGATCGGCGCCGGAGCTATCGCCGGCAGTCCGAAGACGATCGGCGGCGGCGCCGCGTAAATTAGCGGCGGTACGATGATCAGGGGTGGCGCCACAATCACGTCGAACGACGCGCTGAGCAGCAGACCAGGCCACGGCCAAAAGCCTGCGCCCCAACCCCAGCCCCCGCCGCCCCCGCCCCAGGCGTGGAACCAATCCGCCCCGTCGTCGGCAACCAACCCCGGTCGCTCCCATCCGCCGCGCCAGACTGCAGCCGAGCCGAGGGACCCGCGCGAGCTACCGTGCCAGCGGCCGCTGTGCCAAGCTGCTCCGCCACCGTGCCAGCCGCCACCGTGCCAGCCGCCAACGTGCCAGCCGCCAACGCGCCAACCACCGCCGCCATGCCGGCTGCTGCCGCGCCTGCCGCCAGCCGCGTGCCAACCGCCGGCCCCGCGCCCGCCACCAACGCCGTGCCAGCCGCCGCCCCCATGGCCGCCGCGCCCCGCTTCGCCGGGCCTTGCCAGTGCCGGCCAGGCCGCCGAAATCGACAGCATCGCTGCCGCGACGATCAGCAGCTTGGTCATTCCACGCCTCATCGACAGGGTCCTCGCAGCATCTCGTCGCTTGCCTGCTAGACAGGCCTCTCGCCTGCCATATTGGGCGCGTTTCGCTTGTGCGGCTGAATCGATAGAACGTCAAAGTAGCGTTAACATTCCAAAGCGCCCTAAAAACCTCACTTGCGAAATGGCGCCGACGGTACCGGATTCCGGGTGCTCCCTCGATTGATACCCGGCTGGCCTGCAAGGCGGCGATATCGCAGTACACCGTCCGCACCATTGCTTCGAGCCTGCCGGCGAGCGCTGCTGCCGCGGTCAGCGGTCTCGATGCCGCCCGCAGGGTCTGGATGATCTCGAACAGGCGGTCGGCACACCGCGCATCGGACCGGTGTTCGCTACTGACATGATGCTGTCAGTATGCCGCGCGATTATCTTGCCAGGGACAACGCTCGCGAGGAGGAGCGAATGGTTTTGATCCACGTCGATATCGCCAGCTGCTCACAAGCCAAACGGATAATCTGAAGGGCGCTGCCTGCGGCCTTGTCGCGGTCTCCATCGGGGCGAGCTGGGGCGTCGGCACGCGCCTCGCGGTCACGACCAGCCTCGACGCATGGGACATGGCGGCGCTGCGCTTCGGCATGGGTCTTCTTCTGCATCGGTCCCCACTACGGCAAAGATCGGCAGAGAGACCGCGAAGCGATCCCGTCGCGACGATTGCCGAGGCGTGGAGGGGATCGAGTGCGCAAACAGCTTTTGCAAAGGAGGGTTTGTTACAGCGGTCCTCCCCGTCGTCCTCCATTCGACGATGCAGAAGCAGCGGATGATCGATCAGGCCACCCTTCGAGCGCCTCGAAAACCACATCGTGCACTGCTTCATTCGCCACCATGCCGAGTTCTGCACGGTTCGCGGCGAGCCATGCCGCTGGCTGGAAGTCCTCGGGCAGGACCCCACCGTGGGTGACCAGAAGCTCAGCGAGTTCGCAGAACTCCTTTGGAGTATAATGACTGCGACGTGTGGAACGCACCGGAGACGCCTCCTCGCCACGTGCCCGGATCCGATCCTCCAGACCGTTACCGGACGGCGACCCCCGGGCGCTAAGCGGGTGCTCGTCTGCCACGGGTGGTGCTACGGGATCCGATCGCGACGCCATCCGGCATTCGTCGAGCGAAGCCTGCCCGGATCCGCGGAACCGGCGCATCGGTCTGCGAGAGCCTCAAGCGGCGGCAGCTCACGCGTAGTCCGGCGACCCCATACTGCTCAAAGGCAGCCTCCCAGCTCGCCAATTCCTCGCGGGAGAGCTGGTAGCGCTCGCAGGCGTGTTTCCGGCTGATCGCCCTGTGGCGCACAGCAATCACAACTGCGGCCTTGCGGTTGGCGACCCATCTCGCCGTGTTGCTGGGCGGGAGAACCAATGGTGTGCTGTGCCTTGTGGGTTTCTCGAAGTCGATGATCCTCATATCAATTTGCCTCCTCGAACTCTAAACCAGGAAACCATTTATGGTTCCTATTGTTCGAGGCAAAAATTTGATATGTCCGAGTCCATGTGTAACATTGTGCTACATAAGCAATTTTATCAAATTTTCATTAAAAATTGCCCGTTATACTTGGCGTAAGGGACCATTCGCACAGCGAATGCGGGATATCGGCGAGCCGCGCCCCGCTCGTGCGCTCGTCGAGCACGGTCTCGATACCGAGCAGCCCGGACCCGGGGACAACGTATATTTCCCACTCACGGTGTGTGCATACCCAAGCGGGAATGTGGGGGCTCAGATCGTGCCTCCGGGCCTGGGGGCAACCGCTCCCGTACCGTAAGTTCAGTACCCGGCCCTAATTGCCCGGGCGAAGGGGGTTCTCTTGTATCCGCTCAACCCCGCGCAACTTTCAGAGTGGCTGAGAAGGCTGAGCGCAATCGTGGCCTCGCGGGAAGTCCTCGAAGCGCTGGTCCCCCAGCTCGCGGCGATTGCGGCGATGTTCCTGCTGGCTTGGGCCATCCACGCCGCGACCCGGCCATGGACCAATCGCCTCGTCGATCGCGCCACGATCCAGCTCCGCATGCACCGCATCGCGGGCGAGCTGCAGCGGCTGCTGACATTCTGCTACGCGTGGCTCCTGCTGGTCACTGCGGAAGGCGTCGGCGCCCGGCTCGGCGGTGACGTCCGGCTCGTGGGCGTCGCCGCGAGCCTGACGGCGTTGTGGATCGTGCTCAGGCTGTCAGCGCGTCTGATGCGCGACGCGTTCCTCGCGCGCGTCGTCGCGATCGTCGCGTGGATTGTCGCGGCGCTCGACATCCTGGGCTTGCTCGCACCGACCGCGGCGGCACTCAACAACCTGGCGATAACGGTCGGTACTTTACGGCTATCTCTCCTGCTGGTGATAAAGGCGGGGCTGATGATGGCTATACTGCTACGGGCGGCGCTCACGCTCGCCCGGCTGATCAGTGCCAGGATCCAGCGCGTCACCGCATTCAGTCCGTCGATCCAGGTCCTGACCGGCAATCTGATCAAGATTGCGCTCGTCTGCGCGGCGCTGCTGATCGGGCTCAACACTGTCGGGATCGACCTGACCGCATTCACCGTGTTCAGCGGCGCCGTCGGTGTCGGCCTCGGCTTCGGGCTGCAAAAGATCGTGTCGAATTTTGTTAGCGGCATCATCCTGCTGCTCGAGCGTTCGGTAAAGCCGGGAGACGTGATCGAAGTCGGCAGCACCTTTGGTTCGATCACCTATCTCGGCGCGCGCTATGCCTCGGTGAGCGGGCAAGGAATATCTGATCCCGAACGAGAACCTGATCACCAACGAAGTGGTCAACTGGTCGTACTCGAACTCGCTGGTCAGGCTCGACGCGGAATTCGGCGTCGCCTATGCGAGCGATTTGCACGAGGTGCGCGACTTGGCAGTACAGGTTGCCGGTGCGACCGAGCGCGTGCTCGCATCTCCCCGCCCGGTCTGCCATCTGACGGGTTTCGGCGACAGCGCCGTCAACCTCATTCTCCGGTTCTGGATCGCAGACCCGGAAAATGGAGTAACCAATGTCAAAGGGGATGTTCTGCTCGCCCTGTGGGATGCGTTTCTTGAGCACCGGATCGAAATCCCGTTTCCCCAACGCGACGTCCATATTCGCGATCTGCCGGCGGCAGCCCTCGCGCGGTCCCTGAAGACGCAGGCAAGGAACGGTTAGAGCGGTGTGCAACGACAAATACGGTGATCGGGTGGATTGCCGTAAATCAATTCGCGATTTTTCGTCGTTTTCGGGGATAAAAGCCCTTGATCTTTGATCACCTTTGAAAGGTTGATGTCGATCTTTGAGTATTTTTGGGCGCGAAATTCCTGGACGCTCAGCTACCGTGTGTCGGAAATGGCCGATGAGTGCGCGTCGGACCGCCCATCATTGCGCGTCGCTATATTTACTGAGCTCTCCGGTATCCGGGGGCTCGCCGGCATACATTTCCGCGAGGTTTGATCTGCGCGCAGGGCGAGCTGTGTTCGGCGGCGAACAGCCATCGCACCGCCTCAGGCCGATTCCCTTCGACGGCATAGCGGCTATCGTCCAGCCCGTCTTCGTGCATGATTCCGAGATTGGATACTGACGCGAGCGTAGCCGACGAGCGCAACGGGTTTTTGTCCGTCTTTCCGTCCGGCAATCATTTTGTCCGACTTGCCGTTGAGAGTCCAGCATTTCCGGACACCCGGAAGCTGGCCGCTCAACGTTCGTTTGACGGACAGAGCCGCGAGAACACTTGCTGAGCCTCGCCGGCGACGGCAAGCTGGCGCCCCGCATCTGGCGCCGCTTCCCGCGCTGCATGAGGCGGCTGCCGCGCTCGATGCGCTGACCGCGTGGCAGGTCATCGGCTAAGCCGCGTTGGTATCCTGAAGCAAAAGCCGTCAAGGCTGAAACGTCGAATAGGGAGGAATACTATGGCCGAAACCCACGCCGCTGCCGAGCCATGCAATGAATTCCGGCTGGCCAAGGCTGTCGGCGTGCTGGCGATCGCCGCCTCCGCCATCTCCGCCGAATACGGCTCCGGCATCAACTACGTCTCGGTGCAGAGCCTATCCGTCTATCCCGACGTGAAGGGGCTGGTGCCGCTCGCCATGCTCGTCTGTGGCATCGCGATGCTACCGAAGGCCTATCTCTACGCGGCCTTCTCGCGGGTCATGCCGCGCGCCGGCTCGAAGCACGTCTGGCTGGCGCGCAGCCTGGGGCTACCGGCGGGTTTTCTGATCACCTTCGTCTATTGGGCGACCGGCTCCGCCGGCGGGGGATTTCTCGTCTATGCTTTCGGCACCTTTCTCGGCAATGCGATGCTGCCGTTGAGCCCAGTTTTCGGCCATTTCCTGCTGTCGCACACCGGGCATCTCTTGACCGGGCTCGCCGCGATCTGGCTCACCTTCTGGATCAACGCCGCCGGCATCAAGCATTACGGGGTGTTCGTGACGATCCTGATGTTCGTCATTTGCGGCGTGGCGGCGCTGATCACGGTCTACGGCTTTGCGACCCCGCCAGCGACTTTCGTCGCGGCGGCCAGCAAGGTGGCGAAGGTGCCGCTCGCGCCGCCGGTCGCGGCGCCGCCGGCGAGCCTCTTCCATTTCATTTCGGTGACTTCGCTCTTAGTCTTCGCCTATGCCGGGCTCGGCGCCGGGCCGGCCCTGGGCGGCGAAGCCCGGCAGCCGGAGAAGAAGGTGCCGCAGGGCATCATGTGGGGCTGGGTCGCCGCCCTCGTCCTCTTCGTCGCGGTCGCCGCCGCGCTCTTCCACGCCGCCCCGTGGTGGGCAGTCACGGGCCTCATCAAGGCGGGCAAGACGAGCTATGCGACGGCGCCCGGCTTGATCGGCCTCGTCGCGCCAAACTGGCTGACCGTCGCCCCCAACCTGGTCGTCGCGCTAATCGTCGGCAAGACGCTCGCTCCGGGGCTGATGGTGGCCTCGCGCTACTGCTTCGCGCAGGCGCAGGACCATATGCTGCCGGCGGTCTTCGCCGAGACCTCGGGCCGCAAGGTGCCGCTCGCGGCGCTGCTCCTGATCGCCGGCCTCTCTTCGCTGTTCCTCTTGCAATCGGTCTCTGTCGGTTGGGCGATGGGGGTCGCGGTGCGCTCGCTCGCCGTCCTCGGCATGTGGCTGGCGCTGGCGATCGGCGCGCTCAATTTCCACTGGCACAAGGAATACGGCAATACCGAGTGGGGCAAGGGCGTGAAGAACCAACCGCTCGTCTTGCCGGCGGCGATCGTTTCGATCGTCCTGCCGGTACCGCTCATTATCTCGCTCGCCGTGTTGCCGAAGACGCCTCTGATTTTTCAGCCGCTCTTCCAGGGCGCCGTGGTGCTGGCAATCGGCGTGGCGATCCTCGTCGCCGCAAGCACCAGGCTGAAGGGCCGCGGCGAAAGCTTCCGCGCGATCGCCGCACGACTGCCGGTCGAATGAGGGAGGTTTGCGCGCACGAGATCAGTGATATCAGTCTGACCCTGTTCGGCTGGGCCAGCATCCCCCGCCGTCGCCCGTGGGCGCGCACACGACACTTCCGAGCAGCGGCAGAATAATCCCGGCGGATCAGCCCCGAAATGCCATTAGGATACCGGGCTCCCGGCGGACACCGTACGCTACGCACAAATGGTCCTTCTGGCCTATGAGGCCCTCCGTCTCGGTGCCGGTGAGGACGCGCAATCCCGTGATCGGGCCCCGCGCCATAAAACGTTCAAAAAATCTACGCCATTTAATGTTCAAAATGACACCTCATCCGCTCGAGGGCTTTATTATTGATAACCGATTTTATCAATAATAGTACGCGCAGGGCCACACAAGCGAGATGAGCCACAGAAAGACCGAAAGTTAAGCGGGCGGCCCGTTTGCCAGCGGCGCGGTATGGTCGGCGAAGCTACTCCGATACTCCGTCGGGAGAGAGTCCCACAATGTTAAAACACTAACCCCGTCGCCTTAGCCCGGATATCTCACCGGGATGAGTGCATCGGGGTTCTGAAAGAGGGATAATTCTTCTGCGACAAAGGCTTATCCGGTTGCAGAGGAGGTCCCCGATGCCGACAGAGTGTAGTCCGGCGACGATGCTTTTTGCAC
>DASYBC010000165.1:0-7865 GCA_036500965.1 Allostellaceae bacterium | reverse complement strand
TCGCTCACCCTGCGACCGCTCAGCCGCGCCCCGACAGGCTCAAAACGCCAGGCTCGCGGCCCCAAAACCCCGACAAGCAGCCTGATACGTCAGAAAATCCAACATCAGCAGCCGCCCGGTGAGATATCCGGGCTAGCGGTCTGACCGCGCCGCCTCGTCGCGCAGCGCCCCCATGACCTTGAGCGCGTCGGCGAGCGCGCCGGGGTCGTGAGTGCGGATGTAGTCGGCGCCCTGCTCGGCGGCATAGAGCTCGGCCGCAAGGCTCGCCGCGCCGAGCTCGACCGCGGCCCGGCGGCCGGTCAGCGCGCGCAGAAAGGATTTGCGCGACACCGAGATCAGCACCGGCAGCCCGAATGCCGCCTTGAGCCGGCCGAGCCCGGCCAGAACCCGCAGCGAGGCCTCTGCCCGGCTCGAGAGGAAAAAACCCATGCCGGGATCGAGGATCAGCCGCTCGCGCCCGATCCCGGCGCGTTCGAGCGCCGCCACGCGGTCGGCGAAGAAGGCGTTGATGCGATCCCACACCTCGTCCGCCGACAGCTCGACCCGTCGCGCCCGCCCGCGTCCATGCACCGCATGCATGACGATCAGGCGGCAGCTCGCCGCGGCCAGATCGGGATAGAGCGCCGGGTCGGGAAAGCCCTGGATATCGTTCAGAAAAGCAACCCCGCTTCGGATCGCGAAGCGCTGCACCTCGGCCGCGAAGCTGTCGACCGAGACCGGGATGCCGTCGGCCGCGAGCGCCGCGATTAGCGGGTCGAGGCGACGGATCTCCTCGGCAGCGGCAACCGGCTCGGCATCGACATTGCTCGCCGCGGCGCCGAGATCGATGATTTGCGCGCCGGCGGCGGCGAGCGTGTGGGCATGGCGGAGCGCCGCGTCGGTGTCGAGAAAGCGGCCGCCGTCAGAAAACGAATCCGCGGTGATGTTGACGATCCCGAGAATGACGGGTCCGAGCATCGCCGGCGCCGGTATGACTCACCCGGGGCCGGGCGGCGCCGGGCGGATGCGTTCCAGGATCGCGCCGACCCCGTCGGCATCGGCGAACACATCGAGCTTTTCGACCCACACCCGGGCCCGCTCGACCCGCGGATCAGCGAAGCAGGCGCTGCACACCCGCTCGGCAAAGCCCTCGCACAGATCGATGTGGCCCGATCGGGCGATCTCGCGGATCGCCGCGACGACCTTCTCGTAATTGATGATGCGGCGGCGGTCTTCGCCGGGGGCGGCGGCAACAGCTGTCGCCCTAAGATCGACCGACACGCGGACCCGCTGCTTGCGCTCGCGCTCGCGGCGGCGAATGCCGATGCTGCACATCAGAACGAGGCCGCGCACGGTCACGGTGTAGCCGGCGCCGGCCCCGTCCGAAACGGTGTGGTCCTCGATCATGCCTTACCATGCCCGGCTCGGTCGGTCGCCGCAATCCCGATCGGCCGCCCGCCCGCGGCCGAAACAGGCAATCGGGTCCGCCGGCGCGGTGTGGGGCTCAACCTTTTAGCAGCGCGGGATCGGCGAGGCTCGTATCCTGCCCGCGCACCGGGTCGGCAAGAGCATCGGCAAGGCTGCGCGCGCCTTTCCACTCGGCCGCCGGACGCACCCGCCCGTCGCTGCCGATCTGGTCGATGCCCCAATAGATTTCGAGCCGGTGATTGTCGGGATCGCGGAATTCGACCGCGAGCTGGCAACCGGCGCGGCGGCGGCCCTCGAAATCGATGGTCACCCCATGCGCGCGCAGATGCTCGCGCGCCCGCACCACCTCGTCGAGGCTCGCGACCTCGAAGGCGATGTGGTTGAGCTCGACATTCGCCGCCTCGCCCGCCATCGAGCCGACCAGCGCCACCCCGTGATGGTCCGGGTTGCAGCGCAAAAACACCATGCCGCCCGGCACCATCTCCTCCGGGTAGACATCGGACACCTGGAAGCCCAGCACCTCGGTATAAAACCGCGCCGAACGCTCGACATCGCGCACATTGATGACGACGTGGCCGATCTTGCCGATGTGGAACGGCAGGCCGATCGGCCGCCGCATCGTCCTGACCCGGTCGGGGTCGTAGCCGCTCATCTCCATTCTCCCTCGCCAGCTCCGTTCTTCCTCAGTCGCTGGCCGGCGGCGAAAACGCCTTGCTGGCGAAAAAGCCTTGCTGGCGAAAAAGCCTTGCTGGCCCATGGCATTCTCCAATAAAGCCTGGGCCCCGACAACCCGCCGCCGGAGGACGCCGATGCCGCGCCTGCCAGACCCCGCCGATCTCGAGGCTTTGAGGGCATTCGACACGCCGACGATCTGCAACGCCCTCGAGCTCGTCGCCCCGGCGCGCCGGGCGACCGGCTTTATCCGCCGGCCATTGCTCGCCCCGTTCCCGGAGCTGAGGCCGGTCGTGGCCTTTGCCCGCACCGCGATCATCCGCTCGCGCGAGCCGCATCCGCGCGGCCGTGACGAGGCGAAAGAGGTGCGGCTCGGTTACTATGAGCATATCGCCGCGCAGCCGCTGCCGAGCATCGCGGTGATCCAGGACCTCGACGCGCCGGATTTGGGCTTTGGCGCATTCTGGGGCGAGGTGCAGACCAACGTCCACAAGGGGCTCGGCTGCGTCGGCGTGATCACCGACGGCTCGGTGCGCGACCTCGATGCGATGGCCACCGGCTTTTTCGTGCTCGCCGGCTCGATTATGCCGTCGCACGCGCATGTGCATCTCGTTGATTTCGGCGGCACGGTCAGCGTCGCCGGCATGATCGTGTCGGCCAACGACGTGATCCATGCGGACCGCCACGGCGCGGTGGTGGTGCCGGCCGAAGCAATCGGCGAATTGCCGGCGGCGGTGGCCCTCTTGACCCGCCGCGAAAAGGTGATCATCGACGCCGCCAAGGCGCCGGGCTTTTCGGTCGCCCGTCTGCGCCAAGCCTTTGACGAGGTCGAGGACATCCACTGAGTCTGCGGGCGGCACGAGCCTGAAGCGGCGCGGCGCCCCTCAGAGCTCGACCTGGCCGCCCAGCTCGACGATCCGGTTGACCGGGATCCGAAAGAACTCAGTCGCGTCGAGCGCCACGTTCGACAGCAGGATGAACAGCTTTTTGAATGGCAGCCGCATTCCGGACGGGCGCTTGGCGACGAGCTTCTCGCGCCCGACAAAGAACGAGGTGTCCATCAGGTTGAAGCGGAAGCCGCCGACCCGGCACAGGGCCAGCGCCCGCGGGATATCGGGCTCTTCGAGAAAACCGTAGCGGATCGTCACCGTGTGGAAATTCTGCCCGAGATGATCGATCTGCAGCCGCCCCGCCTCGGGCAGCCGGGGCACGTCCTCGGTGCGCACCGTCATCAGCACGTTGCGCTCATGCAGGATCTTGTTGTGCTTCATGTTGTGCAACAGGGCGGCGGGCACGTTGTCGAGCCGCGCGGTCATGTAGATCGCGGTCCCCGGGACCCGCGCCGGCCGGTCGGGGTTCAAGGTTTCAAGCAAGGTCGTCAGCGGCAGGGCGCCGCTCGCCCGCTGCGCGGAGATGCGCCGCCGGCCCCACAGCCAGGCCATCATGACCGCATAGATCGAGCCGGCGATGGCCAGCGGAAACCAGCCGCCATCGATGATCTTTAGGAGATTCGCGCCAAAAAAGAACAGGTCGACGGTCAGAAACACCGCGAACACCGGGATCAGCCGCCATAGCCGCCAGCCGCTGCCCCAGCGCAGATAGACAAAGGCGAGGATCGTCGTGACCGTCATCGTCCCGGTCACGGCGACGCCGTAGGCGCCGCCGAGCGCGTCGGACGAGCGAAACATCAGCACCGTCGCCACCACTGCCACCAATAGGATGCCGTTGATCGCCGGGACATAAACCTGGCCGATCTCCTGCTCGGAGGTGTGCCGCACCTGCATCCTGGGCAGATAGCCGAGCTGCACCGCCTGGCGGGCGATCGAGAACGCGCCCGAGATGACCGCCTGGGAGGCGATGACCGTGGCCACCGAGGCGACCCCGACAAGCGGATAGACGGTCCAGCCCGGAGCCAGGTGGTAAAACGGGTTCTCGACCGCGCCCGGATGCCCCAGCAGCAGCGCGCCTTGGCCGAAATAATTCATCAGCAGGGCGGGAAACACAAAGCGCAGCCACGCCCGCCGGATCGGCCCCCGCCCGAAATGCCCCATATCGGCATAGAGCGCCTCGGCCCCGGTCACCGCCAACACCACCGAGCCGAGCAGGACAAAGCCCTGCCACGGGTCGTGCAGGAACAGATCGATCGCATAGCGCGGATCGACGGCTAGCAGGATGCTCGGGCGCCGTGCGATCTCCAACCCGCCGAGCACCCCGATGACCCCGAACCACACGATCATGACCGGACCGAAATAGCCGCCGACAAGGGCGGTGCCGCGCCGCTGAACCAGGAACAAAATGACCAGCAGCAGCAGGGTCAGCGGCACCACATAGGGCTCGAGCGCGGGGGTCGCCACCTTCAGCCCCTCGACCGCGCTCAGCACCGAGATCGATGGGGTGATCACCCCGTCGCCAAAGAACAGTGCGGCGCCAAACAATCCGGCCCATAACAGCCACCGGCTGCGCCGCCCGACAGCGGCGCGCAGGGCCAGCACCATCAGCGCCATGATCCCGCCCTCGCCGCGGTTGTCGGCGCGCATCAGAACGAGGACGTATTTGACCGTGACCACCAGGGTCAGCGCCCAGGCGATCAGCGACAGGATGCCGAAGACGCGCGGCTCGCTCACGGCACCGGCGCTGTCGAAGCATTGCTTGACGGTGTAAAGCGGCGAGGTGCCGATATCGCCATAGACGACGCCGAGCGCCGCGACCCCCAGGCTCTGGCCGAGTTTCGCGCCTGCCTGCGTGTGAATGACCACCGTGTCGGGCATCTATGCGCTCGGTCCGTCTGCCAAGCCAACGCTACTTTCGGGGAACCGGCCCAATCCGACTGGCGCCGCCACCGCGCCGGCTCGACGCCCCAAGCTGACCGCGCCGAGACCAGGACCGCCAGGGCGCGGGTTATAGCCAGGGCGCGGGTTATAGACAGAATTTCCGCCGATATACCAGCAAATCGACAACACCGGGTAAATGCCCGCAGAGTCCTGACCCGTTTGCGGCGCCTCAGCGTCGGTATGTCCCGATCAATTCGGTCTGTTGAATGGCATAAGGCTGCGCTGCCTGCAGCACGTCCTGGACGGTCGCCGACGGCGAGAGATCGAGCCGCGGCCGGCTGATCGCCAGCAGCCGGAAATGATAGTGATGGGCTGGCCCCGGCGGCGGGCAAGGGCCGCCATAGCCGACCTCGCCAGAATCGTTGCGCGCCTGGCGAAAGCCGCTCGCCGGGCGGTTCGGCCGATAGCCCGCGGCCAGCCCGTGCGCGCCGGCCGGAATGTCGAAGACGGCCCAATGGCGGAAGGTGCCGCTTGGCGCATCCGGGTCCTCGACCGCGAGGACGAAGCTCTTGGTGCCGACCGGTGCGCCGGACCAGGTCAAGGGCGGCGAGATATCGGCGCCGCTGCAGGTGTATTCCGCCGGGATCGCGCCGCCGGGCGCGAATGCCGGGCTCGCCAGCATCAGAGGCATCGCCGTCTCCCCATTGCCGAAGCCGGACTCTAGCGATAAAGGAACACTGGCTCCACCCGGACCGCCCCCACCGGAAAGTGACGATGAGCGAACCGGATTTCCGCAGCGGGATGCTGGTGTTTCCGAACCTGACCCAGCTCGACCTGACCGGCCCCTACGAGGTGCTGTCCCGGCTGCCCGGGACCGAAGCCTTGCTGCTGTGGAAGAATTTGCAGCCGGTGCGCTCCGAGCATGGGCTGGCGATCCTGCCGATGGCGACCCTGGCCGAGTGTCCGCCGCTCGATCTGGTGCTGGTACCCGGCGGCCCCGGCATCAACCCGTTGCTCGAAGACGCCGAGGTGCTGGCGTTTTTGCGCCGAACGGCCGCAGCCGCTCGCTACGTCGTCGGCGTCTGCACCGGCTCGCTGGTGCTGGGTGCGGCCGGACTCCTGCACGGCCGTCGCGCCACAACGCATTGGATGTCGCGCGACCTGCTGCCGGCGTTCGGCGCGCAGCCGGTCGCCGGGCGTGTCGTGCGCGACGGCAACCTCTTTACCGGCGGCGGCGTCACCGCCGGCATCGATGTGGCGCTGTCGGTCGCGGCCGAGATCGCCGGCCAGGCGGCGGCTGAGGCGATCCAGCTGGCGATCGAATACGACCCGGATCCCCCTTTCGCTTCGGGGTCGCCCGAGACCGCCGATCCGGCGCTGGTCGCCGCGGTGCGCAGCCGCGCCGAGCCGCGCCAGCGCGACCGCGCCGAGCGGGTCGCCCGCGCCGCCGCGGCGCTCGGCTAGAGCGAACCCGGCGCGCTCAGCTTGCTACTGCCCGAGCCGGTGCTTAGCCTCGCTCGCGAGCGGACGACAGGAGGGGCGGCATGAAGAGCATCACGGTCGATTACCGCAAGCGCCTCGCCGAGGAGCCGGAGAAGGGCCACAACCGCTGGCACGAGGCGGTAGCACCGGTCATCGAAGCCCTCCCCGGCGAAGAGGTCGAGATCGAGACCCGCGATGCCTTCGACGGCCAGATCACCGCGGCGACCACGGCCGAGGATCTGCGGCGCTGCGACCTCAACCTCGTTCATCCGTTGACCGGCCCGGTATTTGTCGCAGGTGCGGCTCCGGGCGATTTGCTCGAAGTCGAGATCCGCGACATGAAGCCGGCCGAGTTCGCCTACACGGTCCAGGTGCCCGGGTTTGGCTTTTTGCGCGACGCCTTTCCCGAGCCCTACATCGCCAAATGGGCGATCAAGGACGGCTTTGCCCAATCTGCCGATCTGGCCGGCGTGCGTATCCCCGACGGCTCGTTTGTCGGTGTGATCGGCGTCGCCCCGTCGAAGGAGCTGCGCGAGCGGGTGCAGCGCCGCGAGGCCGAGCTCGCCGCCCGCGGCGGTATCGCGCTGCCGCCCGAGGCGCAGGGCGCGGTGCCCGGCGGGGCGATCGCCGCCGAGGCGCTGCGCACGATCCCGCCGCGCGAGAACGGCGGCAATCTCGACATCAAGCAGCTGAGTAAGGGCGCGCGCCTGATGCTGCCGGTGTTTGTCGATGGCGCCTTGTTCTCGGTCGGCGACGCGCATTTCGCCCAGGGCGACGGCGAGGCCTGCGGCACAGCGATCGAGATGTCCGGCTCGATCCTGGTGCGCTTTTCATTGCACAAGGGCGAGGCAGAGCGGCGCGGCATCCGCTTTCCGCGCTTTGCCCGCGACGACTATTACTTCCCGCCCGAACTGGCCGCGCCCAAGCGTTTTCTGGCCACCACCGGCATGTCGGTCCGCGCCGATGGCGGCAACGAGAGCGAAGACGCGACCCTGAGCGCCAAGAACGCCCTCCTGTCGATGATTGACCTCCTGGTCGAGCGCGGCTGGAGCCGCCAGCAGGCCTACGCGATCTGCTCGGTCGCGGTCGACCTGAAGCTCAGCGAATTGGTCGACGTCCCGAACATCGTCGTCAGCGCCTTCCTCCCCCTCGACATCTTCGGCAAGTAGCCGGAGAATTCACGCCTTCAGGCTCGGGAGCGCCTGATCAGAACGAGCTCCCCACAAAGTTGGTGATTCAAGCGAATTATTAAGACGCTCGATGAACGAGCTAAATTAGCCTATTGATTCATTGACAGGGTGGCTTCATATACATCAACTAGGATTTGCCGTATATATTTCTACTTAAGTAGCTTTATTATTCCCATCAAAAAAATAGCTGGAATCACCTGTGTAATACCAGCCTGATTAAGTGCCAACCCGTGTGAGCCAGGGATAGGAGCACAGCGAGCGGATGCGGCCGGTTTCGCCAAGCAGCCAATTCCACGCCGCGCAACAGCTGTCGACGATCTCCTCGGTGGTGCGAAAGACGCGA
>DASYBC010000164.1:0-1847 GCA_036500965.1 Allostellaceae bacterium | reverse complement strand
CCGCCACAATGCCGATCCAAAACCTTTCCGATGGACCAAATCAGCCGACGACATTCTCGGCTCGATCGAGCGCTTCTGCCGCTACAATGCCCCAGCCAAAGCGTAGCTCGATCGAACGAACTTCTGGTGCAGGACACTAGGAAGTGGCTAGGTATCCCCTAGGTATCCCCCGGACCGAAATTGCATCGCAATGTGGCGACGGGGATCTGTGGCGGCGTTCACACGTGAAGCCAAGAGACTAGAATCGGTCTGCTACAGCTCGAGCCCGCGGCTGCGCCCGAAGGTCCAATCGATGCCGCCGCCGGGCATGGCGATCCCGGTGACCTCGCGCCCGAGCCGCTGCTCGAGTACCGGCTGCCAGGGGACCAGGCTGAAGCCGAGGCCATCTTCGATCATCGCGAATTTGCCGCTGCCGAGGTTGGTCGCGCCGACCAGCGTTCCCGAAACATAGTTTCCGGGCTCGGCCGGCGTGAAGGTCAGGCCGCGGGCCTTCGCCATCTCCGGGCCGACGCGCGCGACTTCCTGTTGCTCCAGCCGCGACAACAGGTCCCTGGGGCGCGCGGAGGCGGCCGTCGGGCGTTCGATGGGCGAGACCCTGATCGACGAGGCTGTCCTTGCGGCGCTTCCGCGCATGGCTCACCTCGGCGCCGAACCCCGCCTCGGTCAACGGCGTTCGGTTGGGTGAGGCCAGCTCTCGGTCGAGCCAGGTAGCGCCATCGCTGGTGACCTGCTGCTCGAGATCGTAGGTCGAGAGAACGCGAAGGTTCATTCTGCGGCTTTGCGCGCTGTCATAGGCGGCCGCGCGCGCCGCGTAGTCTTCCGGGATCGACCAGCGATCGGCGTCGAGCCGCTCGACGATGCCGGCCCGGCGCAATGCCTCCAGCCGGCGGACATGGCTCTCGATGTAGCCGTCATAGTCGCCGCCCGGCACGCGGATGTGGCCGGCCATGGCGATCGCCCGGTGTTCGCTCGGGCGATAGATGCCGGTGTTCGCTCGGGCGATAGATGCCGGTGTCCGCCGGCAGCACGGCGATGTTGCGATCCGACGGGCGCTGTACGGGCGATGCCGGGTCGATCTCGACGATCGAGCTGACCGGCGCGTCCGCGGCCACGGCCTTGTCGCCGAGCGCCACATGATGCGCGACGCCGTCGACGATCAGCGCCACCCGGTCGCCCAACTCGCCGGTCAGTCGCTTGCCGATCACCCGTCCGATGACCGGCTGCTGCAGCTCCTCGCCGTGCAGCGCATACTGGCCCATGCCGCGCTCGAGGCCGTGATCGGTCAGCGCCCGATTGGTCGCCTTGATGATGTCGCCGCGTTCTCCGTGCGCCCGCATGGTCGGCTCCAGCTTCTCGGAGATGGTCCACACACCGGGGTCGATTTGATGGGCGAGACCGAAGCGCTGCAGCCTCTGCAATCGACCCAGCCGC
Organism: Allostellaceae bacterium; assembly: GCA_036500965.1. Lineage (GTDB taxonomy): Bacteria > Pseudomonadota > Alphaproteobacteria > ATCC43930 > CGMCC-115725 > AP-15. The sequence goes on along the minus strand of DASYBC010000164.1, from coordinate 416 downwards.
AGCGTGCGGTCGAAATCGGCGCCGATCTGCCCCTCCTCGGGGCGGAGGTCGAGCACCCGGTGCGGCGCCTCTTCGATCATCGCGCGGTCGATGCGGGTGAAGCGCTCGGCGGCAATCTCCGCCCGCAGCTTCTCGCGCAGCTCCAGGTCGGTTTCCGGCCCGAGCTCCAGAGTCGCCCGCTCCTCGGCGCGCAGCCGTATGCCGTCGGTGATGTAGTCCTGGGCGATGATCAGGTCCTTGCCGAGATCGTCCGTGCCGCGGATCACGACATGGCTGGTTAGCGTCCGCGCTCGTGGTGGAAAATCGGGGGTGAGCGCGCGTCGGGTGGAATGCCCGATTACATGGAGCCCGGCGCGCGCGTGAGCGACGGGTGGTCACCGGGAAGGTGTGCGTTACGGTGGAGTTGCGAGAACCAC
>DASYBC010000163.1:0-29505 GCA_036500965.1 Allostellaceae bacterium | reverse complement strand
GTCGCTCACCCTGCGACCGCTCAGCCGCGCCCCGACAGGCTCAAAACGCCAGGCTCGCGGCCCCAAAACCCCGACAAGCAGCCTGATACGTCAGAAAATCCAACATCAGCAGCCGCCCGGTGAGATATCCGGGCTAGCGCGGGGGCATAGGCGCGCCAACGGTCCTCGTCGGGTTCGACGACGATGCGGAAGGTGTGGGTGGTCACGCCATCCTCCTGGGGTTCATGCCGCCATTGTACCATACCGGCACCGCTCCCCCGCGCTGGCGCACCTATTGGGGTTTGACCACGTGCAGGGCTATGTGCCGCGAAGCACGACGAGGGCGTCTGCCGCCTTCACGCCCTGGCCGGACGGCAGCACCATCAGCGGATTGATGTCCAGCTCTGCCAAATGCTGTTCGAGGTGCATGGCGAGGCACGACACGCGCACCAGGGTATCCGCGAGCGCCTCGATATCCGCCGCCGGACGGCCGCGAAAGCCTTGGAGCAGCCGGGCGCCTTTGACTTGCGTGATCATGGCCTCGGCTTCGGAGCGCGTGATCGGGCAGCGTCGCAGGGCCACATCGTTGTAGATTTCGACCATCACGCCGCCGCTGCCGAACAGCAGCACCGGGCCCAATTGCGGGTCGCAATTGACGCCGATGATGACTTCGACACCGTCGCCGACCATCTCCTGCACCGACACGCCGATGATCCGAGCCTGCGGCGCGTGGGTCTTGGCATTGGCCAGGATCTCGGCGTAGGCGGTTCGCACTTGCGCCATATCACGCAAGTTCAGCCGAACGACCCCGGCCTCCGTCTTGTGCAGGATGTCCGGCGAATCGACCTTGAGAGCCACCGGAAACCCGAGCTCTTCTGCGGCCGCAACGGCGGCCTCGGCAGAATTTGCCCGGCGCTCGCGCGCACTCGGGACACCCCAGGCTGCCAACAGCTCTTTGCTCTCGGATTCCGAGAGCGTCGGACGCCCCAATTGAAGCGCCTGGGCGATGGCCTGATCCTGAGGTGCGGTGCGCGGCGGGGCCGCGGCAAAGCCGTCGGCCAGGCGTCGCTCGCGCCATGTATGATAGGCGAGGCGGCTCTGCAGGCCGCGGGCCAGTTTGTCCGGCGTGTAGAAGATCGGGATCCGGGCTCCTTTGAGCTGTGTGAGGCCGGCCGTGGCGTCCCGGCTTCCGGTCCACAGGAACACCACACCCTTGTCGGTCCGATCACGCTCTTTGATGACCTGCTGAGCTTGAGCGTCCGCCCCGGCGCTCGCCACGACGAGCGTCCCCATCCGCGGATCGTCGATCATATGCTGCATGATCTGCTGGAACGCCTCGCTGTTGGCAAAGCCGGTCACATCGGCGGGGTTCGCCGCCCAGCCGAAGCCCTTCAGGATGCCGTTGATGCCGTCACGCGCCTGATCCCCGAGCGTCGGCAGATCGAGACCGGCCTCGCCGCACATGTCGGCGGTCAGCGAGCTGATGCCGCCCGAGTGGGAGACCACCGCGATGCCGGGCACTAGGGGCTTGGGGGTGTGGGCGAGGAGGTGCGAGACCTCGAGGAGCTCGTCGTAATCCTGGACCCGGATCACCCCGTATTGGGCAAAGATCGCATCGTACCGGGCATCTGCACCGGTCAATGCCGCGGTATGCGAGCGTGCCGCCCGGGCGCCCAGTTCCGAACGTCCGATTTTTATCAGCACGATCGGCTTGCCGCGCTCGGCGGCGAGCTTTGCCACTTCGAGAAACTTGTCGGCTTGCTTGAAGCCTTCGACAAAGCCGGCAATGACCCGAGTATCCGGATCGTCGAGCAGATAGCGGGCGAAATCGGTAAAGTCGAGGTCCGCCTCGTTCCCGGTCGAGATGATATAGCTGAAGCCGATGCCGTTCTCGACCGCCCGCACCAGGAACGGCCCGAACGCCGTGGCACCGCTTTGGCAAACGAGGCCGATCGGCCCGGTCAGACCTTCCGCGCCACGCGAGGAAGCGGTGGCCCAGATGTCGTCTTTGACATTCGCCAGCCCCAGGCAGTTGGGGCCGCTGATCCGCATGCCCGAATTGCTGGCAAAGGCGCCCAATTCCCGCTGCAAATCGCGCCGGTCGTCTTGGCCGCGCTCGGCAAAACCAGCCGAGATCACGATCGCCGATCCCGCCCCCTTGGCCTGGCTCTCCCGGAGGACATCGAGCACCTGGTCCCAGGGCACCACGACGGCCACCAAATCGGGGGCCTCCGGCAGGTCCGTCACACTCGAGTAGGACTTAACCCCCATGATTTCGTCATAACGCGGGTTCACGGCATAAACCCGCACCCGGTCTTTGGCCTTGAGCGCCGCCGCCAGAAACCGCCCCCCATACTGCATCCGCGGCGTGGCGCCCACGATCGCGATCGAGCGCGGGTTGAGCATTTTGTGGATCGACGCCATCTGTGGCTCTGTCCAGAACTCCATGACACCCCCTCCGACGTGGGATCAGCACCCTTTGTTCCGATATGCCGCAATTATCTCACTTGTTATGTTCGCTCCGAGGTTGCTGCGGGGGTCCAAACTGTTCGTCGAGCCCGTCCAGTACCCGCTGATAGCACGACGCGCTCTCGGCAGGGGGCGTCGCATTCATGGAGGCGCTGTGAGATTAACGTTGGACATCGGATGCGGTCGGCGTGCCCCTGCATTGTAAACAACTCGGCCGACCCGCAGTAGGCACGCAGATTGTCCACGCCATGCACCCAGAAGCCGCGCTGGACAATCTTCCAGTTCAGCTGGCGATTACCTCGAATATAGGTGTCGAGGCGCTCGATCAGCGATTGGTCCAGCACGCCCGGGTCGTTTGCCGCCTCGGGGGCGATGCCGAACATGTGCACAATGAGCTCGCGAAAGGCATCTGCAATGCACGGGCTCGCGCGCAGATAGAGCGTGCGGGCACTGGCGATATGGCGGCGGCATGTGGCGGGGGCGAGCGCGACATCGAGCCGGCGCTCCGCCAAGGCGATCGCCAAGTCCCGCTCGTTCATCTCGGAGACCGTCAGCCGGCGCCGGATTGCGGATCGATCTCGGCGCCGTTCCCGGCCGCCAATGCCTCGCGGCGATGGTGTGCGACAAACGCGGCGATGGTGTGCGACAAACACAGCGACCAGCCGTTCGCATCCCTCCCGATCCGCGTCCTCGAACCGCGCCAATACCGGGCTGTCGAGGTCGAGCACGCCCAATACCGCGCCATCCTCGATCAACGGCACGACCAGCTCCGAGCGCGCCGCCGGATCGCAGGCGATGTGCCCCGGAAACTCCTCGACATTCGGCACCAGCACCGCCTCCCGCCGCGCCGCGGCAGCGCCGCACACACCCTCTCCGATCGCGATGCGCAGGCAGGCGGGCTTGCCCTGGAACGGCCCGAGCACCAGGTCGTTGCCCTTGCGGAGGTAAAACCCGGCCCAGCTGAGGTCGGAGAGGCCGTGATAGATCAGCGCCGCCATGTTGGCGGCGTTGGCGATCCGATCGGTTTCGCCGTCGAGCAGCGCCGCCAATTGCACGGCGAGATCGCGGTAAACCTGTGATTTGCTGTCGGGCATCCCGATTTCCGTCTTGCCGAGGTGCGGTTGGCGGTATCCTGACGCAAACCAGACGAGATGCGCAAAAGGATCAGCCATGAACGACGTCCTTGATCCGATCGCTTTTGGGATCGACGAGAAATTCGCCATCGGCCAGCCGGTGCCGCGCACCGAGGACCCGGTGCTGCTGCGCGGCGAAGGCCACTACTCCGACGACATCAACCTCCCCCAACAGGCCTATGCGGTGATCGTGCGCAGCCCTTATGCGCATGGGATCATCCGCGGCATCGACACCGCGGCGGCGCGCGCGCTGCCGGGGGTGCTGGCGGTCTATACCGCGGCCGATCTGGCGGCGGGCGGGATTGGCCCGTTGCCGGCGCGGCAGGTCATGAACAATCGCGACGGCACGCCGATGCTGACCCCGGTCCATCACGCCCTGCCGTCGGACAAGGTTCGCTACGTCGGCGAGGCGGTGGCCGCGGTCGTCGCCGACACTGTCGCCGCCGCCAAGGACGCGGCCGAGCTTGTCGAGCTCGACATCGACCCGTTGCCGGCGGTGACCGAGCCGGCGCTCGCCGACGCCGCCGATGCGCCGCTCCTCTACGACGAGGTGCCGGGCAATGTCGGGCTCGATTTTCACTATGGCGACAGCGACAAGGTCGCCGCCGCCTTTGCCGGCGCCGCCCATGTCACAAAGCTGCGGCTGCGCAACAACCGCATCGTCGTCAACCCGATGGAGCCGCGCGCCGCGATCGCCGAATACGACCCCGAGCGGCGGCATTGGACCTTGCATGTCGGCTGCCAGGGCGTGTTCGGCTTTCGCAACTATGTCGCGGGCGTGCTCGGCGTCGGCCGCGACCAGCTGCGCATCCTGACCGAGCGGGTCGGCGGGTCGTTCGGCATGAAGCAGCCGACCTATGCCGAATACTATTGCATCCTGCACGCGTCGCGCGAATTGGGCCGCCCGGTCAAATGGACCGACGAGCGCTCGGGCAGCTTTGTCTCCGACACGCACGGCCGTGACGCCGAGATGACCGCCGAATTGGCGCTCGACGCGCAAGGGAATTTCCTCGCGGTGCGGCTCCTCGGCTACGGCAATCTCGGCTCGACCTATGGCGCACCCGGCCCAGCGACGCGCAACGCGGTCCGGAACACGCTCGGCGTCTACAAAACGCCGCTGATCGAGGTCACGACCAAATGCGTCTTCACCAACACCACACCGGTCGGCGCCTATCGCGGCGCCGGGCGCCCGGAGGCCAACTACTACATGGAGCGGCTGGTCGACACCGCCGCCGCCGAGATGGGCATCGATCGCGTCGAATTGCGCCGCAAGAACCACATCCGGCCCGAGGCGATGCCGTACAAGGCGCCGAACGGCACGACCTACGACAGCGGCGATTTCACCGGCCTCCTCGACCAGGCCCTGCGCCTCGCCGATTGGGACGGCTTCCCGGCCCGCCAGGAAGAGAGCCGGGCGCGCGGCCGGCTGCGCGGGCGCGGCATCAGCGATTACCTCGAATTGACCGGCCCGCCCGGCCGCGAGATGGGCGGCATCCGCTTTGAGTCGAACGGCGATGTGACGATCATCACCGGCACCTTGGATTACGGCCAGGGCCACGCCTCGCCCTTTGCCCAGGTATTGGCGACCAGGCTCGGCATCCCGTTCCGGCATATTCGTCTCGTCCAAGGCGACAGCGACGAATTGATCGCCGGCGGCGGCACCGGCGGCTCGAAATCGATGATGACCAGCGGCACCGCGATCGTCGAGGCCGGCGACAAGGTGATCGAGGCCGGCCGCCAGATCGCCGCCCATGTGCTCGAAGCCGCCGCCGCCGACATCGAGTTCCGCGCCGGCCGGTTCGTCATCGCCGGCACCGACCGCTCGGTCGGCATCATGGAATTGGCGGCCAAAATCCACGCCGGGCTCGAACTGCCATCGGGCCTGCCGCAGAGCCTCGACATCGCCAACATCAGCGACGGCCCGCCCTCGGCCTTCCCCAATGGCTGCCATATCGCCGAGGTCGAGATCGATCCCGAGACCGGTGTCGCCGAAACCGTGCGCTACCGCTTCGTCAACGACTTCGGTGTCGTGATCAACCCGCTCTTGGTCACCGGCCAGGCGCATGGCGGCATCGTCCAGGGGATCGGCCAGGCGCTCCTCGAGCGCACCGTCTATGACGAGAGCGGCCAGCTGCTGACCGGCTCCTATACGGATTACGCGATGCCCCGCGCCGAGGACGCGCCGATGTTTGCGAGCGACTTCCACCCGGTCCCGGCCAAGACCAACCCCTTGGGCGCCAAGGGCTGCGGCGAAGCCGGCTGCGCCGGCGCCCTCCCCGCAGTCATGAACGCCCTCCTCGACGCCCTCTCGGAATACGGCATCCGCCACCTCGACATGCCGGCAACCCCGGAACGCATCTGGCGCGCGATCCAGGCGGCGCGCGCGAGCCGACCTCTGGCGCATTCGGATCCTGCAACGCCCCGACGGTAATCGCGCCCGGCTTGTTGCACGCTTGGACAGCACTGGGCTGATCGCACCCACCATCCGTCATACCGGCGGAGGCCGGTACCGATGGCCGAAATGGGTCCCGGCCTCCGCCGGACGACAGTGCGCGAAAGCGGGAACCCAGAGCCTATCCCTGACCCGAACATGGGGCGAGCGACTTGACGGTTGCCCCCTGTTCAAGCCAAAGCCTGCCTCTGACCCAAACATGGGCCACGCCCCTCCCCGGACTTGATCCGGGGATCGCGCGGGGGCGACGAGGAATGGTGCAGCGTAAGCGAATAATGCTCCAACGCCAGCCACTCGGTCCCGGCCAGAACCAATCCCTTGGGCGCCAAAGGCTGCGGCGAAGCCGGCCGCGCCGGCGCCCTCCCCCTCAGTCATGAACGCCCTCCTCGACGCCCTCTCGGAATACGGCGTCCGCCCTCGACAAGCCTGCTACCCCGGAGCGCATCTGGCGCGCGATCCAGGCGGCGCGCACAAGTTAGCCGACGCGCTCGGGCGGAGCCGAGTGACATCGTTTACACCTCGCCGTAATGCTCCCGGGCGATCGGACCGTCGATATGCACAACGATTGGTGGTTCAACGGTGGATTGATACTTGTTGGAATTCTTCAGCTGGTTGTTTTTGGTTTTCAAGGCTACTGGCTGCTGCAAACCGTCAAGACTGCTCGACAAGCTGCGAGCGCAGTCGACGCAGTCGAGCGGCCCTATTTCGTTCTCGAGTCGCTGACGGGCTTCCAAGTTAGACGGGAGCAAGTCCATCGGGAATACGTTGAATATAGTGTAGCGAACATCGGCCGTACCCCCGCGCTGCTCGATGAACTATGGGTAGATTTTCATTACGGTGAGGCGCCGCCGAAACCTCCGCGCGCTTATCAATTTCCTCGGTCTCCCGTTCTCACAGACATCCCGTTTGGCTCCGGGAAAACAATCAAGGACGAGCTTCAGATATATATACGCGGCCTCTATTTCCTTCATCGCCCCACGCTCATGCCAAACATAGAGCCTGACAAATACCTCTATTTTATAGCGCTGGCGAAATATCATGATGTTTCTGGCCGTGGCTACGAGACTGGAGTCTGCCGCGTCTACACGATCCATGCCTTCGATACGTTCGAAAAATATGGAGGAATAGAATATAATTACCAAAAATGAGACGGCTTCTTGTGCGGTATATGCCAGCGCCGCCGCGACGCCGATTTTGTCGGGTTGGAATGCGATCCCCGGTCTTCAGCCGTAGGATGGGTTAAGCGGGAGCGCAACCCATCACCCTTCGTCGGTTCGCCGCGCTCAACCCACCCTACATCCGGCAGCTTGCATCGGTGTGTGCGATAAATTATATCATCGGTGATGGTATATTTGACGACGTCGTAATGCTGGACGGATTCTCGCTGAAGGAGGCGGCGGCGATCGCAGAGCTGCCGGAATCGGTCGTGCGGACGGCGATCGAGAAGAAAGCCATTGCTCCACGCGCTGAAAGCGTTGGTAAGGCGGTGCGCTACCAATTCGGCGTGAAGGAGCTGTTCTATATCAAGCTGTTGTCGGCATTTCCGTTTGATCTCGATCGTGACGACAAGCGCTCACTGCGCGGACTGGTGTTCGATCGGGCGGAAACTGCCGGCCGATGGCGTGCCGAAGGCCCGGATTTCGTTGTGAAGAGCGGCGATCTTGTGCTCCATGTCGAGGTGAAGCATCTGCGCAATCATCTTGCCGACAATCTCGCGACCTATCGTCGGGGCCGCCGCCGGGTCGTTTCGACCCCCGATATCCTGGCAGGTGAGCCGGTATTCGCAGGCACGCGCATCCCGCTCGCCCATGTCTCGGCCCTGGTTCGCAACGGCATCGATGCCGCCGAGATCCTGGAAGATTTTCCCGCATTGAATGGGCGCGATGTCGCTTATGCGGCAATCCACGCCAGGATAAAACCGCATCCGGGCCGGCCGCGAAAGCCGCTCGAGCTGCGCCGGCGCAAATCTGACGAGTCGCCGGCGGGACATGCGGCTGCTGATCGATGAGCATCTATCGCCGAAGCTGGTGCAATGGGTCGCGGAACTCGGTGTCTATGCGCTGTCCGCTCCCCATGCCGGCCTTGGCGGCAAGTCCGACGCGGTTCTCTGGGGTTACGCATTCCAACATGATCTGACCGTGGTGACGGCGAATGCGCGGGATTTCATCGAACTGCTCGATGCCGAGCTGCATCCGGGGCTCATCGTCATGCGCGAGGCCGGGCTCTCGCGGGTCGAGCAATGGAACCGGCTGGAGCCGGTCGTTCAGCACGTACTCGCTACCGCCGACGCGAATTTCATGGTGAACCGCGTGATCGAGATTTGGGGCGTCGGGGAGTTTGATGTCCGCGAGGTCCTCTCGCCGTAAATCGCCCGGTCGAGCCCTCGCCCCGGCGACGCTAGAGTTGCCATATTCGGGTCGTATGTTGCGCTCCCGAACGGTACTCGGGAAGCGGATGCCGATGTTGCGTGGGAGATGCTGAGCCGTCGGTTGGGTGGAGGGACCTGTTAATATCCTGCAAAGAACAGGCGGAACAGGGCCGCGAGCGGCTTGTGGCGGGGTGGCCGCCGAGAAGCGGCTGGTCGGCTATATTTCGGCTGCCCGGTTCGAACCCACGATGGCTCTCTGGATTTTCGCTCGGCCGGGTGGTCGGGCGGGTTCGGCGGGCGGCGGGGTCAGGTCTTCAAGGTGGTGCGGAAATAGATGTCGTCGAGGGCGAGCGGCTTGGTCAGGAGGCCCTGCTCGACCGAGCCTTGGATCGCGCGCTCGATCGTGCGGCGCATCGCGGCGAGGCCGAGCGGGTAGGGGTCGGGGCCGATGACGGCGCTCTGCTCGGCCAAATCGCGGCCGGGGAAATACACCCGCGTCACCTCGTAATGCCGGGCGCGCTCATAGGCGATTTCCTTTGACCGGCGAAAGGCGTTGTAGAGCTCCAGCGCCGCCCAGGGGTGCTCGCGCAGGATACGGTTCTGCACGATTACATGGTGATTGGCCTGGAAGTAGCCGGTCATCTTGTAGAATTCGAAGACGACGCTCTTGCCGTCGTCGTCGAGCAGTTTCTTGAGCCGCGGGTTGCCCTCGATCTGGGTCCCGCCCCAGCGGTCGATCACGGTCGGGTCGCCGGCGCTGACCCGGCTCGCCGGGCGGATCGCGGTGCAGGCGTCGATCTCGCCATGGTCGAGCATCCGGTCGAGCGTCTGCTCGGCGCTGAGCCAATGATGCTCGACCCCGGCGGGGCCCGCCTGGTCGAGACCGAGCATCCCGGCATGGCTCAACTCCCGGGTGCGGCCGTTGAACCAGACATTGTCGCGGGCCTCGATGCCATAAAGCTCCTTCAACGTGATGCGGAACCACAAGGCCGCGGTCATCGCGTAATCGGGGACGCCGATCCGCTTGCCCCGGATGTCGCCGAGCCCGGCGATGCCCGCGGCGGTGTTGACGTAGAGGTTGGGCCAGTGATGGCCGCGCGAGAGGAACACCGGCAAGGCCGACCAGTCCCATTTGCGGCCCTCGCCGCGCTCCCGCGCCAGCAAGGTCTCGGAGATCGACATCTCCGACACGTCGAACTCGTCATAGGCGAGGTTGCGGTAGAACAGGGTGCCCGGTTCGAGCGTGACAAAGCCCAATTCGATGTTCTGCGGCTTGACGGTGCCGTCCTTCAGCGGCCCGACCCTGGGGTTTTCGGAAAACCCGACCGTCAGCTTCAATGTCATCGACGCCTTCCCTCCAGTCTTTTCTTTCGCTGGCGGTCAAATGACGCCGTCGTCGCGCAGCCGGCGGACTTCGTCCTGATCGACGCCGAGGAGTTCGCCGAGCAAATCGGCGGTGTGCTCGCCGAGCTGCGGCGGGCGGCTCAATTCGGCCGGCGAGTCCGACAATTTGACCGGACAGCCGACGGTCTGGTAGATGCCGCGGGTCGGATAGTCGAGCTCGACGATCATCTCGCGCGCCTTAAGGTGGGGGTCGGCCAAGACCTCGCCGGTGTCCTGGCAGGCGCCGCACGGCACCCCGGCTTCGCCGAGCAAGCGCATGACCTCGTGCTTCGGGCGGGTCCGCGTCCACCCGGCGATGATCGCGTTCAAGGCGGTGCGGTTTTCCCAGCGCGCGTTCTCGGTCGCAAAGCGCGGGTCATGGGCGAGCTCCGGCCGGCCCATCGCTTCGGTAAACCCCGGCCACATCTGCTGCTGCGCGGTGATGAAGACATAGTCGTTCGGCCCGCCCGGCGCACAGGGATAGGTGGTGCCGGGCACGCCGCGGCCCATCTGGTTGCCGCGCCGCGGCATGGCCTCGCCAAAGCGCTGGTGGTCGCGCAGGCTGACCCGGATCAGATTGACCACCGCGTCCTGCATCGACACCTCGACCTGCTGGCCGCGGCCGGTTTCGTGGCGCTGCTGCAATGCCGCGAGGATGCCGATCGCCATGTGCATGCCGGTGCCGCTGTCGCCGATCGCCGGCACGACAAAGGTCGGCGGGTTCTCCGGAAAGCCGGTAATGCTCATCGCACCCCCCATCGCCTGGGCGATCGGCTCGTAGCTCTTGAAATCGCGATAGGGGCCCCAGGTGCCAAACCCCTTGATCGTCGCATAGATCAGCCGCGGATTGATCTGCTGCAATGCCGCGAAGCCGAAGCCCAGCCGGTCGAGCGCGCCCGGCCCGAAATTCTCGAGCAAGACGTCGGACTTGCCGATCAGCTCGCGGAACAATTCCTTGCCCCGCCCGGTCTTGAGGTTGAGCGTCAGGCTCCTCTTGTTGGCGTTGAACAGCAGAAAAAAGAGGCTGTCGCTGTCCGCCCGGTCGCGCATGTTGCGGCGCGCGACATCGCCGCCTTTCGGCTCCTCGAGCTTGATCACGTCGGCGCCGAGAAAGCCCAGAATCTGGGCGCAAGCCGGCCCCGCCTGGTTGTGCGTCATATCGATGATGCGAATCCCGTTCAGCGCCTGGCTCATGCCTTCCTCCTCGGCCGGTCGGTGATGCCGAGCCTAGCACCGAGGCGACGGTTCGGCCAAAGCCGCACGTTCAAGGGTGCTTTGTCTTCAGATAATGGCGGCGCGATTTGGCGCGATTGCCGCAGGAAGACATGTCGGCGCCGCAGATCGGCAAAGCCGGTCAGAGTGTCGCTCGGCTCGGGCCTGCCGCCAGTAGCGCGTATTGGCGAAGCCGATTGAGGAGGAGCTGGTCTACCTTACGGGCGGCGAGGGCTTATCGGCGGCGGGGGCCTGCCGCTCGACGTCCTCGACCATCCCGATCCCGGCAGGCGATTTCTGCTCGTCTACAGATTTCTGCTCGTCTACAGGGGCGATGTCGCCGATTTCCACGAGCTTGGCGCGCCGTCAAAGCCGTTTGGTCCGGCAAGCCAGCCATAGCCCACACCGCCCGGCCCGTAGCATCGCCGGCCGCGATGCTCTAGCATCGGGGATCAGGCCGCCGGCCCGATGGCGGCTCCCATGCGAGGGAGGAATTCGCGATGCCTGCCGATCCCAACCATGTGATCCTGACCGGGGAGAACCCGTTCATCCGGCTGAGCGAGACCGAGGGCGGGGCGCAGACGACGAACGCCAGCTTCTGGCGCATCATCACCTGCCCGGCGGGGCCGGGGCACGTGCTCTATCTGAAGAGCGAGCTGACCGAGGACCGCTGGCACATCTGGTCCGACAATATCGCGATCGCGCGCTGGCTGCAGGCGACGGTGCAGGGCATGCTCAACCCAGAGACCGCCGACACCGCGATCCCGGTCACCGACGCCGAGTTCGTCAAATCGGGCGACCCGCATTACTACTGGACCGAGCGCATCGTCTCGGGCGAGGGCGAGGTGGCGCTGACCTGGTACGACATCGGCGAGCCGCTGTTGATTCACACCCAGCCGAACGAGGGCGGCCGGCGCTATGGCGTGTGCACATTGCTGATCCCGGCGCTCGGTGCGCGGCTGACCGTCGATGGCATGGAGGCCGCCGGCCGGCCCTGGCCGGTGCAGCGCGAAGGGCGGCCGTTCAGCACCTGTGCGCTGGCCTTCTCGGAAAGCTGGACCGAGCCGCGCTAGGCCGGCCGATGACCGTCGCCCGCGATCTCGCCGAGTTTCTGATCGCGGCCAGCGCCGCCGATTTGCCGGCGGAGGCCAAGGATCATGCCGCGATGCTGCTCGCCAGCACGATCGCCAGCGCCGCGTTCGGCTCGGGCCTCGAAGCGGCGCGGATCATTCGGGCGCTGGCCCGCGAGCGCGGCGGCCGGCCCGACGCTTCGGTATGGTTCGAGGCCGGCGCGAAATTGCCGCTCGCCGACGCGGCGCAGGTCAACGCGGTGATGAGCGACGCCGCCGCCTGCGACGACAGCGATTTGCGCAACATCGTCCATTGCGGCACGCCGCTGACCGCGACGACGCTGGCGATCGCCGAGCGCACCGGCGCCGCGGGCGACGAAGTGCTCGCTGCGGTCGTGCTCGGCTGCGAGGCGGCGGGCCGGATCGGCGAGGCGATCACCCCAGCCTTTCGCCGCAGCGGCTTTCACGGCTGCCTGGTGGCGATTTTCGCGGCCGCGGTTGCGGCCGCGCGGCTCTTGCGCCTTGACGCCGGGCAGACGGCGCAGGCGATCGCGCTATCGGCGACCTCGATTGGCGGCCTCGCCGCCGCGGCCAACACCAGCGTCGCGCGCGAATATCATGCCGGGCTGGCGGCAAGGCTGGGCATCGACGCGGCGCTCGCCGCCCAGCACGGATATCAGGCAGAGGAGAGCATCCTCGAGACTCGCCAGGGTTTCTTCGAGGTCTATGGCGGCGCCGATGCGGCCACTGCCGGCGCGACAGTCACCCGCGACCTCGGGCAGTCCTGGGACATCATCACCGATATGGCGGTCAAGCTGGTTCCCGGCGGCCATCCACACCATGCGCTGGCCGAGGCCGCCGCCAACGCCGCGCGCGAGGGTGGGTTCGCGCCCGACGAGATCGACAGCATTACGCTGTCGCGCCCCGGCGTCACCGCGCTCTCCGGGCCGCTGCACCCGGCCGATCTGATCGACATGGCGCACAGCCCGGCCTATTTCCTGGCCGCCGGCGCCGCCGACCGCGAATTCTCATGGGTCCATGCGACCCCGGCCAAGATCAACGATCCGGTCATCCACCGGCTGATTGACAAGGTGCGCGTCGGACCGCCGCCGACGCAGGCTGTCGAGCGATACCGGCAGGGCGCCGCCGTCGTCATTCGCACAGCCGACGGCCGCGTCGGCGCCAGCACCGTTCACGTGCCGAAGGGTGCGGGAATGCTCGGCATCGCCTGGGCCGACATCGACGCCAAGTATCGCGCGCTGGTGCCGCATTCCGGGCTCGCCGACGAGCGCATCGAGCAGAGCCTCGCGCTGATCCACGATTTCCGCAATGCGCCGCGCGCCGCCGCGCTGACCGATCTGTTGCGTTAGCGGCGGGGGATGGAACGAAATCGCTTGCCAAGGGAAGGGGCAGGGCGAACCAGCGCAACGCCTTGCTACTCGTCGGGCGGCGGCGATCACGTCGTCATCAATTTGCCCATTTCCGGCAGTAACCATTGGCATCTCGATAAGCTCGGGTCCGCGCTTTTGGGCAATTTTGAATTCCTGTCTTCCCGTCGCTCCGATGCCGCGGGCGACGGTCGGCGCCGCCAGCAGGGCTTCACCCTGCTCGAGCTCTTGGTGGTGCTCGCCATCCTCGGGCTGTTGATCGGTCTCGTTGCTCCGGCGGCGCTGCGCCAGCTCGGCTCCGCCAAGGAGAAGATCGCCCACCAATCGATCGAACGCTTGGCCAGCGTGCTCGACATCTATAAGCTCGATGTCGGGAGCTACCCGACCACCGATCAGGGGCTGCAGGCGCTGCTAGTGCGCCCCGACGGCGTGCAGAATTGGAGCGGTCCCTATCTCAAAGGGGAAGGCGTGCCCCAAGACCCCTGGGGCCACCCGTTTTTTTACCGGATGCCGAGCGACCGGCCGGGGCACGATTACGATCTCTACTCGCTGGGCCCGACCGGGAAGCCGGGCGGCGCCGGCTCGGATGCGGAAATCGTCAACAACTGACCGGGGAGAAACGGGTTCGCCCGACCGGCCGCGCGCCGGCGAGGTCAATCGACCCTGTTGCCCCAGGCCAACACGACATAGCCTTCCGGCAGCGACGCTCCGATGCGCACGATCGCGGCGCGGCTCGCTCGGGCGTTGCCGGGTCCGAGCGCCGTGGCGATGATCCGCGCGGTCTGCACGTCCTGTTGGTCCGCGTTGACCGGTGCCCCATTCTGGTTCTGCTGCGAAACCTGGGCGAGGGCGGCGGCGACCACGGGATCGGTGGTAGCCGGATCGGGGTCGGCCGGCCCGAACAACGTCAAATGCGGCCGCAGCTTGGCCAACAGCTCCGGCGTCATGCCGAGCACCCGGCCAAGCTCGCCCAAGGTTTCGGCGGGGGACCCGGGCGGTCCGTAATTGAGCCCCGCCGCCTGATAATCGGCCAGCAGGGCCGCCTGCGGCTGCGCGTTCTGCGAGGTGCCGACCCAATCGGCAATTGCCGCCGCGACGCGGCGCGCGGTGTCGGGGTCGCTGCCGACGGCGCGCAGCAGCGCCTCGAGCAAAACCGGCGAGGCGAGGTTCGGATTGATCCGGGCCGCCTCGTTTTCGAGACGGACGACGACCCGGGTGTTGCCGATGGTTAAGAGGTGAGCGGCGCCGTCGAGCGGCCAGCGCTGGTCGGGTTGCGGGCTCGACAGATTGAAGATTGCCTCGGTGATCGCCCCGTCGGCGGCCGCGCCGGTGACGGCATTATCGACCAGATTGTCGGCGATGCGGATCTCGGTGTGCCCGCTCGCCGTCAGGTGGAGGACGAGGAAGGCGATCAACACCAGGGTCCACAGCACGATCAGGAGCGCAAACCCGCCGCTGCGAGGCGGCCACTGCCGCGGCGGCTTCCGCCGCCCCGGGTTCATAGCCCGTTGGGATTGGCCGAGCCCGAGGCGCCCTGGCGCTCGACCTGCTGCGGAACAAGGCCGGCGTTGATCAGCTGGCTGCGCAGATCCTCGGTCAGCGCGCGCGCGTCGCGCTGGTCGCGCACTACATGCGGCGTGATCAGAACCAGGAGCTCGGTGCGCATCCGCGAGTTGGCCTGGGTCGAAAACAGCGTGCTGAGGACCGGGATGTCCTTGAGGAACGGCAGGCCGGTGTTGCCCTGCGAGACGTTGTCGCGGATCAGCCCGGCCATCCCGACCGTCTGACCGTCTTGTACCGCCACGCGGGTGCGAAACACCTGGTCGTCAAAGGTCGGCGATCCGCTGACGGTATTGGTCGCCGCCGCGGCCACGTCGCTAACTTCCTGGGCGATGTCGAGGGTGACGAGACCGCCGGTGTTGACCCGTGGCGTCACCTGCATGATCACCCCGGTCTCGTGATAGTCGACGCTGTTGACCACCGGGGCGCCGGCGGCCAGCGTGCTGGTCGCGGTCCCGGTCAGAACCGGTACCTGCTGCCCGACTTGCAAGCGTGCGGCCTGGTTGTCGAGAACCATCACCTCCGGCGCCGACAAGACCTTGACCGTGGTCACCTGGGCCAGCGCCGACAGGGCGAAATTCGGCCCCTTGCTCAGGATGAAGTAGGGCGACGACGACGGGAAGTCGAGCGCGCTGATCCCTGGGATCGTCGGCAGACTAGAGCTGATGCTGGACGCTCCCAAGGTTTCAGCAATATGGTCGGTCTTAAAGAAGAACTGGGTGCCGTATTGCAGCTGGTCGTTCAGATCGACCTCGGCGATGGTGGCCTCGATCAGCACTTGCAGCGGAATAATGTCGATCTTGTGCAGCATGCCCTCGATCACCGAATACTCGTTCGCCGTCGCGTAGATCAGCAGCGCGTTGTTGGTTCGGTTGGCGATGATGCGGATCCGGTTCTCGGCGCCGGCCCCACCGCCGCCTCCGGTCTCGGCTGACAGCGGCTCGGTCGCCGGCGTCTCCGCCGTCGCGGTCGCCGTTGACGCCGCCGGAATGCCCGAGCCGAGCCCGCCCGAGACGCCGCCGGTCCCGGTCTGGCCGCTGGTGCCGGCGCCGCCGCCAAGGCCGCCGCCCAGACCGCCGCTGACGCCGCCGGTCGTGCCGCCGGCTCCACCGAAACCGCCGCCGCCGCCGGCGGTGCCGCCTGCCGCGCTCCCCAAGCCCAAGGTCTGCTGCCCGGCGCCGGGCGCGGTGCTGCCGGGTGCCGCCGGGGTCGGCGAGACGTGGCCCGGGGTAAACGCGCGCTGCAGCAGACTCTCCAAATCCGAGCTCTGGCCGTTCTGCACGTAATAGACGTGCCAGGTTCGCGCGGTGGCGTCCTCGACCCGCTCCGCCAGCTTGAAAAATCGATCGGCGTCGTCGATGTAGCGCGGCTGCGAGGACACCACCAGAACCGCATCGACCCGCTCCATCGGCAGCACCTGAACGATGCCGCCGAGCGGACCCTCGGACTGGGCCTGCATGACCTTTTCGAGTTCGCCTGCGATCTTGGCTGGATCGCCGTCGCCGACCGGGAACAGCGCATAGGATCGGCCAGAGAGAATATCGATGTCGAACGCGCGGATCAGGCCGACCAGGGTCTCGCGCACCGCGGCGTCGCCGGTGACCAGCAATGCGTTGCGCCCGGTGTCGGCGGCGATCTTGCCGCCCTCGCCGACATAGGGTTCGAGCAGCTTGGCCAGATCCTTGGCCGCAGCATAGCGCAGCGGCACCACCTGGGCGCCGGCGCCGATCGAGCCTGCCGCCGCGGCCTGGTTGGTCAGCGCGCCGACCGCGACCGGCACGACCGCATAGAGCCCGCCCCGCTGCACCAGGGTCGCGCCGTTCTGGTTGAGCATGGTTTCGAGCGCCGGCAGCAGCGCCGAGCGCGCCAGCGGCGTCGCGGTCTCGATCGACCCGGTGCCGTGCACGGCGGGGTCGATGGTGAAGTCGAGCTTGAGCGTCGTGCCAAGGATCGTGCGGGCGATTTCGCGAATGTCGGTGTCGACAAAATTGAGGGTCACATCGCCGCTCCGGGTGGTAACGACACCGGGCGGCGGCGGCGGTTCGGTCGCGGCGGCCGTCATTCGCGCGGCTCGGCGGTCCTCGAAGGCGCGTTCATAGTGGTGAACGGTCGGGATCGGGCCGCTGACGCGCGGTGCCGCGGGCTGCAGCGCGCCTGGCTGCTCGAGCGGCGTGAGGCCTGGCGGCGGCGGGGTCTTGCACGAGGCGAGAATGACCAGCCCCAGGCCGAAGAGCGGCAGCCACGCCAATCGCCGGCCGTGCTTCACCGGCGGCCCCGCAGCTGGCCCGGGCGCGGCGGCGCGCGGTTGAAGATCGGCGGCAAGCCGGGCCGCACCGCCGCCGCGGGGAACGGCGACGCGCCCGGCACCGCCGGCCGGTCGACGACGCTCGGCGGCCCAGACGCCGGAACCAGGTTCGGGTCGAATTTCGGCTGCAAGGTCTTGATCCCGTCCGGCCCGCTCAGCGAGACCTCGAGCGGGGTAATGTTGTCGATCCGCCAGCCGCCGACGGTTTCGCCTTCGCTGACCGTCAAGGCCTTGGCGCCGGCCGGGGCAAAGATCGCGATCCGGTGGCCGGGTTCGGTAACAATCCCCGCGAGACGCGTATCGGCGAGCCCCGAATCGGCGGCGTTATCCGCGCCGCCCCGCTGCGGCGGACGCCGCGTGGTGCTGAACAACGGCCGCGCTAGAGTCGTCGCCAGCAGCGCGTCGTACCGGCCGTCGTTGTCGCGGCGGATCGGCGCGCTGGCAATAGCCGGAGCCGGCGGCACCACGACCGCGATCTTCGACGGCGCGGGCGCGGGCTGGAGTTCGGCCACGACAATCGCGGCGAACAGCGCACAGCCGGCGAGCAGGAACGGGAGCAGCAAGCGGTCGATCATGGGTTGGCAGCCGCCGGCTTGTCGTCGTTGCGGAACCCGTAAACATCGAACCCGGCGTCGAGGTCGGCCTCGGCCCCGCCCCCCTCGGGCAGGCCCGGCCGGCGCAGCACGCCGTGAATCTGCAGATTGTCCACGATCAGCGGAGGTGTCGCCTCCTCAAGCTTGGCGAGCAGCTTGACAAGGGTCTCGTACGGCCCGCTTAACGCAAACCGCAGACCGATGCGGCGGTAGCCGTCGCGCGCCTCGGGGGGCAGGCTCTCGGTGCTGCCGATGGTTGCGCCGATCGAGGTCGCAAAGCCGTCGATCCGACTCTGCAGATTGGCCGAGGCAATAGCGTCGCTGGCGCCGTCGAGGGTCACCTTGCGGGTGCGCGCCGCCGCCCGCAGCCCGGCTACCCGCGCCCGTAATTCCGGCACCTCGGCAGCGGTTGACTGCAGCCGCGGCAACAGCATGCGGCCATCCTCCAACCGCTCCTGCCGCTGCGCGTAGAGATCGAGCAACGGTGCCACGGCCACAAAATAAAAGCCTCCCAGCACCACCACAGCCAAACCCAACGCCACAAGTCGGCCGGGCCGGCCGGTCGGCATGGTTGCGAGCGAGATTACGGCGCGACCTCCGCGATGATGGTGAAGATTTCCTGGTGGAGCGCCTCAATCCGGGTGACCGGAGCGGCAAAGGCCGGGTTACGGAACTCCCGATTGGCGGCAAACGCCCCGATCAGGCGGGCGGCAGCGGCCGATCGCCCGCTCAACGTCAGCTTGCGCTGGCGCAGCTCCATCTCGGTCGCATAGCTGTCGTCGGGCATGACGCGGGTCGCCGCGGCGAGGACCGCCAGCGGCTGGCCGACCGTGTCGCGTTCCTTCTGCACCAGATCGGCGCTGCCCGATAGCCGCCGGATCTCGCGGCGCAATCCGGCGGCCTCCTCGGCGGCGCTACGCCCAACCGCAAGCTCGCGGTCGAGCGCGGCCATCGTCATCGACTGGCGGACGAACGGGATCAGGATTGCCGCCAGCGCCAGCGCCGCGCAACAGACCGCCGCCGGCTTGATCAACCGGCTCGCGCCGCGATGGGCGGGGCGGCCATCGCCGTCGAGCGGCAGCCAACAGCCGGCATCGGGCCCCTCGGCGATCTCCGCCCGGACCGGCGAGAGGCCGGTCTGACGCAGAAACGACAGCAGCGGGCCAAGCCGGGCCTTTGGGATCAACAGCAGACGCACCGATAAGCGCCCGCTCTGCCGGTCCGCCGCGGCGACGCGATGGTTCCAATAAAGCTCCTCGGCTTTGAACGGGGTCTCCCGGTCCATTTCGAAGGCCAAGGCCTGATCGAGCTCGCGTGCGGCGGCGAGCGGCAGGTTGAGCGTCTTGCCCAGCACTTCGGCTTCGCCCAGGCGCAGCACCACCGGCTGACCGGACGAGCGCGGTAATTCGGGGAGTGCCGCAGCGCCGACGGCAAAGCGGCCAAGCAGCGTTTCCTTGCCGCCTCGGCGCAGGCCGACCGCAACCTCGGCGACACTCCCGTCCTGCACGATCAGCGGTGTGACCACCGTCGCGTCCGCGGCGGTCGGATCGGAGCGGCGCAACGACGGGGGAAGCAGGTCTGCCAGCTGTCCGAACCACCAGCTAAGGAAGTCGCGCACCATGACCGGGAACCGAGCCGAGCTAATTCCGTTGAGCCGCGCCGCATGCTACAGAGCCGCGGATGCGCGGCAAAGGCCGACCGCGATGCCAACCTCGCGTAAACCAAAAAGCGGCCCGAATGTGGCCCGATCAAGGCGTTTGCAGCGCTAGACCCGGCTCACTATACGTTCGCAATCGTTAAATTCTCGTATCGCGGGTGTCGATTCCATCGTCTTCGTAGAAAACACGAAGCTTTGCGCTGAGCTGGGCCGCGGTCAATCGACCCGCCCGGCGAATCGTCGAGCGCTCAAAGCTGGGGGGCGACGATCAAATCCGGCCAGCGCCGCCGGTCGCCCTTTTTGAAACCTAGACGAACGCGGATCAGCGCCGGAGCCGCAGCACCGGTCCACTGCGACTGCCAAGCCTCCGGCTGGTCGGGCGACGTGGCGCCCCAATAGGCGAGATCGAGATGGGCGACGCCTCGGATCAGCTCGGTTTGGACCGGCGGCGGTGCCGGCGCCACCGACAGCTCGTGCAAATGCGGCGTCCAGCTCAGCACCAGGCGATGTCCACGCAGCGCGATCGTGATGTCGGCGCGCCGCGTGGTGCCGAGGCCGGTCGGCAGGTCGCCGACAAACACCAGCTGATCGCTCTGCCCTTTGATCGCATCGGTCGCGGCGCCGGCCGAGCCGTCTGCCGGAGCTGCGGCAATCCCGGTCAGCAGCGTGCGGAGCAGGCGTGCCGACGCATCGAGCTCCGTCGTTTCGCCGAGCCGGCGCTGCTGCGCGCTCCACATTGCAAGCCCGGCGCGCACCCCCTGGGTGAGCCCGACCACGAGCAGGCCGAGCACGACCACGACGACCAGCATCTCGAGCAAGGTGAAGCCGCTCTGCCGGCCGGGTGCGCCGTTCCTGGCGATGCTGCCAGCCATATCCGCCGCCGCTCTCCGCCTCCTCTCAGCCCGGAGCGCCGCCGGTGCCGAGCCGCAAGGTCCGCAGCACCACCGCTCGCGTGTGGCCCTGCTGGCGCCAGGAGATGGCAACCTCGACATCGAACAGCGTCGTCGTCTGCGCCGTGACCCCGTCTGCCGCCAAGCCTTGGCGCTGCATCACCGGCTGGATGCGCAGCCGCCAGCGATAGCCGCCGCCATCGTCGCCGCTCGCATCTCCGTCGATCAGGGCCGCGTTGCGGCCGACCGCGGCGAGGTGCGACTGGGCCCGTTGCAGCGCCTCCTCGGCGCGCGCTGCGGTGTCGACCGCGAACAGCCCGCCGCTGCCGGCTTGAAACAGCGCGACCAGGGCGAGCGAGGCGATGGCCAGCGCCACGACCACCTCGAGCAAGGTGAAGCCGGCATCGGCCGGCGCGCGGAGCAAGGTGAAGCCCGCCTCGCCCGGCGCGCGCTCAGCGGACATCGGCCACCGTGACCCGGCCGGTCAGCCAGTCGACCCCGACGGCGACCCGCTGCGCCCCGTCGGCCAGCGTGATGCGGCCGCCGCTGGAGCTGCCGTCGGGGTTGAAGCGGATGTCGCCGATCGTGGCGCTGAGCTTCTCGCCGTTGACGGTTACGAGCCCAACCGCCAGCTTGGCCGGCAGTGGGCGCGGCGGGGCGGCGCCGACCCGGTAGCGATGGCCGGCCAGATCCAAGGTCAACGCGACCGGGCGGTTCTCGGCGATCGCCTGCGAGCGCGCCAAGCGCAAATCCGAGGCCAGCTCGGCCGCGGTCCCGTCGAGCCCGAGCGTGCGGCTCCACGGCGCCTTGTAGCCGGCGATCAGCACCAGCGCGAAGCCCATCACCGCAAGCACCACCAATAGCTCGATCAGGCTGAAGCCCCGGCCCGGCTGGACCGGCCATTGCCGGCCGAGTGTGCTTCCGCGGCCTGGCGTCGCCGTTCCAGTCTTAATCGGCTCAGCTCTAGTGAGCCAAGTCATTGAGGCTCAGCATCGCAGTCAACAGCGCGCTGATGATGCCGGCCACCGCGAGACCCATCGTAATCGTGATCAGCGGCACCGCCAGCGCCACCAGCCGCTGCATTTTCAGCCGCGCCTCCTCGTCGTGGATGTCGGCCGCCTTCAGCGACATCTGGGCGAGCTGCGCCGCTTCCTCGCCGAGCTGCAGCAGGTGGATCGTGCGCGCCGGAAACACCCGCGAGGCGGCGAGCGGGCGGGCGAGACCGGCGCCGCCCTTGGCTTCGAGCGAGGCGGCTTCGACGGCGTCGGCTGCGGCGAGGTTGCCCAGCGCCTCCTTGGCGATGCCGAGCGCCGCGATCAGCGGCACGCCATTTTCGAGCAGGCTGCCGAGGGTGCGCGTCAGGCGCGCGGCCAGGGTCTCGCGGATCAGGCTGCCGGCCACCGGCAGCCGCAGCAGCAGGCGGTCAAACGGCAGCCGATAGGCCGGCTGCGCCAAGAGCTGCCGGGCAATGACGCCAGCGATCACCGCGGCCGCCAACAGCCACGGGGTGGCGGCGCCGACCACCGTGCCCAAGGTCATCAGCACCCGGGTCGCGGTTGGCAATTGCGCGCCGGCCTGCTCAAAGATCGGGGTGAACTGCGGCAGCACGTAGTCGAGCAGCAGCACGATCGAGCCGATCGCTGCGACCACCAGCAGTGCGGGATAGATCAGCGCGGCGCGCATGCTGGCAGTCAGGCTGCGCTCGCGCTCGAGCAGGGCGGCGAGGCGGTCGAGGGTCGCCGGCAAGGTCCCTCCCGCTTCGCCGGCGCGGACGAGGCCGACATAAAGCTTGGCAAAGCTGCGCGGCTCGCCAGCGAGCGCAGCGGCCAGCGAGCTGCCCGAGCGCACTTTGTCGCGAACCCTGCCGAGGATCGCGCGGGCGCGGGCGTTGCGGGTGTTGTCGACGACAAAACGCAGCGCCCGGTCGAGGTCCTGCCCGGCCGCCAGCATGATCGCGAGCTCGCGGGTGGCCTCGCTTAGCGCATTCTTGTCGAGCCCGCGCGCGCCGCCGATTTCGAGCTGCAAGAGCTCGCCGAGCCCGCGCCGCCCGCCGGCCGGGTCGGCGCGCAGCACCGTCTGGCCCTGGCGCTGCAGCCGCTCGACGACGGCGGTGCGGTCGGGTGCGTCCATGACGCCGCGAACCACTTCGCCCCCGCCATTGATCGCCGACCAGCGGAACGACGGCATCTCAATTCCCCGGCTGCGGGCTCATGCGTGTGGCCGAAGCGAGCGTGATCCAAAGAATGGCGGCAGCTTATGCCCGCTCCCGAAACCGGTCAAATGCCCGAGGAGCGGAGCGCACCCAAATGCTGCCCGCAATAAGACTGTTCGGATGCGCCCCTGCGTTAGGGCCGCCGTCGCGGCGGCTCAGCCGCGCTCGATGGCTCCGGCGAGCAGGTCGGCGGCGCGGCGGCATTCTTCGCGGCTGACGTCGAGATGGGTGACGGCGCGCACCGTGCGCGCGGCAAAAGCCGAGACCAGCACGCCCTTCTCTTGGGCGCGGGCCACGATAGCGGCGGCGTCCGGCGCGCCCTCGGCCAAGCGAAAGATCACGATGTTGCTCTGCACGGTGGCGAGGTCGAGCTCGACGCCGCGCAGGCCGGCCAGCCGCTCGGCCAGAAGCCGCGCGTTAGCGTGGTCCTCGGCCAGCCGGTCGAGATTATGGTCGAGCGCCCACAGCCCGGCGGCGGCGAGAATGCCGGCCTGGCGCATGGCCCCTCCGAACATGCGGCGGGCGCGGTGGGCGCGGGCGATCTCGGCGCGGCCTCCGGCGAGGACGCTGCCGACCGGGCAGCCCAGCCCCTTCGACAGCGCGACCGAGACGACATCGAAAGGTGCGGCCAATTCGGCAAGGCTGCGCCCGGACGCCGCCGCGGCGTTGAACAGCCGCGCGCCGTCGAGATAGCTGTTGAGGCCGAGCTGGCGCGCCGCGGCGCCGATCGCGGCAATCTCGGCTTGCGGAAAGACCACCCCGCCGCCGCGATTATGCGTGTTCTCGACCGCAACCAAAGTGGTCGGCGGGAAGACGACGTGCCCCGGCGGCTTGTACGCGGCGCGCAGATCGGCGGCGGTGAATAGGCCGCCGCTGCCGACCGGGGTGAACTGCACCCCGGAATTGGCCGCACCCGCGCCCGATTCATGCCAGACGATGTGCGCCTCCTGGCCGTGCACGACCTCGTCTCCGGGCCGGGTCAGAATCTTGAGCCCGATCTGGTTCGCCATCGTGCCGCTCGGCACAAACAGCGCCGCCTCTTTGCCGAGCAGCTCGGCGATGCGCTGCTGCAGCCGGTTGACCGACGGGTCCTCGCCGTACTGGTCGTCGCCGACCGGGGCGGCGGCCATCGCCTGGCGCATCCCCGCGGAAGGCAGCGTCACCGTATCCGAGCGCAGGTCGATCCGTTCCATCAAAGCGCCTCCGATTTGCCGCGCATCGTGGCTTTACACCGATCGCCGGCTGGCGGCGAGCGCCGCCCCTAATGCGAATCAAAGCTGGACGCGCTGTTAATTAAGTGATCAAGATCACGAGAGGGGTATCATCTGCGGGGCGTTCAAATGAGGCGCTGGATCCTGGCCGCCATAAGCCTCGCCATCTCAGCTTCCACGACCGCAGGCACGGCCGATGCCGCGTCCTGCGGCCCGAAGCCGAGCCGCCACTGCTTTGCGGCGCCGGCGGCGCTGAACTTCAGCTCGGTTCCCGATATTTCGAAGCAGATCGTCAGCAGCGAGCGAACGACCGAAAAGCCGGTGACGCAAACGCTCGAGGCGGCGCCGATCACCACCTATACGGGCCCGACGGTTGGGGTTAGCACCATGGCCCGCGCCCCGACAGTGGGCTATTATTGGTCGTTGGAGCCTGAGTCCGACACGCACTGAGGCTCATTCGCCCGGGCCCCCGGGCGAATGCGTCATCTTTTCACGTCGGCGGCGCAGCAGAGATACGACATCCTCGTCGGCGAGCTGGGCGAATTGCTGGTAGTGCGCACCGACGGCGAGGAACGGGCTGGGGGTGGCGAGACAGACGATCTCGTCGACCTCCGGCCGCAGCGCCGCGAGCGTCTCCTGCGGCGCGACCGGCACCGCGAGGACAACCCTGCCGGCGCTGCTGCGCTTGGTCGCGAGCAATGCCGCCCGAACGGTGCTGCCGGTGGCAATGCCGTCGTCGGCGACGATTGCGGTTCTGCCGGCGATCGGCGTCGGCGGCCGGCGGCCGAGATAGGCCTCGCGCCGGCGCTCGATCTCGGCGAGCTGGCGCCGCGTCTCGCCTTCGATATAGGCCGGGTCGACGGCGAGCGCCGCGGCGAGCTCTTCGTCGATCAGGACCTGCGCGCCCGCGCCATCGACGACCGCGCCCAGCGCCAGCTCGGGCTGCCCGGGCGCCCCGATCTTGCGCACCAGCACGATATCGAGCGGCGCATCGAGCTCCTCGGCGATCTCGAAGCCGACCGGCACGCCGCCGCGCGGCAAGGCGAGCACGATCGGCTGCTCCGCCCGCAAATGCTGCAATCGGCGGGAAAGCTCGCGCCCCGCCGCGCTGCGATCGGCGAACATGGCTCGGCGCCTCCGCTCCATCGGCTGATGCGACAGATATGGGGTGGGCCGCTCCGGCCGCCAGGACCGCGACGATGAGCCAGCCGGCCATGGCGTTCCCGCGACAACGCAGAGCCGAGCGCCTCGCCGATCTTTGCGTTCTCGGCGGCGGCCTCGGCCTCGGGCTGGTCGCTGCGGTCGTGCTGGTGTCGGCGGCGCTCGGGCGGGGTGAGCCTCGTATCCTCGTCGGGGTCGGCGCCTATGTCGCCGGCCTCTTGGCGATGCTCGGCTGCTCGCTGCTCTACCGCGGGGCTATCGAGCCGCGGCGGCGGCAATTCTTCCGCCGGCTCGACCATGCAGCGATTTTCGCGCTGATCGCCGGGACCGCGACCCCGTTCGCCCTTGCGCATGGCGGCCTCCGCGGGATCATCGTGGCAGCCGCATTGTGGGCGATGGCGGCGATCGGGATCGTCGTCAAATTGCGCTTCCCGATCGGCGGCATCGGGCGGTCGGTGCTGGTCTACCTGCTGCTCGGCTGGGCCAGCCTGGTGGCGCTCGGCCCCTCGGTTTCGCACTCGACGGTGGTGCTGGTTGCACTCGGTGGTGCGCTCTATTCGATCGGGGTCTGGTTTCTGTTGTGGCGCCGGCTGCCGTATCGGCTGGCGATCTGGCACGCCTTTGTGCTGGCCGGCGCAATCTGTCACTATGCGGCGATCATGAACGGAATTGTTGGCGGCTAGGGCTGCGGCTCGGGGCGGGCGCGCTGCCCGGTTGCGCCCGCCCGATCTTCTCAGGCAAAATTCTTCGAACAGCGTCGGAATGGAGGAAGAAAATGAAAGAAGGCCACCGCTTTGTCGATTGCGACATGCACATCATGGAGCCGACCGACCTGTTCGACAAATATCTCGACCCGGCGTTCAAGCCCAGGATCACCTCGGCGATGCAGCCGGTCGATGGCGGCAGCACCGGCATGCGGCGTCGGCCACTGTGGTTTTTCGACGGCACGCCCACCAGCAATGACGGCAACGTCTCGCAATACAACCGCATTCGCGGCCCGCTCGTCGGCGCCCGCGGCAACAAGAACGTGATGTTCGCGGTCGAGCGCGGCTATGACGCCGAGGCCCAGCTGATCGGCATGGAGATGGAGGGGATCGACATCGCCGTCCTGTTCCCGACCGCCGGCCTGTCGTTCCTGGCGCGCGACGGCATGGACCCGCAATTTTCGAACGCGATCTGCCGCGCCTACAACGACTGGCTGCATGATTTTGTGCAGCACAGCCCCGACCAGCTCAAGATGGCGGCGATGCTGCCGGTGCACGACGTCAACCTCGCCTGCCGCGAATTGCACCGCTGCGTCAAGGAATACGGCGCCGTCGGCGCCTTTGTCCGGCCGAATTACGTCAATGGCCGCTATTGGCATTCGACCTATTGGGACCCGCTCTACGCCATGCTGCAGGACCTCGGGGTGCCGTTGTGCTTTCACGAAGGCACCGGCTCCTATTATTCGACGATCGAGCCGCGCTATGGCGAGAACCGCTTTATGCGCCATGTCGCCAGCCACTCGACCGAGATGCAACTGGCCCTGATCGCGCTGCTGCTGGGCGGGATTTTAGAATCCTATCCGCGCCTCAGGGTCGCGTTTCTCGAAGCGCAGAGCTGGTGGGTCCCGGGCCTCTTGGGCCGGATCGAATGGGATTTGCGCCAGCACCATCAGGCCGACGCGCCCTACCTGAAGCTCTCGCCGCAGGAATACTGGCAGCGCAACTGCTTCTCCGCGATCGAGAGCGGCGAGCGCGAGGTCGGCTCGGTCGTCGAGCTCTTGGGCGGCGCCGACAATATCTGCGTGTCGAGCGACTTCCCGCATTTCGACTCGAGCTTTCCCGAGGTGTCGAGTCGGGTGCTGAGCAACCCCAGCATCACCCCCGAGATCGGCGGCAAGATCCTGTCCGGCGGCGCCCGCCTCTACGGCTTCGACAAGCACGATTTCGCCAAAGCCGACACCGCCGCCAAACGCCGCGACAACATCACCGCCGGCCACGCCTGAGGCTTTCACCGGTTCTCCCTCTCGGCGCTCGTGTCGGGATAGGGAACGGCATCGGCGGTCAGACCAGATCGTAGGCGCGCTCGCCATGGGTGGCGAGGTCGAGGCCTTCGCGCTGCTCCTCGATGCTGACCCTGACGCCAATCGTCGCCGCGAGCAGCTTGACGATCGCGAAGGTGCACGCCGCCGACCAGATCGCCGCCGCCGCGACGCCGAGCGCCTGGGCGCCGAGCTGGCCGGCCGGGCTCATTTGGTGCCCGTACCCGCTGCCGCCGAGCACCGGCAAGGCAAAGGCGGCGACCAGCACCGAGCCAAGCATGCCGCCGATGCCGTGGACCGCGAAGACGTCGAGCGAATCGTCGATCGCGAGCCGGTTTTTGACAAAGCTGGTGGCGAAAAAGCACAAGGTGCCGCCGAGCGCCCCGATCACGGCGGCGCCGAGCGGGCCGACATAGCCCGAAGCGGGGGTGATCGTCGCCAAGCCGGCGACACAGCCGGTAACGATGCCGACCGAAGTCGGCTTGCCGAAACGCAGCCGCTCGATCGCGATCCACGCCAGCCCGGCCGCGGCGGCGGCGAAATGGGTCGCGAGGATCGCTGACACCGCTGAAGCGTCCGCCGCCAACGCGCTGCCGCCATTGAAGCCGAACCAGCCGATCCACAGCATCCCGGCGCCGGCCATGGTCATGCCGGGATTGTGCGGAGGTGCGAGCCGATGCGGGAAACCGTCGCGCGCCCCGACCAGGATCGCCGCGACCAGCGCCGACACGCCGGCCGTCGTATGCACGACGATGCCGCCGGCAAAGTCGATGGTGCCGCGGCCAGCGAGCCAGCCGCCGCCCCACACCCAGTGCGCGACCGGCAGATAGACCAGGACCAGCCATAGCGCCGAAAACAGAATGACAAAGCCAAAGCGGACGCGTTCGGCGAAGGCACCGATGATCAGCGCCGGGGTGATGATCGCAAAGGTCATCTGAAACAGCGCGACCGCACCCTCCGGCAAGCCGTTCGGCAACAGGTGCTGGCGTGCATGCGTCAGGAATGCGGCGCCGAGCGAGCCGATCAGCGCGTCGCCATGATCGAAGACGAGGCTGTAGCCGAACGCCAGCCATACGAGCGACACGACGCAGCCGATCACGAAGCAGTGCATCAGCACCGACAACAAATTGCGGGCCCGCACCAGCCCGCCATAAAACAGCGCCAGGCCCGGCAAGGTCATGAACAGGACCAGCGCCGACGCGGTCAGCACCCAGGCCGTGGCCCCGCTGTCGAGCACCGGCGGCCCGGCGGCGGCGTTCGCGGTCCCGATCGTCAGTGCGAGTAACCCAGCCGCCGCAACAAAAACGCGGCCAACCCGCCGCGTCCCGCCCATCACCGTCATATGCCCCCCAACTGCCGATGAAATCAGCACCGCCCGCATATTGCACGATCGCGCCCGCGTAAACGACGCGAAAAGCGGCATAGCGCGCGCTCTCCCAGGGACGGTCTTTTGACGCCTATAACGTAGCCTTATTGTCACGGTCGGGAATGGGAAGAATACATTATGGATTTCGTGCTCGGAAAGCTGGAGTATCTTGATCCTCGCAGCCTGTGGAAAAACGAGGCTAGCAATTTCACACCATGGCTTGCAGATCACCTGCGGTTACTGGAGGAAGCGCTAGGCCTTGATGAGATCGAACTGGTGCGAACTGAACAAGCCGTCGGAGATTTCTCTTGCGATATCGAAGCCCGTGAAGTGAGGACCGACCGCCGGGTGATCATTGAAAACCAACTCGGACAGACCGACCATAAGCACCTGGGCCAACTCTTGACCTATGCGGGGGGTCTCGATGCAGCGGTCATCGTTTGGATTAGCCCTGATATCCGCGAGGAACATCGGCAGGCACTCGACTGGCTGAACCGTCACACAGGCGAGCAACTTAATTTTTTTGGAGTTCAGCTCGAAGCGATCCGCATAGACGCTTCAAAGCCTGCCATCCAATTCAGGCCGGTCGCTTTTCCAAATGAATGGGGCAAGGCTCAGGCTCATGAAACGACTATCAGTGAGCGCGATCTAATTTACAAGAAGTTCTTTCAATCAATACTCGACGAATTACGCGAAGAGCACAGGTTTACAAACGCCAAGACGGCTCAGCCGCAACCTTGGTATGCGTTGAGTTCTGGTGTGTCGGGGTTCAAATATGGCGTGGCGTTCCAACGCGGCTATAAAAGATTACAAACCGAGCTTTATATCGACACCAGAAGCCGCGAGCGGAACAAGGCCATCTTCGACTGGTTTTTTGCGCGGAAACCAAAGATTGAAGCCGAGATGTCGGAGTGTCTTGAGTGGGAGGAGCTGCCTAGCCCGGATATCTCACCGGGATGAGTGCATCGGGGTTCTGAAAGAGGGATAATTCTTCTGCGACAAAGGCTTATCCGGTTGCAGAGGAGGTCCCCGATGCCGACAGAGTGTAGTCCGGCGACGATGCTTTTTGCACC
>DASYBC010000162.1:0-28376 GCA_036500965.1 Allostellaceae bacterium | reverse complement strand
GCGCCGGTGCGCTCCGCCGGGTCTGCGCCCACGCGCACGTCGCGCGAGCCATTTGGCAGCTGGGCGGGCTGCACCGGGTGCGCTTGACACCCCCGAGGGGGAGGGATAAGGGTGGCGCCCCAACCACGGTGCGGTATCACCGCCCCGGATCGAGGGCCGAGGGGGCGTAGCTCAGTTGGTTAGAGCGCCGGCCTGTCACGCCGGAGGTCGCGGGTTCGAGCCCCGTCGCTCCCGCCATCGGCCGCAGATCGTCGGCGCCGCAGACGCGAGCCGCAGCTTTCGGCCAGCAGGGACCCAACCCATATCAAGCAAGTCGGCCCGACGATCACGCCATCCTCTCGGGTGATGGCGATGGAACCGAAAGGACTGGCCGGAGCTGCCGATGCAAAGCCTGCTACGCGAATATTTCCCGATTCTCGTTTTCCTCGTAATTGCCGGTGCGGTCGCGGCGGCGATGGTGGCGGGGTCGCTGATGCTCGCCCGGCAGCGGCCCGACAGCGAAAAGCTGTCGCCCTATGAATGCGGCTTCGAGCCGTTTGAGGATGCCCGGATTCGCTTCGACGTCCGCTACTATCTGGTCGCCATCCTGTTCATAATCTTCGATCTCGAGGTGGCATTCCTGTTTCCCTGGGCGGTGTCGTTCGGCGATGTCGGGTTGCTCGGGTTCTGGGCGATGATCGTGTTCCTTGGCGTGCTGACGGTCGGGTTCATCTATGAATGGCGCAAAGGGGCATTGGAATGGGAGTAAGCGAGGCACCGCAGCGTTCGCTGCCGCGCGACGTTGCCCCCGCCGGCGGCGACAGCCTGCTGCTGCGGGCGGCGACCGGCGAAATCCAGGATAAGGGCTTTATCACCGCCCGTCTCGACGGGCTGGTCAATTGGGCGCGCAGCGGATCGCTGTGGCCGATGACCTTCGGCCTCGCCTGCTGCGCGGTCGAGATGATGCACACCGGCGCCAGCCGCTACGACCTCGATCGCTTTGGCGTTGTCTTCCGCGCCAGCCCGCGTCAGTCCGATGTGATGATCGTCGCCGGCACCTTGTGCAACAAGATGGCGCCGGCCCTGCGCAAGGTCTACGACCAGATGGCCGAGCCGCGCTGGGTAATCTCGATGGGCTCGTGCGCCAATGGCGGCGGCTATTACCATTATTCCTACTCGGTGGTGCGGGGCTGCGATCGGATCGTCCCGGTCGATATCTATGTGCCGGGTTGCCCGCCGACCGCAGAGGCGCTGCTTTATGGCGTTCTGTTGTTGCAGAAGAAGATCCGGCGCACCCGCAATTTCGCCCGCTGATGCCGCCGATGGAGCAGCAATTGAAGGCGCTTGCCGAGCATCTGGGCGCCGCTTTCCCGGAGGCAGTCGGCGAGTGGGACATCGCCGGCGGCGAACTCTGCGTTCAGGTTGAGCGCAACGCTTTGGCCGAGGTGCTGCGCTTTCTGCGCGATGATCCCAAATGCCGGTTCACCGTGCTCTGCGACATTTGCGGGGTTGACTATCCCGATCGCCCGATGCGCTTCGATGTCGTGTACAATCTGCTGAGCATGAGTCTCAACCAGCGCATTCGCCTTAAGGTCGAGACCGACGAGAACGAGCCGGTGCCGTCGGCCGTCGGCTGCTACAGCAGCGCCGGGTGGTGGGAACGCGAGGCCTGGGACCTCTACGGGATCTATTTCGCCGGCAACCCCGATTTGCGCCGAATCCTGACCGATTACGGGTTTGAGGGCCACCCGATGCGCAAGGATTTCCCGCTGACCGGCTATGTCGAGCTGCGCTACGACGAGCAGCAGAAGCGGGTCGTCTACGAGCCGGTCCGCCTGCAGCAGGAGTTCCGCAGCTTCGATTTTCTGTCGCCGTGGGAAGGGATGGATAAAATCCTGCCGGGCGACGAGAAAGCCGGCGAGCCGGACGCGCCGGCCGGAGGCGGGCAATGAGCGAGCAGCAACGGGCCGCGGACAGCGAGCTCGAGGGCCCGCCGCGGATCAAGAATTTCATGATGAATTTCGGTCCGCAGCACCCGGCGGCGCATGGCGTCATGCGGCTCGTCCTCGAAATGGACGGCGAGATCGTCGAGCGCGCTGACCCGCATATCGGCTTGTTGCACCGCGGCACCGAGAAGCTGATCGAATACAAGACTTACCTGCAGGCAATCCCCTATTTCGACCGGCTCGACTACGTCTCGCCGATGTGCCAGGAGCATGCCTTCGCGCTCGCCGTCGAAAAGCTGATGGGGATCGAGCCGCCGCCGCGGGCGCAGTACATCCGCGTGCTGTTTGCCGAGATCACGCGTATTCTCAACCATTTGCTGTGCATCTGCGCGTTCGGCCTCGATGTCGGCGCGATCACCCCGTTTCTTTGGGGGTTCGAGGAGCGCGAGCGGCTGATGGAGTTTTACGAGCGGGCCTCGGGTGCGCGCATGCACGCGAATTACTTCCGGCCCGGCGGCGTCCATCTCGACCTGCCGACCGGGCTGGCCGACGATATCCTCGCCTTCTGCGCCAGCTTTCCGCGCACGATCGACGACATCGAGCGGATCCTGACCGAGAACCGCATCTTCAAGGAGCGCACCGTCGACATCGGGGTGGCGAGCGCCGCGCAGGCGGCCGATTGGGGGTTTTCCGGGCCGATGCTGCGCGCCTCCGGGGTCGCCTGGGATTTGCGCCGGGCGCAGCCTTACGATCTCTACGAGAAAATGGATTTCGACGTGCCGATCGGCAAGAACGGCGATTCCTATGACCGCTATCTGGTGCGGATCGAGGAGATGCGGCAATCGGTGCGAATCATCGAGCAGGCCTTGGCGCAGATGCCGCAAGGGCCGGTCAAGGTCAACGACCGCAAGGTGGCGCCGCCGCCGCGGGCCGAGATGAAGAGCTCGATGGAAGCGCTGATCCACTTCTTCAAGCTCTATACCGAGGGCTATCACGTGCCGGCCGGCGAGACCTACACCGCGGTCGAGGCGCCCAAGGGCGAGTTCGGCGTCTATCTCGTCGCCGACGGCACCAACCGCCCCTACCGCTGCAAGATCCGCGCGCCGGGCTTCGCTTTTCTGCAGGCGGCCGATTTCATGTGCCGCGGCCATATGCTGGCCGACGTCGTTTCGATCATCGGCTCGATGGACATCGTCTTTGGCGAGATCGACCGATGAACTCTCCTGTTGGCAGCCTGGCGCCGGTCGAGCAGCCCGAGCACTTTGAATTCACGCCCGAAAACATGCGTGTAGCGGAGGCGCACATCGCCAAGTACCCGCCCGGTCGGCAGGCGAGCGCGGTGCTGCCGCTGCTGGACCTGGCGCAGCGCCAATCGGGCGGCTGGCTGCCGCGCGCGGCGATGGACCATGTCGCCCGGCTGCTGGAAATGCCGCCGATCCGGGTGTACGAGGTCGGCACCTTCTACACGATGCTCAACCTGCGGCCGGTCGGGCGTTATCTGCTGCAGGCCTGCACGACGACGCCATGTTGGCTGCGCGGCTCGGACGCGGTCGTCGGCGCGTGCGAGAAGAAGCTCGGGATCGGGGTCGGCGGCAGCACCGCGGACGGCCTTTTCACGTTGGTTGAGGTCGAATGCCTCGGCGCCTGCGTCAACGCCCCGATCCTGCAGGTCAACGACGATTTCTACGAGGATCTCGACGGGCCGGCGACCGAGGCGCTGCTCGATGCGTTGCGCGCCGGGCCGCCGCCGCCGCCGGGCTCGGTGATCGGCCGGCACGGCTCCGAGCCGGTCGGCGGCCGCACCACTCTGACCGAGCCGGCCGAAACCGCCGGCACGGAGAGGACGTAATGCTTGCCGACAAAGACCGCATTTTCACCAACCTTTACGGCCAGGGCGATTGGCGGCTCGACGGCGCGCGGCGCCGCGGCGATTGGGACGGCACCAAGGAATTGATCCTCAAGGGCCGCGACTGGATCGTCAACGAGGTCAAGGAATCCGGGTTGCGCGGGCGCGGCGGCGCCGGCTTTCCGACCGGGCTCAAATGGTCGTTCATGCCCAAACAGAGCGACCGCCCAACCTACCTTGTGGTCAACGCCGACGAAAGCGAGCCCGGCACCTGCAAGGACCGTGACATCCTGCGCAACGACCCGCACAAGCTGGTCGAAGGCTGCCTGTTGGCCTCGGCCGGGATGGGCGTGCACCACTGCTACATCTACATCCGCGGCGAGTTCTACAACGAGGCGCAGCGCCTGCAGGCGGCGATCGACGAGGCCTATGGCGCCGGGCTGATCGGCAAGGACGCCTGCGGCGCGGACTACCCGTTCGAGCTCTATCTGCATCGCGGCGCCGGCGCCTATATCTGCGGCGAGGAGACCGGGCTGCTCGAGAGCCTCGAAGGGCGCAAGGGCCAGCCGCGGCTGAAGCCGCCGTTCCCGGCGGCGGTCGGCCTCTATGGCTGCCCGAGCACGGTCAACAATGTCGAGACCATCGCGGTCGTGCCGGCGATCCTGCGTCGGGGTGCGGCCTGGTTTGCCGGGATCGGGCGTCCCCGCAACACCGGCACCAAGATCTACTGCCTGTCGGGCCACGTGAACACGCCGTGCAATGTCGAGGAGGCGATGAGCATCCCACTCCGGGAGCTGATCGAGCGCCATGCCGGCGGGGTGCGCGGCGGCTGGGATAATCTCCTGGCGGTGATCCCGGGTGGCTCGTCGGTACCGGTCATCCCGCAATCGGTCTGCGACACGGTGCTGATGGATTTCGACAGCCTGCAGGCGGTCAAGAGCGGGCTCGGCACCGCCGCGGTCATCGTCATGGACAAATCGACCGACATCGTCAAGGCGATCGCCCGCCTCTCCAAATTCTACAAGCACGAAAGCTGCGGCCAATGCACCCCCTGCCGCGAAGGGCTCGGCTGGGTTTGGCGGGTCATGGAGCGGATGGCCCTCGGCAACGCTTCGGCGGCCGAGATCGACATGCTGCTCGACGTGTCCTACGAGATCGAGGGCCACACGATCTGTGCCCTGGCCGATGGCGCCGCCTGGCCGGTGCAAGGGCTGATCCGCCACTTCCGCCCGGAAATCGAGCGGCGCATCGAGCAATATCGAGCGACGGCACTGCCGCGGGCGGCAGAGTGAGCGAAGCTGGGCCCGGGCATGGCCGATCGCGAGCGGCTTCCGCCGCCGCCGTTCTGGCGCACGACCTATTACGCACGATACGTCATGGGCAGGAGGGGCCGTCGCATCGATCCGATCGAGATCCGGCGCACGCTGGAGATGCCGGAGCGGCGCACGCGCCAAGCGGACGGCCGCATCCGGCATTGGCGATGGGTGGCAGAGCACGGTCGCTGGCTGCGGGTCGTCACAGAGGCCGACGGCGAAACCGTCCACAACGCGTTTTGGGATAGAGATTTTGAGCCATGATGCATCTCCTGGTCACCCGAGATGAACAACATTCCCGAGCCGCTTGGGAGCCGGTGCGTTATTGCCCGGAGACCGACACAATGGCGATCGAGCTGCGGCCCTGGCCGGGCACGGCCGATGAAACCTCGGTGGCTCACGACGTCGCTCCCGATCTCGTCATCCACGATTACGCCGGCGATAGCGAGGCCTGGTTGTGGGAAATCGAGCACGCTTCACGGCGCCCGGAGCACATTGTTGCGGCCCTGATGGAGCTGCAGCGCCGGCAGCCGGCCGCATCGGCAGAGCGAGAATGAGGCGATGCCGAAGCTGACGATTGACGGCGGCGAAATCGAGGTGCCGGCGGGCACGACGATCCTGCAGGCCTGCGAGCTGGCCGGGATCGAGGTCGCCCATTTCTGCTTTCACGAGCGGCTGGCGATCGCCGGCAACTGCCGCATGTGCCTGGTCGAGGTCGAAAAGTCGCCGAAGCCGATCGCGTCTTGCGCGATGCCGGTCGGCGACGGCATGGTGGTCCACACCAAGTCGCCCAAGGCATTGAAGGCGCAAAAGGGCGTGATGGAGTTCCTGCTGATCAATCATCCGCTCGACTGCCCGATCTGCGACCAGGGCGGCGAGTGCGATCTGCAGGACCAGGCGATGGCCTACGGCTTCGACCGCGGCCGGTTCGAGGAGAACAAGCGCGCAGTACGCGACAAGGATTTCGGCCCGCTGGTCGAAACCCACATGACCCGCTGCATCCATTGCACCCGCTGCATCCGCTTTTTGACCGAGATCGCCGGGGTCGAGGAACTGGGCGCCACCGCGCGCGGCGAGGATATGGAGATCACCACCTATGTCGAGCGCGCGCTCGGCTCCGAGCTGTCGGCCAACATCATCGATCTGTGCCCGGTCGGGGCATTGACCTCGAAGCCCTACGCGTTCGTGGCCCGGCCGTGGGAATTGAGCAAGACCGAATCGGTCGATGTGCTCGACGCGGTCGGCAGCAACATCCGGATCGATGCCCGCAACGCGCAGGTCTTGCGCGTGCTGCCGCGGGTCAACGAGGCGATCAACGAGGAGTGGATCTCGGACAAGACGCGCTATGCGATCGACGGGCTGCGCCGGCGCCGGCTCGACCGGCCCTATGCCGGCCGCCGTGGCGCCAGGGCCGAGATTGACTGGCGCGCGGCGCTCGAGCTGGTGGCGGCTCGGCTGAAGGCGGTTCCGGGCGAGCGCGTCGCCGCGATCGCCGGCGATCTCGTCGACCTCGAAGCGATGTTCGCGCTCAAAGAGTTGCTGACCGGGCTCGGCGCGACGAGCCTCGACTGTCGCCAGGACGGGGCCAAGCTCGATTGGCACTGCCGCGCCGGCTATCTGTTCAATACGACGATCGCCGGCATCGAACAGGCCGATGCTTGCCTTTTGGTCGGCACCAACCCGCGCTGGGAGGCGCCGCTCGTCAATGCCCGGTTGCGCAAGCGCCATCTGCGGGGCGGGTTTGCCATCGCCGCGATCGGTCCGGCGCTCGATCTGTCGTTT
Source organism: Allostellaceae bacterium (assembly GCA_036500965.1). GTDB lineage: Bacteria > Pseudomonadota > Alphaproteobacteria > ATCC43930 > CGMCC-115725 > AP-15. The sequence continues at coordinate 21,510 of DASYBC010000162.1, read as the reverse complement.
CCAGTCGAGATGCTCGGCGACGGCGGGGCGACCCTAAGCGCGGTCGCCGCCGGCCAGCACCCCTGGGCCGAGCGGCTGCGCGGCGCCAAGAACCCGATGCTGGTGCTGGGGCAGGGGGCGTTGGCGCGGACGGACGGCGCCCAGGTGTTGGCGGCGGCGCGCGATGTCGCCGAACGTTGCGGGCTGGTGCGCGAGGGCTGGAACGGGTTCAACGTGCTGCACCGCGCCGCGGCACGGGTCGGCGCGCTCGATCTCGGCTTTGTGCCGGGCCCGGGCGGGCATGACGTCGCCGGCATCGTCGAGGGTTGCCGCTCCGGCGATATCGAATTTCTCTACCTGCTCGGCGCCGACGAGATCGACACTGCCGCCCTCGGCTCGGCCTTTGTCGTCTATCAGGGGCATCACGGCGACCGCGCCGCCGCGCGCGCCGATGTGGTGCTGCCGGGTGCCGCCTACACCGAGAAAGACGGCACCTATGTCAACACCGAAGGGCGGGTACAATTTGGCCGCCGGGCGATCTTCCCGCCGGGCGAGGCGCGCGAGGATTGGAAGATCGTGCGCGCCCTCTCGGCCGCGGTTGGCCGGCCGCTCGGCTACGATACGTTGGGCGAGCTGCGCCGGCAGCTGCGCGCCCTCCACCCGTTGCTGGCCGAGCCCGATCGGATGACGCCGGCGGCCTGGGGCGAATTCGGTGAGCCGGGCGCGGTCGACCCGGCCCCGTTCGTCTATCCGATCGCCGATTTCTACCGCACCGACCCGATCAGCCGGGCCAGCTTGACGATGGCCGAATGCAGCGAGGTTTTTCTCGCGCATCACGGCGAGCTGCCCCCGACTGGCACCCAAGGGCGGAGTGGCACCGACGGGCGGACCGGCACCGATGGCTAGCTTTTGGAGCGGCGACGCCGGGATTACCCTGATCACCATCGGCGAGGTGCTGGCGGTCGTGGTGCCGCTCTTGATCGCGGTCGCCTATCTGACGTATGCCGAGCGCAAGGTGCTGGCGTTCTCGCAGCTGCGCAAGGGGCCGAACGTGGTCGGCCCGTTCGGGCTGCTGCAGCCCTTTGCCGACGGCCTCAAGCTGTTGATCAAGGAGACCGTCGTCCCGAGCGGCGCCAACCGGGTCGTGTTCATCATCGCCCCGATCGTCACCTTCACCTTGGCGCTGGTCGCCTGGGCGGTGATCCCGTTCAACCCCGGGATGGTCATCGCCAACATCAATGTCGGCATCCTGTACTTGTTCGCGATCAGCTCCTTGGGCGTCTATGGGATCATCCTTGCCGGCTGGGCCTCGAACTCGCGCTATGCGTTTCTCGGCGCGCTGCGGTCGGCGGCGCAGATGGTCTCCTACGAGGTGGCGATCGGCTTTGTGCTGGTAACCGTGCTGCTCTGCGTCGGCTCGCTGAATTTGAGCGCGATCGTCGAGGCGCAGCGCCACCTGTGGTTCTGCGTCCCGCTGCTGCCGATGTTCGTGATCTTTTTCATCTCGGGGCTGGCCGAAACCAATCGCGCCCCGTTCGACGTGGTCGAGGGCGAGACCGAGCTGGTGGCCGGCTATTTCGTCGAGTATTCGGCAATGGCGTTCGCGCTCTTCTATTTGGGCGAATACGCCAACATGATCCTGATGAGTGCGATGACCAGCGTCTTGTTTCTCGGCGGCTGGCTGGCGCCATTCGGGGTGGCGCCGTTTACCTGGGTGCCCGGGCCGATCTGGTTCCTGCTCAAGATCGCCTTTGTGCTGTTCTGCTTTTTGTGGGTGCGCGCCACCTTTCCGCGCTTCCGCTACGACCAGCTGATGCGGCTCGGCTGGAAGGTGTTTTTGCCGTTTTCGCTGTTCTGGCTAGTGCTGACCGCCGGCGTGCTGATCGCGGGCGGATGGCGCTGAGCCGGCGACGGGCTGAGGATCGAAGCGATGGCCCTTTGGACGCGGCGCGCGCGCGGCCTGTTGTTGAGCGAGCTCTTATCCGGGATGGCGCTGACCTTGCGCTACATGTTCCGGCGCTCGGTCACCGTCAACTATCCCTACGAGAAGGGCCCGCTCAGCACCCGCTTCCGCGGCGAGCATGCGCTGCGGCGCTACCCCAACGGCGAGGAGCGCTGCATCGCGTGCAAATTGTGCGAGGCGATCTGCCCGGCGCTGGCGATCACGATCGAGGCCGAGCCGCGCGAGGACGGCAGCCGGCGCACCACGCGCTACGACATCGACATGACAAAATGCATTTATTGCGGATATTGCCAGGAGGCCTGCCCGGTCGATGCGATCGTCGAAGGACCGAATTTCGAGTTCGCGACCGAGACCCGCGAAGAGCTGTTCTATGACAAGCAGAAATTGCTCGACAATGGCGATCGCTGGGAGGCCGAGATCGCCAAGAACTTGGCGATCGACGCGCCCTATCGGTGAGGAACTAAGATGTTCGCGGAACCGTATCGGCTGCCGGTAAGCCCCTCACCCCAACCCTCTCCCCGCCGGGCGGGGAGAGGGAGGGACCCGCGCAGCAGGAGGGTGGGGGGCAGCAAGGGCGTCAGACGATGATCCTGCACGCGATCCTGTTCTACATTTTTGCCGCGTCGGCGGTGGCGGCCGGGGCGATGGTTGTCGCCGCCCGCAACCCGGTGCATTCGGTGTTGTTTCTGATCGTCGCGTTTTTTGACACAGCAGCATTGTTCATCCTGATCGGCGCCGAGTTTCTGGCGATGATCCTGGTCATCGTCTATGTCGGCGCGGTTGCGGTTCTGTTTCTGTTTGTCGTGATGATGCTCGACATCGATTTCGTCCAGCTGCGCAGCGGCTTTGTGCGCTATCTGCCGATCGGCGCCGCGGTCGGAATGGTGCTGCTGGCCGAGCTGGTCTTCATCATCGTCAGCTGGGTGGTGACCCCGGCGGCAACCGGGCCGGCGGCGGTGCCGGCGACAGCCGGCGGCGTCCTGACCAACACGAGGGCGCTCGGCGACGTGCTCTACACGCGCTACCTGTTCGCCTTCGAGGCGGCCGGGCTGATCCTGCTGGTCGCGATGATCGGGGCGATCGTCTTGACCCTGCGCCATCGCGCCGATGTGCGCCGGCAGTCGATTGCCGCCCAGCTCGCCCGCACCCGCGGGCAATCGGTCGAGGTGGTCAAGGTGCCGGTCGGCGGGGGTGTGGGATGACGATCGGGCTGCCGCATTACCTGACCGTCGCCGCGATCCTGTTTACCCTTGGCATCTTCGGCATCTTTCTGAACCGCAAGAACGTCATCATCATCCTGATGTCGATCGAGCTGATGCTGCTTGCGGTCAACATCAATTTCGTGGCCTTCTCGGTATTCCTGAACGACATCGTCGGCCAGGCCTTTGCGATGTTCGTGTTGACCGTCGCCGCGGCCGAGGCGGCGATCGGGCTAGCTATCCTCGTCGTCTATTTCCGCAACCGTGGCACGATCCGGGTCGAAGACATCAACATGATGAAAGGCTGAGGGGCGAGGCGCGGAATGGATCGCACCTTCGATTGCTCCTTCTCGTCCACTTGCCCGGACTTGATCCGGGCATCCATGTTTTTGGCGGCCGGTCGGTGGCGCCCGAGTAAGGCGTGGATGACCGGGCCAAGCCCGGTTAAGGGGTTTGAGGAATCTATCGCCGCCGATCGGCGCGGGGGCTGAGGCGTGCCGCTTGCCGTCGTCTTCCTGCCCCTTGTCGCGGCCGTCATTGCCGGATTTTTCGGCCGCGCAATCGGCGACCGCGGCTCGCAAGTGGTCACCTGCGGCGCTTTGCTGATCTCGGCGGCGCTCGGGATCATCCTTTTCCGCGACATTCTGGCGGCATCCGGGCCGCAAATCATCCCGCTGTTCAGCTGGATCGTCGCCGGCGGGGTCGACGTCACCTGGTCGATCCGGCTCGACACATTGAGCGGCGTCATGATCGTCGTCGTCACCGTCGTGTCGTCGATGGTGCATGTCTACTCGATCGGCTACATGGCCGAGGACAAGTCGATCCCGCGCTTCATGGCTTATATGAGCCTGTTCACCTTTTTCATGCTGGCGCTGGTCACCTCCAACGACTTCCTGCAGCTGTTCTTCGGCTGGGAAGGCGTCGGGCTGATGTCCTACCTGCTGATCGGCTTCTGGTACGACCGGCCGACGGCCAATGCCGCGGCGATCAAGGCCTTCATCGTCAACCGGGTTGGCGATTTCGGGTTCTCGCTCGGGATCTTCGCGGTCTTTGTCATCTTTGGCACCTTGCGATTTCCCGAGGTGTTCGCCAAGGCTCCGCACGTCGTCGGCCAGACCATGGATTTCCTGGGCTGGCGGGTCGATTCGCTGACCCTCGCCTGCATCCTGTTGTTCATCGGCGCGATGGGGAAATCGGCGCAGATCCCGCTGCACACCTGGCTGCCCGATGCGATGGAGGGGCCGACCCCGGTTTCGGCGTTGATCCATGCCGCGACGATGGTGACCGCGGGCGTTTTCATGGTGGCGCGGCTGTCGCCGCTGTTCGAGTACGCGCCGACAGCGCTCGTCGTCGTCGCCGTGATCGGCGGCACTACCGCGATGTTCGCCGCTAGTATCGGCATGGCGCAGAACGACATCAAAAAGGTCATTGCCTATTCGACCTGCAGCCAGCTCGGCTACATGTTTGTCGCCGCCGGCGTATCGGCCTACGCCGCCGGAATCTTCCATCTGTTTACCCATGCCTTCTTCAAGGGCCTGCTGTTTTTGTGCAGCGGTGCGGTGATCCACGCGATGGGCGGCGAGCAGGACATGCGCCGGATGGGCGGGCTGTGGCGCAAGACCCCGGTCACCTATGTGACGATGTGGATCGGCGCCCTGTCGTTGAGCGCGATCCCGCCATTCTCCGGCTATTGGTCGAAGGACACGATCCTCGACGCGGCCTGGGCGTCCGGGACCGCCGCCGGTCGCTACGGCTGGTGCCTCGGCACGATCGCAGCGTTCATGACCGCGTTCTACATCGCGCGGGTCATGTTCATGACCTTTCACGGCGAGCCGCGCGCCGGTGAGGAAGCCATGCACCATGCCCATGAGAGCCCATGGGTCATGCTGATCCCGCTGATCGTGCTGGCGATCGGCGCGGCGGTGCTGGGCGGGGCCCTCGACGGCGATTTCATCGGCCAGGGTCGCGGGAGCTTCTGGAAGGCCTCCATCTTTGTCTTACCCAGCCACGATTCGCTGGCGGCGGCGGAAGGGATACCCGGGATCGTGCGCTGGCTGCCGTTCTTTGTCGCCGTTGCCGGGCTCGTTACCGCTTATGTCTTCTACGTCGTCAACCCGCGCATCCCGGCGCGGCTCGCGGCGCAGTTTCGAGCGCTCTACCTGTTCGTGCTGAACAAATGGTATTTCGACGAGCTCTACGATTGGGTTTTTGTCCGCACCGCGTTCGTGCTCGGCGACGGGCTCTGGAAATCGGGCGACGGTGCGGTGATCGACGGGCTCGGACCGGACGGCGTTTCCGCGCTGACCCGCGACTTGGCGCGCCAGGCGAGCCGGCTGCAAAGCGGCTATCTTTACCACTACGCCTTCGTCATGATGATCGCGCTCGCGGCGTTCCTGGCCTGGTATCTGCTGCTGCCGCGCTGAGCGAGGGGAAATCGTTGTGAGCCATTGGCCGCTCCTCTCGCTGGTCACGTTTCTGCCGCTGGTCGGCGTCTTCTTCATCCTGATTGCGCGCGGCGAGGAGGCGGTAGTCGCGCGCAACGCCCGCTTTATCGCCCTGTGGACCTCGCTGATCGTCTTTGCGCTGTCGGTGCTGCTGTGGGTCCGCTTCGACCCAAACACGGCCGCCTTTCAGTTTGTCGAACGGGCGCAGTGGGTGACCTTTGGTGGATTTACCTTCACCTATCATATGGGCATCGACGGGGTCTCGCTGTTCTTCATCCTGCTCTCGACCTTGCTGACATTGCTGGCGATCGTTTCGGCCTGGCGGGTGATCACCTTCCAGGTCAAGGAGTTCATGGTCGCGTTTCTCGTCCTAGAAACGTTCATGGTCGGCATATTTTGCGCCCTTGATTTCATTGTATTTTATGTTTTCTTCGAGGGGGTGCTGGTTCCGATGTTCCTGATCATCGGGATCTGGGGTGCCGAAAACCGAGTCTATTCAGCATTCAAATTCTTCCTGTACACCCTGCTCGGCTCGGTGCTGATGCTGCTCGCCATCCTGGCGATCTACTTCGCGACCGGGACGACCGACATCGAGTATGCGCTGAACCACAGCCAGTTGTTCTCAGCCGGCCTGCAGAAATGGCTGTGGCTGGCGTTTTTCGCTTCGTTTGCGATCAAGGTGCCGATGTGGCCGGTGCACACCTGGCTGCCCGACGCGCATGTCGAGGCGCCGACCGCGGGCTCGGTCATCCTCGCCGGCATTCTCCTAAAGCTGGGCGGCTACGGCTTTATCCGCTTCTCGCTGCCGATGTTTCCGCTCGCCTCGCACTATTTCACGCCGCTGATCTTCACCCTCAGCGCGATCGCGGTGATCTACACCTCGCTGGTCGCGCTGGCCCAGACCGATATGAAAAAGCTGGTGGCCTATTCCTCGATCGCGCATATGGGCTTTGTGACGATGGGCATCTTTGCCCTGACCAGCGAGGCGGTGCAGGGGGCGGTGATCCAGATGCTGAGCCACGGGCTGGTCTCGGCCGCCCTCTTTTTGTGCGTCGGCGTGCTCTACGACCGGCTGCACACGCACGAGATCGCCCGCTTTGGCGGGCTCGTCGAGCGCATGCCGGCATACGCCTTCGTCTTTATGGCGTTTACCTTGGCCGCGGTCGGGCTGCCCGGCACCAGCGGCTTTGTCGGCGAGTTCCTGATCCTGCTCGGCACCTTCCGGGTCAACACGCTTGAGTGCTTTCTGGTGGCGACCGCGCTGTTTCTCGGGCCGATGTACATGCTCTACCTTTATCGCCGCGTGATCTTCGGCACGCTGACCCGCGCCGATCTGCGCGGCATCCTCGATCTGAGCCCGCGCGAGACGGCGATCTTTGTGCCGCTGCTGCTGCTGGTGCTGTGGATGGGCATTTACCCGACCTCGTTCCTGCGCCCGATCCAGGTGTCGGTCGATCATATCGTCGCGCAGGCGACGCTCGCGACGAGCGCCGCCGGCATGCGCCGCGCCAGCCTGCCCTAGGCCGCCGCCATGCCGCACCTTGCCGTTCCCGATATGTCGCCGGCTCTGCCCGAGATGCTGCTTCCGGCGTTGGCGATGGCGCTATTGATTGTCGGAGCCTTTCGCGGCGAGCGCGGGGCCCGGCTGGTTTCGTGGCTCGCGGTTTTCGCGCTGATCGTGGTGCTGGCCGTCCTGCTGCTCGGCGGCCCCGAGCGCCGCTTCGGCTTCTACGGAATGTTCGTCAGCGACGCCTTTGCGCTGTTCATGAACACCTTGGTGCTGATCGGCTCGGGCGTCGCGATCCTGTTGGCGATGGATTACAACGAGGAACAGGGCATCGCCCGCTTCGAATTCCCGGTTCTGGTCCTGCTGGCGACCACCGGGATGATGGTGATGGTTTCGGCCAACGATCTGATCACCCTCTATGTCGGGCTCGAATTGCAGAATTTGGCGCTTTATGTCGTCGCCAGCTTTGATCGCGATTCGCCCCGGTCGAGCGAGGCCGGGCTCAAATACTTCGTCTTGGGCGGACTGTCCTCGGGCATGCTGCTCTATGGACTGTCGCTGGTCTATGGGTTCGCCGGCACCACCGGGTTTGCCGAGATCGCCAGGCTGTTGGCAGGGAGCGCCCCGGTTTCGCCCGGGCTGATCGTCGGCCTCGTTTTTGTCATCGCCGGCCTGGCCTTCAAGATTTCGGCGGTGCCGTTCCACATGTGGACGCCCGATGTCTACGAGGGCGCGCCGACCCCGGTCAGCATGTTTTTCGCGGTGGCCCCCAAAATGGCGGCGCTCGCGCTGTTCATCCGCGTTATGATCGCGCCGTTTGGCCCGCTGGTCGGCGAGTGGCGACAGATTGTCGTGTTTCTGTCGATCGCCTCGATGGTGTTCGGTGCCGTTGCCGCCATCGCCCAGCGCAACGTCAAGCGGCTGATGGCGTACAGCTCGATCGGGCATGTCGGTTATCTGCTGATCGGGCTCGCCGCCGGCACCACCGAGGGCATCCGCGGGGTGCTGGTTTATCTGGCGATCTATCTGTTTATGAATGTCGGCGCCTGGGGGGTGATCCTGTGCATGCGCCGGCAAGGCCAAATGATCGAGGAGATCGCCGATCTCGCCGGGCTGTCGCGCACCCGGCCGGCCTTGGCGCTGGCCCTGGGCATCTTCATGTTTTCGCTGGCCGGGATCCCGCCGACCGCCGGGTTTTTCGCCAAGCTCTATATCTTCTTCGCGGCGATCGATGCCCACCTGGTCGGGCTCGCGGTGATCGGCGTCGTGACCAGCGTCGTCGGCGCGTTTTATTACGTGCGCATCGTCAAGGTCATGTATTTTGACGAGCCGACCGGCGCCTTCGATACTCCGATCGCCGGCGAGCTCAAGGGCGTGCTGTTCGTCACCGCGGTCGTCACCCTGTTCTTTTTTCTGCTGCCGGGGCCGCTCGTCGGCAGCGCCGCGGCTGCGGCATCCTCGCTGTTTGTCAGATGACCCGGCCGCCGGTTCTCCCGCCAAGCTACCATCTGGTCTGCTGCGATGCGATCGGCAGCACCAATGACGAGGCAAAGCGCCTCGCGCGCGCCGGCGCGCCGGAGCGGACCGTCGTCTGGGCGCTCGAGCAGACCGCCGGGCGCGGGCGTCGCGGCCGGCGGTGGGCGTCGCCGCGCGGCAATCTCTACGCCTCGCTGGTGCTGCGGCCCGATTGCTCGCCCGAGAGTGCCGCGCGCCTCGGCTTCGCCGCGGCATTGGCGATCGGCGACGCGCTGGCGAGCCTAGTTCCGGGGCTTGCCGGGCTCGCCTGCAAATGGCCGAACGACGTGCTGCTGGGCGGCCGCAAGATCGCCGGCATCCTGCTCGAATCGGAAATCGGCCCCGCTTCTACAGTCGGCAACGGCGAAACCGTCGCGTTTGTCGTCGTCGGCATCGGGATCAACCTCGCGGCGGCCCCGGCGGACGCCGAGTTTCCGGCCACATCCCTCGCGGCTGAAGGCTATCCCCCGCCCGAGCCGGCGGCGGCGCTCGAACCCTTGCTGCGCTGTTTCGATGTCTGGGAGCGGCGCTGGCGGGAGGAGGGGTTCGCCTCGGTGCGCGCGGCTTGGCTGGCGCGCGCGGCAGCCCGCGGCCAGCCGATCGAGGTCCGCTTGGAAAACCGCACCCTGCGCGGCCGATTCGCCGATCTTGATCACCGAGGAGCGCTGGTGCTGGAGACCCCGGATGGGCCGCGGCTGATTGCCGCTGGCGATGTGTTCCCGGCAGGCTAGCAGGTTTGCATGCTGCTCGCGATCAACTCCGGCAACACCAATGTCGTCTTCGCGGTTTATGCCGGGGACGAATTGCGCGCCTCGTGGCGGGCGGCGACCAACCCGAAGCGGACCGCCGACGAATACGCGGTGTGGCTGACCCAGCTGATGGCCCTCAACGGACTGGCGCGCAGCGACATCGACGCCATGATCGTCGCCAATGTGGTGCCCGAGGCGGCGTTCAATCTGACCGGGCTGTGCCGGCGCTATTTCGGCAGCGAGCCGCTGATCGTCGGCAGCCCCGGCTGCCGGCTTGGGATCGGCATCGATGTCGATATGCCGGCCGAGCATGTCGGCGCCGACCGGGTCGCCAACGCAGCCGCGGCGCAGGATCGCTATCAGGCACCGCTGATGGTCGTCGATATCGGCACCGCAACCAATTTCGACATCGTCGACCGGGCCGGGAATTATTGCGGCGGCGTCATCGCGCCGGGACCGAACCTGTCCTTGGCGGCGTTGGAAATGGCGGCGGCGCTGTTGCCGCGCGTCTCGATCGAGCGCCCGCCGCGGGTGGTCGGCCGCAGCACGATCCCGGCGATGCAGTCCGGCGTGTTCTGGGGCTATGTCGGGCTGATCGAGGGGCTGGTCCGGCGCATCCGCGAGGAGCGCGGCGAGGCGATGGGAGTGGTCGCCACCGGCGGGTTGGCGGCGCTGTTCGCCAAGGCGACCGATGTCATCGACACGGTCGATCCCGATTTGACGTTGTGGGGCTTGCGCTTGATCTATCGACAAAACACCGACCGATGAGCGGGCTGCGCGCGCGACCCGCTGCCCGGCCCGATCTGCGACCGGGGGCCGACGATCCCGACGCGCTCTATTTCGTGGCGCTCGGCGGCGCCAACGAGATCGGCATGAATCTGGGCCTCTACGGCTGTGCCGGAGACTGGCTGATCGTCGATTGCGGCGTCACTTTCGGCGATGATTCGCAGCCGGGGCTTGAGGTGGTCATGCCCGACCCGACGTTCATCGCCGAGCGCCGCGACCGTCTGTTGGGCATTGTCGCGACCCATGCCCATGAAGACCATATCGGCGCAATCCCTTATCTGTGGCCGCAGCTTCGCTGCCCGGTCTGGGCGACCCCGTTCACCGCCTCGCTGCTGCGCGCGAAGCTCGTCGAGGTCGGGCTCGCCGACAAGGTCCAGATCAATGTCGTGCCGATGTCGGGCCGGTTCACGATCGGGCCGTTCGAGCTCGAGCTGATCACCTTGACCCATTCGATCCCCGAGCCCAACGCGGTGGTGCTGCGCACCGCGGCAGGGGCGGTGCTGCACACCGGGGATTGGAAGCTCGACCCCGATCCGCTGATCGGCGAGCCCGCCGACGAGGCCGCGCTGACCCGGCTCGGCGACGCGGGCGTGCTGGCGATGATCGGCGATTCGACCAACGCGCTGCGGCCCGGCCGCTCGGGGTCCGAGGCTGATCTGCGCCGCTCGCTCACCGATTTGGTCGGCCGCTTCGACGCGCGCGTCGCGGTTGCCTGCTTCGCGTCCAACGTCGCCCGCCTCGAAACCATCGCGCATGCCGCCGCCGCGCATGGCCGGGTGGTCGCTCTGGTCGGGCGCTCGTTGTGGCGGATCGACAAGGCGGCGCGCGAGAATGGCTATCTCGCCGGTGTGCCGCCGTTTCTGAACGAGGACGAGGCGGGCTACGTGCCCCGCGACAAGATCCTGATGATCTGCACCGGCAGCCAGGGTGAGCCGCGCTCGGCGCTGGCCCGCATCGCGCGTGACGACCATCCGAGCGTCGAGCTCGAACCGGGCGATGTCGTGATCTTCTCGTCGCGGATCATCCCCGGCAACGAGAAATCGATCGGCCGGCTGCAGAACGCGCTGGCCCGGCTCGGGGTCGAGATCGTCACCGAGGAGGACCATTTCGTCCACGTCTCGGGCCATCCGGCGCGCGACGAGCTGATCCGCATGTACCAGATGATCCGACCCAGAATCGCGATCCCGGTGCACGGCGAGGCGCGTCACCTGATCGCTCACGCCAATCTTGCCGGCGAATGCCAGGTGCCGCAGCCGCTGATCATCGAGAACGGCGACATGGTCCGGCTCGGGTCCGGCGCCGCCGCCATTGTCGATGAGGTGCCGGTCGGGCGGTTGGCGAGCGACGGCAAGAGCCTGCTGCCGCTCGGCGGCGCCGCGCTGAAGGACCGCCGCCGCGCCGGGTTCAACGGCAGCGCCGTCGCCACCCTGGTTCTCGATCGCTTGGGCCGGTTTGCCGCCGCGCCGGCGATTGTGGTGATCGGGGTGGTCGAGGCGGAGGCGGCCGAGGCCGCCCTGCCATTCCTGCGAACCGCGGTCGAACGCGCGCTCGACGAATTGCCGCAGGCGGCGCGCCACGACGACGGCGTGATCGGCGAGGCGGCGCGGCGGGCGTTGCGCCGTGTCGTCAACGAACGCTTCGGCAAGCGTCCGCTGATCGAAATCCAGGTGGTGCGGATTTGATGCCGATCGTTCGCACATATTTTCCCTCGCCCCGCTTGCGGGGAGGGGGTCGGGGTGAGGGGCGACCCTTTGGATTGGGTGAAGGGCCAGCTATTTCCGGTTGCCGGCGATGATCGGCCGCCTCGATCATGTGGCAATCGTCGTGCCGGATCTGTCGGCGGCCAGCGCCACCTATCGGCAGATGCTGGGCGCCCGGGTCTCCGAGCCGCAGGCATTGCCTGCTCACGGCGTCACCGTGGTCTTTGTCGAGCTTCCGAACACCCGCATCGAATTGCTCGAGCCGCTCGGCGCCGCGTCGCCGTTGCGCGGCTTTCTCGAGCGCAGCCCCTCGGGCGGCATGCACCATTTGTGCTACGAGGTCGACGACATCGCCGCCGCGCGCGACCGGTTGCGGGCGCAGGGCGCGCGGCTGCTGGGCGACGGCGAGCCGCGGCCCGGCGCGCATGGCAAGCCGGTGCTGTTCCTGCATCCGAAAGATTTCTGCGGCACCCTGATCGAGCTCGAAGAGGCATGACTCGCCGCTGGGTGCGCGTGCGCTGCACCAAATCGTGCCTGCCTGCACGGGCGGCAAGGTGAGCGCCGCCTATTGCCGGATAGCGCCAGGTCACCCGGTGCACGGCGGCTACCACGACGCCGAATACGGCTTTCCGGCGACTGATGAGCGTGTGCTGTTCGAGAGGCTGCTGCTGGAGATCAACCAGGCCGGCCTGTCGTGGTTGACCATTCTCAAAAAGCGCGCGGCGTTTCGCGCCGCCTTTGCCGAATTCGAGGTGGACCGGGTCGCTGCCTTTGGCCCGGCCGAGTTCGACCGCTTGCTGGCCGATCCGGGGATCGTGCGCAACCGGCTCAAGATCGAGGCGGCGATCGACAATGCGCGCCGCATTCGCGCACTGCGCGAGACGCACGGGTCCTTCGCCGGCTGGCTTGACGCTCATCACCCGCGCTCGGCCGAAGCGTGGACGCCGCTGTTCCGCAAGACCTTCCGCTTCACCGGCGGGCAGATCGTCAATGAATTTTTAATGAGCCTCGGCTATCTTCCAGGGGCACATGCGCCGGACTGCCCAGTGTTCGCAAGAATTGCCCAGCTGTCGCCGCCCTGGATGCGCGCGGCAGCGTAAGCTCTCAGCATAACTGGCGACAGCGCGTTTGACCGGGATGGCCTTTTCTGTTACCGAGGGGTCACCGGACCGGGGCGTGTCGATCGGGGGTGGACGCGCGTCGTGCCGGGGGTTGGCAGAAATCTGATGGCTATCAAGGCGCGGACCGGCCTCCGCGTCGCATGGATTCTATGGCTGGAAGTCGATGAGGGGATGAGTTTGATGTCGCTGCGGCAAAAGTATTTGCAAATTCTGTCGAGCGTGGTTCCGATCGGGGCGGCGGGCGTCGCCTTGCTGCTCGGGTCGTCGGCGCCGGTTGCCGCCGACGGGGGCCCGGCCGCTGCGTCGGCTCGGACCGCCGAAGCGGTGCCGGTCTCGGCGCGTCTCGCGGCTATTCGAGAAGCCGTTTCCGATACTGTCGGGCCGGGGGCCAAGGCGACCGATGCGGCGACTGGGAAGCAGCTCGCCTGGGCAGCCTGGCGCAATGGCGGTGGCGGCGGCGCGGTCTGGCACGGCGGCGGCGCTTGGCGCGGCGGCGGGGCTTGGCGCAACGGCGGGGCCGCGTGGCGCAATGGCGGCTGGCACAATGGGTGGCACAATTACTGGCGCAACTATTGAGCGATTCGCGGTCTCCCCGCTGCGTTGACTTGGGCTGAACTCCTTGGTATAGATGCGCGTATGAATTGAAGGCCCGCTTTGTATCTAACGTTGAAGCCGAGCCTGACTGAGGTCGTCCGACACCGTCGATGATGAGGTGGCTCTGATGTCGATGCGGCAGAACTATCTGAAAATTTTGTCGAGGATCGTGCCGGCAGGTGCGTTCGGCGTATCGCTGCTGCTGGGGACGACAACGCCGGGCACAGCCAGCCAGGGTCCGCCGGCGGCGCAGCCCCGGGTCTCGGACCAAATGCGGGTTTCTGAGCGGTTGGCGGCCATTCGCGACGCGGTCTCAACCGTGGCGGGGGAGCAGGCAGCGAAATACGGCGAGCGCGACCTTCGCCTCGCCTGGGGCAACTGGTGGCGCAACGGCGGTTGGGGCTACCGGCCGTGGGGCGGCTGGGGCTGGCCGAATTGGAACAACTGGCACAACTGGCATAATTGGAACAATTGGTGGCGCAATTGGTGAACGGGTGATCGCGCGCGACGGGGCGGCGAGCGCCACCGTGCCGACGATCGACCTGCTGGTCGTCCAGCCGACCCCGTTCTGCAACATCGACTGCCGATATTGCTATTTGCCGGAGCGCAGCTCAAAGGCGGTCGTCGCCTCGCAGACCCTGCACAACCTGTTTTCCCAGGTGTTCGCATCGGGGTGGGTAGAGGGCGGGTTGTCGGTGGTGTGGCACGCCGGCGAGCCGATGGTGCTGCCGATCGCGTTTTACCGGGATGCGTTTGCGATGGTCGAGCGGCTGCGGCCGCACGACGTGACGGTCGTTCATTCGTTCCAGACCAACGGCACCTTGATCGACGATGCCTGGTGCGCGTTCTTTGCCGAGGAGCGGGTCAATCTCGGGGTCAGCATTGACGGGCCGAAGCACCTGCATGATCGCAACCGGGTGACGCGCTCGGGCCGCGGCACCTTCGACCGCACCATCGCCGGCATCCGGCTGTTGCGCCGGCACGGCATTCCATTCCATGTGATCTCGGTGCTGTCGTCGGCAAGCCTTGCCGCGCCCGGGGAGATGTTCGATTTTTACGTCGAAGAGGGGATCGAGCGGATCTGCTTCAATGTCGAGGAATCCGAGGGCGACCACGTCTCGCGCTCCTTCGCCGATGGTGCCGTCGAAGCCGCCTATTACCGGTTTCTGAGCGAATTTTGGCGACTATCGGCTGCGGCGCCAGGCAAGATCGTGTTTTTGCGCGAGATCGAGCAGGCACTGCAGCAGATCATCCGGCCGAAGGAAGCTGAGTTCCGCAACCAGCTGGTCGAGCCTTTTGCGATCACCAGCATGGATTGGGCCGGCAACATATCGACCTTCTCGCCCGAGCTGCTCGGCTTGAAGAACCCAGCCTATGACGATTTTGTGCTGGGCAACATCAATCGCGATGCGCTGGTCGATCTGCAGCACGGCTCGACTCTCGCCCGCATGCGTGCCGATATCGACGCCGGCGTCGCCATGTGCCGCGAGCGTTGCGAGTATTTTTCGGTGTGCGGCGGCGGCGAGCCGGTCAACAAGCTCGCCGAGAACGGCAGCTTTACCAGCACCGAGACCACCTATTGCCGGCTGACCAGGATGCGGGCGACCGATCTGGTGCTCGACGCCCTCGAACGGGTGGCGCCCGACGGGTTTGAGGCGCCCGGAATCCCGAGCGGGCCAGGGCCGGATGGCCGGCTGGCCGAGCGCCCCGTCATAAGCGGATAAACCCGTCGATTCGGAGGACAGGATGAACAAAACATTGCGCTGGTTGGGCGTGCTTGCAATCGGCGCCGCGATGCAGGCCAGCTTGACCACCATCGCCATCGCCCAGGGAGCCCCAGGCGGCCAAGGAACCTCTGGCGGCGCGCCCGCTGCCAATGCCAGCGGGCCGGCGCAGGGCTACGACGAAGCGGCTGCTCCGGACCAGGCGCCAAGCCTCGCCGCCCCGACCGAGATCGAGCCGACGACCGAGCTGCCGGTGCTCTACGTCACCAGCGTCGAGATCCTGCGCACCCAAACCAATCCGGAGCTCGACATCGTGCGGGTGACCGGCCTGACCGGCGCGCAAGGGTGGAGCGCGCCCGAGCTGGTGCCGACCTTTGTCGGCAAGCCGATCGATGGGATCCTCGATCTGCAGTTCATCGCGACAATGCCGCTGCAGACCGAAGAGGCCACCGGATTTGTGCCGATCGGCGCGGTCTTTCCCCTCGAAGCCGGCCATGCATTCAAGGGTGTGCGCGTGCGCGCCTCGGAGAACGCGATCGAGGTCGACCAAATCCCGGGCAGCAAGACGGTCAAGATCACCGTCAGCGACTGCAAAAACTGCGTCGGCAAAAAATTCGTCGAACGCGGGCAGTCCGCGCCCGGGACGAGCGGGGTTGTGCGCCAGGAAGATCTTCCGAAAATCCTGCGCTGGATCCCGGTCAATCGCGGGATCAGGGGGATCACCCACAATCCGAACCGGCTTAACCTGATGCTCGGCGCCGACAACACGATCATTGCCGCCTATTGGGAGTAGCCCGCACACCCGCGCTGTGTCGGTCGGACGCCGCTCGCGGCGTCGGCCCAACCTGGGCGCATCGCGTGTCTCCGGCCGGGTGCGGGCGGCTGGGGAGGCTTGCGGCCCTCGCTCTAGCGCTTGCCTTGGCCGGCAACATTGCCGCGCTTGCCGGATCGCGGGTCGCGGGCGAAGCCGGCGCTCTTGAGCGGGTGGCGCTCGCCGTCGATGGTGCCGAGTCGAGCTATGGCGAAGACACGAGAATGTGGCGTCCCGACCGCGACGGGCCGCAGGGGCCGATGCAGGTCTCGGCCGCTGCCGCCGCGGATGTCGGCCCTGGCGATCGGTTCGACGCGAGCGAAAACCGGGTGCTCGGCCGCGCCTATCTCGACCGGCTTTATCAGCGTTACGCCAATTGGGCCGACGCGGTCGCGGCCTACAATTGGGGCCCCGGCCGGATGGATGCCTGGATCGACAGCGGACGGCCGATCGACAAGTTCCCCGAGACCGTCGCGCTCTATCGCGTCCGCGTGCTGTCGGCCGCGACCCTGGGTGGCCGGCCGCTCCACGCGCCGGGCCGCATGCAACCGCGCCGATCGCTGGCCGATCGCCGCCATCCGAACCATGACAGCGTCGCGGTCGAAGTGCTCTACAGTGCGATCATGCACGACGGCCGGCGCTGAGCTGCCTCTCTTCCGGCGAGGCTGAGATGCAAGCTCGCCGCCGCGACCGGGCGCCCGGTCAGCGGCTTCGGACAGGTGGAACGCAGCGGGTGACGATCAAGGTGGCGAAGACCCTGCGTTCGCTGGGCGACCGGTTGCAGACCGGCGCCAGCGTGCGCCAGGTGTATGGCGATCCGGTCGCGTTCGCCGGACGCACCGTGCTGCCGATCGCCCGCCTGCGCTATGGCTTTGGCGCGGGCGGCGGAATGGGCGAGAGCGCGAAGCCCGGGTCCGGCCGGGGCGGGGGCGGTGCCGGGATCAGCGTCCGCCCGGTGGGGGCGCTCGAGATCACCGAGGCCGGCACGCGGTTTATCCCCTTTATCGACCCGGTGCCGCTCGGCCTGGCGCTGCTGATCGGGTTTCTGGCCGGTTTCAGGATCGGCCGTCGCGATCGGCGGCGGTGAGCCGCAGCCGGCGAAAGGCGGCGCTCCAGCGCACGATCTGCTATCGTGCCGGGATCTGGCGACGGGGGCACCGATGCAATCGACGCGTTTGAGCGTGAACGGGACCAGTATCGAGATCGCCGCGGATGGCGATACGCCGCTGCTCGACATTCTGCGCAACCATCTCGGCCTGACCGGAACCAAATTCGGCTGCGGGCTCGAGCAATGCGGCTGCTGCATGGTCTTGGTCGATGGCCATCCGCAGAAATCGTGCGGGAAACCGCTGTCGACGCTCGCCGGCACGGACATCGTCACGATCGAGGGGCTGGGCACGCCCGACCGACCGCACCCACTCCAAACCGCCTTTCTCGACGAGCAGGCCGGCCAATGCGGCTATTGCCTCGCCGGCATCCTGATCTCGGCAAAGGCGTTGCTCGACCATAACCCGTCGCCATCGCGGGCCGAGATCGCCGAGGCCCTCGACGACAACATCTGCCGTTGCGGCAGTCATAATCGCATCCTGCGCGCGGTCGAGCGGGCCGCAACGCGGATGCGGGAAGGAGCCCCGCGATGAGCCTTGGCGCTGCACCGCCGCTGCCGCCGGCGCTGGCCGACAATCCCCGCCTCGAGCAGTGGGTGCGCTTCTCTGCGCGCGGCCAGGTCGCGGTCGCGACCGGCAAGGTCGAGATCGGCCAGGGCGTGCTGACGGCGATGCGGCAGATCGCGGCGGAAGAGCTCGAGGTTAGCCCGGAACATGTCGCGCTTTGCTCCGGCGACACCGATCTGACCCCGAACGAGGGCTACACCTCGGGCAGCCAGTCGATCCAATTCGGCGGGGTCGCATTGCGCCTCGCCTGCGCCGAGGTGCGCGCCCGCTTTCTCGACCATGCCGCCGCCAGCTTCGGCTATTGCCGGGCCGAGCTGTCGGTGCGCGACGGCCAGATCCTCTACCGCGGCGAGCCGACCGGCCATGATTACTGGTCCCTGGCGGCGTCCGTCGACCTCGCACGGCATGCCACCGGCCGGCCGTCGACGAAGCACCCGCACGATTACCGCGTCGTCGGGCGTAACGCGCCGCGCATCGACCTCGCTGCCAAAGTTTTCGGCGAGCCGGTCTTCGTCCACGACATGGCGCTCGATGGCATGATGCATGCCCGGGTCGTGCGCCAGCCCAGGCGCGGGGCGGTAATCAATTCGGTCGACGAGGCGGCGATCCGCCGGGCGGCGAAAGGTCCGATCGAGCTGGTCCGCGACGGCAATTTTCTCGCCATTCTCGGCGCCGACGAAACCACTGTCGAAGCGGTCGCCGCGGCCGCGCCCAATCATGTCGCCTGGGATCGGATCGATGCAATCAACCCGGCCCAGGAGGAGGCGCGCTGGCTGCTGCAGCAGCCGTCGATCGACCGCATTGTCGGCGCCGCTCCGGCTTCCGAGCCGACCCCGGCGGCGCACCGGCATCAAGCGACCTATACGCGGATGCACGTCGCCCATGCCTCGGTGGCACCGTCCTGCGGCGTGGCCCTTTACCGCGACGGGCGGCTTTCGGTGTGGACGCACTCGCAGGGTGTCTACCCGCTGCGTGCGGCGCTTGCCCGCATGCTGAAGCTCGATCCCGCGGCAATTTCGGTCAAGCATGTGCAAGGCCCGGGCTGCTATGGCCACAACGGCGCCGACGACGCGGCGGCCGATGCGGCGGCGGTCGCGATGCGCCGGCCGGGCCAGCCGGTCCGGGTCCGCTGGCGGCGCGAGGAGGAATTCGGCTTCGAGCCGGTCAGCCCGGCAATGGTGGTGACGGTGCGTGCCGCGCTCGACGACGCTCGGCACCCGACCGACTGGACCAGCGAGATCTGGAGCGGCCGGCATACTAGCCGGCCGGGCAGCGGCGGTAACCTGCTGGCTGCCGAAGCCTTGCCCGACCCGCCGCCGCCACCGCCAGCGGCCGAATCATCCGGCCCGCCCGGCGCCGGCACCCGTAACGGCGAGCCGCTCTACGACGTCGCCGAGAAGCGCATCGTCCATCACCTGATCGCCGAGACCCCGGTGCGGACCTCGTCGCTGCGTGGGCTCGGCGCTACCCTCAACGTCTTCGCGATCGAATCGTTTATCGATGAGCTTGCCGAGCAGGCTGGCGCAGACCCGGTGGCCTATCGGCTGTCGATCCTGTCGGACCCGCGGGCGCGGGCGGTCGTCGAGCACGCGGCTCGCCTGGCCGGCTGGGGACCAGGCCGTCAGCCGGGCACCGGACGCGGGCGGGGCATCGGCTTTGCCCGGTATAAGAACCTTGCCGCCTATGCGGCGATCGTCGCTGAGGTTGAAATCGATCAGCAAATCCGCTTGACCCGCGTGTGGTGTGCCGCCGATGCCGGGCTCGTCATCAACCCCGATGGCGCGCTGAACCAGCTCGAAGGCGGCATCATTCAGGCGGCGAGCTGGGCGCTCAAAGAGGGCGTTCGCCTCGATGGCGCCGGCATCAGCTCGCGCGACTGGGAGAGCTACCCGGTGCTGCGCTTCAGCGAGGTGCCCGAGGTGACCGCCGAGCTGGTCGAGCCGTCCGCCGACCGTCCGCCGCTCGGCATCGGCGAAGCCGCAGGCGGCCCGACCGTGGCGGCGATCGGCAACGCCGTCGCCCACGCGCTGGGAACCCGAATTCGTGACTTGCCGCT
Organism: Allostellaceae bacterium; assembly: GCA_036500965.1. Lineage (GTDB taxonomy): Bacteria > Pseudomonadota > Alphaproteobacteria > ATCC43930 > CGMCC-115725 > AP-15. The sequence continues at coordinate 1,689 of DASYBC010000162.1, read as the reverse complement.
GAATCGCGAGCGCGTCATGGCCGCCCTGCTGCAGGCCTGATTGCAGATTTGATGTTCGCATGCCGTAACGGCCGCGGGTCACGGGCACCTGGGCCGACGCCTCTTGCCCGGCGACCCGGCCAGGTCGGCGTTTGCGAGGCGTAGCCGAGGATGATCGCGACGAGGCCGGCGATCAGCCACCACCACGCCAGCTCGCGGCCGAGCCAGAACAGCAGGTCGATGCGTAGACCTGTCGCGCCGCCGGAAATCGCTCCGGCGCTCCGGTGAACCGCGTCGCGCAGCGGCATGGCCCAGGCGACGAACAGCACCACGGCGATCATCTGCGCCAGAAACCCTCGGACGGCCCGGTCGTCGGAGACCCGGCGCAGGCCGACCAGACCGGGCATGATCAGCACGAAATAAATGCCCCGGTAGTCGACGTTCTGCCCGGCGAAAAAGCAGGCGGTGACCAGCAGCGCGCCGACCAGCAGCAATTGCCCTTCGAGCAGATCGGGATCGAGCGCCGCGGCATCGAGCAGGTGCAAGGTGCGCCGGGTGCGGGCGGCGCCCAGGGCCGCAAGGACGGCCAGCAGCAAGACGCTGGCTAGGCTGCGCAGGCGCGGGCCGAAGACGCTGTCGGCAAGGCCAAACGGCAGGTTTCGCGCCGAGAACGAGTCGGCGAAGTACGAGAGCGCGGGAATGTTCGCCAGCGCCTTGCGCAGCTCGGCATGATCGATGCCGGCGAGGCCGAGCACGATCAGGGCTGCGAGCGCCGCCCCGATCCACGCGTCGCGTCGCCGCTCGCGCGCCATCATCACCAGCAGCACGAGCGGATAGTATTTGAGCAGCCCAGCGAACAGGTAGAGCGCATAGCCGCCGAGCCGCCAGGGGCGCGGGGCGCGGCCGAGAGCGCAGCCGCCTACCACCAGCAGGAAGACGATCAGATCGCAATTGGCGCGTTCGAGCGCATAAACCGTCATCGGCGACAGCGCGGCGAGGGCCAGGATCGCGGCGTCGCCGCAACCGACCGGGCGCATCACATAGACGAACGACAGGATGACCGTCAGGTCGACGCCGAGGCCAACGGGCGTGGTCGATGCCGTGCCAAGAAAGCCGGGCGTGATCGCGAGCCACAACGGGGAATACACATGCACCCGGCCGAGCACATCGCACGGGTTCGAGAGGTAGACATCGATCCCCAGCCGCTGGCATTGCGCGGCGGCGAGCACGGCGTGGATGTCAAGAAACGGAAAATGAAACGGCTCGAAACCGAACAGTCTGAGGATGCCGAAATAAGGCGCATGCGGGCCCCACCGCCACAGCACCGCCAGCACGGCAAACAGCAGCAGTGCCGCGGCCGGGCTGGCCAGACGATACGCCCACCACCGGCTCGCTTCCGGGGCTCCGGATTTGGGGAGGATCGCTGCCATGTCTTGGGCGCGAGCCTAATCTCGGCATCCTAAGCTCCGGTAAAAATAAAACGGGGCGGCTGCTCATTCTCACTGCGGAGTTCATCCTTTCTCAAGTGTGCCCAACTAATTTGACTGGGGTTCAGACACGCGCCGCGCGGGTTAGCGTCCGCGCTCGTGGTGGAAAATCGGGGGTGAGCGCGCGTCGGGTGGAATGCCCGATTACATGGAGCCCGGCGCGCGCGTGAGCGACGGGTGGTCACCGGGAAGGTGTGCGTTACGGTGGAGTTGCGAGAACCAC
>DASYBC010000161.1:0-37077 GCA_036500965.1 Allostellaceae bacterium | reverse complement strand
CCCCAGGAGGCCAAGGGCTCCCATCCGCGACCGCAGCACCGACTTTACTCCGGCGCCGCGATGAAACAGAGATACAAGGAAGCCGCGAAGCGGCTGTCTCGAAGGGCCTGCCCTCGCGAAGGCGGGGGACGCACCGCACCGCTCCATCCTATCTTCAATTTCTTCACACGCTCCTGCGCCGGGGCAGGCTCTTGCAGAGCTTGGCTTTTCGAGATGCCGGAAAGGCCCATCGCCTGAGCCGGTTATCGGGCATCTCAAGGCCGCGCACCGTATGGGCCGCAACCATCTCAAGGGGCGCGACGGCGACCGCGCCAATGCCGTGCCGGCTGCCGCCGGCACAACTTCGCGCTGCTGCTGCGCTGGCTCTGGCGGCTGTTGCGCGCCCCCCTTCCAGGTGCTCTTCCACCGCCGATTTGCTCCCAACACCCCTAAATTTTGCCGCTCAATCGTTCTTCACGGGCGACTATATATCCGGCGTGGTGGCGCCGCGGGATTGGCTTACGCACCGGCGGCATTCGTCGCGGCAACGGCTTAAAGCGGAATTATGAATAATCTCGGCGCGGAAATTGAGCGGCGGCGCACCTTTGCGATCATCTCGCATCCCGATGCGGGCAAGACCACCTTGACCGAGAAGCTGCTGCTGTTCGGCGGGGCGATCCAGCTGGCGGGCGAGGTCAAAGCACGCGGCGACCGGCGGCGGGCGCGCTCGGATTGGATGGCGATCGAGCGCGAGCGCGGCATCTCGGTCTCCTCGGCGGTGATGACCTTCGAGCATGACGGGCGGATCTTCAACCTGCTCGACACGCCCGGCCACCAGGATTTCAGCGAGGACACCTATCGCACCCTGACCGCGGTCGACAGCGCCGTCATGGTGCTCGACGCCGCCCGCGGCATCGAGGAGCAGACCCGCAAATTGTTCGAAGTCTGCCGGTTGCGCGACGTGCCGATCCTCACCTTTATCAACAAGCTCGATCGCGAGAGCCGCGACCCATTTGACCTGCTCGACGAGATCGAGCAGAGCCTGGCGCTCGACACGACGCCGGCAAGCTGGCCGATCGGCATGGGCCGCGATTTTCTCGGCACCTACGATCTGTTCGCCGATGCGCTGCTGCTGTTCGAGCGCGGCAGCCGCGACCAGGTGGTCGAGACGGTCCGGTGCAGCGGTCTTGACGATCCCGAGCTCAACCGGCGGCTCCCCAAGGCGGCGCTCGAACGGCTTCGCGAGGAGGTCGAGATGGCGCGCGGCCTGTGCCCGCCATTCGACCCCGAGGCATTTCGCGCCGGGCACCTGACCCCGGTGTTTTTCGGCAGCGCGCTCAACAATTTCGGGGTGCGCGAATTGCTGCAAGGCGTCGCCGACCTGGCGCCCTCGCCACGCCCGCAGCCGGCCTTGGGCACAGACGGGCCGCGGCCGATCCTGCCGCAGGAACCGCAGGTTTCCGGCTTTGTCTTCAAGGTGCAGGCCAATGTCGACCCGCAGCATCGCGACCGGGTCGCGTTTGTGCGCCTCGCCTCGGGCCGCTTTCAGCGCGGCATGAAGCTGAAGAACATCCGCACCGGGCGGGTCATGTCGGTGCAGGCGCCGGTGTTTTTCCTGGCGCGCGAGCGCAACCTCGCCGAGGAGGCGTGGCCCGGCGACATCATCGGCATCCCCAACCACGGCAGCCTGCGGATCGGCGACACCTTGACCGAGGGCGCCGAGATCCGCGTCGCCGGCATCCCGAGCTTCGCCCCAGAAATCCTGCGCCGGGTGCGGCTCGACGACCCGATGAAGTCGAAGCATCTGCGCCATGCGCTCGAGCAGCTGGCCGAGGAGGGAGTGACCCGCGTGTTCAAGCCGCTGACCGGCGGCGACTGGATCGTCGGCGTCGTCGGCGCGCTGCAACTCGACGTGCTGACCGCACGGCTCGAGGCCGAATACGGGCTCAAGACCCGGCTCGACGGCGCGCCCTATCAGGCGGCGCGCTGGCTAGATGCCGACGACCCGGCCCAACTCGAACGGTTCCGCCTCAAGAACCCATCGGCTTGCGCCGAAGACCACGACGGCGTCCCGGTCTTCCTCGCCCGCAACGCCTGGGACCTGCGCACCACAATCGAGGAATGGCCGGCCCTGCGCTTCAAGGAAACCCGCGAGCAGAGCTGACCTAAGCCGGTCGGAAGCGCCTGCGGCCCTCGCCTCAGGCGAGCTCGGCGACCGCCTCGGGCCCGGTTTCGGCGGCGACGAGCTCGATCTGGCCGACCGTCTCCTTGCCGAACAGCAGCGGGGCAAACGCGCCGGCGACGACCGCGACGATGATCGTGCCGAAAAAGATCGTCGGCGAGGCGGTGTGCGGCACCATCAAAAACGGCGCCAAGACGCCGGCGAACAGCCGCGCGAACGCCTCGCCGAAAGTGTGCCCGCGCCCGCGCAGCGCCGTCGGGAACTGCTCCGACAGATACATCCGCGTCGCCGGGAACGAGGCGAGCATCGTAAAGCCGGTCCATAGCGCGCCGACGCTCATCACGACCGAGGCATGCGGGCCGGCCAGGTGCGCGGTGATCATCAGGAACAGGCCGGGGATCGAGCCGAGCAGCGCGTAGAGGATGGTCCAGCGCCGCCCGATGATCTCCATCAGATAGGCGGTGAACGCCTTGCCGGGGATCGTCGCCATGAAAGCGAGGCTCGAGATGCCAAAGCTCGTCGCCACCGCAGCGCCCTGGTCGACGAGCGCTTTCGGCAACAATACGGAGATCAGGAAATAGCCGAGGACGGCGCAGCCGAAGGTCCAGGCGCCGATCACGGTCCAGCGCAGCTGACCGGGCCGGAACAGCGCCAAGAACGGCGGCAGCTCGGCGCGGGCGAGGGTAAAATCGGTTCCCAGGGCGGCGACCGTCAATGGCGGCGTGCGGTTGCCGCAGCGGGCGATGTAGCGGTTGACAGCGTCGACCGCACGCTCGATCCGGCCCTTGCGCAGGTGCCAGCGCGGGCTCTCCGGCAACAGGAAATACAGAATGGCCGGGATCACGAACACGGCCAGGCCGCCCGGGACCGCGATCCAGCGGAACCCGTTCGGGTTGTTGGCGAGAAAGAGAGCCACAAACGGCAGCACCGTGAACGAGCTCGCCAGCGCCATTTCGTAGATCGCGGCAAAGGTGCGCCGGTGCCGCGCCGGCATCAGCTCGGCGGCGATCGGGAATGGTGCGGTGACCGAAAACCCGCCGCCGATGCCGATCAGGATGCGCAGCGCGATCAATTGCTCGGCGGTTTGCACGAGCGGGGTCAGCAAGGTAAGACCGGTGACCGAGATCACCCCGATCTGCAAGATCGCCTTGCGCGAGAGATGATCGGACACATAGGCCGAGACAAACCCGCCAAAGCACGCGAACAGGCTCGGCCCGGCCACCAACCATTGGATATCGGTGGAGGTCAGGTGCAGGGGCTTCTTGGCCAGCACGATCAGCGAGCCGGTGACCGCCAGGTCATAGCCCTCGATAAACCCGACCAGCCCCAAGACCAGAATGACGACCACGTGATAGGGGCTGAACGGGATGCTGTCGAGCTTGCCGCCGAGAACACGCTCGGCCGGCACCGACGCCGAACCGATCGGGCGGATTTCTGCCATGGCGACCTCCCAGACTGGCGAACCGGGGACCATGCAGAGCGCAAAACCAGCGAGGCTAGACCAAACGCCGTTCTGTTAGACGCGGGTACCGATGTACTTGGCTGCGCCTCTATAGCTCCTCGCTGGCTCAGCAAGCCGTCCAGATGCCGCCGGTTCGACCTGTTGCTTTCGTTCCATAACGGGCGGCGGTTGTTTTGCTCGCCCAACTGACCTCATCGAGGCCATTGTCGCGAGGCTAGCCCAGTCGCGGAGGGTTGTCATCGGCAAGACCGCGCCCAGGTGATCGCGCGCCGGGGCAGGCTCACGCCAATGCCGGCGTGCTCTCGGTCACGGCTTCGAGCTGGCCCACGGTCTCGCGGCCGAACAGCAGCGGGATGAACGCGCCGATCGTGACCATGACCAGGATCGTGCCGAAGAAGATCGCCGGCGAACCGGTGTGCGGCTCCATCAGGAACGGCGCGGTCACCCCGGAAAAGATACGGCCGACCGATTCACCAAAGATGTGCCCGCGCCCGCGCAGCGCGGTCGGGAACTGCTCGGCGAGGTAGACCCGGAAGGCGGTCGCGGTGGACAGCGCCGTGAAGCCGGTCATCAACGCGCCGGTGATCATGACAATCGTCGCGTACTGACCGGCGCGATGCGCCATCATCATCAGCAGAAGCCCGGGAAGCGCCCCGAACATCGCATAGAAGATCGTCCAGCGCCGCCCGATGATCTCCATCAGAAAGCCGGTGAACCCTTTTCCCGGGATGCTGGCGGCGAACACCAGCGAGCTGACGCCAAAGCTCAACGATACGGCACCACCCTGATCGACCAGTGCTTTTGGCAGCAGCACTGAGATCAGAAAAAACGCGCTTCCGCAGAAGACGTAGCTGGAAATGCCGATGGCCGTCCAGCGCAGTTGGCCGCGACCGAACAACGCTCGATAGGGCGGCAGCTTCTCGGGCGCATCCTGGACATTATCGCCGAGCGCTACGGCGGCGAGCTCCGGCACCCGGTCGCGGGCCCGGCGAATGATCTGGTTGACGGTGTTTAGCGCCGCTACGGTCCGGCCCCGGCGCAGATACCAGCGCGGGCTTTCCGGGATCAGGAAATAAATCAGCGCCGGCACGACAAAGAAAGCGAGCCCACCGGGCAGCGCCATCAGCCGGAAGGCATCGGGATTGCGGGCGAACAGAAAGCCGACGAACGGCAGCACCGTGAACGAGGCGGCCAGCGACATCTCGTAGACGGCGCCGAAGGTGCGCCGATGCTGCGCCGGCATCAGCTCGGCGGCGATCGGGAACGGCGCCGAGACCGCAAAGCCGCCGCCGAGGCCGGTCAACAGCCGCAGGCCAATCAGCTGCTCGGCGTTTTGCACCAGCGGGATCAACAGTGTGAAAAAGGTGATCGCAGCGACCCCGATCAGCATGATGGTCTTGCGGCTGAAATGATCCGAGATCGACGAGGCGATAAAGCCGCCGACGCAGATCATCAGGGTCGAGGCCACGGCGAGAAAGCGGATGTCGCCGGGGGTCAGGTGCAGCGGCCGTTTGGCCAGCACCAGCAAGGAGCCGGTCATCACCAGATCATAGCCGTCGATAAAGCCGACGAGGCCCAGGACCCCGATGATCATCAGGTGATAGGGGCTGAACGGAATGCTATCGAGCTTGCGCCCGAGCAGGTAGCCGGCAGCCGATGTCGAGCGCGCGATGGAACGGATTTCTGCCATGCTGACCTTCCAAACTGGTCGAGCCCGGGGGTTCGTGCCGCGGCCTAAGACGAGCGCCGCCAGCGCTTCAATGTTCTGTTGATCGACCGACTTCAGGCCAGCGCCGGAACCGCTTCGCTGACCGTTTCGAGCTGGCCCACGGTCTCCTTGCCGAACAGCAGCGGGATGAACGCGCCGATCGAGACGACGATTAGGATCGTGCCGAAGAAAATCGTCGGCGAAGCCGTATGCGGTTCCATCAGGAACGGCGCCAGCACGCCGGCGAACAGCCGCCCAGTCGACTCGCCAAAGGGCTGCCCGCGTCCGCGAAGAGCCGTCGGAAACTGCTCGGACAAATAGACGCGGCAAGCAGTGAACGCCGAGAGCACGGTAAATCCGGTGATCAGCGCGCCGGCGACCATGACGGGGGTCGCGTATGGCCCGGCCCGATGCGCGACCAGCATCAACGCGAGCCCCGGCAGCGAGCCGGCGAGCGCGTAGAAGATCGTCCAGCGCCGCCCGATGATCTCCATCAGGAAGCCGGTGAAGGCCTTTCCCGGGATGCTCGCGAAATAGACAAGCGAGGTCAGCCCAAAGCTCAGGCTGACGGCCGCGCCCTGATCGACGAGCGCCTTTGGCAACAGGACCGATATCAGGAAATAGGCGGTCCCGGCGCATACCCCGCTTAGGATGCCGACGGTCGTCCAGCGCCGTTGGCCGCGGGCGAACAAGGCCCAATAGGGCGGAAGCTGTTCCTTTCGGGTGGCCTCGACCCCACCGAGCGCCTCGACCGTCAGCGGCGGCACGCGATCGCCCGACCGTCGAATTAGGTGGTTGACGATTTCGGCCGCGGCCTGCGGGTGGCCCCGGCGCAAGTGCCAACGCGGGCTTTCCGGGATCACGAAGTAGACCAGCGCCGGCACCACGAGGATCGCCAGCCCGCCCGGCAGCGCCAGAAGCCGGAACGGATGGGCGTTGCCAGTGAGCAGAAAGGCAATAAACGGCACCACGGTAAACGAGGTCGCCAGCGCCATCTCGTAGACCGCCCCGTAGGTGCGCCGGTGCTGCGCCGGCATCAATTCCGCGGCAATCGGAAACGCCGCCGAGACTGCGAAACCGGCCCCGAAACCGGTCAGCAGGCGCAGCATGATCAGCTGCTGAGCATCTTGCACCAACGGGATCAGCAAAGTAAAAAAGGTTGTCGCGACCACGCCGATCAGCATGATCGTCTTGCGGCTCCAGTGATCGGAAACGGCTGAGGACGCAAAGCCGCCGACACACAGCATAAAGGTCGGGCCGACCGCGAGCCAGCGAATATCCGAGCCGGTCAGGTGCAGCGGCGTCTTGGCCAGCACCAAGAGCGAGCCAGTCATGACCAGATCGTAGCCCTCGACAAACCCGACGAGGGCAAGGACAGCGATGATACTTATGTGGTAACCGCCAAATGGGATGCTGTCGAGCTTGCGACCGAGCGCATAGCTGGCCATGTTTACCGGCTGGGCGGCCGGGCGGATCTCTGCCATTGCAAACTCCCGAATTGGTCGAACCAGGGAGCGTGCGGCAGGCAAAACGGACGAGGTTGACGTGTCGCCCTTGACTGCGGCTAATCTCTAGCGCACTGGGCTTCAGGCTATCGACGCCTCGCAAGTTTTGAAAGCCGCACAAGATCCCGCCGGATCGACGTGTTGCTCCTGTTCTCGTGAAGCGGCGTTTGTTTTGCTCGCCTCGCCGACCCGGCCGCGGGTGGTACAAGGAGCCTAGCCCAGCTGCGGCAGATTGTCACTTCACAAAATCGTGCCGTTACCCGCCGGGCCTTGCTTAGTCGTCGGTGTGCTTTCGCAGCAGAAATTCACGGCCGGCCTTGACCATCGGCGTGCCGTCATAGGCGATGATGTCGGCGGTGGCGTAGGTCTCGCTCCATAGCTCGGGCAGGTAGGAGCCGGTGCCGATCACGTCGATCGGCGCGTTGGCGGCGGCCATCATCCGACACTTGGCTGGGCCAAACCCGGAGCTCGCGACGATTTTGACGCCCGCGAGCCCGGCCTCGTCCAAGCTCTGGCGCAATTGCCAGATCGCCGCCGCCGAGACCCCGGTGCCGACGAGATAGCGCAGCTCTTCTTCGGTGCGGTAGCCGCGGATCGATCGCGGCGCGTGCCGCTCGATCACCTCGTAGGAGCGGGCCGGGTCGAGCCCCTCGCAGTAGCGGCCGCCGGGCGTGTCGATGCGGACCGCGAGCCGGCCCGAGGCGGCGAGGTCGGGAAAGCCGCGGCCGACCGCGACAGCGTCGGTGATCTCCTGCCCGAAATAGTCGATCAGCACGGTCAAGGGCTCGTCGGGGAACACCTCGCGAAACATCTCGGCCGCCCGCACCGTCGAGCCGGCATAGCCGATCAATGCGTGCGGCATCGTGCCGGCGCCCTGGCCCTGGCCGAAAAACCGGGCGGTCGCGTCCGCGGCGCAGCCGACAAACCCGATCGCACCAACTTCACGCTGCGCCGCGGCCGAGCCGACCGCGGCGGCATAAGCCATCATCCCCGCCATCTCGGCCCCAGCGCAGTGCCGCGCGTCCATCGCCAGAAACGCGACCTTCGGCAAATCGGCGCACATCGCATAGGCATTGTAGGCGGCGACGCAGGCCGGCCCCAGCCGCTGCAGCAGCACGGTTTCGAGATCGACCAGGTGATAGAGCGGCCCGGTCACGTAAAAGATCGGCTCGCCGGCGCCGACCAGCGCACCCTCCGGGCAGTTCAGCTCGATGTTGAACGAGGTGCCGCGCCCGGCTGCGGCGCCTTCCAGCAGCTCGAGCGCCAAGCGCGGCGTGCTGATCACCGGGCGGCGCAGAAACACCGCATAGGTCGCGCGGCGATCGCCAAACCGGCCGACGATCGCCTTCGTCTTCAGAAAATAGCTGTCGGTCTGCGCCGCAAGGTCGTCCATACCATGGATGCTGTCATTGCGAGCGGAGCGAGGCAATCCCGACGGGCGTTGTGCGCCGGGTCGAGATCGCTTCGTCGCGGGGCCTGTCCTCGGGCGGCGCATCGCGCCGACCCGTGGGCTGCTCGCAATAGCGTGGCTCTAAGAAACGGCGGCGAGGAGCGGCCTGTCGTGAAAGCCGTTGCCGTGGCGTGCGCGCTTCAGCGCATCAGCGATCTCAAAAGCAAGCTCGATCGCCTGGGTGGCGTTTAGCCGTGGATCGCAGTGCGTCAGGTAACGGTTGGCCAAGTCCGCCTCGCGGATCGCCTGTGCTCCGCCGGTGCATTCGGTGACATCCTGCCCGGTCAGCTCACAATGAATCCCGCCGGCATGGGTGCCCTCGGCTTGGTGAATTGCAAAGGCGGCCTGGACCTCGGCAAGAATGCGGCCGAATGGGCGTGTGTTGTAACCGTTGCTCAGCGTTATCCGATTTCCGTGCATCGGATCGATGCACCAGACCACTGCGCGCCCCTCGCGTTTGAGTGCACGGAGCAAAGGCGGCAGCTTCTCTTCGACCTTGTCGGAGCCCATACGCGTGATGAGCGTCAACCGTCCCGGCTCGTTATCGGGGTTGAGCCGGTCGATCAGGCGCAGCAGATCGTCGGTTTCGAGCGTCGGTCCGCATTTCATGCCGATCGGGTTTTTGATCCCGCGCATGAATTCGACATGGGCACCGTCGAGTTGGCGGGTGCGGTCGCCGATCCAGACCAGATGGGCCGAGCAGTCGTACCACTCGCCGGTCGTCGAATCGACCCGGGTCAGCGCTTCTTCGTAGCTGAGGAACAGCCCTTCGTGCGAGGTGTACAGCTCGGTTTCGCGGATCTGCGGCGTGGTTTCCGAATCGAGCCCGCACGCCGCCATGAAGTCGAGCGTTTCGGTCAGCCGGTCGGCAAGCGCGCGATAGCGCTCGCCCTGCGGCGAGTCGCCGACGAAATCCTGGTTCCAGGCATGCACCCGGTGCAGATCGGCGTACCCGCCCTGGGCGAAGGCGCGCAACAGATTGAGGGTCGCGGCCGATTGGCTGTAGGCCTGGATCATACGCTGCGGATCGGGCTCGCGCGCCTTTTCGTCGAAGTCGAGGCTGTTGATGATGTCGCCGCGGTAGGACGGCAACGTCATCCCGTTGCGCGTCTCGGTATCCGACGAACGCGGCTTGGCGAACTGGCCGGCGAGCCGGCCGAGCTTGACCACCGGCAGGCCGGCGCCAAAGGTCAGCACCACCGCCATCTGCAGCAGCACCTTGAACATGTCACGGATGTTGTTGGGATGGAATTCGGCGAAGCTCTCGGCGCAGTCACCGCCCTGCAGCAGAAAGGCCTTGCCGCCGGCGACCGCGGCGAGCCGTTCCTTCAGCCGCCGCGCCTCGCCGGCAAAAACCAATGGCGGGAAATTGTGCAAGGTGTCTTCGACACGAGCGAGCGCTCGTTCATCGGCGTAACCAGGAACCTGCCGTATCGGCAGGCCGCGCCAGCTGTCGGGCGACCATTTCTCGCTCATCTCAATGTTCCCTCCAGGTGTCGATCTCGCGGTTTCGGGGCGGCTTGTGGTCATGTCTTACCTCCGGGGTTGGAGGCCGCCCCACCATCGGCGACATTCGGCTCATCGATGCCCAGAAACGCGAAAGCCGCCTCGAGTGCGGGCGGCTTTGGGAAAACGCGCGTACGCGATCCTAGGCCGCCATCATGTACCGGCGGTACCAAAATCGCGCAACGAGATGAGCGCTATGCAATGCGCTGACTTCAACCATGGTGGGCACGCTAGCCGGGGCCGGCGCCCGACGCAAGCACTTTGTCCAACCGGGCAGCCCCGGCTTTTCAAAAAAGGGAGCCGTCATGCTGCGGCGGCATGAGCATGATCGGAAATCGGTATTTGCTTGATAGACGGATGGTCTCTAGCCTCGCTTATAGAGCCAAGGAGAGAGCCCCATGGAAGTCGGCGTCTACCATGAATTCCACTGCCGGCCCGACCAGACCCAGGCAGCGGCGTTTGCGGAGGCGCTGGATCAGATCGAGGCGGCCGATCGTTGGGGGCTCGATGCGATCTGGCTCGCTGAAATCCATCAGCAGGCGCGCCGCTCGGTCATGAGCGCGCCAATGACCGTGGCCAGCGCGATTGCCGCCCGCACCAAGCGCATCAAGATCGGCACCGGGGTGCAGGTCTTGCCGTTGTGCCACCCATTGCGGTTGGCCGAGGAGACCGCGACCGTCGACCAGATTTCGAACGGCCGGCTGATCTTCGGCGTCGGGCGCAGCGGCAACCCGCGCAGCTACATGGCCTATGGCGTCCCGTATTCGGAAAGCCGCGAGCGGTTTCTCGAAACCCTCGAAATCGTCAAACGGGCCTGGACCCAGGAGCGTTTTTCCTACGACGGCAAATACTGGCGGTTCGATAACGCGAGCGCGGTGCCGCAGCCATATCAAAAGCCGCTGCCGCCGATCCGCGTCGCCGCCGCCAGCGAGGAGACGTTTCCGTCGCTGGGCGAGGCGGGTTACCCGATCTTTGTCGCGGTGCGCAGCGGCTCGCTGTCGGGTCTGGCGCCCGATCTCGCCGCCTATCGCCGAGCCTATAAAGAGGCCGGCCATCCCGGCGAGGGCGAGGTTTATCTGCGGCTGACCTTGCACATTGCCGATACCGACCGCAAAGCGTTCGATGAGGCCGAGGAGAGCATCATGGGCGGCTATCGGACCTTGAGCACGCGGCTCGAAAACGCGCCGAACCGGAGGCGCGCCGCCGAGGCTGCGACGATTCGCACGATCTCCTACGAGGAGGTGCAGCGCGACAAGGTGATCATCGGCAGCCCCGAGCGGGTCGCCGACCGCCTCTTGCAATTGCACGAGGAACTGGGGCTCGACGGCATCCTCGCCGAATTGAATTTCGGCGCGCTGATCCCGCCCGAGCCGATGACCCGCTCGTTGCAGCTGTTGTGCGAAAAGGTCATGCCGCGGCTGCATTGAGGGCCAAGGGTTTGGCCCGACGAGGTGCTGCGATGCCGCGAGCGCCCCTCACCCCGGCCCCTTCCCCGCAAGCACGGCGAGTGGGGGACTAAGAGCCTCAGGAGAAGAAGATAATGAAATTTGGTTTGTTCGGCAGCGCCCAGGCGCGACGGGCCGGCCCCGACACCGACAGCAGCCAAGGCTTTCGCGACTTCATCGACAACAATGTCGAAGCCGAGGCGCTCGGCTATTACAGCACCTTTCTGGTCGAGCATCATTTCACCGGCTTTGGCCAGGTCTCGGCGAGCCTCAATCTGCTCACCTGGCTCGGCGCTCGCACCCGGCATCTGCGGCTGGGGACAGCGGTGCTGGTCTTGCCGTGGCACAATCCGGTGTTGTTGGCCGAGCAGGCGGCGACACTCGATCTGCTGTCGGGCGGGAGGCTCGATTTTGGCGTCGGCAAGGGCTATCGCTGGAACGAGTTCGCCGGTTTTTGCACACCGATGGAGGAAGCCGACGAGCGCTTCGAGGAGTCGCTCGAGGTCATGACCAAAGCCTTTGTCTGCGAAACCCCGTTCTCGCACCAAGGCAAGTATTGGCAATTCGACAACATCGTGGTCGAGCCGCCGACCGCGCAAAGGCCGCACCCGCCATTCTGGATGGGCGCCGGCAGCCCGAATTCGGTCCGCCAAGTCGCCGAGCGCGGCTACAACATGCTGCTGGGCCAGCATTCGCTCGCCAGCGAGATCGTCGAGCAAGTGGCGCAGTTCAAGCAGGAGGTCGAGGCGCGTGGCCGCCATTTTGATCCGCTGGAGGTCGCGGTCGCCCGCGCCGTCCATTTCGCCAAGGACGCGGCCGACAAGGAAGCCGCGATCGAACGCCGCTATCAAGGCCACATGCGGGTCAATGCGCTGGCGCGCCGGCGCGACGGCGAAACCCGCACCCGCTACATCCTCGACGACGAAAAGGAGGCGCGTCGTGTAAGCGCCGAGAGCGCGCTCTACGGCAGCCCCGACGAGATCATCCGCAAGCTCGAAGCATTGCGCGCCGGCGGGGTTGAATATGTAATCATCAATTTCGGCGGCTCGCGCGAGAACATCCGCCGCTTTGCCCGCGAGATCATGCCGATCTTCGCCGACCAGCCCGCCGCGCTGGCGCTCGCCGGCCAGTGACGACCGGCCAGTGACGATTTGAGAGGAGCAGGTAATATGGCATTCGAGTTCGGCGTGTTCCACGAGTTTCAACGGCGCCCGGGGCAGAGCGAGGCCGAGGCGTTCACCACCGCGTTCGAGCAGGTCGACGCCGCCGAGCGCTGGGGCCTCGATGCGATCTGGCTGCCGGAAATCCACATGGCGCCCGACCGCTCTGTGTGTGCGGTGCCGATGACCATCGCCAGCGCGATTGCCGCCCGCACCCGCAACATCAAAATCGGCACCGGTGTCCAGGTGTTGCCATTGTGCCAGCCGCTGCGGCTTGCCGAAGACGCGGCGACCGTCGATCACATCAGCCGCGGACGGCTGCTGTTTGGCGTTGGCCGCAGCGGCTTTCCGCGCGCCTACGAAGCCTACGGCATTTCCTATGGCGAGAGCCCGGAACGCTTCGCCGAAGTGCTCGAGGTCGTCAAACGCGCCTGGACCGAGGAAAAATTCTCCTTCGCCGGCAAATACTACAATTACGAAAACGTAAGCATCGTGCCAAAGCCCTACCACCGGCCGCACCCACCGATCCGGATCGCCGCCAATCGGGAAGACACCTTCATTTCGGCCGGCCGGCAAGGTTATGCGATCTTTGTCGGCGCGCGCCGCGGCACGATCGACGAGGTGCTGCCCAGTCTCGAGATCTATCGTGAAGCTTGGAAGGCAGCTGGTCACCCCGGCACCGGCGAGGTATATCTGCGGGCACCGGTCTATGTCGGCGACACGATGGAGCAGGCGCGCCGGGACCCGGAAGAGAGCCTGATGAACACCTACCGCTGGTTGGGCGCGCGGCTCCAAGAGTCGGCCCACAGCGCCGGGGTTTTCGACAGCGCGCGCCGCATCGAGGGGGCGCAGCGGCTGCAGACGCTCACCTACGACGAGGTGCTGCAAGGCCGGGCCATCATCGGCACGCCGGAGGTCGTTGCCGACCGTCTGCTGACCCTACAGCAGCAGTTGGGCCTCGCCGGCATCCTCGGCGAGCTGAATTATGGCGGGTTGGTGCCGCACGAACGGGTCATGCGCTCGCTGCAGCTGATCTGCGAAAAGGTGCAGCCGCAGCTGCATTGACGCCGCCGCGCCGATCGGCCGGGCTGACCGCGTCAGCGGGAGGAGATCGGCTCCGCGAGGCGCCGCTCGGGATCGCGGCGAGCGCCGTCGTCACGGAAGCTCTGCGCTCGGGCAGCGGAACGAGCGCAGAACTATTTACCATCATTGGCGGCGTGGCCGGCGCACCTGCCGCTCGGCCCCGCAAAATCTTGCGTGGGTGGTGCGCACTGGTGGAATTACCCTCGCCGATCCCGCGAAAACACGCTACTCTAGCTCGGTCAGCGTCAGCTGAAGAGCCTGACCCAGTATC
The DNA here is from genome assembly GCA_036500965.1 of Allostellaceae bacterium. Lineage (GTDB taxonomy): Bacteria > Pseudomonadota > Alphaproteobacteria > ATCC43930 > CGMCC-115725 > AP-15. The sequence continues at coordinate 23,326 of DASYBC010000161.1, read as the reverse complement.
GGACGGCGTGAGATATGGCGCCAATGTTGTCGATCGAGTCTCGCCGGCGATTTCGATCCGCCGCCCACGCCGCCGCGGCCAGGACCAGGGCTGCAAACGAGCTTCGCCCGCGTGCCGACAAACCATCCCGATCCGGCAGGCGAGGCGTGGCGACGAGAGCGGTGCGGCTTCGGATCGCGATGCCGGCGCTGCTGCTTGGCGGAACCGCCCTGGTCACGCTGCCGGGCGGCGCTCGGGCGGATGCGACGAGCGACGATCTCAACCAGCTGCGGGCGACGGTGCAAAAGGAGCTCGCCGCCCTCAAAAAGCAAGAGGGCAAGCTTCACCAGCAGGTGATCGAGCTCGACCGCAAGAGCCAGATCCTGGATCGTAAGAACCAGCTGCTCGACCGCCAGCTGCGCGAGTTGCGCGCGACAGGCGTTGAGACCGTCAGCCCGCTCCCGTCCAATGTGGCGGCTTCCGCGCCGGCAACCTCAGGTTCCGGCCTCGAAGTCGCGCAGGCGCCGGCGTCGCAGACCTCCGCCCCGGCCGGCTCTGCGCCGGCAGCGCCCCAGGCCGGGGCAGCAGCCGCGCCGACAGCGCCCGCAAATGGCGAATCGGCGCCGATCGCCGGCCCGTCAGCGGCTCAGCAGCAGGCCAAGCAAGTGGTCGAGACCGCACCCGCCCTGTCGAATTCGGGCGGCGTCCTGACCCCGAAAGGCCAGATCATCATCGACCCCTCGATCGAATACGACTATTGGTCGCAGAACCAGCTTGGGGTCAATGGTTTCCAGATCATCCCCGGGATTACCTTTGGCAACATCTTTGCCAACCGCGTCGAGCAGAACATCACCACCGCGGCCTTGACCGCCCGCTACGGCATTACCGACCGGCTGGAGATCAATCTCAAAATCCCCTACGTCTATAATACCGGCAACACGATCAGCCTGATCCCGGAGGGAACCAGCGCCCAGCTGCTCAACGTCAATGCCACCGGCATGGGCATCGGCGACATGCAGTTCGGCAGCAGCTACCAGTTCAATTCCGGCGATAATGGCTGGCCGATCCTGGTCGGCAATCTCTTGTTCAAGACCGCTACCGGGATCAGCCCGTTTGACGTCCCGATCGTCACCGTCAACGACATCAACGGCCAATTTCTGGAAGGGCAGCCGAAAAAGCTGGCGACCGGGACCGGGTTTTACGCAGCCGAGCCAAGCCTGACGGTGCTGGTGCCGACCGCACCCGGCGTGTTGTTCGCCAATATCCAGGATGTCCACAATCTCGGCCGCACCGTCCACATCCAAAGCGTTACGGGCGGGCCGGCGACCCCGGCCTATTTGCAGCCGGGCGAAAACCCGGCGATCACATTCGGCATCGGCTTTGCCCTCAACGACCGCGCCGCGCTGACCTTCAGCTATCAGCAGGAGCATGTGTTTACGGCGTTCGAGAACCATCAGGCGATCGCCGGGTCGCCATACTCGTTCGGCACCTTCAATTTCGGCCTCGGCTACCAGATCACGCAATCGACCAGGGTGAACCTCAGCGTCGGGATCGGCGCCGGACAGAACGCCCCGGTGGCCAAAGTCCTGCTCGAAGTACCCTACCGGTTCTCGCTCTGAGCCAGAGCTTGGCCCGTTCCGCGATCGACACATCTTTGCCTCCTGTTCCAGGGCCGGTTGTCCGGCCGGTCTTTGTGATTGCCGTCGGCGTTGTCCGCCGTTCGAAGCCCGCGAAATGTCAGCCGTGTCGAGGCTCGCGTGAACCGGGTCAGCGCACCGGCGCCCACAGCACGTCCTCAATGTCCGCGGCGCCGGTCGCCAGCATGACCAGCCGGTCAAAGCCGAGGGCGATCCCGGCCGCGGGCGGCATCCCGTGTTCGAGGGCGGCGAGGAAATCCTCGTCGATCGGGTACGTCTCGCCGTAGAGCGCCTGTTTTCTGTGCTGGTCGGCGAGAAAGCGGGCGCGCTGCTCGGCGACATCGGTCAGCTCGCCAAAGCCGTTGGCGAGCTCGAGGCCGCAGACATAGAGCTCGAAGCGCTCGGCCACCCGCGGGTCGTCGGGATTGCACCGCGCCAACGCTGCCATCGACGCCGGATACTCGCAAAGGATGGTCGGCGCGCCAAGGCCGAGACGCGGCTCGATCCGTTCGAGGAAGATCCGGAAATAGAGCGCTTCCCAATCGTCGCCCGGATGCGGCGCGATCCCGGCCGCACGCGCCGCCGCTGCCAACAGCGCAAAATCGGGCCGCAGCGGATCGGGCGCGGTCGCCAACAGATCAATGCCGCAATGCTGGCGGAACGCGTCGGCGACGCTGATCTGGCACCATGGCAGCCGGGCGTCGGCTGCTTTCCCGCGCCAGGTCAACGCCGTCGCCCCGGCCGCTTCCTGGCAGGCGCGCAGCAAGCGGGTGCAATCAGGGATCAGCTCGCGCCACGAGGCGCCCGCCCGGTACCATTCGAGCATCGAGAATTCGGGATGGTGTGCCGCGCCGCGCTCGCCATTGCGAAACACATGGGCGAGCTGCCAGATCCGCGGCATCCCGGCGACCAGCAGCTTTTTCATCGCGAATTCGGGCGAGGTGTGGAGATAGCGGCGCGCCGTGCGGCCGTTGCGCGGGTCGGCGAAATCGGTGGCAAAGGCCTGGAGGTGCGGCTCGAGCCCGGGGCTCACCTGCAAGGCCGGCGTGTCGACCTCGACAAAATCGCGCGCGGCGAAGAATTCGCGCACCGCGCTAAGCATCCGGCCGCGCTGCTGAAGCCGCCCGCGTCGCCCGACGAAGCGCTCGGGCCGCCACCATTCCGGCATCGCCGCCCCCTCCTCCTTGTGGTCAGCCCGCCCCGTGCTAATTTCTCGGCAACAGCCGCGCTCGACCGCGCTCTATCGGGACCTCCGTTCATGAAGATCAACGCTATCGACATCAAGCCCGGCAATGTCCTCGAATACCAGAGCAAGCTCTGGATCGTGCTGAAGCGCGAGCTGGTCCAGCCGGGCAAGGGCGGCGCTTTCGCCCAGGTCGAGATGCGCGACCTGCGCACCGGCATCAAGCTCAACGACCGTTTCCGCACCCAGGAAACCGTCGAGCGCGTCCGTCTCGATGAAAAAGAGATGCAGTTCCTGTTTGCCGAGAACGGTCAGGCCACGTTCATGGACAATGACAGCTTCGAGCAGATTTCGATCCCGACCGAGACGATCGGCGAGTCCGCCGATTTTCTGCGCGACGGCATGGTGTGTACGGTGATGCTGCACGAAGGCGCCCCGCTCTCGGTCGAGCTGCCGCAGAGCGTCGTGATGGAGGTGGTCGAGGCCGATCCGGTGGTGCGCGGCCAGACCGCATCCTCCTCGTACAAGCCCGGCAAGCTTGAGAACGGCCGGCGGGTGATGATCCCGCCCTATATCGAGGCCGGCACCCGCATCGTCGTCAGCACCGCCGATGGCAGCTACATGGAGCGGGCGAAGGACTGAGCGGCGGGTTCGAGGGTTATCGGCATGGTCATGCGCTCGCCGGTCCTGAACGTGATGGCGAATGCGGCGCTGAAGGCGTCGCGCGGCCTGTTGCGCGATTTCGGCGAGGTCGAGCAGCTCCAGGTGTCGGTCAAGGGCCCGGGCGAATTCGTCTCGACCGCCGACCTCAAGGCCGAGCGCACCTTGCGGGCCGAGCTGACCCGCGCGCGGCCCGGCTATTCGCTCTTGTTCGAGGAGGGCGGCGCCGAAGCGGGATCGGACCCGCGCCATCGCTGGATCGTCGATCCGCTCGACGGCACAACGAATTTTCTGCACGGCATCCCGCATTTCGCGATCTCGATCGCGCTCGAGCGCGACGGCGAGATTGTCGCCGGCCTGGTCTATGACCCAACCCGCGACGAGATGTACTCGGCCGAAAAAGGGCTCGGCGCCTATGTCAACGATCGCCGCTTGCGAGTATCGGCGCGGCGGCGGCTCGGCGAGGCATTGATCGGCACCGGCATGCCGTTTGGCGAACGCGGCGATCGCCTCGTCTATCCGGCGACCCTGGCCGCGGTCATGGCCGCAACCAGCGGGGTGCGCCGCATCGGCGCCGCGGCGCTCGATCTCGCCTATGTCGCCGCCGGCCGGTATGAGGGGTTCTGGGAGTTCGGGCTCAAGCCGTGGGACATCGCCGCCGGGCTGCTGCTGGTGCGCGAGGCGGGCGGCTATGTCAGCGACCTCTCCGGCGGACATGCGATGATGCAAAGTGGCGACATCCTGGCCGCCAACGACCATCTGCATCTGGCACTGGCCGCGCTGATTCGCGAGGCCACGCGATCTGCCCGAGCGTCCGGATAACCGGGCGCCACAGACACGCCCCCGGCCAGCGCGCGCCACCGGCGAGCGAGCCGCTTCGTTCGGGCGATAGGCGGCCATTGCAAGGCGAGGAAATCCCGCCGCTCTGCTCCTCGCACCAAGATCACAGGGATGGGCGACGGCCCCGCGCGCGCCTGCCGACGAACCTTTGCTTCGGCTTAAATGCTCGGAAAAGCAGCACAGCATGACGTTTCATGCTAATCTGGCGGAGATAGGGTTGGGGTAGGGTCAGACATGCGCGTTGTGTTTAATCGGCAGTGTCGCCGCCGACCGGATATTCTCCACTGATGGCTGCGCCGCAGGCTATCAGCCGGCGCATAAGGGCCGCCTCGCTCGGACGGCCGATATGAGCCGCTCGCGCCGGTTCCTGGTGCGCATGGCAGTGTTCCTGGTCCTGGTCGCGGCGCTGGCGGCGGCGCTGGGCCAGTCGCTGGCCAAGGCCTTCATGGGCAACCCCGCGGTCAATGGGGTCATCCTCGGCATCCTGTTGGCCGGCATCGTCTATATCTTCCGCCAGGTGATGCTGCTGGCGCCCGAGATCGAGTGGATCGAGAGCTTTCGCCGCCTCGAAGCCGGCGGCGAGGAGCCGATGGTTGGCCGCCGCCCGGTGCCGCGGCTGCTGGCGCCGATGGCGCGCATGCTTGGCAGCCGCCAGATCGGGCGGGTCAGCTTATCGGCGAGCTCGCTGCAAACCCTGCTCGACGGCATCGGCTCCAGGCTCGGCGAGTCGCGTGAAACCTCGCGCTACCTGATCGGCGTCCTGGTGTTTTTGGGGCTGCTCGGCACCTTTTACGGGCTCCTTGAAACCCTGCGCTCGGTTGGTGGCGTGATCGGTGGGCTGAACCTCGGCGGCAATGATCTGACCCAAGCCTTCGCCAACCTCAAGGCCGGGCTCGAATCGCCGCTGGCCGGGATGGGCACGGCGTTCAGCGCGTCGCTGTTCGGGCTCGCCGGCAGCCTCGTGCTCGGCTTTCTCGACCTGCAGGCCGGCCAGGCGCAAAACCGCTTCTACAACGATCTCGAAGAGTGGCTGTCGACCTATACAAGGCTGTCCGGCGGCGGCCTGGGCGACAGCGGCGACGCCTCGGTCCCGGCCTATATCCAGGCCTTGCTCGAGCAGACCGCCGACAGCCTGGAAAACCTGCAGCGGATCATCGCCCGCGGCGAGGAAAGCCGGATCGGCGCCAACACCACCTTGACCGGCCTGACCGATCGGCTTGGCGTCCTCGGCGAGCAGATGAAGGCCGGGCAAATGCTGATGCTGCGGCTCGCCGAGAACCAGCTCGAGCTGAAGCCGGCCTTGGCTCGCCTCGCCGACATCGCCGACAATTCGGTCGGCCAGGACGATGCGCTGCGCGGGCATCTGCGCAACATCGAGGCCTATACCGCGCGGCTGACCGAGGATCTGGCGCAAGGCCGGGCGCAAAGCGTGCAGGAATTGCGCGGCGAAATCCGCATCCTCGCCCGCACCATCGCCGCTTTGGCCGAAGACGGCCGGCGCTGAGCCCGAACCGGCTGCCGAATCATGCCTCTCGCCCGCAGAAATTTCCGGCGCTCGAGCATCGATATCTGGCCAGGCTTTGTCGATGCGCTGTCGCAGCTGCTGATGGTGATCATCTTTATTCTGCTGGTGTTCACCGCAGGTCAGTTCTACCTCTCGGCGGCATTGTCCGGGCGCAACCAGGCGCTGCACAAATTGCAGCAGCAGGTCGATCAGCTCGCCGATCTGTTGTCGTTGGAAAAAAGCAGCAACAGCGATTTGCGCGAAGGTGCGGCTAAGCTCACGGCGCAGCTCAAAACCGCCGAGGCCAAGCGTGACCGGTTGAACGCTCAGATCGCCGCGCTGACCGCCAAGGCCAGCCAGGCAGCGCAGCGGGCCGATCGGACGACGACCCAGCTGAACACTCAGAAGCAGCTCAGCGCGAGCGCGCTCGCCCAGGTCGATCAGCTGAACGAGCAGATCGCGGCGCTGCGTCAACAGCTGTCGGCGATCGCCGCGGCGCTCGACGTTTCCCAGGCCAAGGTCAAGACTCAGAAAGTCCAAATCGCCGATCTCGGCCAGAAGCTCAACGTGGCGCTCGCCAGCAAGGTCGAGGAGCTGGCGCGCTATCGTTCCGAATTCTTTGGCCGGCTGCGGGAGATTCTGGGCAAGCAGCCGGATATCCATGTGGTCGGCGACCGCTTTGTGTTCCAATCCGAGGTGTTGTTTGCGCCGGGCAGCGCCGATCTGACCGCTGCCGCCAAAAAAGAGCTCGACCCGGTGATCGCCACGCTGAAGGAGGTCGCGGCCAAGATCCCGCCCGACATCAATTGGGTGCTGCAGGTCAGCGGCTACACCGACAAGCGCCCGATCGACACGCCGCAATTTCCGTCGAACTGGGAATTGTCGACGGCGCGCGCGCTCTCGGTGGTGCGCTATGCGATCGCTCAGGGCATTCCCGCCGACCGGCTGTCGGGGGCGGGTTTCGCCGATACCGATCCGATCGACCCCGGCGACAGCCCCGCAGCCTACGCGCGCAACCGCCGCATCGAGCTGAAGCTGACTGAGCGTTAAGCGAGCGCCTTTATGGGCAACCCTCGCGGGGGCAAGATCGCTACGATCTGCGGAGAGGCAAACCTGAATGAATGGGCGGCGCTCCGATCGCCACACCCTCTCGCCGTCGAGGGTGGCCGTCGCGCTCTCGGCCCTGCTGCTGCTGGCGGCATGCGCAATGTTTGCGCCGACGCGTGGATGGACCAAAACGGGCGTCGACGCAGATGCGACCGCACGTCAGGCGCGCGACTGCCGCGCACAGGCGACCGCCGGCCTCGCCAACGAGCGCGAGATCAACCAGGACATCAGCGCCACTCTTGGCGGCAACTGGCAGCGCGCGCGCACGGCCAGCGTCGTCGACCAGTCGCTGCGCCACCAAGCGTCCAGCTACGCCGACGAGGTGTTCGACAGCTGCATGCGCGCCAAGGGTTTCAAAAAAGCCGGCTGACCGGCGGCCGGTCCGCGCCGTGCGCCCCGAGCAAGCTCAGGGGAAGCCCCAAGGGCCCCAATCCCAGGATTCCTGGCTCATGATCGCCGTCATCTGGTTCTCGTTGGCGATCTGCCGGGCAAACACCTCCTGCTTATAGGCGTCCCAATTCTGCTGGTTGCCCAGATAGAGGCAGTTGCAGTCGAGCGGGTCGGCGTAGAGATAGACCAGGCTGCCGTTGCGGATGCGGGTGACGAACCGGTTTGGCGGCAAGGTCCGCATCGCCGCAATACGGTGCGGCGAATCGGCCGGCTTTACCTGAAAGCCGGCGGCGGCGAGCAGATCTTCTTTCTGCCCGACCTGCTGCTGTGGAGTGGCGCAGCCGGCAACCCCGAGCAGTGCTACCACCGCAGTCCAAAGACGAGCTTGCCTGGTCACCGTGCTCTCCAATCCGAAAACGCGTACCGACAATAGCCGGCCGCGCGCGGTTGGTGCAACACGGGCATGTCAGCGGGCGCCCGTGCGTTGCCGCCAATACGCCCGGAGCGGCCAAACCTCTCGACCCAAGCCTCTCCAATCAATGCGATCCCACGATTAAAAGCCTCCCCAGGTGGTGCGCCCCGGGGAGGCTCGCCGCGACTCTTCCGAAGTCGCCGATTCCGAGGATCGGCTCAACCGCCCTTCACGCTCTCTCGCACCGCATCCTTCGCGCCGCCGATAGCGTTCTGGACCTCGCCCTCAGCCTTTTTCGCCTTGCCCTCCGACTCCATCTTTTTGTCGCCGAGCGCCTTTCCGGCGCCTTCCTTGATGCTGCCGCCGACCTTCTTGGCCGCACCTTCCACCCGATCCTTGTCCATGACTGATGTCTCCTCTGAGGCGTTCGTCGCATCGTGTCCAGCGACGGATGCCCAACGGCCAACATCGGCGCCGCGATGCCGGTTCCGCATCCCCACGTGTCGGCGCCGTCAGCACACTTAGCCGGCGCGCAGGTATTGCACGGCTTCATCGCGACGGAACAGGTAGAGGAGCGTGCGCATCGCCTGGCCGCGCGCGCTTTCGAGACGGGGGTCGCGGTCGAGAACCAGGCGGGCATCGTCATGGGCAATCGCGATCAGCTCGGCATGGGCGGCAAGATCGGCGAGCCGCAGGGTCGGCAGCCCACTCTGCCGGGTGCCCAGCACCTCGCCGGCGCCGCGCAGGCGTAGATCCTCTTCGGCGATACGGAAGCCATCATCGGTCTCGCGCAGGGTGGAGAGCCGCTGCCGCGCCACCTCGCCCAATGGCGTCTGGTACAACAACAGGCAGGTCGAGGGCTTGTCGCCGCGGCCGATGCGGCCGCGCAGCTGGTGCAATTGGGCGAGGCCAAAACGTTCGGCGTGCTCGATGACCATGACCGTCGCCGCCGGCACATCGACGCCCACTTCGACGACCGTCGTCGCCACCAAGAGATCGATCGCGTCGCCGGCGAAACCGGCCATGATTTGATCCTTGTCGGCGGTCTTCATCCGCCCGTGAACCAAGCCGACGCGCCCCGGCATCAGCGGTTCGAGCGCCTGTGCGCGCTCGCGCGCCGCGGCGAGGTCGGTTTCCTCCGATTCGTCGACCAGCGGGCAAATCCAATAGGCCTTGGCGCCCTGCCCCAGCGCCCGGCCGACCGCCGCCACCACCTCGCTTTGGCGTTCGAGCGGCACCGCGCGGGTGTCGATCGGCTGCCGGCCCGGCGGCTTTTCATTGAGGCGCGAAACGTCGAGGTCGCCATAGGCGGTCATCATCAACGTGCGCGGGATCGGCGTCGCGCTCATCAGCAGGGTGTCGGCCTCGCGGCCTTTCTCGGCAAGCGCCAAGCGCTGCTCGACGCCAAAGCGATGCTGCTCGTCGATGACCACGAGGGCGAGGTCGCGAAAGCCGACGTCGGGCTGCAATAGCGCGTGCGTGCCGACCACGATCGAAGTCAGCCCGGAGGCGAGGCCGGCCAGCACGGCCTCGCGTGCCCGGCCCTTTTCGCGTCCGGTCAGCAGCCCGATCTCGAGCCGGGCCGGGCCGGCGAGCCGGCGCAGGGTCGCCTGGTGCTGGCGGGCCAGGATTTCGGTCGGCGCCATCAGCGCCGCCTGCGCGCCGCTCTCGGCCGCGCTCAACATCGCCATCAGCGCCACCACGGTCTTGCCGCTGCCGACATCGCCTTGCAGGAGGCGCATCATGCGCCGCGGCTGCGCCATCTCGGCGCTGATCTCGGCGATCGCCAAGCGCTGCGCCCCGGTCAGCGCAAAACCGAGCCCGGCCTCGACGGATGCTGCGAGCCTGCCCGAGCCGACGATCGCGCGCCCGGGGCGGCGCTGCCGGCGGGCGCGAACCAATGCCACGGCCAGCTGGCTGGCGAAGAGCTCGTCATAGGCGAGGCGCTCGCGCGCCGTGCCGGAAGGCGACAGGTCGGCTTCGCCGGCCGGGGAATGGGCGTGGCGCAGCGCCTCGGCCCAGCCGGGCCAGCCGCGCCGTTTGATCAGCGCGGAATCGATCCATTCGGGAAGCGCTGGGAGCCGGTCGAGCGCCGCCGCCGCCGCCCGCTGCACCACCCTCGGGGACAGGCCGGCGGTCAGCGGATAGACTGGCTCGATCGGCTTCAGGCGATCGAGCTCGTCGGGGCGCAGCACCAGATCAGGGTGCGGCATTTGCGCCACCCCGGCGTAGAACTCGACCCGGCCGCTGACGATGCGCTCGGCGCCGATCGGGTAGAGGCGCGCCAAATAGTCGCTTTTGACGTTGAAGTAGACGAGGGTCAGGGTGCCGGTCTGGTCGGCGCAAAACACCCGGTAGGGCCGGCGCCCGGTTCCGGGCTCATGCGCTTCGACCCGCACCTGCACTGTCGCGATCTGCTCGGGGGCCAAGTCACGGATCGGCGGGGCCGCGCGCCGATCGACGAGGCCGGAGGGCAGATGCCACAGCAGATCAACCACGAGGGGCCCGGCCAGGCGTTCCAACAGCCGGGCGAGCTGCGGCCCGATGCCGGGCAGTGCCGTCAGAGGCGCGAACAGGCTGTCGAGGTTGGCCGGACGCATATCGGGCTTGAGCGGGCGCAGTTCGGGCTGACACCAGGATCGATGATCTCTATATCCCTGTGCTCACCCCGCCAAGAGCGCCCGATTGACATCCCCGTCCGACCTCCGCCGCAAGCGCCTCCTGTTCCGCTCCTGGCACCGCGGGACGCGCGAAAGCGATCTCATTCTCGGCCGCTTTGCCGACGCCTATCTTTCCGGCTTCGACCACGCCCAGCTCGACCGCTACGAGGCATTGCTCGAATGCGCCGACGCCGACCTCTACGATTGGGTCGCCCGCCGTGCCGCTCCGCCACCTACCCACGATCACGACGTGATGCGCCTGCTGCTCGCCTATAGCTACAACGCGCCAGGGATATGATCCGACCAGCCCTTGCTCCCGCTCCGCCCCTTGCAGGCGAGAGAGTCGGGGTGAGATGGCGGCGCTGCCGCAGCGACGGCGCCCGCCTCACCCTTCTCCCACCTCTCCCCGCTGACGGGTGGAGAGGGCAAGAGCCAGCGGCCCGATGACCGCGTTCGACCAGTTCGCCCGCGCGCTCGCCGAGCGGCCGCGGCGGGTGACCATGTTCGGCGCGCCCGAAGGCTATGACGCCGCGCTGGTGGGGCGCCTTGTTGCCGATGGCGCCGCGGGGCAATGGCTGCATGTCTGCCGCGACGATGGCCGCATGGCGCGGTTTGCCGCGGCGCTCGCGTTCTTCGAGCCGCGGATCAAGCCGCTGACCTTCCCCGCCTGGGATTGTCTGCCCTACGACCGGGTGTCGCCCAATGGCGAGATCGTCAGCCGCCGCATCGACACCCTGACCCGGCTGGCCTCGGCCGGCCCTCGCTCAAACATCCCCTCGCGGGTCGCGGCGGTCCCCCACCCTAACCCTGCCCCTCGCGTGGGAGAGGGAAGGGAGGGGGCGAGATCCTCCGGTGACGACAGCCCGCCGCTCGTGGTGCTGACCACAGTCAACGCGCTGGTCCAGCTGGTGCCGCCGCGCCGGCTGTTCGACGGCCGGGTGCTGACCCTGCGGCCCGGCGGGCGCATTGGCCTGGACCGGCTACAGAGCTTTTTCCGGAACAACGGCTACATCCGCACCGACACGGTGCGAGAGCCCGGCGAATTCGCGGTGCGCGGCGGCATTGTCGATCTCTACCCGGCCGGCGCCGCCCAGCCGCTGCGGCTCGATTTTTTTGGCGACGCGCTGGAGAGCCTGCGCAGCTTCGACCCGCTGACCCAGCGCTCGACCGGCGCCGAAGACGAAGCCGTGCTGCGCCCGGTCAGCGAGGTCTTGCTCGACGACGACGCCATTCACCGCTTTCGCCAGCGCTACCGCGAGGAGTTCGGCGCCACCGGGACCGACGACCCGCTCTACGAATCGGTCAGCGCCGGGCGCCGCTATGTCGGCATGGAGCATTGGCTGCCGCTCTATTACAAGCGGCTGGAGACGCTGTTCGACTACCTGCCCGATGCCGGGCTGTCGCTCGACCATCAGGTGGACGAGGTCCGCAGTCACCGGCTCGACGCCATCGCCGATTTTTACGGAGCGCGCCGCAATGTGACGACCACCGCGCGCGGCGGCTCGCCGGTTTATCGGCCAGTGCGGCCCGATGAGCTTTATCTCGGCGAGACCGAGTGGCGAAAGGCGCTGGAGGGCCGCCCGGTCGTCCAGCTGGCGCCGTTTGCCGCACCCGAAACCGATCGCGACCGGATCGACGCCGGTGCCCGCCCGGCGCGCAATTTCGCGGCCGAGCGTGCCGACCCGAAGGTGGCGCTGTTCGAGGCCGTGCACGACTATCTCGAGGCCGAACGCAAATCCGGGCGCGGGACCGTAATCGCCGCCTTCAGCGAAGGCTCGGCCGAGCGGCTTTCCGGCGTGCTGCGCGAGCGCGGGGTGGCCGATCTGCGCCGGGTTGCCGACGGCGACGAGCTCGCGGCGTTGCCGGGATCGTCGGTCGGGCTCGCGGTGCTGCCGCTCGAGCAAGGGTTCGCCACCGACACGCTCGTCATCCTCGGCGAGCAGGACATCCTCGGCGACCGGCTGGCCCGAACCCCGCGGCGGCGGCGCAACCTCGACCAGTTCATCGCCGAGGCGACCAACCTCACGCCGGGCGACCTCGTGGTCCATGCCGACCACGGCATCGGCCGCTACGAGGCGTTGGAGACGATCGACGTCGGCGGCGCGCCGCACGATTGCGTGCGCCTCCTCTATGCCGGCGACGACAAGCTCTATGTCCCGGTCGAGAACATCGAGGTGTTGTCGCGTTTTGGCTCCGAGGACGCCGGGGCCCAGCTCGACCGCCTAGGCGGGGTCGCCTGGCAGTCGCGCAAGGCGCGGGTTAAACAGCGGATCCGCGATATTGCCGGCGAATTGATCCGCGTCGCCGCCGAGCGCCAGCTGCGCCCCGGCGAAGCCCTGACCCCGCCCGAGGGCATCTACGAGGAGTTCGCCGCCCGCTTTCCCTATCCCGAGACCGAGGATCAGCTGAACGCGATCGCCGACACGCTCGCCGATATGGGCTCGGGCAAGCCGATGGACCGGCTGATCTGCGGCGATGTCGGCTTTGGCAAGACCGAAATCGCGTTGCGCGCCGCCTTTATCGCAGCGATGTCCGGCGGCCAGGCCGCGGTCGTGGTGCCGACCACTTTGTTGGCTCGCCAGCATTTTCGCAATTTCACCGAGCGCTTTGCCGGGCTGCCGCTGCGCATCGCGCAATTATCGCGCTTGGTTCCGGCCAAAGAGGCGCGGGCCGTCAAGGAGGAGCTGGCCGACGGCCGTCTCGACATCGTCATCGGCACCCACGCGCTGTTGGCCAAGGATGTGCGCTTTGCCCATCTCGGCCTGCTGGTGATCGATGAGGAGCAGCATTTCGGCGTCTCGCAAAAGGAAAAGCTGAAGCAGCTCAAGGCCGACGTGCATGTGCTGACCCTGACTGCGACGCCGATCCCGCGGACCTTGCAATTGGCGCTGTCGGGGGTGCGCGAGATGAGCCTGATCGCCTCGCCGCCGATCGACCGGCTGGCGGTGCGCACCTTTGTCATGCCCTACGACCCGGTGACGATCCGCGAAGCGATCATGCGTGAGCGCGACCGCGGCGGCCAGGTGTTCTATGTCGTGCCGCGGATCGCCGATCTCGACGAGGTCGCCCAGCGGCTGCGCGAAATCGTGCCGGAGATCAAGCTCGGGATGGCCCATGGCCGCATGGGTGCTGCCGAGCTCGAAGCGGTGATGACCGCGTTCGACGAGCGCGCCTTCGACCTCTTGCTGTCGACCAACATCATCGAATCGGGCCTCGACATCCCGTCGGCCAACACTTTGATCGTGCATCGCTCGGACATGTTCGGATTGGCGCAACTTTATCAGCTGCGCGGCCGCATCGGCCGGGCCAAGCTGCGCGCCTACGCCTATCTGACCCTGCCCGAGAAGAAGCAGCTATCGCCGACGGCGCAGCGCCGGCTCGAGGTCATGCAGACGCTCGACAATCTCGGCGCCGGGTTTCAGCTGGCGAGCCATGATCTCGACATCCGCGGCGCCGGCAACCTCTTGGGTGACGAGCAATCGGGCCATATCCGCGAGGTCGGCATCGAGCTCTATCAGAGCATGCTCGAAGAGGCGGTCGCCGCCGCCCGCAGCCAGGACGGCGACGCACCGGCGGCGGAGGAATGGAGCCCGCAGATCACAATTGGCACGCCGGTGCTGATCCCGGAGGCCTATGTCGCCGATTTGGGCGTGCGGCTCGGGCTCTACCGGCGCGTCGCGGCACTCGGCGACCGGCGCGAGATCGACGCTTTTGCCGCGGAATTGATCGACCGCTTCGGCCCGCTGCCGGCCGAGGTCGACAATCTGCTGCAGATCATCGCGATCAAGCGCTGGTGCCGCGAGGCCGGGGTTGAGCGCGTCGAGGCCGGCCCCAAGGGTGCCGTCGTCACCCTGCGCGGCAACCGTTTTTCCAACCCGGAGGCCCTCGTCCAGCTGATCCAGCGCCATGCCGGCACCCTGAAGCTCCGCCCAGACCAGAAAATCGTCTATCTGCGCAACTGGGAGGACGAGAAGGAGCGCCTGCTCGGCGTCGCCCGGCTCCTTCAAGCATTGGTCAAGATCGCCCGCGCCGCCAAACCCGAAACCGACGCCGCTGCGCCTACACCCACGCCGCCGCCGGCATCGGCCAAGCAGAAGGTGGCGCGGCGCGCGTGAAGGCGTTGCGGCGCTGCGCTCAGCGTTTGATGACGATGTCGACGCGGCGGTTGAACACCGTGGGGTCGGTCGATCCGGTCTGGCCGATCGGCTCCTGCTCGATCGTCCCCGGCGCCACGCCATCGGCCGCCAGCTGGTCGGCGACAATCGAAGCGCGGGTCATCGCCAGGTATTTGTTGGTCTGGACCGTGCCGGTGGCGCTGGCCCGCGCTTGAACGGTGATGGCTTTGGCGCCGGCCTCCTTCGCACGGTGCGCGGCGTCGGCGATGATCTTTTTTGCCCGCGGCGAGAGATAGGCGCTGAATTCATTGAAATAGACCAGGAAGCGGGGGGCGCTCGCGGCCGCCTCCGGCGGGCTCGTCTGGGCGTGCGCGCCGATCGGACAGGCCAGCGCCGCCAGCGCGAGCAACAGGCAAGAGGACCGTCGTAACCCAGCTATCATCGTGCTCCCCCGTAATATTTCCCACCCGGGCCGCTCGCCGGCGGCCGGCAGTGTATGCGGCTTTGCCGGCCAATCTGCAAGGCTCGCCGGGCCGCGGCGCCCGTCGAGCGCTGGCGGCGCCAGCCGAAAATCACGAGAAAACGACGACGCGCGTGCATCGCCGGGCCAGTCTTTCGTGTTGACAAACGAGGCGGCCGGTTCGCCCGCCCAGTCTGAACGGGAGTTATGCGATGTATCTCGCCCGCTTTTCCTATGACGTGCTGCCGATCAACCGGCAACGCGCGGTCGATTTCATCCGGCGCGAAGTCGACGCCGCGCGCGCGAACGGGCTCAACGCGCGGCTTCTGGTGCCGCTGACGCGCGGCCAGGGCCAGGGTGCGGCACTGCAGTTCGAGGTCGAGTTGAAGGGGCTCGACCAGCTCGACCAGTTCCGCAACCGCGGCGTCGGCTCGAGCGAGGAAACCGGCAACTGGATGCACGCCTTCAGCGAGGTGCTGACCCAGCCGCCCTGCGTCGAGATCCTGCGCTTCGAGAGCTGACCGGGCGGCTGCAATCCCTCGGCGGCGGGCCTGCTCGACTACGCGCCGGCGCACCACATTGTGCTGAGCGGCACGCCGCCCCGGGAAACGAAATGTTTCCGGGGCGCAGATCAAGCTGCGACGGGTGAGAGGAGGCCCGTTATGGACGTCGTCTTTGCCCGCCCGCTGCCGCCCGCCTCGCCGCTGCGCGCTGCGATCCGCGCCAGCACCCGGAGCGAGGAGACGCAAGCGGTTGCGCGCATTCTCGCTGCCGCCGAAATTCCCGCCGAGGCGCGCAACCGCATCGCCGAGCGGGCGCGCGGCCTTGTCGGCGCGGTCCGCCGCGACAGGCTCGGCAAAGGCGGCCTCGATGCGTTTTTGCACGAATATGCGCTGTCCTCGCAGGAGGGTGTGGCGCTTTTGTGCCTCGCCGAGGCGCTGCTCCGCATCCCCGATGCGGACACCGTCGACCGGTTGATCCGCGACAAGCTCGGCGAGGCGGATTGGGCGCGGCATCTTGGGCATTCGGATTCGGCCTTTGTCAACGCCTCGACCTGGGCGTTGATGCTGACCGGCCGGCTGTTGCATTCCGAGCGCGAGGTGCGCGACCTGCGCGCCGCGTGGCACCGCTTTGTCGCGCGCTCGAGCGAGCCGGTGGTGCGCCAGGCGATGACCGCGGCGATGCGCATACTCGCCCGGCAATTCGTCATGGGGCGCACCATCGCCGAGGCGCTCGACCGCGCCCGGGCCGCCGAGCGGCAGGGCTGGCGCCACTCCTACGACATGCTCGGCGAGGCGGCGGTGACCGCGGCGGATGCGACGCGCTATTTCGCCGCCTACCAGCAAGCGATCGCGGCGATCGGAGAAGCCGGCGCCGGCCGCGATCTGGTCGAGGCGCCGGGCATCTCGGTCAAGCTGTCCGCGCTGCATCCGCGCTATGAGATGGCGCAGCGCGATCGTGTGCTCGCGGAACTGGCGCCCCGTCTGCTGGAATTGGCGGCGCAGGCGCGCGAGGTGGGCATCGGTTTGACGGTCGACGCCGAGGAGGCCGATCGTCTCGACCTGTCGCTCGACCTGTTCGAGGCGTTGGCGCTCGCGCCCGAGCTCGGCGGGTGGGATGGGCTCGGCCTCGCCGTCCAGGCCTATCAAAAGCGAGCATTGCCGCTGATCGATTGGCTCGCCGACCTCGCCCGGCGCGGCCGGCGGCGGCTGATGGTGCGCCTCGTCAAGGGCGCCTATTGGGACAGCGAGATCAAGCGGAGCCAGGAGCGCGGGCTCGACGGCTACCCGGTCTATACCCGCAAAGTCGCGACCGACGCCTCCTATCTCGCCTGCGCGCGGCGTCTCTTGGATGACGGAACCGCGTTCTATCCGCAATTCGCGACGCACAACGCGTATACCGTTGCCGCGATCCTCGAATTTGCCGGCGAGCAGCGCGATTGGGAGTTTCAGCGCCTGCACGGAATGGGCGAGGCGCTCTACGCGGAGATTGTCGGCCCAAACAAGCTCGACCGGCCGTGCCGCGTCTACGCCCCGGTCGGCAGCCACGAGGATCTGCTGGCCTATCTGGTGCGCCGGCTGCTCGAAAACGGCGCCAACACCTCGTTTGTCAACCGCATCATCGACGAGCGGCAGCCGATCGACGAGATCATCGCCGATCCGGTGGCGCGCCTCGCCCGGCTGAAGGTCAAGCCGCACCCGCGCATTCCGTTGCCGGCCGATCTCTACGCACCGGCGCGAAAGAATTCGCGCGGGCTCGATTTGAACGATCCGCCAACCCTGACGGCCCTGCGCGACGAGCTCGAGGCAACCTTGCGGCCGTGGCATGCGGCGCCGATCATCGGCGGGGCCGAGCAATCGGGCGAAAGCGAAGCGGCGTTCGACCCGAGCGACCGCCGGCTCCTGGTCGGCACCGTCGTCGCCGCAGGAGAGAAACAGGTTGACCAAGCGCTCGGCCGCGCCACTGCCAGCGCCGCCGCATGGGACCGCACCCCGGCCGCGGCCCGCGCCGGATTGCTCGAACACGCAGCCGAGCTCTATGAGCAGCACCGCGGCGCGCTGATCGCGCGCATCATCCGCGAGGGCGGCCGCACGATACCGGCGGCGGTGTCGGAGGTGCGGGAGGCGGTCGATTACCTGCGCTATTACGCCTCACGCGCCCGCGCCGATTTCGCGGCACCGCAGCGGCTGCCCGGCCCGACCGGGGAGCGCAACCGGCTGGTGCTGCACGGGCGCGGTGTCTTCGCCTGCATCTCGCCGTGGAACTTCCCGCTGGCGATCTTCACCGGGCAGGTCGCGGCGGCGCTCGCTGCCGGCAACGCGGTGGTGGCCAAGCCGGCCGAGCAGACACCCTTGGTCGCCGGCGCTGCGGTCCGGCTGCTGCACGAGGCGGGCATTCCTGGTGATGTGCTGCACCTGTTGCCGGGAACCGGCGAGGCGGTCGGCGCGCCATTGATCGCCGATCCGCGGGTGGCCGGGGTCGCATTCACCGGCTCGACCGAAACCGCGCGGCAAATCAACTTGGCGCTGGCGCAGAGGCCTGGCCCGATCGTGCCGCTGATCGCCGAGACCGGCGGGCAGAACGCGATGATCGTCGATTCCTCGGCGCTCGCCGAGCAGGTGGTCGCCGACGTGCTGATTTCTGCCTTCGATAGCGCCGGGCAGCGCTGCTCGTCGCTGCGGCTCCTCTACGTGCAGGCCGATGTCGCCGACCGGCTGACGGCGATGCTGGCGGGGGCGATGGCCGAGCTCGCGATCGGCGACCCGGCGTTGCTGGCGACCGATATCGGCCCGGTCATCGACGAAGACGCTCGCGCCGCCCTGGAGCAGCATTCGGCTCGGATGGCGCGCGAAGGCCGGCTGCTCCATCAGTGCACGCTGCCGGCTGGGCTCGAGCACGGCACCTTTTTCGCGCCGCGCGCCTTCGAGATCGACAGCGCCCGGCGGCTCGACCGTGAGGTGTTCGGCCCGATCCTGCATGTCGTGCGCTGGCCAGCCGACCGCCTCGACCAAGTGCTCGACGAGGTCGACGCCACCGGCTACGGGCTGACCTTCGGCGTGCACAGCCGGATCGACGAGAACGTCGCGCACATTCTCGGCCGGCTGCCGATCGGCAACTTCTATGTCAACCGCAACATGATCGGCGCCGTCGTGGGCGTGCAGCCCTTCGGCGGCGAGCGGCTGTCCGGCACCGGGCCGAAGGCCGGAGGCCCGCGCTATCTCCATCGCTTCGCGACCGAGCGCACGGTCGCGACCGACACGACCGCCGCCGGCGGCAACGCTACCCTGCTGTCGCTTGAGGAGGAAGGCTGAGGCATAATCCGTCAGCAGGCGCCGTTTTCCCCGTCACCCTGCGCAGAGCGCGCGAAGAAATTGAAGATGGCTGGATAGCGCTGTGCGTCCCCCGCGAAGGCGGGGCCGGACATAGGACGGCAAGCGGCGTCGCGCACCCGCCGCAGCTTCTTCTTGCGAGCCGGGGCCATCCATACGTGTCCCACGCATCCACGTTCTCTTTTGCGGCGGTTGAAGGCGTGGATGC
The DNA here is from genome assembly GCA_036500965.1 of Allostellaceae bacterium. Taxonomy (GTDB): domain Bacteria; phylum Pseudomonadota; class Alphaproteobacteria; order ATCC43930; family CGMCC-115725; genus AP-15. The sequence continues at coordinate 4,341 of DASYBC010000161.1, read as the reverse complement.
CCGCGGATCAAGTCCGTGGGCTGAAGGCCCGCGGGCCAGGCCCGGCCAAAGCGGAATAGGTGAGCCGAGTCTTTCCAGGCAGGGCCAACAGGGAGGCCTGACGCTGCGCTCCAACGGGCGGTATAAACAGCGCAGAGATTGCCGCAGCAGCCGAGGTCTCCGATGTCAGGCAACCCCGCGCCCGAGCTTCCAGCCGCGCCCAAGCTTCCAGCTGCGTCCGTGCATGCCAGTTCCGAGGCCCGGTTCGATTGGGCCGACCCGCTCCTCGTTGAGGACGAGCTCGGCGAGGACGAGCGGATGGTGCGCGACAGCGCCCGCGCCTATTGCCAGGAAAAGCTGTTCCCTCGCGTGCTCGAAGCCAACCGGCGCGAGCGCTTCGACCGCGAGATCATGAATGAGATGGGGGCGCTCGGCTTTCTCGGCTCGACGATCGACGGCTACGGCTGCGCCGGGGTCAATTACGTCTGTTATGGGTTGATCGCGCGCGAGGTCGAGCGCGTCGACAGCGGCTATCGCTCGGCGATGAGCGTGCAGTCGAGCCTCGTCATGCATCCGATCCACGCGTTCGGCAGCGAAGCGCAGCGCCGCAAATACCTGCCCAAGCTGGCGACCGGCGAATGGGTCGGCTGCTTTGGCCTGACCGAGCCCGATCACGGGTCCGATCCGGGTGGCATGACGACGCGCGCCGCGGCAGCGCCCGGCGGCTGGCGGCTGAATGGCGCCAAGATGTGGATCACCAACGCGCCGATCGCCGATGTGTTCGTCGTCTGGGCCAAGACCGAGGATGGCGTAATCCGTGGCTTCATCCTGGAAAAGGGCATGAAGGGGCTCAGCGCGCCACAGATCGAGGGCAAGTTCAGCCTGCGCGCCTCGGCAACCGGCGAAGTCGTCATGGACGACGTGTTGGTCCCCGAAGAGAATTTGCTGCCCGGCGTCCAGGGGCTGCGCGGCCCGTTCTCGTGCCTGAACAACGCCCGCTACGGCATTGCCTGGGGTGCGATGGGTGCCGCCGAGTTCTGCTGGCACGCGGCGCGGGACTACACGATCGGGCGCCGGCAGTTTGGCCGGCCGCTCGCCGCCAACCAGCTGATCCAGAAGAAGCTGGTCGATATGCAGACCGAGATCGCGCTCGGCCTCAACGCCTGCCTGCGCCTCGGCCGGCTCAAAGATCAGGGGCACGCCGCGCCCGAAACGATCTCGCTGCTCAAGCGCAACAACGCCGGCAAGGCGCTCGACATCGCTCGCGCCGCCCGCGACATGCATGGCGGCAACGGCATCTCCGATGAATATCACGTGATCCGCCACGTGATGAACCTCGAAGCGGTCAACACCTACGAAGGCACCCACGACATCCACGCGCTGATCCTCGGCCGCGCCCAGACCGGCATCGCCGCCTTTTCCGGCTAGAGCATTAGCGATCTAGTATTCCTGAATCAGAGATTCGTTGAATAAGTCGTGGCATGCACGGCGAGGGTTTTGGAGCAATATCGGACAATAATCATTAGCAGAATTTCTTGATAAAAGCGGACGCACCCTCCGGCATCAACCGCTTGGTGCAGGTCACCGGTGCTCAAGCCAAGCGGTTAACTAGGCAGGTGGCTGCGGTGATGCGAGGCGGGAGCACCCGCCCCGCACACCGGATTATTCGCCGATGGCGTGCCAGCTCGGGCCGGGATTGCCGGGGCTGCCGCTGGCGATCACCTTGGTCCCGTTCATCTCCCAAATCTCGGCCGCGCCGCTGTTGTTCTGCAATAGAACGTCGGATTTTCCGTCGCTGTTGAAATCGCCAGTAGCGATCGCGTGCCAACTCGGTCCGGGATTGCTGACGGCGGTGCTTGCTGTCGCTTTCGTCCCGTTCATCGTCCAGATCGCGATGGCGCCGCTGCTGTTCTGCAGCAGGATGTCGGACTTGCCGTCGCCGTTGAAATCGCCGGCACCGATCGCGTGCCAGGTCTTTCCAGGGTTGCCGATTACGGCGCTCTCGATCGCTTTGGCCCCGTTCATCTCCCAGATCGCGATTGCGCCATTGGTGTTCTGCAACAGGATGTCGGACTTGCCGTCGCCGTTGAAATCGCCGGTGCCGATCGCGTGCCAGTTCTTACCGGGGTTGCCGGGGCTGCCGCTGCCGATGATTTTGATCCCGTTCATCTCCCAGATGTCCATCTGGCCGCTGGTATTCTGCAACAGGATGTCGGATTTGCGATCGTCGTTGAAGTCGCTGGTATTTCGATTTGTGCTCAGAGGCGTTGCGATGCGCCCGATCTGGCCCGCCTGCGTTTCTGTAAACCAGAGCGCGCCACCCGGTCCCGTGGTGATCGCGAAGGGTTCGGCGCCAGCGGTGGGAACGGGATACTCGGCGATTGTGCCGGAAGTTGTGATGCGCCCGATCTTGTTGCTAGACTCGGTGAACCACAGCGCACCGTCGGGCCCAGCCGCTATCCCGTAGGGATCTGCGTTGCGAGTAGGAAGGGGGTATTCATTTATGATCCCGGAAGTCGTGATGCGCCCGATCGCGTTTGCATACCAATCGGCAAACCACAACGCACGGTCCGGCCCAGCTGCGATCCCGTATGGTAGGGTGGAGGAACCAGGGGCGGCAGGGATGGGGTACTCGGTGATTGCACCCGAGGTTGTAATACGTCCGATGGACGAGCACTCGCCGGGATTGCCCAGCGTGAATCAAAGGGCACCGTCAGGGCCGGCGGTGATCGCGACGCCTATAATTGAATCGCATCCAGCCGGGAGGGGGTATTCGGTAATCGTCCCGGATGTGGTGATGCGCCCGATCACGTTCGTGCCGTCATCGCCAAACCACAGCGCGCCACCAGGGCCGGCGACAATGCCGTCGGGGAGGCTCTTGGACGGGAGCGGGTGTTCGGTGACCACACCGGCGGTCGTGATCCGCCCAATACCGGAGTTGTGGGTGAACCACAGCTCCCCGTCTGGCCCGGCTGCGATGGAATAGGGCTTGGGGACGGAATACTTGGTGATCTTCCCCGACGTCGTGATGCGTTCAATTTGCCCGATGGGGTTGCAGTGGAGGCCATTGCTGCAGTCATCCACCGCGAACCACAGGGCACCATCCGGCCCGGACGTGATATCGCCAGGAGTGCTCGTTGATGAGTCGGGGATCGCATATTCGTTGATGATTTGGGCGCCGGCGCATGCCGGCCAGCCGAAGAGGGGTCCGATCGCCAGCAGCAGGAACCGGTAGCGAACCCAACCCCTGCTGCTGATCGTCATGTCCTGGCCCCATCGAGCGCGGGCGTGCCGCCCTAATTTTTTGGGAGTTCTCAAGGTTCTGACACAGAAATGACACAAATATCACGAGAAAGCAACCAGAGAGCCTGCCTATGGACCTGCCGTTAACGCTGGAACGGATCAAAGGGGTAGTGGGACCGGCGGGGTGGATTGCCGATCCGCACGACGAGGAGCCGTATCTCACTGAGGCGCGTCGGCTCTATCGCGGGGCGACGCGGCTTGTCGTGCGCCCGGGTTCGACCGCGGAGGTCGCGGCGGTCGTTAAAATCTGCGCCGAGGAGGGGTTGGCGATCGTGCCGCAGGGCGGCAATACCGGACTGGTCGGCGGCGGGGTGCCGCCGCAGGATCGCGACAACATCGTGCTGGCGCTCGGCCGCATGAACCGCATTCGGGCAATCGACCCCAATAATTTCACGATGACGGTCGAGGCCGGCTGCATCCTCGCCGATCTGCAGCAGAGGGCGGCCGAGGCCGACCGGCTGTTTCCGCTGAGCCTCGGCGCCGAGGGCAGCTGCCAGATCGGCGGCAATATCTCGACCAATGCCGGCGGCATCGCGGTGCTACGCTGCGGCAACACCCGCGAACTGACCCTCGGCGTCGAGGTGGTCCTGCCCGACGGGCGGATCTGGGACGGGCTGCGCGGCCTGCGCAAAGACAATACCGGCTACGATCTGAAGCAGCTGTTCATCGGCGGTGAGGGCACGCTCGGCATCGTCACCGCGGCGACGGTCAAGCTGTTCCCGAAGCCGCGGGAAATCGAGACCGCGTTTGTCGGGCTCGGCCGGATCGAGGATGCGATGACGCTGTTCGCGCAGGCCCGCGCCGCCACCGCAGATCAGCTCGTCGCTTTCGAGCTGATCCCGCGCGCCGGCTTCGACCTGGCGCTCGCGCATATCCCCGGCACGATCGACCCGCTCGCAGGACGCCACCCGTGGTACGTGCTGCTCGAAATGTCGTCGAGCCAAACCGGGAGCGGCATCCGCAATCTTCTGGAGCGCCTGCTTGAAACCGCCCTCGCCGAGGGCCTGGTCGCCGACGGGGTCGTCGCCGACAGCTGCGGACAGGCCAAGGCGCTGTGGC
>DASYBC010000160.1:0-11648 GCA_036500965.1 Allostellaceae bacterium | reverse complement strand
GGTGCAAAAAGCATCGTCGCCGGACTACACTCTGTCGGCATCGGGGACCTCCTCTGCAACCGGATAAGCCTTTGTCGCAGAAGAATTATCCCTCTTTCAGAACCCCGATGCACTCATCCCGGTGAGATATCCGGGCTAGTGCCCAACATTCGGCGGTCAATTTCCCGCAGGCCTCGATCATGAGCTTCGCTCCGGCGATGCCGCTCGCCGGCTATGCGCCGGTGCCCTCGCCGGGTGCTTGGCTGGCGATGCTGCCGCCGCTTGACCAGGCATTCACCCAGCTCAATCTCGGGACCCTGCTCGGCTCGGTCCACTACACGCGGCTCGGTCAGTATGGCGCCGGGTATTTCAGCAATGCGAAAATCCAGGCGGCGCTCGGCAAGTTCCAGGCAGCGCTCGCCGTGGTCGAGGACGCCATGAACAAGAGCGGCCTCGCTCGAACCTACCCCTACCTGTTGCCGAGCCTGATCCCGCAGAGCATCAACATCTGATCCGATTACCGCTGGCGCTGTTCCTCGATCCCCGGTTCAGCGAACCGGCTGTCATCTTCAGGTCTGCTGACGCTTGCCCGCCGCGACCACCCTTCGCAGACGGGCGCGAAGGATTGCCGCTGTCGCCGCGCCGGGAAGGAGAAACCCAGCGCCGGGCCGTGGCGCGCCGGGCTTGAGGCGTAATGCCGGGCTCTCGACCAGGTGCCAGGAGAGGAAGGCCAGTACCGCCGTTGCCGGCAATGCAATGGCGAACAGCTGCCACCATGTCGCCTGTCCGCCGCGGAGCCAGATGACCGCTTCCTCGACCGGCCAGCCGTAAATATAGAGGCCGTACGACAGATCGCCGAACCGTGCCGCCTGGATCACCGGCAGACGGGGGGTCAGCGCCAGCCACAGCGCCAGATAGCAGCCGAACACCGGAAACAGCGGGATGAACTGACGCAGCGGCACGCTGAGGGCCAAGCCGGCCAGCGCCAGCAATGCCACGCGCCCATCGAAGATGCGGGTGTTGCGCAACTTGTAGAGGATCATGCCGGCAGCGAAGAAAGCCAGCGTCCAGCCCCAGCCGCCGAGCAGGCCGAGCTGCGGAAAATAGAGACAGGCGATCCCGAGCGCCAAGAGGCCCAGCGCCATCGGCAAGCTCAGCAGGCGGATGGTCCCGAGCCCGAGCACCATCAGATACATCATGAACTCGCAGCGCAGGGTCCACATCGCCCCATTGATCTCGAGCCCGGCCGGGTTGTTGACAAACATGACCCCGGGCAGTTCGTGCACGCTCTGATTGAGCAGAGTGTTGCGAAGGACGTATTGATATGGCTGCGGCTGGCTGAAATAGGCGCCGGGCTGCAAGGTGGTGACGAACGGGGCCAGCACCAACGCGGACAATAGGGTGGCGACAAACAGACCGGGGAAGATTCGCAGCGCACGCTTCGTAAGGAAACGCAGCGGGTCGCCGGTCAGTTCGAAGCTCTGCGTCACCAGAAAGCCGCTGATCGCGAAGAACACAAAGACGCCGCAGAGCCCGAGGATCGACTGGTTGCCGGTCAGCAGGATCAGCCATTCGTGCTTTTGCGTGCCCTGCGCGATCAGAAAGGCGTGGGAAAAGATCACCGAAACCGCGGCGAGGAGCCGCAGCGCGTCAAAATTGTTTCGCCTCGCGGCGGTGCTGGCTGGCATGTCACGCAGGGTCGCTTGGAGCGGGGCGAGAAGCAATCCTCGCGCGATCTTCAGATGACCCGCGGCCCGACGCATTCTTCGGTGCGGGGGAGCCGTGACGCGCCGCTCCTCCTCGGCCGGCCGGCTCCGTGGTCGCCGGCTCGATTGGCGTGCCGACCGCAGCAGGCCCGCCGCAGATCGGCGCGCCCGGCGCGCTTTATGCTCGCCGACGCAAGCCGCCCCGCCGCCGATGTTCTGGACGTTGAACGGGACGTATCCGGCCGGAAGCAAGGGATCCAGGAACTTACCCGCGAACGTCGTGCCGGTGACGTTGGTAAAGGTTCCGTTGAAGACGTTGATGCCGCCCGTCGTCCCCGCGTCGTTCGCGGCGTAGAGGTAAGGTGTCCCGCCGACACTGCCAATCGCCAAGCCGGTATAGGTCGCCCCTGGGGTCGATGCTTCGAGCTGTGCCGGGTTCGGCGCCGCGGCCCAGGCGTAGATGCCTCCTTCGATCCCTTTTGGCACGCAAGTCCGGGCTTTGTTGCTCGAATCCGATTGAGATTTCAAACAGGGCGGAGGGGCGCCACGCTGCTGGTCGATTTTCCCCAAGCTCGGGCTTGCCTCTCGATCTCGAGGATCGAAAGCGGGTCGCTGGATCGACGCCGATCACCCGGCCTTGAGCCGCCTTGCGGCGTCCACCGCGGCGTAGGTGAGGATGCCGTCGGCGCCGGCGCGCTTGAAGGCGAGGAGGCTCTCGGTCATCGCGCGCTCGCCGTCGAGCCAGCCGTTCTGGGCGGCGGCGTGCAGCATCGCGTATTCGCCGCTGACCTGATAGGCGTAGGTCGGCACCCGGAACGCCTCCTTGACCCGGCGCACCACATCGAGATAGGGCAGGCCGGGCTTGACCATGACCATGTCGGCGCCCTCCTGCAGGTCGAGCGCGACCTCGCGCAGGGCTTCGTCGCTATTGGCCGGGTCCATCTGATAGGTGCGCTTGTCGGCGCTGCCGAGCGCCGTTTTCGAGCCGATCGCGTCGCGGAACGGGCCATAAAACGCGGACGCGTATTTTGCCGCATAGGACATGATGCGGACATGCTGGAAACCGGCCTCGTCGAGCGCGTCGCGCACCGCGCCGACCCGGCCGTCCATCATGTCGGAGGGGGCGATGATGTCGCAGCCGGCCTCAGCCTGGATGACCGCCTGGCGGCGCAGGATCGCCACGGTTTCGTCATTCTCGACATAGCCGGCGCGGATCACGCCGTCATGCCCGTGCGTGGTGAACGGGTCGAGCGCCACGTCGCACAGGACGCCGATCTCCGGCACCGCCTGTTTCAACGCGGCGACCGCGCGGCAGACGAGATTGCCGGGGTTCAGCGCCTCGCTGCCGTCGGCGTCCTTGAGCGCGGGCGGCACCGCCGGAAACACCGCGACCGTCGGGATGCCGAGCGCAGCCGCCTCGCCGGCGGCATCGATCAGCGCCGGGATCGGCAGCCGGAAGACCCCGGGCATCGAGGCGATCAGCTCCCTATGGCCCTCGTCATGGACAAAGACCGGCCAGATCAGATCGCCCGCACTCAGCACGTTTTCCGCGACGAGCTTGCGCGACCAGGCATCGCGCCGGTTGCGTCGCATCCGAAGTCGCGGATAGGGAGCAAGCGGCGGCAGGAACGTGGTCACGGCACTGCTTTCATCATGACGAGGCTTGCGGAAAATACGCGGGCCGGGGGCTCCTTACAACATCGGCCGATCGCCGCGGCAGGCGCCATTCGGCAGGCCCGTTCGGCGAGAACGCGCGTGGCTTGTAGTGCCGGTCGCGCGCCGACCAGAACCCGCCCAATCTTCTGATCCCGATCTTCTGATCCCGATCTTCCGATCATGCGAACAGCCGACCCGTAGGCGAGTCCCGTACGAGCTGATAGACCTGCTGCGCTTCCGGTGGGCTCATCACGTCCTCCCATTCGTCGGCGCGCTGTGCAAAATTCTGATCCCGGTAAACGCCATAATAACGGCCGCGGCTATTGCCGCTCCGGCTCGCATGGATGAACTCGCCGGTTTGCGCCACCCAAGGCAGCCCGGCAAAATCAAACAGCTGTCTGACGGTCGGTTCGGGCGCATCGATCATCTCCCGGAACTTGACGACCCGAACATTGCTGCAATTAGCGATGCTTTCGAGCGCCGGCTCATTCTCAATCAGCCAATCCCAAGCACTTTGCACGGCGCGCGGCAGAGCGCGGAATTGCTCGACGGTGAGACCCCGTTGCTTGGCAGGGGGCAACTCCACCAAGCCTTCCCACGGCTGGTCGGTGGCAAATTTGCCCGCCCGCCATCCCCTAAGCCGAGAGGCGACCACGGACCGGGGGTCGCGAATGAGCAAGATCACCCGAAGACCGGGGACGGTCCGCGCGAACAGGCCGGCGCGATCGACGAAATCAATCGATTTTATCACGACCATCGGCCTATGGGGTGAGGCGAGGTCGACAAAATCAGGGATTTTGACGCTGTGCGCGCTGTTCCGGCCGGCGAGCCCCGACTTGCCGATCGCCCGCAGCGCGCCGATCAGGGCGAGGCGGATCAAATGCTGGCTGCCAGAGTGGTAGTTCTTTCGAAATACCGGCAGGCTGCCGACCGCTCGCAACGCCCGGGCGCTCGCCATCTTCTCGAAAAAGGAAGCCGCCTCCGGTGCCAAACGGTCGAAATCCTCAGCATTTGACACTCGCGGCGGACCCTCCCCCGGAAACACCAGATCCGGTTCGTGGCGGTAGATCACATCGGGATGACTGTCGAAGGCTTTCGCCAGCCAAGAAGTGCCCGAGCGAGCCGATCCCAATATCAGAACCTTGCCCGCAACCGCAGCGGGTGATTGCGCCGGGGCGAATGAGCCGACCTCAGGACTGACCCTGCGGGCGTGGTTGCTTTCGAGCTGCGTGACAAGCCTCCTATCGAGAGCCGCGACAATCAGGGATTAGCCGGTGACCCGCCGAGCGGATGCCGAGCTCTCGCGGCGATTGCCCTCATTTTCGCGCGCCGGTCGCTATGCCTCTCGTTGCGGTTGACCACCTCCGGGTGATGGTGCACGCTATACCAAGAGGGTTGACAACGCCATGTGACGTGATGCCCGGTGGGGCCGATGCCGATGCCGATGCCGATGCCGATGCCGATGCCGATGCCGATTGCTTGCCAGCCGGGTTGCTGCCCCGCTCCTTGTCCGCATTGTTATTTCGTCCGCGTTGTTTCGACCGCGCGTCGTCGTCGCCCATGTATCGCGGCTTGGCTGCTGAAGCGGCAGACCGGGTGCCAGATCGCATTGCCGGCCGCAGCCGCGCCGAGGTGCCGACCGCTGCTTGGTCCAGGATGACGTGATCGCCCTTGGCGAGCGCAATCTGTTGCTGCGCAACATTCCGGGGCATACCGATGGCTGTCTTACCTATGCGCCCGACGACCGCAGCATGGCGTTCACCGGCGATTGTCTGTTGATCCGCGGCAGCGGCCGAACCGATTTCCAAGGTGGCAATCCGCATAGCATGCATCGCTTGGTGCAAGGGCAGATTTTCACGCTGCCCGATGATTGCCTCTTATATCCGGCACATGATTACCGAGGCCTTACCATAACCAGCGTGCACGAGGAGCGGCGGTTTAATCCGCGCCTCGGCGGCGAGGGCGGCGAGATCGATTTCACCGGCTACATGAAAAACCTGCGGCCGGCGCACCCGAAAAAGCCGGAAGTCGCGGGGCCGGCCGATCTCCAATGCGGCCAGCCCGAGGGCGAGGGCGAGGTCGATCCGATCCCGGCGCGCGATAGGGCGCCGCTGCGCCGCAGCTTTGCCGATCTTGCAATCTCGCCGGCGGCATGCTGCGCTCGCCCGCCGAAGCCCGCCCGGCCGAAGGCGGCAGCGCGATCGAGCGCATTGCCCAACATTCGATCTGACCGCTGCCGATTTTTGGCAAGGCGGCGAGGATCGGGTGCTACACTTTTTCGCAGGTAAAGGGTCTCTGTCGCAACCGCCAAGAAAGGGATGGAAATGGCGTATGATCTCTTGATCAAGAACGGCCGCATCGTCGACGGCTCGGGCATGCCGGCATTCAACGGCGATGTCGGGGTCAAGGACGGCAAGATCGTCGAAATCGGCAAATTGAGCGGCGCGGCGGCGAAAACGATCGATGCCGCGGGCCAGGTCGCGGCGCCGGGCTTTGTCGACAATCATTGCCATTACGATGCGCAGGTCACCTGGGACCCGCTGTGCTCGTTCTCGCCCGACCACGGCTGCACCACGGTCGTCTTCGGCAATTGCTCCTTGGCCTTGGCCCCGGTCCGCCCGGGCACGGCCAAGCGGGTCGCCGAGTTCCTCAGCTATGTCGAGGCGATCCCGATGGAGGTGTTGAACACCGTCGAGGTCGATTGGGAGACGATCCCGCAATACATGGAGCGGCTCGATCAGAATTTGGGGGTCAATGTCGGCAACCTGATCGGCCATTCGACGGTGCGCTACTATGTGATGGGCGACGAGAGCCAAGGGCGCGCCGCGACCGACGGCGAGATCAAAAAGATGCAGGATGTCGTGCGCGACGGCATCAAGGGCGGGGCGCTCGGCCTCTCGGTGTCGCGCAACAAGGGCCATTACGACCCGCAAGGTGTGCACATCCCGGCCTTTTGGGCCGAGGAAAAAGAGATCTTCGCGCTCGGCGACGTGCTGCGCGAGATGGGCACCGGCATCATCCAGTCGGGCGGCGGGCGCGCCGCCGAATTGAATGACGGGCTGATGGCGCGGCTCAGCGAGGCGACCGGCCGGACCGTGATCTACAACAACCTCGGCCAGACCGTGCGCGAGCCCGATGCCTGGAAACGCCACATGGCGCGGGTCGAGGAGACCTCGAAGGCCGGCATCCGCGCCTATCCCTTGTGCAGCCCGAACCGCACGACGCAGAGCTTCACGATGCGCAACTGCCAGGTGTTCCGCGGCTCGCCGACCTGGCATCCGATCCTGCTGTCGTCGGACGAGGAGAAGCTGAAGGCCTATGCGGACCCGTCGGTCCGGCAGAAGCTGCATGAGGAGGTCGTCGAGCACAGCGTAGAGGTGCCGGCCGCCGGCTATTCGCGCGAATGGTACAACTACATGTGGGTCGAGACCCCGGTGCTCGAAAAGAACCAGGGGCTCAAGGGCAAGACCATCGGCCAGATCGCCAAGGAGCAGAACAAGCGGGTCATCGATGCCTTCCTCGACCTCGTCGTCGAGGAGAACCTCGACACCGGCCTGATGCAGTCGGAAAACAATGTCGACGACGAAGCGATGGCCAAGATCCTGACCTATCCGAACGCGATCGTCGGCCTGTCGGATGGCGGCGCCCATGTCCAGTTCCACGGGGGCTACGGCTATTCGACGCGGCTGCTCTCCGAATGGGTGCGCGAAAAGCACGTCATGACCCTGGAGCATGCGGTGCGGCGGCTGACCTTTGATTCAGCTTCGGCATTGGGCCTCTACGACCGCGGCCTCTTACGCCCGGGCATGGCGGCCGACATCGTGATCTTCGATCCCGACACGGTGCGCCCATTGCCGGAGAGCATCGTCCACGACTTCCCGGCCGGCGGCTGGCGCATGAAGGAGCCGGCCCAGGGCATCATGGCGACGATTGTCAACGGCCAGGTGCTGATCGAGAACGGCAAGCACACCGGAGCGCTCCCCGGCCGCGTCTTGCGCAACACCTACTACCACGCCAACCACGCCTGACCCGATTGCATCAGGCGCACGAAGCGACCGCCCGCAGCCTCGGCTGCGGGCAGCGTCCTGAGACACCGGACTGCGGTGATGCCGTGCGTGCTTCGAGCCGCGCCCGAAGGCGCTCCTCAGCATGAGGTGCTCTATTGATGATGAGAACATACCTCATCCTGAGGAAGCCGCGAAGCGGCTGTCTCGAAGGACGCACCGCACCGGTCGATCCTATCTTCAATTTCTTCACACACTCGAAGGCGGGGGACGCACCGCGCTGATTCAGCCATCTTCAATTTCTTCATACGTAAGGCCGGGCATGACGATCGGGTGCCATGACAATCAGGTTTGTCGGGCAGGGCCGCAATTCGTCGGGAACACCGGACGGCAGACCGCATGACCGGCGCTCCGCTTAAGATCGCCGTGATCGGCGGCGGCATCGGCGGGCTCAGCGCTGCCGTGGCGCTGCGCCGGGCCGGGTTCGAGGTCGATGTCTACGAGCAGGCGCCGCAGCTGACCCAAATCGGCGGCGGCATCAATATGGGCCCGAACGCGGCGCGCATCCTCTACCGGCTCGGGCTTGGGCCGGGGCTCGACCGCGAGGGCGTGCGCCCGGTCGGCACCCATCAGCGGCGCTGGCAGGATGGCCGCACGTTGCAGCGGGCGCGGCTCAACCCGCTCTGCGAGGAGCTTTACGGCGCGCCGCACTTGACGATCCATCGCGCCGACCTGTTGGCGGTCATCGCCGCCGGCTTTCCGGCCGAGCGGGTTCATCTCGGCCACCGCCTCGTCGGTCTCGCGGAGCATGGCGCCGGCGTCGAGGCCCGGTTCGCGAACGGGCCGCGCATCAGCGCCGATGTGCTGGTCGGCGCCGACGGCATCCATTCGGCGGTGCGTGCGGCATTGTTCGGCGAGGAGGCGCCGCGCTTTGCCGGCTGCGTCGCCTATCGCGGCCTGGTGCCGGCCGAACGTATCGCCGATCTCGAGCTCGAGCTCGGGTCGCAATCCTGGGTCGGCCCCGGCGCGCATTTCGTGCACTATTTCGTCTCGCGCGGGCGGCTGCTGAATTTCGTCGGCTGGACCGAGCACGACAGCTGGAACCGCGAGGATTGGACCGACCGTGCCACGACCGAGCGCGCACTCGCCGCCTTCGAGGGCTGGCACGGCCAAGTTCGGCAGATCATCGCCGCGGCCGAGACCTGCTTCATCTGGGCATTGTTCGACCGCGAGCCATTGCCGCGCTGGTCGGCCGGCCACGCGACCCTGCTCGGCGACGCCTGCCATCCGATGTATCCGTTCATGGGCCAGGGTGCGGCGCAGGCGATCGAGGACGGGGCGACGCTCGCCGCCTGCCTCGCCGCCGGTGCTGGCGACCCGGTGGCGGCGCTGCGGCGGTATGAAGAGCTGCGCCTGCCGCGGGTCACTCGCCTGCAGCAGATGTCGCGCGCCAACAAGACCCGTTTCCACATGCCCGACGGGCCGACGCAGCAGGCGCGCGACCTCGAATGGGGAAGGGCGGCCGACCGCTCGCCCGACGCCCTGCGCTGGCTCTACGCCTTCGACGCCACCCGGCTCGAACCGGCGCCTGCGTAGCTAAGCGGTACGAACCAGACAGATGGCTCCCATATCCCTCTAGCCGTCGCCTCGGCGCAAGCGGGCGTCCACAACCTGCCCTGGCCCGGACAGGCGGCAATACCTTTAACCTTTGGCCCTGGGTTCCCGCTTTCGCGGGAAAGACGAACGGGTAAGTGCTTGGGTGTCAAGCGTCAGAACTGTACCACTCGCGGCTAGACCCATGGACCGGCATGTTGAACAAGAACTCCCCGAGCTCGGAAGCCAATCAACTTCTGATCTGCCGCCAGCCAGCGCCGGCGCCAAACGAGGCAAAAGGTTAATACCAAAGTAGTAGACCGGTCGTGAAATCAGCGGTTTAATGCGGCCCAGAAAAACCGCAACCGGGATTGGACTGATGCAGAACCTTGTGCTCGGCCGGCTCATGGTGCCGCTCGCGGCGCTGCTGGCGGCGGCAACCCTCGCGCCCAAAATAAGCGCTGCGGCAGCCGCATCCTTGGAGCCGGAATCAGTGCTCTACAGCTTTTGCGCACGAGGCGGGAAGACCTGCACCGATGGCGAAGAGCCTGTCGCCGGGCTGGTCCGGGATGCGGCCGGGCGGCTCTACGGCACAACCGAAGTGGGTGGCGCCCACATTTACGGCACCGTATTCGAGCTGACGCCGAACGCTGCCAAGACCAAATGGACCGAGACGATAATCTACAATTTTTGCGCGCAGGGTGGAGAGCTGAGCTGCACAGACGGCGAAAGGCCTCTTGCCGGTCTAATCATGGACACGGCGGGGCACCTCTACGGCACCACCTCTGGGGGTGGCGGTGGCACGGTATTCGAGCTGACCCCAAAACGCAGCCAAGACCAAATGGACACACACGATACTGTACCGTTTCGGCACGCATAGCCTTGACGGCCAATTCCCTACAGCCGGCCTTATCATGAACGCCGCGGGGCATCTCTATGGGACTACGCAAACCGGTGGGGCGAATGGAGGAGGGAATGAGAACGGCACGGTGTTCGAGCTGACCCCCAACGCCGCCAAAAGCGAATGGACCGAGACGGTGCTCTACAGCTTTTGCGCGCGAAGCGGAAATGGGGAAAATTGCACCGACGGTGCCGCGCCTTGGGCGGGTTTGGTCATGGACAAAGCGGGCAACCTTTACGGCACGACGAACAATGGGTACGACGATGAAACGAACGGGTACGATGGCTATGGTGTCGTATTCGAATTGATCCCGAACGCCGCCAAGACAAAGTGGACCGAGAAGGTACTTCATAGGTTTTGCGCCGGGGGCTATCCGTGTACGGACGATGGTGCCAACCCTCAAGCTGGTCTGCTGCTCGATGCGCAGGGCCGCCTCTATGGGACGACCAAAGGGGGCGGCGCTAACGGGGAAGGCACCGCGTTCGAGCTGACCCCCAACCCCGCGAAGACGAAATGGACCGAGACGGTCCTGTATAATTTTTGCGGGCAGCCCGGCTGCACCGATGGCGACCAGCCCCTCGCTAGTTTGATCACGGATTCTAAGGGCAATCTTTACAGCACTACGGATGTCGGTGGCGGTCACAACAACGCCGGAGTGGTGTTCGAGCTCAGCCCTAACGCAGCGAAAACGAAGTGGACCGAGACGGTGCTGCACGATTTCTGTGTTTTGGGCTACTGCAGGGACGGCGTCGGCCCTGCTGGCCTGATCATGGACCCGTCGGGCCACCTTTACGGCACGACTGGGGGCGGCGGCGCTCAAGCTAGCGCGTCTTACGGTGGCGGGGGCACGGTGTTCGAATTGCCGTGACGGGCCTTTGCCCGTAAGCCGGGCGAGCAATGATGGCAAACGAGACCCACACCGGCCCACAGGTCCGGCCTTTGGCCGGCCCAAGGGCAGGCTCCGGCCGGTACCTATGGCTGACATGGGTCCCGGCCTGCGAGCGTGTGAAGAAATCTCTTTCTCAGCCCATCAATTCGTCACCCCGGCGCAGGCCGGGGCCCATCGGTCCAAGGCACGGACCGGTAGTTGTTGGGTCAGGCATCGCAACTGCTTGAAAAGCTCGGAGTTGCGGAAGCGTGGGTCCCGGCCTTCGCCGGGAAGGCGACTCCATGGCGATTTCTTCACACGCTCCTGCGCCGGGAAGACGAGAATTGTGGGGCTTGGGTCATGAGCGTCGCGATCGTTGGGCTGGCTCAACCATCGGCGTGCTGGAGAAGCTGCCCGACGGCCCAACCGAGCTGTTGGATACGCGCGATTTCCCGGACGAAGCAGCGGGTAGGGCGGAAAAGCGCAAGCCCTTCCGCCGCTCGGCGGGCCGGGTGCTCGGCATAATTGCCGTAATCGCATCCTATGGTGGCAGCCCAGACAATGCTCGGGAGCGCGGCGTCATTGGGACCGTGGAGAGCTTGACACCGTAGGACCGGGCCGAAGCGCCTGTAGATTACCTGCAAAACGCAGGCGGAGTCGACGCACCCCGCACGCGTCACCTCACCCTGAACCGCCCCATCGAGGAGGCGGGAGCAGAAATAGGAGTGCTGACAGAGGCACTCCCCCTTTGATGGGGGAGGGTTTGGGAGGGGTGAGCGCGGTGCGATTTGACCGGAAACCGGTCTAGCCCGGATATCTCACCGGGCGGCTGCTGATGTTGGATTTTCTGACGTATCAGGCTGCTTGTCGGGGTTTTGGGGCCGCGAGCCTGGCGTTTTGAGCCTGTCGGGGCGCGGCTGAGCGGTCGCAGGGTGAGCGAC
>DASYBC010000159.1:0-46660 GCA_036500965.1 Allostellaceae bacterium | reverse complement strand
CGACTGTTCGGGCTGAGAGAAGCAGCGGATGGGGCACCGTGCTCAGAAACGGGCTCGTACACCCCAGGAGGCCAAGGGCTCCCATCCGCGACCGCAGCACCGACTTTACTCCGGCGCCGCGATGAAACAGAGATACAAGGAGACCGCGAAGCGGTCGTCTCGAAGGACGCACCTCGCCCAATTGGGCATGTTCATCAGTGGACAGGCGCTGAGCTGATGGCACAGGAATTTTCCCCGACCGAAATCTTCAAGCGGGCGACCGCGGCGACCCTGCGCGCGATCGCCGAGCGCGACGACCTGACCATCGGCTTCGGGCCCGAGGCGGCCGGGCTCAGCGGCACCAGGGTGCGGCTGCCGAACCCGCCGCGCGACCTGCCGGCCGAAGAGGCGGCGCAATTGCGCGGAGCCGCCGACAGCCTGGCCTTGCGGCTGCGCTATCACGACGACGCGGTGCACAGCCGCCGCGCTCCCGGCAGCCCGCTGGCGCGCGCCGTCTTCGAGGCGGTCGAGCAGGCGCGGATCGAGGCGTTGGGCTCGCGGCGCATGGTCGGGGTCTCGGCCAACCTCGCCGCAGTGCTCGACGAGCAGTATCGCCGCCAGGGGTTCGAGCGCATCACCGAGCGCACCGAGAGCACGATGGCCGAGGCGGTGCGCCTCTTAACCCGCCAGGCGCTGACCCATGAGCCGCCGCCGCCCTCGGCGCGCCGCGTCGTCGATCTGTGGCGCCCGTGGCTGGAGGCGCGGATCGCCAAGGATTTGGGCGAGCTCGACCGCGCCATTCTCGATCAGGACGATTACGCGCGCGCGACCCGCCGCATGCTGCAGGATCTCGACATCGATCTTGGCGAGGCCGAGGATTCCTCGGAGAGCGACGAGCAGCAGGACGGCGAGGAGGGCGACAGCGACAACCAGAGCGAAGGCGAGGGCGCCACCACCGGCGCGCAGCCCTCGCCCGACGGCTCGCCGGCCGATGGCGAGGCCGAGGACACGCAGGATGCGGCCGAAGAGGGCGACGGCGAGATGATGCCGGGGTCGAGCGACGAGGATCCTGGTCGCCCGGGCCGTCCCGGCACCCAGCCGCGCGGGCGCGCTGACGATACCGCGATCTACCGCGCCTTCAGCACGTTGTCCGACGAGGTGATCGAGGCCGACCAGCTGTGCGACCCGGACGAATTGTCGCGGCTGCGCCAGCTGCTCGATCAGCAGCTCTCGCATTTGCAGAGCGTGATCGCGCGTCTCGCCAACCGGCTGCAGCGCAAGCTCTTGGCCAAGCAGACCCGCGCCTGGGAATTCGACCTCGACGAGGGGCTGCTCGATGCGGCCCGGCTGTCGCGGGTCGTCGCCAACCCGATCCTGCCGCTCGCCTACAAGCGCGAGCGCGAAATGGATTTCCGCGACACCGTCGTCACCCTCCTGATCGACAATTCGGGCTCAATGCGCGGCCGGCCGATCACCGTCGCGGCGATGAGCGCCGACATCCTGGCGCGCACCCTCGAACGCTGTGCGGTCAAGGTCGAGATCCTCGGCTTTACCACCCGCGCCTGGAAAGGCGGGCAGTCGCGCGAGCGCTGGATCGCCGCCGGCAAGCCGCCGAACCCGGGCCGGCTCAACGATTTGCGCCACATCGTCTATAAGCCGGCCGATGCGCCGTGGCGCCGCGCCCGGCGCAGCCTGGGGCTGATGCTGCGCGAAGGCATCCTCAAGGAAAACATCGATGGCGAGGCGCTCGCCTGGGCGCACAACCGGCTGCGCGAGCGCACCGAGCAGCGCCGCATCCTGATGGTCATTTCCGACGGCGCCCCGGTCGATGATTCGACGCTCTCGGTCAACCCCGGCAACTACCTCGAAAAGCATCTGCGCGAGGTGATCCGCGACATCGAGAAACTGGGCGAGGTCGAGCTGACCGCGATCGGCATCGGCCACGACGTGACCCGCTATTACCGCCGCGCCGTGACCATCGTCGATGCCGAGCAATTGGGCGGCGTCATGCTCGAAAGGCTGGCCGAGCTGTTCGACGAGGAAGGCGGCGACAAAACCCGCGTCAGAAGCCGCCACCGCCGCGCCGCTTAATTAGCGGCCGGTGAATTTGGGGGCGCGTTTTTCGCGGAAGGCGGCGAGGCCCTCGGCGTTGTCGGCGCTCATGTGCAGCTGCGGCTGCACCAGGCTCTCGATGTCGAGGTATTCGTCGAGGCTGGGGCTGACCGCCGCGTGAAACAGCTTTTTCGCCAGCCCGAGGGCAAAGGTCGGCGCGTCGGCGAGATCGGCGGCCAGCGCCTCGGTGCGGGCCATCAGCTGGTCGTCCTCGACGACATGGTTGACCAGGCCCAGCGCCAGCGCCT
Organism: Allostellaceae bacterium; assembly: GCA_036500965.1. Lineage (GTDB taxonomy): Bacteria > Pseudomonadota > Alphaproteobacteria > ATCC43930 > CGMCC-115725 > AP-15. Next base: position 44,321 of record DASYBC010000159.1, on the reverse strand, counting down.
CCTCGGCCTCGACAAACCGCGCCGAAAACACCAGCTCCTTGGCCTTCGCCATGCCGAGCCGCCGGGTGAGAAACCAGATCGCACCGCCATCGGGGGCGAGCCCGATGCGCCGGAAAATTTGCGAAAACCGCGCGGTCGTCGACGCCACCACCAGATCGCAGGCGAGCGCTATGCTCCAGCCGATCCCGACCGCCGGGCCGCGCACCGCGGCGATGACTGGCTTTTCGATGGCGTGCAGCGCGCGGATAAACGTATGACCGCCCTGTTGCAGCCGCTGCCGCCCACCCCGCAGATCATGCGTCTGCCCGGCCATCCGATCGACGTCGGCCCCCGAGCAGAACCCTCGCCCCGCCCCGGTGACGACCACCACGCGGACGCTGTCGTCGTAGCGCAGCCGGGAAAAATGCTCGCACAGGCTCTCGCGCATCTCGGCATCGAGCGCGTTCAATTTTTCCGGGCGGTTCAGCACGACTTTGGCGACCGCGCCCTCGACAGTCAGATCAACCGGCATTCTGCGCACCTCCGATCAAATTCGGCGGATTATGCAGGTCTCGCGCGCGGCCCTAAACCCCCGCCGCCCTGCGGCCCTAAACCCCAAGGCCGGCCCTGGGGTCATTCCTCGGCGCGGGCAGCGCCCGGCGCGGGTTTCGCCGCTCGGGGGCGGCGCGGGCGCGGGCTTGCCGCGCTGGCGGTGCGGGCCGCCTTCAGCCGCGCCAGCCGGCGCGCGCCCAATTCGGCTTCGACCGCCGGGAGCAAGACTGTCGCCTCGGATTGCTGGTTTGGCGTGCCGCTGTGCTGGAGGCGTTTTGCGTTGGTGCGCAGGTTGGTGAGCGCGTCATCCGACATCTCCGGCAGCTTGGTCATCAGGTCCATGATAGCTTTCCTGGGCGCCCAGATCGGGTGCCCGCGACAGGGCCGCGCCCGTTAACCCAGGCGAAGCGCGAATTTCGCCTCGAAAAGGCCGATTCCCGTGCCGATCTGTGCGAATAAGGCGCCAAACCGGCATCGACCCCAGGATATTACTGCCAATATAGTGATCCAGCGCCGCATCGGCCAGGAGGGAGCATGCGATGACCGCGATCAGCCGGGCCGAGAACCGCCGCGCCGAGGACAGCAAGCCGCGCCTCGTTAGGATCAACGACATCGCGCTCGAAGTCGGCGGCATCGAGCAAACGCCGGCCTTCGACGGCCGGATCTTTGATCTCACGCTGCGTGCGACACGACCGGGCAACGCGTTTATCGAGCTTGGCGACCAGTTCAATGCGGCCAAGATTGAGAAGGCGCAGCGCGAGCGCGCCGACCAGGGCATGGCGCCCTAGGCCCGACCCGACGAGCCCAGCCGAGTCGAGCCGGAGAGCCCATGGACATCGCCAAGATCGCGGCCGGCCGTGCGCCGCCGCACGACCTCAACGTGGTCATCGAGATCGCGCAGGGCGGCGAGCCGGTCAAATACGAGCTCGACAAGGAATCCGGGGCGCTCGTGGTCGACCGCTTCCTGCACACCGCAATGTTTTATCCCGGCAATTACGGCTTTGTGCCGCACAGCCTCGCCCAGGACGGCGACCCGATCGATGTGCTGATCGTCGGCGCGGTGCCGGTGGTGCCGGGCGCCGTCGTGCGCTGCCGGCCGGTTGGCGCGCTGCTGATGGAGGATGAGCACGGGCCGGACGAGAAGATCATTGCCGTCCCGGTGGACGCGCTGCACCCCTATTATGGTGGGGTCCGCTCCTACCGGGATCTGCCGCCGGTCCTGTGCGCCCAGATCGCCCACTTTTTCCGCCATTACAAGGATCTCGAGCCCGGCAAGTGGGTCAACATCATCGGCTGGGCCGAGTTGGCCGAGGCCGAGGCGTTGATTGCCGAAGCGATCGCCCGTGCCGGAAGCTGATCCTGCTCTCGTAGGTCGGGCCGCCCGCTTTCCGGCGCCGCAGCCATAATTGACCGGCGCTCGCGCCGCCCGCCGCTCCGCGCTTTGAGTCAACCGGCGACCGCGCCGCCGATCAGCTTGCCGAGGCCAAATGTCACACCGGCGGCGGCGATGCCGACCGCCAGCTGCCGCGCTCCGGAAAACGCAATCCCGCGCCCGGTGAACAGCGCGGTGCCGGCGCCGATCATGATCAGGGCGACGCAGCTTGCCGCGAGGCTGGCGATCAGCGCCGCCGGCCCGGCCAAGGCAAAATACGGCGCCACCGGAAAGATCGCGCCGAGCGCAAACAACAGAAAAGAGGTGCCGCCCGCCGCCCAGGCCGAGCCGCCGAGCTCGGCCGGATCGATCCCCAGCTCTTCGCGCACCAGCGTGTCGAGGGCGGTCTTTTTGTTGGCGATCAGCTGCTGGGCCAGCGTTTTCGCCAGCTCTTCGGGCAAGCCTTTGGCCTGGTAGATCAGCGCCAGCTCTTCCTGCTCCTCCTCGGGCACCTGCTCCAGCTCGGCAGCTTCGGTGTCGATCTGGCGCTGCGCGGATTCGCGCGCAGTGTTGACCGACAGCCATTCGCCGAGCGCCATCGAGCAGGCCCCGGCCAGCAGGCCGCTGAGGCCGGTGACGAGGATCGCATGGGCCGTCAGGTTGGCTCCGGCGACGCCGGCGACCAGGCTGAGATTGGAGACGAGCCCGTCATTGGCGCCGAGCACCGCGGCGCGCAGCGCGTTGCCGCCCATCCCGCGGTGCCGGCCTTCGAGGCGGGCGAGAGTGGGGCCGCTGAACCCGGCCGGCGACGGCGAGGCCAATGCCGCAATGATCCGGGCGTGCGAGCGCTCGGCCGCCGGCAGCCCGCCGGCGACGGCTTCCGGCTGCGCGGTATAAGCGCCGCTGTCCATTTGCTCGAGGGTGTTGACCGTCGGCAGCACAAAAGCGGGCCCGAACCGGCGCGCCAGCCATTCGAGGGCGCGGGTGCGAAAGCCGGGCCGCAGCTGCGGCACATGCTCGCCGAGGGCCGCTATTTTTCGCTTCCAAAACTCGCCATGCGCGGCTTCGACCGCCGCGAGACGCGCATAGATTTGGGCCAATTCCGGGTTCTTTTCGGCCTTGGACAAAGCCGCATAGAGTGCAGCGCTGTCGACCTCGCCCTGCAGATTGGCGGTATAGCGCTGCCGCGATTCCTGCTCGGCCATCGGCTTCTCCGTTACGCGCCGGTTTCAGCGGGAAGCGAACGTCACGACGACCCCGGTCGCGGCGTCGGCGGGATGCGCGAAGGACGCTGCAAAATGCACGATCTCGCCGGGCCGCAGCCGCGCTTTCGGGGGATCCATAGTCTCGAGCTGAACGTCCTTTTTGGCCGCGTCCTGCAGCACCACCCGCAACCGCGGGACAATCTCGGGCGCGCTCCCCCGATTGGCGATCTCGCCGTCGATCATCAGCCCGTCGGCGGTGCGCACCGGCACGATCTTGTCGATCACGAGCCCGGTTCCGGCAGGTTCGGCCGCCAGCCCGATCGAGGCGTAGAGCCGGCCGGATGGCGGCCAGATCGCGGCCATGTGGCGATGCGCGATGATGCCGGCCGCGGCCGCAAGGGCGAGCAGAAGCACGATCGCCATTATCGCGCGGCCGAGCGCTGTCCGGCGCCGCCGTCGAGGTTGAGCCGCCACCCGCGGCAGACCCGGCTGCGCGCGCGGCCGAATGTCGAGCCCCGGCGCCGAGACCGGGCGGGAGACGGCCTCGCCCACCGGATCGGCATGCGGCGGCACGCCGATCGAGATGGCTTGATGTCCGCTCACCTGCGCTGGCGACGACGCCTGCCGCCACACCTCGCCGCAATTCGCGCAGCGCACCATGCGCCCGGCTGGTGCCGCAAGCTCCTCTTCGCTGACGCGATAGCGGGTGGCGCAGGCGGGGCAAATGACAATCATCGCAGGTGCGGCGAGGCCGGCCAGGGCGTCAACCCGGCGCGAGACCGATCATGCCGCCGCCGGCGGCCTCGCCTGGCGGCCCAGCTCGCGCAGATGATGATCGGCGTCGCCGAACATCAGGTCGATCATCGTGAGCCGCTTGAAATAGTGGCCGACCTTGTACTCCATCGTCATGCCGATGCCGCCATGCAGCTGGATCGCCTGCTGCCCGACCAGCCGGCCCGAGCGGCCGATCTGGACTTTCGCCGACGAGAGCGCCTGGCGCCGCTCCGCGGCGTTCTCCTCCGCCGCCATCATCGTCGCGAACATTGCCATGCTGCGCGCCTGCTCCAGCGCCACCAGCATGTCGACGGCGCGGTGCTGCAGCACCTGGAAGCTGCCGATCTCGCGGCCGAACTGGCGCCGCGTCTTCAAATAATCCACGGTCAGCTCGTGCATGACCGCCATCGCGCCGACCGCCTCGGCGCAGAGCGCTGCGATGCCCTCATCCACCACCCGCTCGATCAGCGGCAATGCCGCGCCGGGCTCGCCCAGCACCGCCTCCGGGCCGACCCGGACCCCGGCAAAGGCGATTTCCGCAGCACGCAGCCCATCCTGGGTCGGGTAGCCGCGGCGCGACACGCCGGCCGCCTTGGCATCGACGAGGAAGGCGCCGATCCCGTCGCGGTTCCGCCGCCCGCCGCCGGTCCGCGCGGTGACGATCACCTGGTCGGCGCTGTCGCCGTGCAGCACCACGCCCTTCTCGCCGTCGATGACCCAGCCGGCGCCGTCGCGCGTCGCCCGGGTCGCAATGTCAGCGAGATCATAGCGTGATTGGCGTTCGGTCTGGGCAAAGGCCAAGGTCAGGCTGCCGTCGGCGATCTTTGGGATCAGAGCCGCGCATTGCCCGGCATTGCCGCCATGCCGCAAAAACCCGCCGCCGAGCACCACCGTCGCAAAGAACGGCTCCAGCGCCAGGGCGCGGCCAAACGCCTGCATCGCCAGCATCGTCTCGACCGGCCCGCCGCCGGAGCCGCCATGCTGCTCGGCAAAGGGCAGGCCGAGCAGCCCGAGCCCGGCATATTGCGCCCACAATTCGCGGCTCCAACCCTCGGCGCTCTTGCCATAGGCCTTGCGCTGTTCGAACGAATAGCGGTCGGCGATCAGCCGATCGAGGCTTTCCTCGAGCAGCCGCTGCTCTTCGCTCAGGTCGAAATCCATGCGCTTCGTCCTGCATTTCCCGGTGTTGGCCGTTCACCCCAACCTCTCCGCGCGCGCGAGGCTTTGCACAAGAAAGCCATCCTGCACAAAATGACGAAATCCTGTACGTAAGCCACAGCGGAACGAAGATCGATACCATAGCTGATCGGCTGCGAGGCCGGAGCGGAGTGGAGATTGCCGGCCTACTTGGGCACCCGCAAGGCGATTTGGGACACCAGCAGCCACTTGCCATCGCGTTTTTCGAAGACATTGCATCGTAGGTGGGCGCGGTAAACGCATCTCCCGCTTTCGTTTTGATCACAGCCTCCTCAATGCCCGTCGCCCAAGCCACATCCCCCTTTACTTGAATATAAGGTCCAGCCATCTGGGTGACCTTCAGTTCCGAAACGCGGCCAAAAGTGTTTTCCCAATCCTTCTTGACGCTATTCCAGCCAACGGAAATGCTTTTGTCTCGCGGCTGGATCGATATCACGTTGGCATCGTGCGCCCACAACGGTTCCATTTTTGATACGTCGAGCGATCCGAGGGCGGCATGGAACGCATCAATAGCGGCTTTGATATCGGCTTCCTGCGCATAGCCCTTTCCGTTGCCGGCGAGCAGCACGACGGCAGCAAACACTAGCGTGCGCGCGATTAGCGTGATTGGAGCGTGTCGATTCATAGTGCCTTCCTCCCTGGCCGTATGAAGAGTAGCCAAACTAGCGTTATTATTCGCTGACGTGGAAGGACTAAATCCTCGAAGCAGGGCGAATAATTTCATCGCCCCACCTCGACAAAACGATCTCGCGGACACAGGCCGCTCTTCTCGCAACTACCAAGGGCTGCGTTCCGGTTGATACCGCGCGGCAGGATGAGTGAGATGGTGGCCACCAAGAAATGCTGCTTAATGACAAACGCATTCCTGAGCAAAGCCCCGCGCGCGCCGGGAGCGGAAGAGCGCCTTTCCATAGACGGCTCCAGGTGAGGGGCAAACGCTCCGGAACCCCTCACAACCCGAGGATGGCCTTGGCGACGATGTTCTTCTGGATTTCGTTGGTGCCGCCATAGATCGAGGTCTTGCGCCAGTTGAAATAGGTCGGCGCGATCGGGCCGGCCCAGTCGGGGCCGATCGGCGGCTCGTTCCAGCGCTCGTCATCCTCGCGCTCGGGCTGATAGGGGAGCGCATAGGGTCCGACCACCTCGAGCAGCAATTCGGTCGTTGCCTGCTGGATTTCCGAACCCTTGATCTTGAGGATCGAGGAGGCCGGGTCGGGCGTGTTGCCGGTGCGGCGGCGTTCGGCGGCGACAACGCGCAGCTGGGTCATTTCGAGCGCCTTCAGCTCGACCTCGACCGCGGCAAGTTTTTCGCGGAAACGCTCGTCCTCGATCAGCGGCGTGTCGCCGTCGCGCTCCAATGCCGCCAGTTCCTTGATCCGGCGGATGCGCTCCTTCGACAGGCCGACCCGGGCGATCCCGGTGCGCTCGCGCCCGAGCAGGTATTTGGCGTAGTCCCAGCCTTTGTTTTCCTCGCCGACCAGATTTTCGGCCGGCACTCGAACGTCGTCGAAGAACACCTCGTTGACCTCGTGCCCGCCCTCGATCGTGATGATCGGGCGCACCGTGATCCCGGGCGTCTTCATGTCGATCAGCAGGAACGAGATGCCCAGCTGCTTCTTTACCTGCGGATCGGTGCGCACCAGGCAGAAGATCCAATCGGCGTGCTGGGCCAGGGTCGTCCACGTCTTTTGGCCGTTGACGATGTAATGGTCGCCGTCGCGCTTCGCCGCCATCCTGAGCGAGGCGAGGTCGGAGCCGGCGCCCGGCTCCGAAAAGCCTTGGCACCACCAATCGTCGAGATTGGCGATGCGCGGCAGAAAGCGCTGTTTCTGCGCGTCCGAGCCGAAGGCGATCATCACCGGCCCGACCATGGTCACGCCAAACCCCAAAGGCTGCGGCGCCGGGGTCAATTGCAGCTCTTCCTGAAAGATGTATTGCTGGACTGGCGACCAGCCGGTGCCGCCCCATTCGACCGGCCAGTTCGCCACCGCCCAGCCCTTCTGGTTCAGGATGCGCTGCCAGGTGACGATGTCGTCCTTGGCGAGCCGTTTGCCCGCGATCAGCTTGCCGCGAATGCCCTCGGGCAAATTAGCGCGGAGAAACCCCCGCACCTCGTCGCGAAAGGCCAGTTCCTCGGGCGTGAAACGCAGATCCATGATGGTCAGCCTCCCCTTCTTTTCAACATGCCGCCCCCGCGAAACCGAGGCTGAGGGTCGGAATGGGCAAAACTTGTCGGCTTCCCGGCGAAAGCCGGGACCCATGCCGCCGCGATACCGAGCTTCTCAAGCAGTTGCACCGCCTTGCCAACAATGACCCGGCTTGTGCTGCGGCGGAATGGACCCCGGCCTTTGCCGGGGTGGCGAATAAAGCGGGCAAGGTCATCGTATTGATCACGATGCAAACCCGCGGCCCTCGGCGGCGAGGCGCGACAGCAGCGGCGCAGGACGCAGGGTCTCGTCGCCAGAGCGCTCGGCGAAAAGCGCCAGCCGGTCGCGCAGCTGCGCCAGGCCGAGCCGGTCGGCGTAATACATCGGGCCGCCGCGCCAGACCGGCCAGCCATAGCCATAGACCCAGATCACATCGATGTCGCCGGGGCGCGCCGCGATGCCCTCTTCGAGGATGCGCGCGCCTTCGTTGATCATCGGAAAGACGGTGCGCTCGACGATCTCCTCGGGCCCGATCCGCCGGCGGGCAATGCCGTGCCGGGCCGAAGCCTCGAGGATGATCCGCTCGACCTCAGGGTCGGGGATCGGCGCGCGCGAGCCCGGTTCGTAGCGGAAATAGCCCTTGCCAGTCTTCTGGCCGAAATGCCCGGCCTCGCACAGCGCGTCCTCGATCACCGCCTCTTCGCCGCGCGACTTGCGGATCAGCCAGCCGACATCGAGCCCGGCCAGGTCCATCATCGCGAACGGCCCCATCGGCAAGCCGAATTCGGTGAGCGCCGCCTCGACCTGTTGCGGCGACGCGCCCTCCAGCAGCAGCCTCTCGGCCTCGATCGAGCGGCGCGCCAGCATCCTGTTGCCGACAAACCCATAGCAGACGCCGACCACGGCCGGCACCTTGCCGAGCCGGCGGGCGAGCGCCAGCGCCGTCGCGACAGCGTCGGGCGCGCTCCGAGCTCCGCGGACGATCTCCAGCAGCCGCATGACATTGGCCGGGCTGAAAAAATGGGTCCCGACCACGTCCTGCGGGCGGCTCGTCGCGCGGGCGATCTGATCGACATCCAATGTCGAGGTGTTGGTGGCGAGCAGCGCCCCCGGCTTTGCCGCCCGGTCGAGCTCGGCGAACACCCGCTCTTTGAGGTCCATCTCCTCGAACACCGCCTCGATCACGACGTCGGCTGCCCCGGCCGCCTCAATGCCGACCGCGCCGGCAATCAAGGCCATGCGGCGATCCATCTCCTCGGCGGCGCGCCCGCCCCGCGCGACCGTTGCCCGGTAATTGGCGGCGATCCGGTCGCGGCCCTTCCGCAGCAGGTCCGGGCCGGTTTCGATCAGGGTCACCGGAATGCCGGCATTGGCAAAGCACATCGCGATCCCGCCGCCCATCGTGCCGGCGCCGATGACCGCCGCGCGCGCGACCGGCCGCGGCGTGGTCTCGGCCGGAATGCCCGGCACCTTCGCCGCCTCGCGCTCGGCGAAAAAGACGTGGCGCTGCGCCTTCGATTGGTCGCCGGCGACGAGCTTCGCGAACAGCTCGCTCTCGCGCCGCAAGCCTTCCTCAAACGGCAGGACGATGGCGTTGCGCACGGCCTCGACGCAGGCGGTGGGCGCCTCCCGGCCGCGCAGCCGCTGGGTCAAGGTCGCTGCGGCATCGGCAAAGCCTTCCGCGATCAGCCTGTCGTCGCGGTCGCGGACGCGCCGCAACGGCCGGCGCTCGGCCACCGCGCGGCGAGCGAATGCGATCGTGCCCGCGATCAGGTCGCCCTCGACGATTTCATCGATGATCCCGTCCGCCGCGGCTTCGGCGGCGCCGATCGGCTCGCCGGTGACGATCATGCGCAATGCCTTTTCGGGACCGACGAGGCGCGGCAGGCGCTGGGTCCCGCCGGCGCCGGGCAGCAGGCCGAGCTTGACCTCGGGCAATCCGACGCGCGCGCCCGCCGCGGCGACGCGAAAATGGCAGGCGAGCGCCAGCTCGAAACCGCCGCCGAGCGCGGTGCCGTGGATTGCCGCGACCACCGGCTTCGGCATGGCCTCGATCTGGGCGATCACCTCGCCGAGGCTCGGCGGCTGCGGCGGCTTGCCGAACTCGCTGATGTCGGCGCCGGCGAAAAAGGTGCGACCGGCGCAGGCGATCGCCACCGCCTCGACCGACGCCTCGTCGCGCGCCTGCCGCAGGGCCTGGGCGAGCCCGGCGCGGACCTCGTGCTTCAGCGCGTTGACCGGCGGGTTGTCAACGACGACGACCGCGACGCCGCCCTCGCGGCGCAGATCGACACTCGTATTGATGCTGCCCATCGCCGAATCCTACGCCAGTCTCTCGGCCGAGATTAGACCGGCGCGCGGCTGGGAAGAAGAGGCAGCGGTCAGTTGCCTGCCGGCGCCGCTCCACCGCGGAGCGCGTCGAGCAGAGCTTCGACCGCAGCCTGCGGGTCGGCGGCCCGCATGACCTCGCCCATCACCGCGACACCATGCGCACCGGCGGCGCGGCACAACGCGGCATTCCCGGCAGTGATGCCGCCCAGCGCCACAACCGGCCCGCCCGCCTCGGCGACGATCGTGGCGAGGCCGCCGAGCCCGAGCGCCGGGCCGTAGCCGGGCTTGCTCGCGCTGAGGAAGACCGGGCTCGCCGTGACATAATCCGCGCCGGCGGCCAACAGCGAGGCAGCGTCTCCGCGGGAATGCGCCGAGGCGCCGATCAGCGCGCCGGGCAGCTTGGCGCGGACCGCCTGCGGGTCGCCGCCGCTCGGCAGATGCACGCCGGCCGCACCGGCCGCTTCTGCCGCCTCGACATCCTGATGGACCATGACCGCCGCGTCAAAGCGCCGGCCGAGCCGAACCAGCGCCGCGAGCAGCGCGCGCCGCTCCGCCGGCGGCAGGTCCTTCTCGCGCAGGCTGAACCAGCGGCAGCCGCCGGAAAACGCGGCTTCCGCCACCTCCAGCAGAGATCGCCGCGCCTGGCCGCGATCGGAGATCACCAGCAGCGGCGGGTCCGGCAACCTCATCGCGGCGCGGCCTGGCCATGTGGCGGGCCGAGCAGCAGGTCGGCCGAAGCCGTGACCCGGATCGTTGCCTCACCGGGCTCGGCCACCGGGGCCGGCATTGCCGTCGCCATCATGGCAAAGCGCGGGATCGGCGGCTCCCCGGCTTCGGCGTTGCCGACGCGCAGGTCGCGGTAGCGCAGCACCGCGAGGTGCATGCGGCCGGCGATCTCGGCGGCGCGATGGTCGAGCCCGGCCAGTGCCTCGGCGGTCAAAGCCTGCTCCGCCTCGTGCACGCTCGCGGGCGATACCTGGTAATCGAGCGACGACATCAGCAGCCCGTCGGATTGTAGTGCGCCGGCGAGCTTCAGCACGGCGTCCGCGCCCTTGCCGCTCAGGATCAAGGATTGGCTGGCGCGCCAGTGCGACGGGCCATGCTCGGGCTGCTCCTGGTTGACCGCGTAAGCGCCGGTCTCGACCTCGATCCCTGGCGTCTGATGCGCGCGGCCGAGCGCCGCCGCCATGCGGCGGTTGATCGCCGACTGGAGAGCGAGCGGGTCGGCGCCGGTTTCCTCGACCCTCAGCTCGACGCGCAACAAATCGCGCACGGCCTTGCGCTCGGCGGTCTGGCTCAGATGCAGCACCGTCGGCGACGGCTCGATCGCCTGGGCGCGAACCGGCTTGGACAGGCTTGCGGTCACGGCCAGCGGCAGCAGAAGGCCGGCGATCCCGCCCCACTTCCAGCCGATCAGCTCGCGAGCGAGCGGCATCTGCAATCCTCGACATGTCCGCCCGAGGGCGAGCCTCGCCGCCGATTATGGACGACCGCGCGCGCCCCGGCTACGGCTCGCGGCTCTTGCGGCGGTTCCGGGTTTGGGCGATGAAGGCCGATGGCCTCGATCGCGCCTCGGCAAGGGTTGCAAGCGCTCGTCACCCGCCCCCGCGAAGAGGCGGAGACCTTGGCGGCGGCGCTCGCGGCGCGCGGCGTCGGGGCGATGATCGAGCCGCTGATCGAGGTGCGGTTTCGCGCCGAAAGGCTGCCCGATCTTGCCGGGGTGCAGGCAGTGCTGTGCACCAGCGCCAATGGAGCGCGGGCCTTGGCGCGCGCCAGCAGCGAGCGCAGCCTGCCGCTGCTCGCGGTCGGCGAGGCCACCGCGGCGCGGGCCCGCGCCGCGGGCTTTGTCTCGGTCGCCAGCGCCGGCGGGAGTTCGGCCGATCTCGTTCGCCTCGCGGCGGAGCGGCTGCGGCCGCAAGACGGGCGGCTGCTGCATATATCGGGCGACACGGTCGCCGGCGACCTCGCCGGCGGCTTGCGCGCGCACGGCTTCAGGGTCGGGCGCAAGGTGCTGTACGAAGCGAGGCCGGTCGCCGCGCTGAGCCCCGCGGCGAGGCACGCCCTGGGCTCGGGCGCGATCGATTTCGCCTTGTTCTTTTCGCCGCGCACCGCCGCACTCTTCGTCGACCTTGCGACGGGTGCCAGTCTCGGCCAGAGCTGCGCCGCGATCACGGCTCTCTCGATCAGCGCGGCAGCCGATGCCGCCCTGGCCGAATTGCCGTGGCGACAGCGGCGGATGGCACAACGACCCACCCAGCCGGCGCTGCTCGACGCGCTCGACCGGCTGCTCGTCGAAGCGCCGCGGGCCTGAGGCGGACGAAAGGCGATGACTGACGAGCGCGGCGGCGACCCGCCGGCTGATCGCCCCCTCCCCGCCGGTCCGGCGGTGTCCCCGCCCGAGGAAGATCCATCGCGGTCGCCGTCCGCGAAACCCTCGCGCGCGAGGCGCACCGGCGCAGTCCGACAAATGGCCGTTTGGTCGGCTGCCTTGCTGGTCATCATCATCATCGGCATCCTCCTCGCCCCATTCTGGGCGCCGGCGGTGATGCCGCTGCTGCCCTGGACCGGGAAGACCGCCGTCACGCACGAAGATTTCGCCGCTGTCGCCGCGCGGGTGACCGCGCTCGAGCAGCGCCCGGCCCCGCCCGCGGTCGATCTGGGTCCGCTGAAATCGGCACAGGCCGCGCTGGCGCACCGCATCGATGGCCTGGAGGCGACGATCGAGGCGCTGCGCCAGAACCAGGCAGCAGCCGCCGCGTCGAAGCAGGCGGTGGCGCAGCTGGCGCAGCGGCTCGATGCGAGCGATGCGCAATCGGCGTCGCGGACCGCGGCCGACGCCGCCGCCATCGCCAAAATGCAGCAGCAGCTCTCCCAGCTGGGCGGCGTCGCCACCGATCAGGGCACCCGGCTTGCCGAGCTGGAGCGCCAGATGCAGGCGCAGAACGGCATTGATCGCAACGGCGCGATGCTGGCGCTGGCGCTGCTGCAAATGCGCGAGGCGGTCGAGCAAGCCCGGCCCTTTTCGGCCGAGTATGACGTGTTCAAAAGGCTCGCAAGCACCGATCCGAAGCTGGTCGCCGCGGCCCAGCCGCTGGCCGAAGCCGCTCCGGACGGGGTCGCCGGTCGCGCCGAGCTGGGCCGCCGCCTTGCCGCGCTCGCCGCGCAGATTTCCACTCCGGCCCGGCCCTCCACGACATCCTCGAGCTGGTGGGCGCAGGCGCTCGACCGAATCCGGCAGCTGGTCACGATCCGGCGGATCGGGGACGGCGCAAAGACCGGGCCCGAGGCGACGCTGCGCACCGCGCAACAGGGGCTGGCCCGCGGCGATCTCAGCGCCGCAATCTCCGCCGTCAATCGGCTGAGCGGAACCGACGCCGAGGCGGCGCGCCCGTGGCTCGAGCTGGCGCACGAGCGGCTCGACGCCGAAGCGGCGCTGACCCATCTGCAACGCCTGCTCGTCGCGCGGCTTGGCGCCGAGCCGACACGTCCGGCGGCCATCGGCACGGCGCCGGTGCCGGCGCCGGCACCCGCGACCCCGCCGGCACCCGCGACCGCCCCGCCGCCGAGCAAGGCTGCCCCGCCGCGACCGTCGGCAACGCCACGGGCCCCATCCTGATGCGTGTGCTTGGCGCGTTTGTCGCGATCGCCATCCTGGTCGCCGTCGCCGTGCTGGTTGCCTCCTACCCGGGCCATGTCGAGATCGTGTGGCAAGGCTGGCAGCTCGACACCTCGGTCGGCGTGCTGGTCGCCGCGGCGATCCTCGCGGCGCTGGCCGCGGCGCTGGTCCTACGGCTGCTGTCGTTGATTCTCGGCGGCCCGAGGGCATTGCTGCGGCGGCGGCGCGAGCGGCGGCGGCGCGCCGGGTACCAGGCGTTGACCCGCGGCATGGTCGCGGTCGCGGCTGGCGACCCGCAAGAGGCGCGGCGCCATGCCCGCAGAGCCGAGGCGCTGCTCGCCGAGCCGCCCTTGACCCTGCTGCTGTCGGCGCAGGCCGCGCAGATCGGCGGCGACGAAACCGCCGCGAAACGGTTCTTTACCGTGATGCTCGACCGCCCCGAGACCGAGCTCCTCGGCTTGCGCGGCCTCTTCAATCAGGCGATGCGCGACGGCGACCGCAACGCGGCGCGACACCTCGCCGAGCGCGCGGCAGCGCTGCGCCCCGACACCGGCTGGGCGATAGAGAGCCTGTTCGATCTCGAGGCGCGCGAGGGCCGCTGGCAATCGGCGCGCGACACCCTGGCCAAGGCAGTCAAGAGCGGGCGCATCGCGGCCGAACCGGCGCGGCATCATCGCGGCGTCATCGAGTACGAGCTGAGCCGCCTTGCCGTCGCCGCGGGCGAGCGCCAGCGGGGCCTCGCCTTGGCGGCACAGGCGCAGAGCCTGGCGCCTGACCTCGCCACGCCCGCGGCGCATTACGCTCGCTTGCTGCGGCAAGAGAAAGGGGCCGGCCGTGCGGCTAAGGCGGTCGAGCGCGCCTGGCGCACCGCCCCGCACCCCGAGCTGGCCCAGGTCTATCGCGAGATATGGGAGGCGGAGAACCCGCTGTCCCGGGTCGCGCGTTTCGAGCGGCTCGCGGCGCAGAACCCGGGCGCGCGCGAAACCCACATGGCGCTGGCCGACGCAGCCCTGACGGCGCAGCTATGGGGCGAGGCTCGCCGCCACCTCGAGCAGGCGCTGCGCGCCGAACCCGCGCCTTCGGCGGCGCTTCCGGCAAGCCCGTCTGTCGCTAAATCGCCGCTGACCGCAACAGGCCCGGGCGAAAGCCCGGAGGGCGATTTTGCCCACGCCACCCCCCGCCTCTGCCGGATGATGGCCCGGCTCGAAGAAGCGGAGAGCGGCGACAGCGCGCGCCTTCGCGAGTGGCTCGACCGTGCCGACCGGGCGCCGCCCGATCCGCGCTATATCTGCGCCAGCTGCGGCAGCGACAGTCTGGTGTGGGCCTCTCTGTGCCCGCGTTGCGGCGCGTTCGACGCGCTCGCCTGGCGAACCCCTGCCTGGGCCGGGCGACTCGGCGCCCCCGCGACCGCCGAAAGCAGGGCCGATGCGGATCTGATCGCCCCAACCCCGGCCGAGCTGCCGCCGGTCGACCGCAGCTGCTGACCCCCTTCCCCTTGTCGTCTGCGTTCAGCCTGCGCTGCATGAACGCGGTCGTCAGCGGTCGCGGAAAACGGGTTTGCGCTTTTCGAGGAAGGCCGCCATGCCTTCGGCGGCGTCGGCGGTCTGAAAGGCGAGCGCGCTGAGGTCGGCTTCGATCGCTAGGCCATCCATCAAGGCGCTCCGTAGGCCGCGGCGAACCGCGTCGCGGGCGAGACCGAGAGCGGCCCGGCTGAACCCGGTCATCTCGCGCGCGAAACCCTTCCCGGCTTCGACCAGGTCGCCCCCGGCGATCCGGTTGACGAGCCCGATCGCCAGCGCCTCCTCGGCGGCGACGCTGCGGCCGAGGAGGATCATCTCGAGCGCGCGCCTCCCCGACGAGCCGCGGCAGGCGCTGGGTTCCGCCATAGCCGGGGATCAGCCCGAGCTTGATTTCGGGCAGCCCAAGCCTGGCGCCGGGCCCGGCAATGCGAAAGGTGCAGGCGAGCGCCAGCTCGAGGCCGCCGCCAAACGCGTAACCATTGACCAGCGCGATCGAGGGCATCGGCAAAGTGTCGAGCTTCGCCAAGGTCGCTTGGCCAAACGCAGCCCCCTCGCGCGCGGCAGCAAGCGAGCGGCCCATCAGCTCGGTGATGTCGGCGCCGGCGCAAAACGCCCGGTCGCCGGCGCCGGTAATCAACAGCGCCCGGGCATCGCCGGCGGCGATTTCGTCGAAAGCGGCGGCGAGGTCGCGCAGCATGGCAAAGCTCAGCGCGTTCAGCGCCTGCGGCCGGTCGAGGGTTAAGAGCGCGAGCTCGTCGATATGGGTCAGGCGGACCGTCATCGCCCGCTCCAGCGGACCGGGATCGGGAGGATGCGCCGCTCCTTGGCCCACTCGACCAGCTCGCGCTTCAAGATCTTGCCGCTCGCGGTCAGTGGAAACTCGGTCATCGCCAGAAAATATTCCGGCATGTCGTAGCGCGACAGGCCGGCGCGGTCGAGATGCGCCAACAGCGCGTCGGGCTCGATGCCCTCGCCCTCGTGCAGGGTCACCGCGAGACACACCTTCTCGCCGAGCCGAGGGTCGGCCACGGCGAACGCAGCGCAGCGGGCGATCGCCGGGTGCCGCATCGCCAGATCCTCGATCCGCGCCGGGTGGATGTTGCGCCCGCCGCGGATGATTAAATCCTTTTTGCGGCCGACGATTTCCAAGCAGCCCGAATCGTCGAAACGGCCGAGATCGCCGCTCATAAACCAGCCCGAGCGGTTGAACGATTGCTCGGTCGCCTGCTGATCGTCGAAATACCCCAAGGTCAGGCACGCGCCGCGGCCGCCGATCTCGCCGACGACACCCGGGGCGACTTCAATATCGGGGTTGTCCTGGTCCCAAATCCGGACCTCATAGGCGGCGCAGGCGCGGCCGCAAGTCTCGACGATGGTGCGCGGGTCGTCGCTGGGCAAGGTGTATTGATGCGAGCCGTTCTCGGTCATGCCGTAGACGTTCTGCGGCAGCACCCCCCTGTCGAGAAACGCCTGCGCGGTCTCGCGCGGGATCGGCGAGCCGGCCATGTAAAAGGTCTTGACGCGGCCCAGCTCGGTTCCGGCCAATTCTGTTCCGGCCAGCTCTTTGCCGATGGACCGGTCGAGCCGCCGCTGCCGCAGCTCGGCCAGGATGTCCATCGCGTGAGTCGGCACCCCCATCACATAGGTGGCGCCGGTCTCGATGATCCAGTCGAGCGGGCTCAGCCCCGGCGGCGGCGCGTTGACCACCAGCTCGAGCCCGGCGGCCAGCATCTGCTCGATCGCCACCGTGCCGATATGATGGCTCATCGGGCTCAGGCTTAAGAGGACCGAGCGCGCGTCGTGGCCCCAATCGGCGACCATCGCCCGGCCGTTGGCCAATAGCGTGTTATCGGAATGCATGACGCCCTTTGGCGTGCCGGTGGTGCCCGAGGTGAAGGCCAGATAGACGATCTTGTCGGGATCGGCGGCGGCCGGCGGCAAAGCCTCGGGATCGCCCCCGCCCTGACCCTTCGCCGCGCGCGGCAATGGGAACGGCGCGGCACTGCTCGGACCCTCGGCGAGCGTGTAGATGCGGCGTAGCGAGGGCAGAAGAGCCGCGGCGGCAAAGATGTCCTCGGTGTTGGCGTCGGCGCCGTAGCCGGGCTCGGTAAACAGCGCCGCGGCGCGGATGCGCGCCAGCAATTCGACAACCTCGCCGACCCGATAGTTGCGGTGCAGCGAGGGGTTGCAGACATAGCCCTGGCGCGAGCAGGCGAGGAAGATTGCGACCGCCTCGACCCGGTTCGGCAGCCATACGGCGACCCGCTCGCCGCGCTTGACCCCGGCCGCGTGCAGCCCGGCCGCAACCAGATCCGCCATCGCCCGCAATTCGCGCCAAGTGAGCCGCCGGTCGGCGTCGCGCACCGCATACGCCTCCGGCTGGCGCTCGGCATGCTCGCACAGCAGCGAATAGAGCGTGTCGCGCCGCCACAGCCCCGCGGCGTAATAGCGCCGCGCCAACTCCGGATCGTGCAGGGTGAGGAGCGTGCTGGTCATCGCGCTCTCGGCCTGGTGACGATAATTTCACGCCGGTCCGCCGCGATCGCCGCTTGCTTCGCCAAGACGTTCTCCCGTCAAATGGTCCGGGCGATGCCCGAGATCCGCGACAGGATAATCTCGCCAGAGCCAACGCGGTCAAGCCGGCGGTCGGTTTCACCCGCACGACGGCGCGGGCCCCGTCGGCACCGGCGTCGATCGGCGGTCGGGTCACGGTCGGAGGCAACGAACGATGCTGGTTAGGCGCGGTGAGCACGTCGATCTGGAGGCGCCGGCGACGCCGGGGCCCGCCGACGATGTGGTGCTGAGCGATTATTACACCCGGCTGCCCCAGATCCGTCTGACCGGCAATCCGCCCGCTCGTTCAATGCAGCAGGGCGCGCCAATGCAGCAAGGCGCGCCGACCGAGATCACCCTCGACGGCAATGACGTCGCCAAGCTGGTCGAATGCGCGATCCGGCACCCGACGCCGAATATGCGATACGCCGTGTGGGCAGCTGTTTGGAGCCACCCCGACTCGTTCCGGCAGATTTTCCGGTTCGGGCTTAACGCCCCCGCCGGATTTCCGGAAATATGCAAGATCGCGGCCGAGGAGCTTGATCGGAGCTCGCTCAAATCGGAAATTCCGAATGCGAGCCTGGCGAAGCCGGCCGGTGAAACGCTGCTGCCCCGGATGCCTTTGCCGGCGCATCTGAGAGACCGCGGCCGGCGATAGCCGAGGCTGGACGTCCAGCAAAACGAAGAGCAGGCATAGGCGGACAGCATGAGCGATTGGAGCGAGGTGACCCGGCCGATCCCGGTTCCGAACGAGTGGACAAAGCCGTTCTGGGATGCGGCGAAGCGCGGTGTCCTGGAGCTGCAGCGCTGTCAGAGCTGCGGGCATTTCCAGCACCCGCCTTATGCGACGTGCACGCAATGCGTCTCGCCGGATTTGAAATTCGAACCCGTGCGCGGCGTCGGCGCGATCTATGCCTACACGATCATGTACCACACCGGCGACAAGCGCTTCGCCTCCGCGGTGCCCTACGCCAGCATCATCGTCGAGCTCGACGACGCACCCGGCGCCTTGATGGCCGGCAATCTGCTGGAAGCGGAATACACCGAGGCGAAGGTCGGGCGCCGCGTCGAGGTGGTGTTCGACAAATTGAACGACGACATCACCCTGCCGCAGTTTCGGTTGGCGCGGACGACGCCCGCCCAGTGAGCGGCTTAGGAGCAGTACCGTCATTGCGAGGGGCGAAGCGACGACGCAATCTCGCGCCGGCGGGCCTCTACATCGGGATTGCTTCGCGGAGCCTGTCCACGGGCGGCGCATCGCGGCGGCGCGTGGGCTCGCAATGACACCTCTGTCCAAGAAATCAGGAGCGAGCGGCGATATGTGGGAGAACCGGTGCAAGGTGGCGCTGAGCGGCGTGGGCTTTTCCAAGGTCACGCGCTCGGCCGACATTCCGCTCGCCGCGCATGCGCTGACCGCCGTCAACGAGGCGGTCGCAGATTCGGGGCTCGAAATGTCCGACATCGACGGCCTGGCGACCTATCCGGAGCTGCCGGCCACCGGCCACGCGGAGGTCGACGGCATCTCGGTCGTCTCGGTCAACTGCATGATGGCGATGCTGAAATTGCCGAACCTCGCCTGGCACATCCAGGTCGGCACGGTCAACATCGGCGGCGCTGTGCAGCAAGCAGTCAACGCGCTCCTCGCCGGGGTGTGCAAATACGCGGTGGTGTGGCGGGCGATGCACAACCCGCGCGGCACCTACCAGAACCTTCCCGGCGCCTATGCGCAGGGTGCGGCGCAGTTCACCGCGCCCTACGGCTTTGGCGGGCCGGGGCAGGGCATGGCGGTCGCCTATACACGTTGGCTCGAGCGCAACCACCAGAACCGCGAGAAGATGGCCACCCTGGCCGTCACCCAGCGCCGCCACACGCAGCACAATCCGCACGCTTATTTTTATGGCATGCCGCTGACGCGCGAGGATTATCTGAATTCGCGGATGGTGGCGTACCCGTTCTGCCTGTTCGATTGCGACATCCCGGTGCAGGGCGCGGTTGCGATCGTGCTGACCACCGCCGAGCGGGCGCGCGACCTGAAGCCCAAGCCGGCCTATCTCGCGGGCTACGGCCAGCGCCTCCATTTCGAGGTCGCGGGCCGCATCGGCAGCCTCGCCGATTATATGGAGGGGGGCCGCAGCTCGGCGAAATTGACCTGGGAGCGCTCCGGCTTTGCTCCGAAGGACGTCGATGTCGCCCAGATCTATGACGGCTTCTCGGCCTCGGTGATCTACGGCCTCGAATCCTATGGCTTCTGCGGCGAGGGCGAGGCGCTCGATTTCATCCAGGACGGGCGCATCCAACTCGACGGCGAATTGCCGCTCAACACCTTTGGCGGCAGCCTCGGCACCGGCCGCATCCACGGCTTGTGGCACATCATCGAGGGCGCCCTCCAAGCCTCGGGCCGCGCCGGCTCGCGTCAAGTCACGGGCGCCAACGTATCCTTTGTCGGCGCCAGCGCCCCGATCGTGACCGGCACGACCTTCATCTTCGTCCGCGAGCCTTACTGAATTGCGCGGCTCACGTCGCCCGGCGGCCCTGTTCCAGGCTAGCGCGGCGGATAGGCCGGATAGCAGCCGCCATTATAATAGCTATACCCGGGTCCGCAGGCCGGCGGCGGCGTCGTGGCGCCGGCAATCGCATTGGCGGTGCCGCCGACCGCACCGGTGGCGGTACCGATTGCCCCGCCGACGATCGCCCCGACCGGGCCGGCTGCGGCAGCGCCGTTAGCGGCCCCCGCCTCCTCCCCGGCCGCGGCCCCGGACAGCGGACCCGACGGGTACCCGGGGGCCGGCGCTGGGGCCGGCGCCGGTTGGCAGGTGCCATTATAAAGCACGTACCCCGGCGGGCAGGAATATTGCGCCATCGCGGCGCCCGATGTGCCGGCCGCCAGCGCGGCGGCGATCGCAAGAACCTTGAGCCTGGCTGGCATCGTTCTCTCCGTAAGGAATGCAACAGAGCGGCAGAGCGCTGCCACCAGATGCCAACAGCGGACAACGCCAGCGCGTTCCGCGCGCGCCCGCGCCGGCTTCTCGCCCCGCCGGCTTCACGATTCCGCTACGGCGGTGATCGGCCCATCCGCCGATGAGCCGCCGACCCACCGCCGGCCGCGATCGCCGCAGCGGAAGGGTTGTGATCGGCCCGGCAAAAGAATTACAACAGTTCAACGGGTTGATCTCACTCCTGTCAATGGAAAGCGGGCGAACCCTGTTGGTCTGGGCAAGACGGAAAACGGAGGTAGGACGGCGCCATGATCAAGCGGTTTCACGCGCTCTATGTCGGCCAGATCGCGCTCGACAATATCGGCGCCGACGGCACCCCCGCGAACGATCGCCGCTATGCGAACGAGCGCCTCTCCGAGGTCTTTGCCACGGCGCGCGATGTCGCTCGCGTCATGGACGAGGCGGGCTATTACGCGCTGTGGACCGCCGAGCATCATTTCCAGCACGAGGGCTACGAGTGCCTGCCGAACCTGATCCAGCTCGGGCTGTGGCTGGCGACGCAAACCCGGCGGCTCAAATTCGGCTGCGGCTTTAATATCCTGCCGATGTGGCACCCGATCCGGCTGGCCGAGGACTATGCGATGGCCGACATCGTCACCGACGGGCGGGTGATCATGGGGGTCGGCCGCGGCTATCACACCCGCGAGGTCGAGACCTTGGGCGGCCCGCTGCTCGACACCGACGCCAACCGCGAAATCTTCGAGGAAGGGCTGCAGCTGCTGCTTAAATGCTTCAACGAGGAGTCGTTCCGCCACAAGGGCAAGTACTTCGAATGCCCGCCCAAGGTGCCGTATCGCGGGTACCAGCTCGAAGAAATCACCTGCGTGCCGCGGCCGAAATACCTGCCGGTCGAGATCTGGATGCCGATCGCCAGCGGCCGGACCATCGACATGATGGCGCAATACGGCGTCAAGGCGATGGTGACCCTGAACGGCGAAAAGATCCTCGACGACGTGGTCCGTGCCTACCACGCCGCCTGCCTGCGCCACGGCCGCGATGTCGCGCTCGGAGAGGACATGATCTGGGGCGCCGGCCTCTACCTCGCGGGCAGCCGGGAAGAGGCGATGCGCCGGCTCGAGCCGTCGCATGACGAGCGCTTCAAATGGTTCGCGCCGTTCGGCTTTGTGCGCTATGCCGACGAGCAAGGCCGCACCTGGGGCACCCCCGGCGCCCCGGTGCGGGTGCCGTCGCTCGCCGATGGGGTAGCCCAGAAGGCGTGGTTCTGCGGCACCCCCGCCGAAATCACCGCCGGCATCAAGTCGATCGAGGCCAAATATCCCGGGCTCGAGGATTTTATGATCCATTGGGCCGAGGGGCTGACCCCGGACGAGTTCAAGGACCAGCTGCGCTGGTTCGCCCGCGATGTGATGCCGGCCTTCAACCGCGGGTAGGCGCAGCCGGGCGTTGGCGAAGTTGTGGGTCGCTTATTGGAGCGGCAGCCGCACCGCCGCCTCGTCGATCGCCGGCTTGTGTGGCATCGCCGTCTGCGCGCCATGGGCGAGACAAGCGAGCCCGGCCGCAGCGCTCGCCCGCCGCAGCGCGGGCTCCAGCGAGGCGCCATTATCGAGCGCCGCCGCCAAGACGCCGACAAAGGTGTCGCCGGCGCCGGTGGTGTCAACCGGCACGATCGGCAATGCCGGCACTGTCATGGTCCCGCCCTCGGCCAGATAGGCGACAGCGCCGGCCGGCCCGCGGGTGACGACGAGCCCGCGCCGCAAGGATCGCGCGGTCGCTGCCGGGCTGGGGCCGAGAGCGGCGGCCTCGCCTTCGTTCGCGACCAGGACATCGATGTCGCCCAACAGTTCGGGATCGATCGGCAGCGCAGGGGCGAGGTTGAGCACGATCGAGCCGCCGCATGCCCACGCCCGCCGGATCAGCGCCACGGTCTCGCCGGGCGGCACCTCCATCTGGGCGAGCAGGATCGTGCCGGGCCCGAGCAATTCCGCCGGCACCTGGTCGGCGCGCACCGCCGCATTGGCGCCAGAGGCGACCGCGATCGCATTCTCGCCGCCGCGCGAAACCATGATCGCGGCACAGCCGGTCGGCTGCGCCACATGCCGCACCAGCCTCGTGTCGATCCCGGCGCGGCTGAGCGGGTCGAGCGCGACAGCGGCAAAGGCATCCGTCCCAACCGCACCCGCCAGCACCACCTCGGCATCGGCCCGGCGCGCGGCCAGCGCCTGGTTGGCGCCCTTGCCGCCAGCGAGCAGCGCATAATCCCCGCCGAGCACGGTTTCGCCCGGCCCCGGCAAATGCGGCACCGGGACAACCAGATCGACATTGATCGAGCCAAAGACCAAAATCATCGCGCGACCTTTCCGACGCACCGCGGGCCCCACGCATCGCGGCCTCGCGCACCGCAAGTGCCGGCCAAGCAGGGAGCATGCCGATGAAATTGAACGGCGCAACCATCCCGCAAGCGATCGTCGAGCGGGTGATCCAACGGCGCGGCGCCGAGCATTGCTTTACCGAGCTCGATCCGGTGAAGACGGCGCTCGTCGTCATCGATTTGCAGCACGCCTTTATGAACGAGGCGGTCGGACACGCGGTGTGCCCGGCGGCGCGCGACATCGTGCCCGCGGTCAACCGCCTGGCGGCCGCGGTGCGCGAGACCGGCGGCGGCGTCTTCTGGGTGCAGATGACCCATGACCAGCGC
This sequence comes from Allostellaceae bacterium, assembly GCA_036500965.1. GTDB lineage: Bacteria > Pseudomonadota > Alphaproteobacteria > ATCC43930 > CGMCC-115725 > AP-15. The sequence continues at coordinate 21,423 of DASYBC010000159.1, read as the reverse complement.
TGCCTCGACGAATGGTCGGTGGCCTTCGAGATCTCGACCCCGGCAATGCGCGAAAAGCGCGTCGCCGCATTGAGCGAAGGCGGGCTCGGCCACCAGCTGTGGCCCGAGCTCGATGTTCGGCCCGAAGACGAGATCGTCAAGAAATACCGCTACAGCGCGTTCCTGCCTGGAACCTCAGATCTGCCCGAGCGGCTGCGGGCGCGCGGCTTCGACACGGTGCTGATCACCGGCACGGTCACCAATGTGTGCTGCGAGAGTTCGGCGCGCGACGCCAACATGACGAATTTTCGCACGATCATGGTTTCGGACGGCAACGCCGCCGGCACCGAGGCCGAGCACGACGCATCGCTCAGCGCCTTTTACGCCACCTTTGGCGACGTCATGGATACCGATATGATCATCGCCAATCTGCGGCGGGCGAGAGCGGCGCGCGCTGCGTGAGCCTCGCCATCCGGCACCAACGGAGGAAACCATGAGGGAAAACCGGGTAAAGCGCATCCTGCGCGAGGGCGGCCTCGCCTTGGGAACCCATGTCGGCGGCATCCCCGACCCGCAGATCGTCGAGATCATCGGGCTCGCCGGGTTTGACGCCGCCTTCATCGACATGGAGCACACGAGCTTCGACCTGCACGACGTGCAGGCGATGGTGATGGCGGCCGAACATGCCGGCATCACCTCCTTGGTGCGCACGCCCGGCTTCGACCCGGCCTTTATCCTGCGCCTCCTCGACATGGGGGTGCAGGGCATCCAGGTGCCGCATGTCTCCGACGCGGCGACCGCGCGGGCGGCGGTGCAGGCGGTGCGCTACCCGCCGCAGGGCGAGCGCGGCATGGCCGCCGGCAGTCGCGCCGCCGAGTTCGGCCGCATTCCGCTCGTCGAGCACATGGCGCAGTCGAACCGCGAAATCCTGCTCGCCTGCATGATCGAGGACATGGCGGCGGTCGAATGCATCGACGAGATCGCCGCGGTCGAGGGGGTTGATCTGCTGGCGGTCGGCCCGTCGGATTTGTCGCGCTCGCTCGGCGTCAGCGGCACCCCCGATCACCCGCGGCTGGTGGCGGCGATCGACCGGGTCCGCGCCGCCGCGAAAAAGAGCGCCGGCGCCCGCCTCGCCCTGCCGCTCGCCCACGCCGCCTTTCCGCGCAACGCCGCCCAGCTCAAGGAATTGGGCGCCGGCTACACCAACTGTGCCCCGACACCCGAGGCGCGCCTCCTCAAATCTTTGCGCGAGCAAGCCGCTGAAGCCCGCAGGATGCTGGTCTAGCAGGGTGCGGAAAAACCGACTTCTCGTCGCTTGCCCATCCTTCGAGACGCTTTGCTCCTCAGGATGAGGTCTTTTATCTCAAAGGCCGGCCTCACCCTGAGGAGGCCCGAAGGGCCGTCTCGAAGCGCGCTTGGCTGACGAAACCGCATTTTTCCGCAGCCTGCTAGGCCCGCGGATAACCGGCCTGCGGATAACCGGCCTTGTGCAGTCCTTCCAGCATGTGGGCGTGGTCCTGCGGCCGGATCCACGGCACACCCTGGGCAAACATTTCGAATGCGGCGGGCGCGATCGCGACGGCCTTCTCCAGCACCGCCTTCGCCGCCTCGATCCGGTCGAGCTGGCCGAGTGCCGCCGCGAGCCAGCGGTAGCTGTGCGGATAATCCGGATATTCCCGGATCACCTCTTTCGCCATCGTCACCGCGGCTTCGTATTCTCGGCAATAGTATAGGCCGAGCGCGATTTGGTTCAAACGGATCACCCGCTGCGGGCCGCGCGGGTCAAGCCTGATACTTCTCTCAAGAGCCGCAACCCCTTGTTGCGGATGCCCCGAAAAGACCAGGATCGCACCAAATACGCCGTGCGCACGGGCAAGATTTGGGCTGATCCCGAGCGCGTTCTTCACCTCGGCCAGGGCACCTCCATAGTCACCCAGCCGGTACAGGACCGAGGCCAAGGTTGAGCGCGCTTCTGAATTTGCCGGATCGAGTGCCACGGCGTGACGGACCAGCGCCGCAACGTCGTCCGCGGTTTCGGACAGAGGTCGCCCGGCGAAATCGGCAGCCGTTGCGCGAGCGATCGCGAGGCCCCCGTAAGCGCCGGAAAAGCTCGGGTCGAGATCGATCGCCTGCTGAAAGAATTTCACTGCGCGCAAATTGTCGTCGGCGGTGGCCCTGCGGATATGCCACAAGCCGCGCTGGTATGCCGCCCAGGCATCGAGGCTGTCGGGCGGATTGTGCATCGCGCGCCGCAGCTCGGCGTCAGCGATCGCCGGGGCGATCGCAGTCGTCACCGCCACGGCAATTTCGTCCTGCACCGCGAAGACGTCAGCGGCATCCCGGTCGTAGCGCTCGGCCCAAAAACGGCTGCCGGGTTCGGCCTCGACGAGCCGCGCGGTGACGCGGATCCGATTGCCGGCTTTGCGCAAGCCGCCTTCGAGCACATAGCGCACGCCCAGCTCGCGTCCGACCTGCTTCACATCGACGGGACGCCCCCTGTAGGTAAAGCATGAGCTTCGCGCGATGACGAACAGCGAGGGATAGCGCGACACCGCCGTGATGATGTCCTCGGCGATCCCATCGGCGAAATATTCCTGCTCGGGATCGCCGCTGAGGTTGAGGAACGGCAGCACCGCGAGCGACGGCTCGGTGGGGATCGGCAGGCCTCGCCCGCGAACGGCTCTGTCGACGCCAGGCGGTTCCGGCGAACCGAGCAGCCGGTAGCCGCGCCCCGGCACGGTCACGATCCAGCTTTGGCCGTCGCGGCCTTCGGCGAGCGCCTTGCGCAGCGCCGAGATGTGGACATGGAGGTTGTTCTCCGCCACGACCACCCCGGCCCATACCTGCGCCATCAGCTCGTCCTTGGTGACGACATTGCCCTCGGCCGCGGCCACCACGCAGAGGATGTCGAGCGCCCGGCTGCCGAGCCGCACCAATATTCCGTCGCGCCGCAATTCGCGCCGCGCAAGGTCGAGCCGAAACCGACCGATGCTGATCTCGCCCCCGGCCATCGATGGCGGCCTTAAGAAGAATTCAGATTCTGAATCAAAGAGCTTAATCGCCGCGCCGGTTATGATCTAGCCCTTATTGGCTACAATTCGGCCTCTCGGGCAGCGCCGGGGAGGATGCAATTCGGCTTGGCACGGGGCGGCGCAATTCCGCTTCCGGCAGCGGGAAGGACGACATGGACCTTTGGGTTTCGCGGGCGCTCGCGATTGCAGCCGCTACGCCGGATGCTGCGCCGACACGACATCACCAGGCAGCTGGGACCGAGCCGATCAATGGCCGTCATGCCGGCTCCGAAAAACCGCGGCGGCCGGCAGCGCCTCTCTTGCGTCGGGTCGGGCTGATCGTCGCTCTGCTCGTTGCCGCTCTCGCGCCGTTGCCGGCGTCGGCGGCGGCCGAGGCCGGCAGCATCCTGCGGGGGATCGTCAGCACGGCCCAGGCGCCGGTCGGCGCCGGCACCATGCTGCTCTATGATGGGGCGAATTTGGTCCAGAGCGAGCCTTACCAAAGTTTTTACAACGGCACCTTCGCCGTCAGATTGAACGAGGCCGCGGCGAGCGCGCTCTCGGCGGGTGTCTTGCGCATCGAGGTCGAAGTCGATGCGACGACGACGCTGATGGCCGATCTGGGGAATTTCGATCCCGCCACCCAGGTGATCTTCATCAATCCAGTGACGACGATCACGGCCGCCTATCGCAATTTGAGGCCGGCGACCGCCGTCGCCAGAGCCGACGGCACCGTCTCCGAGGCTCTCGGGGTCAGCAGCGCGACCGCGACGGCCTGCCAGACCGTCACCGGCTTCAATGGCCCGATGGTGTCGTCCGAGAGCGTCTCCTCGGGCGGCTTCAATGCCTATGTTCAGAGCGTCGCCCAGCAAATCGCCCAAGGCAAGACGCCGGGCTTGCGCAGCGCTCTCGGCGCCCCTGAAAGCTTCAGGGATTTCTTTCTCGAGACGGCCAGCGACATTTTTGGCGAGGCGCTCGGCGGGTTTCCGGGCGCCAAGCCTCTCGCCGGCTGGGTGTTGGGGGGAATTTCCGCGGCGCCGGACGCACCGCCGGACGAACTGCCAGAAATCAAGTCTCAGCTTGCATCGATTTCAAGCCAATTGAACCAGGTGCTTGCAGGAATTTCGCAGCTTTCGACGCAGATTAATAATCTCCAGCAGGCCATAGCAGCGAGCCAGGCGCTGACCAATTATCAGAACGACGCGGCGACGGTCCAGACCTGGATCAACGGTCTATGCAATATGAACAAGACCCTGATACTTTAGCTAAATCGGACCCTACCATTCCGGCCAACGCCAAGTTCGCCGAAAACCTTCAGGCGCAAATTCAAGACGAAGCAGGTGAATACCTCGCCGACATTTGGTCGGGACTGGAGGGAAATGGTGCCTTAGGGACGCGATCGGTGATCAACGAATGGGCTAACGCGGTCGGCCCTGGCCCGGGTGCTCCGACATTTGCCAATGTCAGCTATCTGAGCAGTGCCGTTCCTAATCTACAATATTATCAGGGCGCCATGTTGGTCGGGTACAATCTTCAGATCGAGCTGGCGCATGCGCTCGAGGTGCAGGGCTCCGATCTTGCCCCTGGCCTGATAAACCAGGCGAGCGCGGATTTCGAGGAGAATGAAGACGCCCTGATGAAGCTTGTCGCGCAAAATCAACAGATCGGCTCGGGTCCGACCGGGCTATACGCCGCCGTGCTGCCGCCGTTTTTTGCGGCCGCTGTGCCGCCGGGCGGCCCCAAAAAGCCCAACGTCTACAATGCCGCCCCGACCAACGCCTGGAATTGGGCTATCGATACACGCTCGGGGCTGATGTGGATGAGGAGCCGATCATGCGATGGCAGCAGCGATGGCAGCAGCAATTGCACCTTCGCGATGTACGACAAGGAAGGCGGCTTTGGCAGCGGCGTCGAGCTGGTTCAACCATATCTAAGCACGATCAATACGACGCTAAGCAACAGCTATCCGGGCGAGCTGCTCGCAATGACAGCGCCGGGCCGAGCTCAATGGATCAGTTTCCTCAGTGGGCTATACACTAACAACAATAACAACCCAAGTAATACCCTGGCATCTATATACTTTTTCGGCCAGCCTACCGCCAAGCTGAAACCATTCTCCCCCGCCGGCACACCAGACTACACCCATTTCTGGACCTCCGACGTGTATCAGGAAGCGCCTGGGCCACGGGTATTCCCAGCTTGGTGTAACTGGCACGTCGACACATCAGTCTCCGCATTCGGTAACTGCGAGCCAACCGAGAATCTGGAGCTTGTCTCGGCGGCGCCGCTCGCCGATCCCTACCATTTCCTCTACTACCGGTCGCACCAAGACGACTTTTCGATGAACGTCTTTACCGCCGGCCCGTCGATGAAGGTCGCCCGCGCCGACGCCACCGCGACGCCGCTCCTCAACGGCAAGGTGCTGATCGCCGGCGGGCAAACGAGCGGAAACCGTGGAGCGCCGGTCGCTGCGCGGAGCACGGAGCTCTATGACCCCGCCACCGACAGGTTCGCCGCCGGCCCGCCGATGAACGCCATCCGCACATTGGCCACCGCGACGCTGTTGCCGAACGGCCGGGTATTGATCGCCGGCGGTTACGCATTTCCAAATCCCGTAGAGACCGTAGCTGGCACAGAATTGTACGATCCCGGCTCCAACACCTTTGCTGCCGCGGCGGCCACTCCTGCGATGAACGTCGCTCGCGCGGCCGCCACAGCGACGTTGCTGCCCGATGGCAAGGTGCTGATCGCCGGCGGGTCAAATTACGTGCTCGGGACCGGGCTAACGAGCGCGGAGCTCTACGACCCCTACGCCAACACCTTCACCCCCGCCGCGTTCACGCCGGTCATGAACGCCGGCCGCTCCTTTGCCACCGCGACCTTGCTGCCCAATGGCAAGGTGCTGATCGCCGGCGGCGTCGGCTCCGATCCAAAGGATGCCCTCCCGTTAAAATCGACAGAGCTGTACGATTCCCTCACCAACAGCTTCGCCCCAGCGGCTTCCACCCCCACCATGCACACCCCTCGCATGGACGCCACGGCGACGCTGCTCCCCAACGGCAAGGTGCTGATCGCCGGTGGGAACGAGGCCAGATACATAACAGATCCGAATAGTGTTCGTCCTTTGAAGACCGCTGAGCTTTACGACCCCGCCACCAACACCTTCGCCGATACCTCTTCCCCGATGGTCGCCGCCCGTTTTCTGGCCACGGCGACGCTGTTGCCAAACGGCAAGGTGCTGATCGCCGGCGGCGTCGGCGAGCATGGTCAAGTGCTCGACAGCACCGAGCTCTACGACCCGGCCACCGATAGTTTCACGGCGTCCAGCCCAATGAGGGGCGCCCGCGATGGCGCGACCGCGGCGGTATTGCCCGACAGTCAGGTGCTGATCGTGGGCGGCCAGGCCACCGTTACACCTGTGGCCCCCGTTCATGTCCTGAGCAGCACGGACCTCTATACCGAATAGGATCACGGTCGAGCTCGACGGCAGCAATCGCCGCAACGGTTATCATCCAGCCCTTGCTGGATACAATTCGGCCTCTCGGGCATCGCCGGGGAGGACGCACATTCGGCCAGCCACGGGGCGGGGCAATTCCGCCTCCGGCAGCGGGAGGACGACATGAATCTTAGGGTTTCGCGGGCGCCCGCGATCGCAGCCGCTACCCCTGATCTGGTCAAAGCTGCGCCGACACAACATCACCAGGCAGTCGGGGCCGAGCCAATCAATGGCCGTCGTGCGAGATCCGTAAAATCCCGGTGGCCGGCAGCAGCGCCTCTCTTGCGTCGGATCGGGCTGATCGTCGCTCTGCTCCTACCCGCGCTGGTGCCATTCCCGGCGTCCGCGGCGGTGGCCGTGGCCGAGGCCGGCAGCATCCTGCGGGGCATCGTCAGCACGGCGCAGGCGCCGGTCGGCGCCGGCACCATGCTGCTCTATGACGGGGCGAACCGGGTCCAGAGCGAGCCTTACCAAAGTTTTTACAATGGCATCTTCGCCGTCAGATTGAACGAGGCCGCGGCGAGCGCGCTCTCGGCGGGTATGTTCACGGCCGCCTATCGCAATTTGAGGCCGGCGACCGCCGTCGCCAGAGCCGACGGTACCGTCGCCGAGGCTCTCGGGGTCCTGCCCGAAGCCGTCCACCCTAGAGGATGCCCCTGTGCATGACTGACACGACTGCCCACAGCCGAGACCCGCAGCCGGAGGGGCTGCCGGTCATCGATCTCGAGCGGTTCGACTTCGATGAAGCGGCTGCCGAGCGGATTGCCGGCAAACTCGATCGCAGCTTCCGCGAGATCGGGTTCTGCTACATCGCCAACACGGGTATCACGCCGGATCTTGTCGATGGCGTCTTTACCGCGTCGCGGCGGTTCCATGCTCAGGACCAGGACGCCAAGGACGCGATCGCCATCAATCGGTTCCATCGCGGCTACATTGCGACGAAGACCTCGCTCCTCACGACATCGTCGGTGGCGAAAGTGACGAAGCCAAACCTCAGCGAGTCGTTCATGGTAATGCACGAGGTGACCCCCGAGGACACGGCCTGGGGCCAGCCGTTGCAAGGGCCCAACCAGTGGCCGGCGGATCTTCCGGGCTTTCGCGAGGCGGTCACGTCGTATAACGCGGCGCTGGAGGGCGTCGCGCGCCGGTTGACCCGGCTGATTGCCTGCGCTCTGCGCCTAGCTCCAGACGCTCTCGACCCCTATTTCGAGAGACCGACGACCTGGCTTCGGCTGTTGCATTATCCGCCGCAGAGGCCAGAGGCAGCAGCGGACGAGTTCGGCGCCGCGCCGCATACCGATTACGGCTTTCTCACCATTCTGGCGCAAGACGTCGTCGGCGGCCTGGAGGTGCGGCGCAGCGATGGGACCTGGCTGGCGGCGACGCCGGTGCCCGGTGCTTTTGTCGTCAATGTCGGCGACATGCTCTCGCGCTGGACAAACGCTCGCTGGCAATCGACACCGCACCGGGTGCAGAACCGCGCTCAACTTGACCGCTATTCCGTCCCGTATTTCTTTGATCCCGCAACGTCGGCGACAATTGCGTGCCTGCCGACTTGCCTGACTCCGGGCGAACATCCGCGCTACGAGCCGGTGCGCTACGGCGAGTATGTGGTGGAGTGTCTCAACCGAAACTACAGCTACCGCAATGCCGCCGGCACCGGCGCATCGGCCGCATGATGCCCGACCCATGGTTCGAGCGAACGCAGCAGCCGGTAGCCGCGCCCCGGCACGGTCACGATCCAGCTTTGGCCGTCCCCGTTTTCGGCGAGCGCATTGCGCAGCGCCGAACTGTACGATCCCGCCACTGACACTTTCGTCGCGTCAAACCCGATGAACGCTGCCCGCTCTTACGCGACCGCGGTGGTGCTGCCCGACAGTCAGGTGCTGATCGTGGGCGGCGAGGTCGGCACCAATCGCATCACGTCGCTTAGCAGCACGGACCTTTACACCGAATAAAATTTACCGCTGCGGCAGCGGGAGATGGCCGGGACCAAGCCCGGCCATCGCGACGGGATATTATTGGCGGACGCGGGCCCGGCGCGCGGTCAGCCCCACTTGGCCTGGCCGCCGACGGCGGTGATCGTGATGTGGCCCATCGTCGTGTCGGCCTTGGCGCCGTGCCAATGGCGCTCGCCGGCCTTGATGTGGACGACGTCGCCGATATTGATCTCCTTCTGCTCATGCTCGGTCGCAACCATGCCCGAGCCCGAGGTCACGACCAGAATCTGGTCGCAGGTATGGGTATGCCAGCCGGTGGTGCAGCCCTGGCTGAAGTTCACGACGCTGCAATTGTAGTTTTCCGAATTTCCGGGCTCGATGATCGTCTGACGCGACCGGGAGACCGGCCCGGTCCATCCTTCGATCCGCTCGGCGCCTTCGACCGGAAGGTTCGGGATGTCTTTGAGCGTGACTACCTTCATGACGTCTCCCTCCTGATGTTGACGGGTGCTGAACATATCGAAATTCGCGATATGGCGGCACTCTAGCACACCGCGCTGGCCGGAACAGCCTTCAGTCGCCGGCCGGTGACGGTGACGCCAAATCGAAATCGGCCGGGCCGTCGTTCGGCGTCTCCCCCGCCATTGCGTGCTGCCGGATCGCATTTACCTCGATCGGCTCCTGCCGTCCGCGCAGCGCGATGCTCTCGCCAACGCCGACTCGCAGCTCGGCCGGGATCGTCACCCGACGCAGCAGATCGCCCGAAACGACCAGACGCTGATCGGCAACCTTGCAACGCTCGCATAGCCTCGCCGCGACGTTCATCGTGTCGCCGAAATAGGCGAGCTGGCGCTTGGCGTCGCCGCATTCGCTGACGATAACCGGACCGGCGTGCAGCCCGGCGCGGAAGCGCGGCACGACGCCGAACTCGCGCCGGTAATCGGCGGCGAGGCGGGCCATCTTGCGCTCGATCGCAAAAAAGCATGCGAGGCACCGCGCGTTGCGCGCCGGGTCGGCCGCGAGCGGCCAGGTGACGATCACCTCGTCGCCGACATAGGCGTGCACCCTCCCGCCATGATCGCCGATCGGCTCATCGATATCGAAAAAGAAGCGGGTGATCAGATCGTGCACCCGCAGCTCACCCAGCTGCTCGGCCAGTCGCGTCGAGCCGGCGATGTCGAGGAACATCACGATCCGCTGCTCGCGCACCGGGCGATGGTAGGTTCCGAGCACGACGCTCGCGAGCATCGGCCCGCCGATCAGCCGGCCGGTCTCGATGATCGCATGGACGACCAGCGATACGGCGAACCCGGTCGCCACGATCAGCGGCAAGGTCGTGGCGAACCAATCTGCGGTGAACCAGCGCAGCCCATAGGGCCCTGCGTAGAGCACGAACTGCAACGCGACACCGACGACGACCAGGGCGGCGGTCATCGCCAGCGACCGGATCAGGACCTCGCCGGCGAGCGGCACTCGCCTCAGTGCCCTCCCGAAAGCGGACCCGGTAGTCGCGGCAAACCCTGTCCTGACCGCCCATAGGGCCAGTCCCATGCCAACCCCTTGCAGCCCGCTGCGAAAATAGTTCGCCAGATCCCGTTCGGCGGCGGGATCCATCGCCAGGCGATAGACAATCCCGACGACAAGCCCGATGGTCAGAGACGCGGCTAGGAGGCCGGGGCGTCGCGCGGCGTATCGGGCGAAAATCGAACGGCCTGACCGGTCTTCGCGCCCGCCCAAATCCGCCGCCGGACCCAAGGCTGCGCCGTCTTGGAGATGCGAGGACATCGGCGGTCCTCCTTTCAACGAAGGCGGGGGCAGAACCGAGCCCGAAGAATAGCCGCAATCGGATGCTACATGTAATGCGGCTGGCGGTGCGAACCAGGCGGATGGCTCCCGTCTTCTTCTTTTCTTCGTCGCCCCCGCGAAAGGTTTAGAGCTTGCCCCTCACAGGAACAGGTCGCCGCGCGCGACGATATTCGTCAAGTGACATTCTCTTTGCGGGCTTGCGCAATGCGGCTTCGTATTGCCGTATCCGGCAGGACGGATTTCGCAGCGCCGCGCCGCCGCAAAATGCGGGATTGGGCGGCCGGCGCGGACCCGAGATCTCAACCAGAGCGCGAACCGTTCCTGATCTCGACCTGTAAAGAACAGGACAACAGGTGATGCCAGATCAACCCGAGCTTGCAATAGCCGGGTCTCGACCCGGCTGCCCGTTGGCTCGCTCTTGTTCTCGGCGGGCCAGCCGCTATCTTCCCAACGCATGACCGACATCATCTCCGCCGCCGCTGAACTCGCCCGCGCGCCGCTCCCAGCACCGCGCGACCCGAAGCTCCGCCACATGGCCGATGCGCTGCGCGCGCTCGCCATGGACGCGGTCGAAAAGGCCAAATCCGGGCATCCCGGCATGCCGATGGGCATGGCCGACATCGCGACGGTGCTGTTCACCAAGTACCTGCGCTTCGATCCGCAGATGCCCGACTGGCCGGACCGCGACCGCTTCGTGTTGTCGAACGGGCACGGCTCGATGCTGCTCTACGGCCTCTTGCATCTGCTCGGCTACCCCGACATGACGATGGAAGAGATCGAGCATTTCCGCCAACTCGGCAGCCGCACCGCCGGCCATCCCGAGCGCGGCCATGCGAGCGGCATCGAGGTCACGACCGGCCCGCTCGGCCAGGGCCTCGGCAACTCGGTCGGCATGGCGCTCGCCGAACGCATGCTCGCTGCCGAGTTCGGCGAGGAGGTCGTCGACCACCACACCTATGTCTTTTGCGGCGACGGCTGCCTGATGGAGGGGATCAGCCACGAGGCATTGTCGCTCGCCGGTCATCTGCGCCTGTCGAAGCTGATCCTCTTCTACGACGACAACGCGATCTCGATCGACGGGCCGACCGAGCTCGCCGTTTCCGACGACCAGGTGCTGCGCTTCCGCGCCCATGGCTGGAATGCCGAGCGCATCGACGGCCACGACACCGACGCGATCGCCGCCGCGATCGAGCGCGCCCACCGGAGCGACCGGCCGAGCCTGATCGCCTGCCGCACCGTCATTGCCTTTGGCGCGCCGACCAAGGCCGGCACCGCGGCCGCGCATGGCACCGCCTTGGGCGCAGACGAAATCAAAGGCGCGCGCCAGCGGCTCGGCTGGAATTCTCCGCCGTTTGTGGTCCCGGACGATATCCGCTCGGCATGGCGCGAAGCGGGAGGGCGCGGCGCCGCTGTTCGCCAGGCGTGGGAAGCGCGGCTCAATGCGCTGCCCGCCGAGCAGCGGGCCGAGTTTCTGCGCCGCCAGCGCCGCGAATTGCCGCGCGCCTTCGACCAGGCGATCGCCGAGCTCCGCGACGGCTTCCGCCAATCCGGCGCCAAGATCGCCACCCGCCAGGCTTCCGGCACCGTGCTCGACACCCTGACCAAGACCGTGCCCGAGCTGGTCGGCGGCTCGGCCGATCTGACACCCTCGAACAACACCAGGGCCAAGGAGCTGAAAGAAGTCCGCCCCGGCGACTATTCCGGCCGCTACATCCATTACGGCGTGCGCGAGCACGGCATGGCGGCGGCGATGAACGGTATTGCCGCGCATGGCGGGCTCATTCCCTATGGCGGGACCTTTCTGACCTTCTCCGACTATTGCCGCCCATCGATCCGGCTCTCTGCGTTTTCGAAGCTCGGCACCGTCTATGTGATGACCCATGATTCGATCGGGCTCGGCGAGGATGGCCCGACCCACCAGCCGGTCGAGCATCTGGCGGCATTGCGCGCGATCCCCGGCCTTTATGTCTATCGCCCGGCCGACCCGGTCGAGACCGCCGAGTGCTGGGCCCTCGCCCTGCACCGGCGCGACGCCCCTTCCCTGCTGGCATTGACCCGCCAGGCCCTGCCATTGTTGCGCCGCGAAGCTTCGGGCGAGAACCGCTCGGCGATGGGCGCCTATGTCTTGGCCGAGGCCGAGGGCGCGCGCCAGGTCACCCTCGTCGCCACCGGCTCCGAAGTCTCGGTCGCGATGACCGCCCGCGAGCTCTTGGCCAAGGACGGCATCCGCGCCGCGGTCGTCTCGATACCGTGCTGGGAATTGTTCGACGAAATGCCCGCCGAATATCGCGCGCGGGTGCTCGGCACGGCACCGATGGTCGCGGTCGAGGCCGCGGTCGAGTTCGGCTGGGAGCGCTGGATCGGCCGCCACGGCGCCTTTATCGGCATGCACACCTTTGGCGCCTCCGCCCCCGCCGAAGCCCTCTTCCCCCATTTCGCCATCACCCCCGAAAAGGTCGCCGAAGCCGCCCGCTCGCTGGTGTAGCCCCGGCGAGAAGCAGTGTAGGTCCAGTAGTCCGCCTCCGGGCAGCCCGACAGCCTACGGCATTGTGCTAAAAGTGACTGCGCGGTCGCTCGTATCTGAATCGTCAGATGAACCCAAGCAGACGTTCTTGGCGCCCACCAGGATCGACAGGCGGGCAGGGCGGGTTTGAGTTCGGTCACGCCGGGGCACAACGCTTGCGCGAGGTCAATCTAACTGCGATTGAGGGTCGATGGTTACCCTGTAGACCGCGCAAAGGCAACCTTGTGGCAGATTGCTTTCCCGACGCGGCGCGACGGCATCGAAGCGATGCGGCGCGCCTTGCAGCAGACCGACGCTTCCAGAATGCTGGTCACTTACTTGGTTTCGCGGCAGAATGCCTCTCAAAAGAGATTCTGGAGCAGGCTGGCATCTCACTTGATAAGCCATCCGGTCTTAGAGAACATTTTCCGAAGCTCAGTGACCGGATTCGGATGAACGGACGCACTCGTGCCATGACCCTTCTTGCGCCAATTGTCCTACAACCAGACTTCCTTATCGGTTGGACCGCAGAATCTCGCTATGAAGCCGATATACTCCAAACCGATGCTGAGACTCGGTTCAATATCTGGCGAGCTGACGTGGACTCCCTGTTCGCAGCCGCTGGAATCCCGTGAGGTTGGCAATGGTTGACTTTGATGATGCTCCCCGCGCCTTCAGCAAGGTTCTGATCGAAACTCTGGGTTCAGAAGAGGCGCGCGCCGGGCGAATCGTGCGAGATATCTATGGTCGATTGAGTTTCGTCACTCCACATCCTCGCGATGAACGGTTTGAAGGATTGCGGGATGCGGCAGCCCAAACACTTGGAGCATATGGTCAGCCAAAGACGCAGTTGATCGTGTCGATTTCAACCGAGGAATCCGGGGCCAGAGACTTATTCGAGGAGAGATCGATCGGTGTGCCGGTAGATAGTCAGCCAGAGTTGAGGATGGTTGACCGCAGGCTGGCAGGAGATGAGTGGCTAATGCGGCCAATGCAAATCGATTACGATTCCGAACCGAGGCGACTGCTCTTTTATTCCATAAAAGGCGGAGTCGGGCGATCTACTGCCCTTGCAATTGCCGCGGCCGACCTCGCCGCCCAAGGACGCAACGTGCTCGCCCTTGACCTCGATCTTGAGGGCCCGGGCCTGGGAGCACTGTTGCTAACTCCCGAGGAGATGCCGAAATACGGGGCAACTGACTGGTTTGCGGCGGTAGCGGCTGGCGCAGAAACCGAGTCAATCATCGCCGACATGACCGGACCGAGCCCGTTTACGTCTGCCCGAGCGATAGTGGACGTGGTCCCGGCTGCTGGGCGAGATCCTCGGATGTATCTTTCGAAGCTTGCGCGGGCTTATACGCCGGGATCGGCCGGCGAGAAATATCGTGGCGATGGCTTTGTGAAAAAAGCTGATGCGCTCATTACCCGGCTGGCCTCATATCAGCGGTACGATGCGATCTTAATCGATGCCAGATCAGGATTGCACGAAACCTCTGGCGGTCTCATTCTAGGGCTCGGTGCCAAGTCGTTGTTATTTGGGGTTGATACTCCCCAGACATTCGATGATCTTCGACTTCTTTTTGCGGCTTTCGCCCAGGCTTTCGATCCTGCGTTAGATGGCGAAGATCTGCGATCTGCATTTAAGATGGTGCATGCCAAAGCTCCGAGAGATGAGAAAGATAGGCGTCTCTTCCGCGAGCGGAGTTGGGAGATTTGGAGTGACTATCTTTACGACGACGTTGACCCGATCGTGGAGTTATTCGGAAACGCGTTTGTTTTCGACCTAAATGAGGAGGATGCGCCTCACTTTCCATTAGAAATTATTGGGGAAGAAGCGTACGCCCGTTTTGATCCACAGACAGAGACATATCCCATGAGTGCTGAAGCATACAAACCGGTGTTTGGCAATTTTCTTGACGGCGTAAAGAGCATCCTGAGACTCACGTCATGAACCGCACGTTCCCTCTAGAAGTTCGGAAGGCATTCGATAGCCTGCCGCAGGAACCTTCCCATATAGCAACCAAGGAGCCAAGATGGGCGGAGGTGTTCACTCCGAATGAACATCAGGGCGCGCTAGACCCAAACCGTAGCGTCGTGGTAGGCGACCGCGGCACCGGTAAGAGCTTCTGGTCCAGCGTCCTGATTAATCCCGGCATCCGAAACATCGTTGCCCGGAGATATCCACGACTGCGCCTGGAAAATGTTGAAAGCAGCTTGGGATTCTCCGATGGGGCGATGGGAGCGCGACATCCTGGACGGGCTGAAATCCAGACAATCATGAGCGAAAGGCATGATGCGGAGGATCTTTGGAGGGCGGTGCTCTTAAGTTTTGCCCCCGACCCGCCTGTCGGGATCCCGACTTTCGAAGCGGGATGGCTGCCTGTGGTCGAGTGGGTCGCGGCCGACCCGGCACGGCGTGATTCGGAGTTCCGAACGATTGATAAAAAATTATCTACTAAGGGGCTCACTTATGTTCTGGTTCTCGATGCACTGGACGTTGTCGCCGATCAGTGGCGGGCAATAAGAGTTCAATTAGAAGGGCTCATAAAGCTGGCTCTGGCCGTTCGCGCCTTGCAGTCCGTTCGAATAAAGCTGTTTATCCGACCGGATATGGCTGACGATCGAAGACTATGGGAAGTCGGAGACGCATCAAAGCTGAGACACCGAGAAGTCCCTTTAACTTGGAGGCGCCGAGACCTCTACGGGCTTCTCTGGACCGTGCTCGGCAACTCACCAGAAGGTTCCGAAGACGGTGGAGCCGCAGCGTTTAGAAAGCACTGTGACCAGGCGTTTAATGCCGAGTTTGAGGTCCAAGATGGGAGCTGGCGACCACCGCAAAAGCTTGTCGAAGACGAGGATCGACAACAAGAAATTTTCCGCGCCCTTGCCGGTGAATACATGGGGGCAGGACCTACGAAGGGCGACACTTATAAATGGGTCACCAACCATTTGTCCGATGCGGCCGGCTTCGCAGCACCGCGGAGCTTCCTCCTCGCTATGAAAGAAGGCGCCGCAAAGACTAAGTCCCAGGAGACTGTACTCGACAAAACAGGTATAGAGTCTGGGGCTAGAAGTGCTTCGAAAGTGAGAGTTGAAGAGTTGTCAGAGGACTACAGGTGGATGGACACGGTTCTCAAGGTCATGGAAGGCCTAGTCGTGCCTCTGACAGAGGAGGATCTCATCGCTCGCTGGAAGCAACGACGGACGCTCGCATCATTGAAGGCTCTTGCTGGAGACGAGAGCCGGGATCGCAGGTTCATACCTCCGGGAGAGGTTCTGGATGCGAGCAACGAACGAGAGGCGTACTCAAAACTTATTGAACAATTGATACGCCTAAAGATTTTCTTTTCGCTTTCCGATGGCCGAATCAACATGCCCGATCTCTTCCGTCTTCAGGTTAATGTGAAGCGTAAGGGGGGTATGAGGCCGCGCGCGTGAGACCGACAACGGATGGATCACCACGCTGAACACGTTGGCTGGAGATACCCAAAACCTTCGGTCTCTCCCTACACCAGCCCGACTGACCTGCCCACAGGTGGCCAACTGGCAAGGAGCAGCGGCGGTCATTGCGCCGAGTCGCGCGAGCGGCTCTGGCAGCGAGCAGTCTCGGCAAGGTCGACCTTCGACATAGTCCCGTTGTCGCTGGCAATTCCGCCGTTTTCGCGTGTTAGCGGTGGCGCGGTTTGCAAGGACTTTTTTACAGGTGCGCAACCCGGCCGGCGGCACCACGGGTGGACCAGTCTAATCAACTTCAGGGCGAGCGTTTGCTGCAAATCTGCTGCAGATGCAGCAGAAGCAGAGAGGGCAGATGCTACCGTGGATTGTAGCGGAGAGGTGGCGAGGAGCAGGTATCGCCGGCGGCAACCGGTCCGCTTCACGCGGCGCCGTAATCTGGGCTAAGCTCCTCCGACGGTTTCGCCGGGAGGACGAGCGATGACGGTACGGGTTGCGATCAACGGGTTCGGCCGCATCGGCCGCTTGGTCATGCGCGCGGCGCTGGAGCATCCGGAGCAGCAGGTCGAGGTGGTCGGCGTCAACGATCTCGGGCCCGTCGCGACCAATGCGCACCTCTTGAAATACGACAGCGTGCATGGCCGCTTCGGGGGCGATGTCACCTCGGGCGACAATTGGCTCGACGCCGGACGCGGCAAGGTTCGCGTCACCGCCGAGCGCGACCCGGCGAAATTGCCGTGGCGCGAATTGGGCGTCGATGTCGCGCTCGAATGCACCGGCATCTTTACCAAGCGCGAGGCCGCGGCGAAGCACCTCGAAGCCGGCGCCAAGCGGGTCATCGTCTCGGCCCCGGCCGACGGCGCCGACATGACCGTCGTTCTCGGCGTCAACCATGAGGAGCTGACGCCCGAGCATCGGGTCATCTCGAACGGGTCGTGCACGACCAATTGCCTCGCACCCATCGCCTATGTGCTGCACCAAGGGATCGGCATCGAGCGCGGCTTTATGACGACGATCCATTCCTATACCGGCGATCAGAGCCTGCAGGACACCTTGCATCCCGATCTGCGCCGGGCGCGCGCCGCCAATTTGTCGATGATCCCGACCTCGACCGGTGCGGCGCGCGCGATCGGCCTTGTCATGCCGGCGCTGAAGGGCAAGCTCGACGGCACCGCGATCCGGGTCCCGACCGCCAATGTGTCGCTGATCGATTTGACCTTCGACGCGGCCCGCGAGACCTCGGCCGACGAGGTCAATTCCTTGATGGAGGATGCCGCGAAGTCGAACCGGCTGAAGGGCATCGTCGGCATCAACAAGGCGCCGACCGTATCGGTCGATTTCAACCACGACCCGCACAGCTCGACGTTTGATGTGACCCAGACCCAGGTGCTCGACGGCCGTTTTGTGCGCGTCCTTTCGTGGTACGACAACGAATGGGGCTTCTCGAACCGCATGGTCGAGGTCGCCGCCTATTTTGGCGAGCTGGGTTGAAGGGTATAAACACGAATGGCTGAGGCTATCACTCTCGAATTCCTCGCCAGCCAGCAACATCGTATTCTCGACGAACTGGCGTCGATGCGCGGGGGACATCAAAGTGCTGACACGCTGTCCGAAGAACCGACAGCCGAAAGCGGTCTGTCGAGCGGATCGGTCATGGCATATTCTCGTGCTGAGACAGCTCGGTATCCGATCGCGGCAGTCACTGCGTTCGCTGGGAGCGCACCCCATCCCGGCCGTGCCGTCACGGGCCGAGGAATTATAATTAGTTCGATGCTCGACGAAGCGGAATGCCAGCGCCCGGCGGTGCCGGTCATCATCGTACATGCGCTCGCCCACGCGATCGGCGCGCTGAACGCCGCTTCCCGTGCCGACCGCCCGATCGTCTTGATCAGCGCCCCCGAAGCCGGCGTTTACACCGGCCCCGGCTGGTTCCGGGCGCTGGTCGCGGCCGCCCGCGAAGCCGTCCCCGAAGCGTGCTTTTCGGCAATGCTCGATTGCGGCAGCGAGGCCGGTGCCGCCCTGGCAGCGATCCGCGCGCAAATCGAGTGCGTCGTGTTCACCGGCCGCGCCGATGTAGCCGCCCGCCTCGCCGACATCGCCGGCCAGCACGGGGTGCGACTCGAAACGACGCGACCCTCGGCCATTCTCGACCTCGGCGCCGATTTCTTCGCCGGGCCGGAAGAGATCGAGCAGCGCTGCTTCGATCTGTTGTCTGGCGCCGGATCAGGCTCGCGCCAAGAGCGGTGACGGAAAACGGCTCTGGCGGAACACCAGCGCGCCGACCACCAGAAGGTTGGCGAGGTTGAACAGGATGCCAGCGGCGAAGGCCGGCGCGTAGAACCCGGCGTAGTCATAGATGACCCCGGCAAGCCAGCCGCCGGCCGCCATGCCCGAGCCGCTGAACAGCAGCACGGTCGGGATCCGCCATGATGCTTCCGAGGCCGGGAACAGCTCGCGAATGGCGACCACGTAAGCCGGGATGATGCCGCTGAAACCGAGCCCGAAGGCGGCCGAGACGGCAAAGAGGCCGGCCTCGTTCCGGGTCAGCATAAAGCCGGTCATCGCCACGACCTGGCACAGCGAGCCGGCGAGCACGGTGCGCAGACCGCCGATCCGGTCGGCGACAAAGCCCCAGCATTGGCGGCCGACAAAGGCACAGGCCAAGAGCAGCGACAGCATCGCGCTGCCGGTCGTAAGCGGGATGCCGACATCGCCGCAATAAGCGACCAGATGGCCCTGCGGCATCGCCATCGGCACACAGCAGAAAAAGCTCGCGGCCGCGATCAGGCCGAGTGCGGTCCGCGATTTGAGGCCCAGCACCGAGGCGCCGACGGCCGGCCCGGTGCCGATGCCGGCGGTGTGCAACGCCCGGGGCAAGGCGCGGAGCACCAGGAAGGCGGCGGGCAGGATCAGAAGGATTTCGCAGCCGGCGTAGAGCTGCATCGTGCGCGCCCAGCCGAACCAGCCGATCGCGTGGCCGAACAGCGGCGCCCAGATCGTGCCGGCGGCCGCCTGGCCGCTGGCGATCAGGGCCAAGGCGGTGCCGCGCCGGCGGTCGAACCAGCGCGAGACATAGACATAGAGCGGGGCGTTGATCCCGGCATTACCGAGGAGCCCCATGAACACCCCGTGCCCGAGGTAAAACGAAAGGCGCTCGCCGAGGCTCGCCAGCACCAGCCCGACTGCGATCATCACCGCGCCAAAGATCACGGTCCAGCGTACGCCGATGCGTTCGGCCACCTGCGCCAGCGCGATGCCGCCAACGGCCGAGCCGAGCCAGGCGAGGGAAACGGACAGTGCCGGCACCGAGCGCAGATTGCCGAACGCGGCCGCAATCGGCTGCAACGCGACGACGCTGATCATCGGCGCCCCAAACGAGACCGACAGGATGCCGAGCGCGGTCCAAGCGACGAGCCAGGAGCGCCGCGTCTCCACACTTCCCGCCGCAGCGGTTGCGCCGCCCCTCATGGGTTCGGCCTCATCGCGATGCCGGCTTGGGACGGTGCGCCTGCCGCGTTTCTCAACCCGGTTTCATCCTTGTGCTGCCGCCCGCGAATGTCGTCTCGCAACGCCGAACCGGCAACGAGGATCGGCGCAATGGTGATCCGATGACGGAGCAGAGCCGGCGGCCGACACCGCCCGACACCATTGCTTTGGCTCACCGCCTGCTCGCCTCGGCGCGCCCGTTCTGGTACATGGGGTGCGTCGCCGCCGGCAGGAGGAATACGTCAATGTCGCTCACCGAACTCGTCAAGCGGATCCTGGCCAATTACGAGAGCGAGCGTCATCTCTAGGTTAACCAATCCTCTCGTCATTCCCGCGAAAGCCGGAACCTAGGGGGTGCGGCACAGCGGCCGTTCCCTGGACCCCTGCTTGTGCGGGGTGACCGATGAGGGTCAAGCAATGGCTGATCCATGTTTGGACAATCTCCTCAAAGGGATGCGGCGACGACCCGGCTCTATCTGGTCACGCCGCCGGCGCTCGATCCCGACCGGTTCGCCCGCGATCTCGAAGCGGCGCTTGCGGGCGGCGACGTTGCCTGCCTGCAATTGCGGCTGAAGGAGGTCGATGACGATGCGGTCCGGCGCGCGACCGCCGTATTGATGCCGATCGCGCAACAGCACGGCGTCGCCTTCATCATGAACGACCGACCCGATCTCGCCGCTGAGCTCGATTGCGATGGCGTCCATGTCGGCGAGGAGGACATGCCCTACTTCGAGGCGCGGCGCCGCGTCGGCCCTGACCGGATTGTCGGAGTGACCTGCGGCGACAGCCGCGATCGGGCGATCGCCGCCGCCGAAGCCGGCGCCGATTATGTTGCCTTCGGCGCGTTTTTCCCGAGCGGCACCAAGGCTGGCACCAAATACCGTGCTGATCCTGAGCTGTTGCGCGACTGGAGCGAAACGACGGTCGTCCCATGCTGCGCGATCGGCGGCATCACCCCGGAGAATTGCGGCCCGCTGGTCGAGGCCGGCGCCGATTTTCTCGCAGTCATCGGGGCAATCTGGTCCCACCCGCAAGGCCCGCGCGCTGCGGTTGCCGCCTTCAACGCGGTCTTCGCCCACTACGGCCGCGCTTACCGCACCGGATAGGATGGAGCGGGACAAGAAAATAGCGCAATTGCCGATCGGACAGTTCCCGGTTTCGCGGGCAAGAACCTTGATGGAGAAAAACCAATTGGGGGCTTTCCGCAGCATGCGCTCAAGGCGTGGTTCGTCGCTGGATCTTCACTTGCCGGCGCGGGTTCGATTGCGGCGGACGCTGGCGCGACAACAATCGATTTTAACGGGCTCTCGACCACTTCGCCGTTCACAAGCTACACAGAATCAGGCTTCACTGTCGCAGCGCTGTCGGGCAGCTGGTTGCCGGACGAAGGCTTCGGCAACCCTGGCCCGTCCCTTGGGTTTCTGAGTCCGCCAACGAGGACCGCCAGCGTGGCAGTCACCGATGACGGCGCTCCTTTTATATTCCGGTCCATCGATCTCTACTCTTCCATAACAGCCATCCCGTACACATTCACGGGCCTTCTGGATGGGAAGACGGTATTTACAACGTCGGAGATCGCGCCGAACACCTACGGAAATTTTGCGAACGTGCTAACCCGGATATCTCACCGGGATGAGTGCATCGGGGTTCTGAAAGAGGGATAATTCTTCTGCGACAAAGGCTTATCCGGTTGCAGAGGAGGTCCCCGATGCCGACAGAGTGTAGTCCGGCGACGATGCTTTTTGCACC
>DASYBC010000158.1:0-2848 GCA_036500965.1 Allostellaceae bacterium | reverse complement strand
CGAGCGGGTGGCGATCGTCACCGACATCGCCTGGGTCAGCCTGACGGTCAAGGCGCTGCGCTTTCTGATCCCCGGCGAGATCCGGGTGTTCTCTACCGTTCAGACCGCCGAGGGCCGCGCCTGGATCACCGCCCGCCCCGGGTCGCGGGCCGACACCGACGCAGCAGCATTCGTTGGCGCGCGACCGAGCGGCGGCCGCTCGGCAAAACCGTTGCCGCGTCGGCCGCGGCTCGCTGCCGCGGCACGTCCCCAGCCGGTCGAGGAACGGCACCCCGGCTACGCCGAGTGACCGTGCCCACGGAGCCGAAATCAGCGTAACTCGTCGCGACGCTGTTGGCCTTTGTTAACGGTAACGCCTCGTTACCCCGGCGGCGAGCGCCGCATGGTCGGTAGGTCGGCGCCCGTTTGAAATGGGCGGAACGGCACGGTTGGACCTCTTCCCCGCGATGATGAGCTGAAAATTCGTCGGCCTCTGACGAACGGTGGGACGATAGGAAATGCCCCTTGCCCGGAGCTTGTTCCGGGCATCCACGTCTCGGCTACCGGGATGGCCGGGTCAACCCTGGCCAAGCACCAGAGGTCCCTGAGTGTCCTTGCCTGCAGCTTTCGCAGCGCCTCGCATGCGCGGGGGCGGCGTCACGACCGCGGAGTCCCTTGTCAGGGTTCCGGCGCCCATCGCTGACCGGATGCGGGTGGATTTAGCTGCGGTTGAGCAGCGCCTCATCCCCGGATCATTCCTTGGCATTAATCAGAACCAGGCTCAGAACCGATTCCTTCAATTTTTGGTTGCTCCAGCTATTTTCCGCTGAGGATTCCCATTTCTGCTTGGTAATCTACAGTAGATCGCGAACATCGTTAACAGAAGGCTTACACCTTTTGGAGATTGGTCAATAAATCGGATTCTATCCGTGAGATGGATGGTCCGCGCCGCCGCCGCTCGGCCAGAATCAACTGGCTGTAACCATTGCGGGCGGGGGCGTGATGACCAGAACGCGGAATGCGGCAAAGCTGCTGGCGGCCAGCGCAATTGCGGCCGGGCTCCTTATTCAAACGGGTGCTCCCGACGCACGAGCCGACGAGCTGGCGGATCTGCGCGCCAACCAGCAGGTGCTGCAGCAGCGCATCGACCAGCTGGCGCAGGCCCAGGCGCAGCAGCTGCCGGAGACCAAGGCTTATCCGGGCCTGCCCGGCGCCCTGGGCACGCCGCCAGCTGCCGGGGCGGCGTTGCTCGGCGGCAGCTTCCCGCGTTCATTCCTGATCCCGGGCACCGACACCTCGATCCGGGTCGGCGGCTTTGTCGATATCACGGCACTCGATTTTCTGACCGGCGGCGGCAATGTGCCCGGCAGCAATGCGGGCACCAACGCCGGTCAGAACGGCAACCTGCACTCGATGCCGGTCGGCGAAGCCTTTGTCCCCGGCGCCCCCGGCGGGATCATCCCGCAGTCGAAAGCGCATTCGAAGGGGAACGGGGTGTACGAGATGAACCCGCAGCAGTCGCGGCTCAATGTCGAGACCCGCACGCCGACGCCCTGGGGCGAGTCGCGGACGTTCTTCGAGTTCGACTGGGCCGGCTGCAGTGCGGGCGGCAGCTACACCTGCCAAAGCTCGCAGCAGGGCGGCGGCGACAGCATCCTGCCGCGCCTCAGATTCGCCTACGGCACCCTGGGCGGGTTCCTTGCCGGCCAGGCTCTGTCGAACTTCTCCGATGCCGACGCCGACACCGAGTCGATGGATTTCGGCGGTATCGAGGGCTCGACCGGCGGCAACCGTATCCCGCAGGTGCGCTACACCATCGCCGGCCCGTACGGCAGCGCCTTCTCGATGTCGGCCGAGCAGCCGACGACCTCGGTCATCGTCCCGGGCGGCACGGTATCTTCGGACCTCCCCACCGATGGTCTGACCGGCACGACCACCACCCCGCCGGCGTCGGTGATCCCGGCGATCTGCAACGGCATTCCGTGCACCGGCACAGGGATGGCGCAGGTCAACCCGGCCAAGCAGACGGCACCTGATCTGACGATCGCCAACTATTGGTCGGAGCCCTGGGGGCATGTCGACTTCTCGGGCATCATGACCTTTCCCGATGTCGAGGACGGCGCCTACATCAACCACCATTATATCGGCTATGGCGGCCATTTCTCCGGCGACGTTCACCCCCGCTGGTTCGGCTGGGCGAAGGATGACTTCCTGTTCAGCGTTATCGCCGGCGACGGCATCGGCAACCGTCTCTCCGGCGGTGAAAACACCCTGTTCGAGCTGGCCAGCAACTTCACCGTCACGACCGCGTGCGCGACGCCGCGGCCGGGGTGCGAGGGCGGGATGGCCGCCTCGAACATCCTGTTCAAGCCCACGATGGGATTTAGCACCAATGGCGGGTACCAGCACTGGTGGACGCCGAATTTGCGCTCGACGATCGGGGCCGGCGAGGTCCAGCAATACGTCTCCTCGCAGCTGATCGGGCCGACCGAGTCCAACTCGGCGAACAAGGTGCTGTGGGACGCCCTCGTCAACCTGGTGTGGAACCCGGTCGCGTTCATCACCACCGGCGTCCAGTACATGTACGGCAAGCGCATCGTCGTCTCGAACGCCAGGGGCAGCGAGAACGTCCTCGTCGCCAAGTTCCGCGTCGCCTTCTAGCCGCAAAGAACCATCGGCTCGGCGCCTGGCCCACTGGCTCGGGCGCCGTTGTCCGCCACAGATCATCTGAGGGACGGCCGATGATCGAGCTGATCGAAGGGCTTCCAGCCAATGTCGTCGGCATCGCCGTCAAGGGCCGGGTGACGCGGCAGGATTGCCGCGAGGTGCTGGCCCCGGCGGTGGCGCGCACGCTCAAGCGGCGCGACCG
>DASYBC010000157.1:0-16704 GCA_036500965.1 Allostellaceae bacterium | reverse complement strand
GTCGCTCACCCTGCGACCGCTCAGCCGCGCCCCGACAGGCTCAAAACGCCAGGCTCGCGGCCCCAAAACCCCGACAAGCAGCCTGATACGTCAGAAAATCCAACATCAGCAGCCGCCCGGTGAGATATCCGGGCTAGCGGTGAAAACGATGATCGCCAGGGTCTTGGCAAGCTGCGCCCGGGTCCTGATGATCTCGGCCGCACCCGCGCATTCGCCGACATTGCGCACGCGCCCGCCCTGGTGCGAGGTCAGCTCGACGACCCAGTTCTGCAATTGTTGATCATTGGCCGGGCCGTCCTCGGTGGCGTAGATCGCTTCGACATAATCCGTGGTCCAGCCGAGGATCGCTTCCCAGATCGGCAGTGCGATGTCGCGATACGGGTAGTAGGGCAGCATCCCGGCATCGCCGACGCCTCTGGCGGCGAGCCGCTCGGGCGGCGAGGAGGCGGCGAAGTCGAGCAGGACAGCCTGGGCGCCCTTGACCGCGGCGACCCGCGAGCCGTCGATGGTGCCGGCGAGAATGGCGTCAACGGCACCGCGCGGGGCGATCAATCGCGACTGCGCTGCGTTGTTGATGAACAGGGTCCCCTCGAAATGCGGCCACAGCAAGGTGCCCACGGGATGCCCGGAAAGCTGATTGTTGGTGGCCATGATAAAGGCCTCGACCACCAGGTGGGTCTGCCCAAGATGGCTCACCGCCTCATGGAAATTGCCGTCGGCGATCTCGACGGCGGTCTTGGCCCTGTCCCAATCCGCGGACACGGTCCCCGGCTGCGGGCGGACCACGATCGGATTGCCGGCGCCGGGGTGCTGGCCGATCTGGATCGCGACCGGCTGCAAACGGCGATCCGGCCCGGTCCCGCGCGGCACCGCGAACATCGCGATCGGGGCCCACAGATATTTCTGATAGTCGAGCCAGCTCCCAGAGACGAGCCAATCGAGAGCCGAGTAATCGGCGATGTAGATCCGCCCTTCGGCGATTGCCGCGGCAAGGTCGTCGCCGCCGCCCATCACGCTTTGAAACTGCTGGTTGGCGACCGGGAATTTGGCGAGCTCGCCGGTCATTCTGGCGATCACCAGCGGGTTCGGGCCGGCGACCCGAAGCTCGGCGAACACGCTGTCCTGCTGAAAGGTGTCGGCGATCGCCGGCAACGGCAGGGTCTTGAACAAATGCCGGTAGTCGTCGAGGCTCTTGGCCGGGCCCGACGGCAGCCTTTTGCCGATCAGCGTGGCGAACCCGCCGAACAACGCCGCGAAATCCTGTTGCGCCTTGTCGATTTCGCCGTTTTTGACATCGGCCGCGATCGCTTCGACGTGCCGCAGCAGAGATAAGGCGCCGGCGTAGGCTGCGACGATCTCCGCGACCACCACCGCGAGTGCTAAGAGCGCCGCGGTAAAATTGCGATTTTCGAGATCGTCGATGATGCTCGCGAGCTTGCGGTCGATCGCAGTCAGATCCCGGTCGATCTCAAGCGCGATCGCATTGACCAGCAAGCGCAGCGCTACCGCGGCTACCAGCAGCGCCCAGTCGAGTGAAAACCCGATCCCTGGCACGCTCTTGATCATCGCCAAGGGCGGGACATAGTCGTAATCGTACCGGTATTCTTCGGCGTCGGAGACCTGCCGTCCGGCGGCGGACGAGTTCGCCATCGCTGGGCCTGCCAATGTGGGCAAAGAAATCACTCGCGAGCTTAGCCGAGCCGACGATCCGGGCAAAGCGGCGAGCCACCGCCCCGCCGGTCTTTCTTTGCGGCGCGCGCCGCGATAAGCTCGGACGACAGAACGCGAGCGCACCGAATGAGCGACGGCGGTTTGGCGGCCGAGTACATCGAGGAATTCCAGGCGCGCGGCGAGGCGATCGCCGATGCCTGCACCCGCTGCGGCGACTGCTTTCGCGCTTGCCCGATGGTCGAGCCGGCCGGGATCGGCGCGGCCGACGCCTCAGAGACCACCGCCGCGATCGTCGATCTGATCACCGGCGGCGCCGGCAACGACGACGCAGTGCGCTGGGCCAATGTGTGCAGCGGCAGCGGCAACTGTATCCCGGCCTGCAATTACGGCGTCAACCCGCGCTTTATGGTGCAGCTGGCCCGCGGCTTTGCCCGCGCCCGGGCAGGCGACCGGCCGCTCGCCACCCGCTGGCGCCAGCCGTTTCAGGGAATGAGCCGCGGCGTGCGCGTCCTATCGCGGCTGCAGATGCCGCCCGAGACCCTGGCCCGGCTGCGCGGGCTCGACGCCTCGCCGCGCGAGCAGCCGCCCGAGGTGGTGTTTTACACCGGCTGCAACATTCTGAAGACAGCCGCACATCGCGCTCTTGTGCCTCGACACCCTCGATCTATTGGGCGTCGATTACGAGGTGATGGGCGGCCCGGGGCAGTGCTGCGGCGTCTATCAGTTCCGCGAGGGCGACTTCGCCAATACTGCGCGGGTTGGATTTTCGACGATCGACGGGCTGGCCAAGGCCGGAACCTCGACCGTGCTGTCATGGTGCCCGAGCTGCCAGCTGCAAATCGGCGAGGTGGCGCTGCCGAGCTACGAGTCGCAATTCGGCATGCGCCCGTTCGACCTGAACCCATTCCTGGTGTTTCTGGCCGGCCGTGCCGAGGAGCTCGCCCAGCTGATGACGCATCGCGTCGAGAAGCGTGTCGCCCTGCATGAGCGCCCGGTCCTGCCGCAGGTCATGGCGGCTGTCAAAAAGCTGTTGTCGATCGTCCCCGGCCTCGAATTGGTCGACATCGACGTGCCGCGGGTCGGGACCCAGGCCAACAGCCTCGCTGCGCTGCCGGAGTTCAAGCGCGAGCTGGTCCGGCGTGAGCTCGCCGCGGTCGCCGATGCCGGGGTGACGACCCTGGCCACGGTCTATCACGCCTGCCACCGCGAATTGTGCGACGCCGGCGACGGGCGCAGCTTTGAGATCGTCAATTTCATGGAGCTCCTCGGCGCCGGCCTCGGCCTTCATGCCGAGGACCTCTACAAGCGCCTGAAGCTGATCGGCGACATCGACGAGATTATCGCCGAGACGAGCCCGCTGATCGCCGAGCACGGCCTGGACCTCGATACCGTGCGCGATGCCCTGCTGCAGGAATTCGCCCCGAAGAAGCCGGCCCTTCCAGGCGAAGCCGCAGCGGCGCGCTGATCGGGGCCAGCCATTTGGGTCAGGCCGGCCTGGGCGTGCTCCTGCGAGATGTCGCGCCCGGTGTAATCCGGCATTAAGACGGTCGCAACGATGATGACGACCGCGCATGCCGCGATGTAAACGGCGATCACGTAGCCGGACCCCGTCTTCGAGACAGCCGCTTCGCGGCTTCCTCAGGATGAGGTATGTTCTCATCATCATCAATCGGATACCTCATGCTGAGGAGCGCCGAAGGCGCGTCTCGAAGCACGCACGATTTCGAGGCAGCGAGCGCCTCGGGAATTGTTTCACCCCCGCCTGCGCGGGGGCGACGGTGAGGGGGCATAGACCCATTTGTCCGGTTCGGGCCATCAGCTCGCACGGCGCAGCACCATTCCCGGCAGCGCCCCAGTGTGCTTGGCGTTCTCGACGACGACGACGCCATTGACCAGGACCGTTGTCCGCACGCCGCTCGGGTATTGGTGCGGCTCGGCATAGGTTGCGCGGTCCTCGAAATCGGCCGGGTCGAAAATCGCGATGTCGGCCCGGTATCCTTTCTTCAGCAGGCCGCGATCGGCGAGCCGCAGCGCCTCAGCCGTCGCCCCGGTCATCTTGCGAACCGCCGTTTCGAGCGGCAGCAGCTGCTCGCGATGCACGTAATGGCCGATGATCCGCGGAAAGGTGCCGTAAAAGCGCGGATGTGGCATGCCTTGGGCGACAATCCCGTAATCGGCGACGCAATTGCCGTCGGAGCCGACCAGCGCCGTGGGGGAACGCACGATCTCGCGAATATCGTTCTCGGAAATCGAGGTGATCAGCACCCGCGTCGCACCCTTGTCCTCGATCAGATAGTCGCAGACGAGGTCGATCGGGTCGCAGCCGCGCGCCGCAGCGAGCGCGCCGAAGGTGGCGCCGGCGTGCTGCGGCAGATTGGGCGAGATCGAGACCTGGACGCAGTCCCAGGAGGGGATGCGGCCCCAATTGTTGAGCCCGTCGCGCGCGATCTCGCTGCGGATGCGGGCGCGGGTCTCCGGCAATGCCAGGCGCGCCAGCATCGCCTCGACCCCGCCCGACTGCACCCATTGCGGCAGCAAATTCTTCAACGGATTGCTGCCGGCGGCATAGGGATAGGCGTCGCAATCGACCGCCAACCCCTCTTCCCGCGCCGCCTCGATCATCGCCAGGATGGCTGCCGCCTTCCCCCAATTGTCCAGCCCCGAGCATTTGAGGTGGACGATCTCGACATGCACGCCGCAGGTCCGGGCGATGTCGATCGCTTCCTCGACCGCCTCGACGACCTTGTTCGACTCGTCACGCAGATGGGTGAAGTAGGCGGCGCTGTGGCGCTTCAGCACCTGGCACAGCGCAATGATCTCGGCGCGCTCGGCATAGCTGCCGGGCGGCGTGAACAGCCCGGTCGACATGCCCAGCGCCCCGGCCGCGAGCCCTTCCTCGAGCAGCGCCGTCATCTGTGCCAGCTCCGAGGGGCTCGGCGCCCGCGCCGCCATCCCCATCACATTGAGCCGCAGGGTGTGGTGGCCGACCAGCATCCCGGCATTGACCGCGGTTGCCGGAAAGGTATCGAGATATTCGGGAAAACGCATTTCTCGGAACGGCAGCCACGGCGCGCTGGCGCTCAGGTAATCGCGGATCAATTCGAGCTTGCCGGGCAGCACCGGTGCGGTCGAAAACCCGCAATGACCGACGATCTCGGTGGTGACGCCCTGGCGCACCTTGCTTTCGGCCTTGGGGTTGATCGGCAGGGTGAAATCGGAATGGGTCTTGATGTCGATAAAGCCCGGCGTCACCGCCAGCCCGGCCGCGTCGATGACCCTGGCCCCGCCCTCCGGCAGCGACCGGCCGACAGCGGCGATCCGCCCGTCGCGCACGGCGACGTCGCCGATCTCGCCCGGCCTTCCGCTGCCGTCGATGACCAGCCCGCCGCGGATCAGCATGTCCTCGGTCATGATGATCTGCGCGCCGCGTGCGCCCTCAGGTCGAAGCTCTCGTCGGCGGCCTCTTCGGGCCGGAGGCGCGGGTCGCCGGCAAGCAATCGGCGGGCGACGATGTGATCGGCCGGCCGGTTGACCGATTCGACGCCGAGCAGCCGGCCGTGGCGAAAGCAGAACACCGAGAAGCTGCCGCTTTCGGGGTCGCCGCGCACGACCGAGGCGTCGTGGCCGGCGGTGATCCCGGCGATCTGCAATTTGAGCTCGGCCTGGTCGCTCCAGAACCACGGCACCTTGTCATAGGGCGCGGGCTTGCCGGCGATCCCAGCGGCCACCGCGCGTGCCTGATCGACGCCGTTCTGCACCGATTCGAGCCGCACCCGGCCGTGGCCCGTGAGCCCACGGGCTTGTTCTGTTGGGGCGAAGCGGGTCGGGAAATTGGCGCAATCGCCGATCGCGAAAATCTCCGCGGCGCCGGTCGCGAGATGCCGATCGACGACGATGCCGTTGTCGACCGCGAGCCCGGCTTCGGCGGCGAGCTCGGCGTTGGGCAGGACGCCAATGCATATAAGGACGAGATCGGCCGGCAAGACCCGGCCGTCCGTGGTCTCGACCGCGGTCACCCGGCCGTCGCTGCCGAGGATGCGGGCGACGCCGGTGCCGAGCGAGATCGTCGCCCCCCAGCCGCGGTGCGCCTCGGTGAAAAAGCGTGAGGTTTGGGCCGACACGACCCGCCCCATCGGCTGCTGCGTCACCTCGACGATGTGGACGGCGACGCCGGCGGCGCGCGCCACCGCGGCGAATTCGAGACCGATAAAGCCGGCGCCGACCACCACCACGTCGCGCACTTCAGACAAACGCCCGCGCAGGATGTCGGCGTCGGCCAAGGTGCGCAATGGCAGCACGCCGTCGAGCTCGGCGCCCGGCACCGGCAATGGCCGAAACCGCGCCCCGGTGGCGAGGACCACATGATCGCACTCGATCTCACCGCCCGACGCCAACCGCAGCCGGCGACCCGGCCGGTCGATCGCGCTCACGATCTCGCCGATGACCAGGTCGATCCCCTGCGTCTCGTAAAACACCTCCGGCCGCAGCCACAATTCGTCGAGGCCGCTGTCGCCGGCGAGATAGGATTTCGACAAGGGCGGGCGCTGATAGGGCAGCGCCGGCTCATCGCCGATCAACAGGATGCGGCCGCCGAACCCCTCCTGCCGCAATGACGACGCCGTCTGGAAACCGGCCTGGCCGGCGCCGATGATGGCGACGACCGGGTCGGCCATCAGACCTGCGTCTCGGGCAGATAGACGACGAGCCCGTCCATCTCCGGCGTCACCACCAGCTGGCAGCTCAGCCGGCTGTTCGGGCGGCGCTCGCTGGCGGTGAATTCGAGCATCGCCTTCTCGTCGTCGGATTGCGGCGGCGTCAGGTCGAGCTGCGGCTCCTCGACATAGACGTGGCAGGTCGCGCACATCATCTCGCCGCCGCATTCGGCGACGATGCCGTCGACATTGTTGAGGATCGCGCCCCGCATGACGCTGGTGCCGACCGGCACGTCGAGCACCTCGCGGGCGCCGTCGGGATGGACATAGGTGATGCTTGGCATTTTCTTCCCTAACCGTTTGGAGCGGCAACCTGCGGCGGACATGTCTAAATCCGACAGCGGTCCGGCGGCGTCAAGCCTGCAGCTTGATCGAAACCTGATCGCCGTCGGCGGCGAGCGTGGCGCCAAAAGCAGCGCTCTCACGCGCGATCTCGT
Organism: Allostellaceae bacterium; assembly: GCA_036500965.1. Lineage (GTDB taxonomy): Bacteria > Pseudomonadota > Alphaproteobacteria > ATCC43930 > CGMCC-115725 > AP-15. Next base: position 9,884 of record DASYBC010000157.1, on the reverse strand, counting down.
CGAATGCGGCGGGTTCGTCGCCCGGGGCACGCGGGACCGTGCGGTTCTTCGCATCGTGGCGGACGAATTGGAACCCGGCGCTCTCGATCGCGGCACCGTCCCACGACACCCGCGCCATCATGCCAAGCCAGTCGCCATGCGCGGCCCCGCCATGCCCGGTATGAAACGAAAAGCTGCCGAGCCCGTAATAGATCGGCTTGCCGCGATAGATTTCGACCGGAAGCGAATAATGCGGGCCGTGGCCGATGACCAGATCGGCGCCGGCATCGATCGCGGCATGGGCGATCTCGGTCATGTAGCGTAATACCTCGCGGTGCAGCCCCCAATGAAACGAGGCGACCACGACATCGGCCAGCGCCCGCAATGCGGCAATATCGGCGCCGAGAAGCTGCAGATCGTCCTGGTCGGCCCAGGTCACGATTTTCGGTGGGACCCCCGGGCGATTGGCCGGCGGTCGCGAGCCGTGGGTCGGGACCTCGTAGGCGGTATGCCCGCGGAGCACCGCGATGCCGGGGGCATGGTCACCGGCCTCGTGGTTCGTCGGCCAATAGACCGAGCTGCGCTGCAAAAAGCCAAAACGCAGGCCATCGCGGGCGACGATCGCCGGTGCGCGCGCCGCCTCGCGGTCGGCCCCGGCGCCGGCATGGGCGATGCCGAGCCGGTCGAGCCGGTCGATCGAGGCCATGATCGCGGCCTCGCCGTAATTGACGTTGTTGGCGAGCCCGACCGCCGCGATCCCGCCCGAGATCAGCGCCTCGCCGGCCGCAGCCGGGTCGGCGAAAAAGCCTTCGCGCTCCCAGGAATGCCCGCCCGGCGGCGCATAGAGGCAGCATTCGAGATTGCTGAACACGATGCCGGCGGCACGCAGCTCCGCCCCCACCACGGCGAACGGAACCGTCGGGTCGGTGACGTTCATCAAATTCACATCACCCGTCAGGATCATCGTCGTCGCCATCGCTGCATCCGTCGTTGGTACGCTCCAGTTACGTCACGATAAGCGCAATAGCCCGGCCAGCATACTGCCTCCAGCAATGTCGCCCCCGCGAACAAGCGTGTGAAGAAATTGAAGATAGGATGGACCGGTGCGGTGCGTCCCCCGCCTTGGCGAGGGCAGGCCCTTCGAGACAGCCGCTTCGCGGCTTCCGCAGGATGAGGTATTTTCCCGTCATCATCAATCGGATACCTCAAGCTGAGGAGCGCCGAAGGCGCGTCTCGAAGCACGCACGATCTCGAGGCAGCGAGCGCCTCGGGAATTGTTTCACATCCGCCTTCGCGAGGGGCGGTCTCTTCGAGACGGCTGCGTCACGGCAGCGATGCAGCACCATGCCTCCAGGCTCCGACAATTCTTTCACACGCTGGAAGCGGGTCTTTCACACGCTCGAAGCGGGGTCCAGGGCAAGCGCGGCACTACGGCTCCGGAACCCCGCTTTGCGCGGGGCGACGAGAATGAGGTGCAACTTGATGAAAACGCGGGTCAGCCCCGCAGAAATGCGTTCATGTCGGGAGTGGCGAGCGAGCTGTCGATATAGCCGAAGGTGCCGTGCTCGCGTACCTCCTTGGCCGCGTTCAACAGGCCGGTCATCGCCGCGCGATAGAGCGAGGTCGCCAGGCTGATGCGCTTGACCCCGGCCGCCGCCAAGGCCGCGACGGTGAATGATTTGCCCTTGATCCCAGCCATGAAGTTGAACGGCTTCCCTGTCGCCGCGCACACCGCCCGCACCGCCTCCAAATCGGGCAGGCCTGGCGCCATCAGCGCGTCCACCCCCGCCGCTTCGTAGGCTTTCAGCCGCTTGATCGTGTCGTCCAGGTCGAGCCGCCCGCGCATAAAATTCTCGGTTCGCCCGGTCAAGGTGAACGGGAACGGCAACGCCCGCGCCGCGGCCACCGCCGCCGCGATCCGCTCGGTTGCATAGCCCAGCTCAAAGATCGGCGCGTCCGGATTGCCGCTCGCGTCCTCGATCAGGCAGCCGACCAGCCCTGCCTCCGCAGCGAGCCTGACGGTCTGCGCGACAATCTCCGGCGCGTCGCCAAAGCCTTTTTCCAAATCGGCGGAGACCGGCAGGTCCACGGCCTCGCAGATCACCCGCGCCTGGGCCAGCGCCTCGTCGCGCGCGACCGTGCCGTCACGCCGGCCGAGCAAACCCGCCGAGGCCCCGCTCGAGGTCGCCAGCGCGGCAAACCCCAGCCCGGCCATCATCCGGGCCGAGCCGCCGTCCCACACATTGGCGATCACGAATGCGTCCGGCGCCTGATGCAGCGCGCGGAACTCCTTTGCCTTATCGGCTTGGGTCAGGGCCATGCAGCACCTCCTTGATCGAGCCGTGGGCCAGTGGTCATGCAGCATTCGGTTCAGTAATGGGTAACCCATTTGCTGCTCAGCGCATCTTCGATGCGGCGGTGGCGGGCCCTGATGATTTCGGCGGGAACGGCGCCGACAAACGCGTAGAACGTCTTGGTGCGGATCGCGTCCACCACCCGCTCGCCGACGGTCTTCGGGTCGAGACCGGTGGTGGCGAGGCGCTCGGCCAATACCGCCTCGTCGGTGGCGCGGATTTGCGGGCCGCCCATATGGTCCGGGCGGTTGCGAGCGCCGCGCGCGATGTTCGTGTTGATCGGGCCAGGACACAGCACCGTGACGCCGATATTGGTGCCTTCGAGCTCGTGCTCCAACGCCTCGGACAGCGACAAGGCGGCATATTTGCTCATCGAATACGGCCCCTGGTTGGTGCCGCGGCGGTTCTGGAAGCCGGCGACCGAGGCGGTGTTGACGATATGCCCTTCCTCGCCGTGCTTCAGGATGGCGGGGACGAAGTGGCGGATGCCGTGGATGATCCCCCACACATTTACGCCGATCACAAATTCCCAGTCGCCGGGCGGCACATCGGTCATTCTGGCGCCATGCATCGGCACCCCGGCATTGTTGCAGGCGATGTGCAGCTTGCCGAAATTGCGTTCGGCTTCGGCGAGCGCATCGAGCACGGACTGCTCCAAGGTCACATCGATCTTGACCGGCATGACCCGCTTGTTGGTGCCGGAAAGACGATGCGCCGCCTCTTCGACAGCATCCTTCTGGATGTCGGCCATGACCACGTTCGCGCCGGCTTCGGCGAGCGCCGTCGCAATGCCGAGGCCGATGCCCGAAGCAGCGCCGGTAACGATGGCGGTCTTGCCGGATATGTCCATTCGCGAAAGGCCTTTCGCCTGGCTGCGGATGCCGCGATGTTACTCGGAATCTTTACCAGACCAGAAAACCTAGCGAGACTGCAGGCGCTGTTGCAACGCGAGTGCGCCGCTCGCGAAGTTCGCCGGAACCCTCGCGCCCTCTCCTCTCGTCATCCCGGCGGAGGAGCGTATGAAGAAATGACGATTTTATGAAGCGGCGCGGTGCGTCCTTCGAGACGCCCGCTCTGCGGGCTCCTCAGGATGAGGCGCGTTCTTAATGCCATCAGTAGCGTACCTCATGCTGAGGAGCGCCCGCAGGGCGCGTCTCGAAGCACGCACGTCGCCAACGCAGCATTTCCAGAGATTTACCGACGGCCTCTTTCGTGGCCATGACGATTAACTATGATCGGAAGGCATGTTAAGCCACGCGATCGCCTTGCTTGATCTCGACCGTGCGGTTGTCGACCGCGGGGAGCATTTGCGCCGGGTCGCGGGTGACGACGACGTCGATGACGGTCGGGCGGTCGCTCTCCGCCATGCCGTGCCGAAGCGCCGCAGACAGCGCCTCGGGGTCCTCGACGCGAATGCCGCCGCAGCCCATCGCGCGGGCGATCGCCGCGTAATCCATCTCGTTCAAATCGGCCGACTGGTAGCGCCCGCCCATCATCGCGTGCTGCAGCGCCTTGACATAGCCGGAGGCGGCGTTGTTGACGACGATCACAGTCAGGCCGCAGCCGGTGCGGCGCGCGGTCTCGAGCTCGCCGAGCATCATGTTGAACCCGCCATCGCCGCTGATCGCGACCACCGGCCGGTCGGGTGCCGCGAGAGCCGCGCCGATCCCGCCCGGCAGCCCATAGCCGATCGAGGCAAACCCGCGATCGGGAATGAAATGCCGGCCAGGCTTCTTGGTGTCGTAAAGCAGCCCGGTCCAATGCCCGGCGAACCCGCCATCGGCGACCAGGATCGCGTCCGCCGGCAACGTCTTGTTCAGCTCGCGGCACAACCGCGCCATATGCACCGGCCGGGCACGCGAATTGAGCCGCGGCGCGGCATCGTCTTCCCATACCTTCATGCGTGGGGCGATTTCGCCGATATAGTCGGCCCGCGCCGCGCGGGCGGCGGCGCCCGTATCCGACAGCGCGTCGGCCAGGTCTTCGAGCCCGGCGCGCGCATCGCCCCACAGCGCGATTTCGGCGGGAATGCACCGGCCGATCTCCTCGGCGACGATGTCGAGATGAACGAGCGGGATGTGGGCCGGCGGCAGGGCAAAGCGCTTGGTCGCGATCTCGCCCAATTTGCAGCCGACGACGATCAGGCAGTCCGAGGCCTCGATCAGCTCGTTGGCGATGCGCGAATAGCGGCCGAACAGGCCGGCATTGAGCGGGTTCGTGCAGGCGATGCCGCCCTTGCCGCTCATCGTATGCGCGACCGGGATCGACTGCGCCTCGGCGAAATGGGTTAGCGCGCCCCAAGCTTCGGACAAATGTACTCCGCCGCCAGTCAGCAGCAGCGGCCGCTTGGCTTTGGCGATCAGCCTCGCGGCGCGCTCGATGTCGGCGCGGTCGGGGCGGATGCGGCGGGCCGGCGCCCGCAGCGTGGCTTCGTCGATGACGAAATCCTCGGGCGCAAAATCATGGGCGCCGTGGCAGACATCCTCGGGGACGTCGAGTAGCACCGGGCCTGGCCGCCCCGAGGTCGCCACCGCGAACGCGCGCCGCACCAATTCGGGGATGCGGCTCGTCATCTCGACGCGGATCAGCTCCTTGACCGCGGGCTTGAGGATTTCGGCCTGGCGGCATTCCTGGGTCATGTTCTTCCAGGAATGGGCGCGGTTGGTGTCGCCGGCGATCGCAACGATCGGGATGCCGCCATTCAGCGACTCGACGAGGCCGGTCACCAGGTTGGTGGCGCCGGGGCCGAGCGTGCCGTCGCAAATGCCGGGGCGGTTGGTGACCCGGGCGTAGGCGTCGGCGGCGAAGGCGCCGCAGCGCTCGTCGTTGATCAAATGATGGTTCAGGCCGACGAGGCCGACCGCGTCGTAGAACGGCAGCAATTGGAACCCGCCCATGCCGAACATCGGCCCGGCGCCCGCCAGGCGCAGCATCTCGGCGAGCGCGCGCCCGCCATTCATCGTGCCCGACGGGCGATTTTGCATGCTGAGGGTCATGGTCGCTCCTTATCGAGACAGAGCGCGGCGCAGCCCGGCGACGAATTCGCGGGCGCTCGAGCCTTCGCGCAACCCGAGCGCCGCGGCCCGTGCATTGACCCGGCTGACGATCCCGTCCTCATAGGTCGAACGCGCGTCGCCGATGCGGGCGCTGGCCGCCGAGACGGTGGCGGCGGCGATGCCGCGCCGGTCGAGCGCCGGCAAGCGGGAGACGCCGGCTTCGTCCTTGCCGGTCCCGGCGTCATTGTAGAGGGCGCCGCGCACATCATATTTGAGCGCGGTCTCCGGCCTGCCGCCGAGCAGCCCGCCATGCGAGCCGGTAACGACGATCGCGTCCCGGTGCTCGGGCAACACCAGCGAGGCAGAGTCGAGCGCCCAGACCTGCGGTGCTTCGGAGACCAGCAGAAACGCCGCCTCCCGCGCTTCCGGTGGTGTCTGATCCGTCGGCCGGGCCTGTTGCAATCGGGCGGCAGCGTCATGGCACGATTGGCCGGGCCCGACCCCGAGCAAGATGGCGAGTTCGTTCGCGTAAGTGACGATGCCGCGCGCCATCATGTCGGCGCCGTCGCCGATCCGCGCCGTGTCGTGACCGACGGCCGCCGCGGCGACGCCGAATTCCTCCAGGTAATCGAGGCCGCCGATCCCGGCCCGGTCGCGGCCGACGCCGGCGTCGTTGAAGATCGCGGCGGCAGCGTGGAGCTTGGCCGCGAGATAGGCGGCATAGACGCCGCCATGCGAGGCGTTGACGACAACCGCACCGGCCGCCTCCGGCCCGACGCGGGTGATGCTGTCGGCGATGACGATCGCAGCCTTCATCGATGCGTCTCGCGCGTGGTGAGGCTGCCCGGCATCATGCCGAACCCGGTGCGCGGCAACAACGGGCGTGACGGTGCTCGCGGTCGGCGAGGAATTCTCCTAGCATCACACCTCGCGAGCATCATGCTTGGCATTCGCTCACCTGGATCAGGAGGAATGGAGATGCTGAAGGGCTTCAAGAACTTCCTGATGCGCGGCGATGTCATCGTCGTCGCCGTCGGACTGGTCGTGGCGTTGGCGTTCAGCAACCTCGTCAAGGCGTTCACCGACAACATCATCAACCCGCTGGTCGCCGCGGCCCAAGGCGGCGTCAAGGGCCCGGGGCTGGGCTGGCAGCTGGTCAGCGGCGGCGGCGATGGCACCTACCTCAACCTCGGCTCGTTCATTTCCGCGATCATCTACTTCATCATCTTCATGGCGGTGGTGTATTTTGTGATCGTCTTGCCCTACAAGATGATCATGGCGCGACAGGGCAAGACGGTGTTCGGCGACCCGCCCCCGACCAAGACCTGCCCGGCGTGCCTGTCCGACGACCTGAACCCGGCGGCGACGAGGTGCAAGCACTGCGGCTCGGATCTCGGCGGCATCGCCGCCTGACCCACGCGTACCGCCGCCGGTGATGCTGTCGGCATGACGACCGCGCCCGGCACCGCCGCCTGACCCCTCCGCCGCCGGTCGCCGCCCTCACGCAGCTGCCGCGGGCCCGCGCATTTGCAGCACCTCGCGGATCGCGGCGGTGATCCGGTTGCGGTCGGGGAAGACGTGGTTTTCGAGGACCGGGCTGTACGGGATCGGCACCTGCAGGGCGCAGACCCGCCGCACCGGGGCCTGCAGGCGCGCGAAGGTCGCGGCGTCCTCGGTGGCGATGGCGGCGATCTCGGCCGAAAAGCCGGCGGTCGGCCCGGCTTCGTCGGCGATGACGAGGCGCCCGGTCTTGCGCACCGAGCGGCGGATCGTTTCTGCGTCGAGCGGCACCAGGGTTCGAGGATCGACGATCTCGACCGAGACCCCCTCGGCCGCCAGCGCCTCGGCCGCGGCCAATGCCTCATGCACCAGCCAGGCGAGCGCCACCACGGTCACGTCATTGCCCTCGCGCTTGATCTCGGCCTGGCCCAGCGGGATCGCGTAATCCTCGTCCGGCACCGGCCCCCGGCGCGCCATCAGCCGGCTCGATTCGAACGAGACGACCGGGTTGTTGTCGCGGATCGCGGCCTTGATCAGCCCCTTGATGTCGTGCGGCGTCGACGGCAGGAACATCTTCAGCCCGGCGACATTCATAAACATCGCGTAAGGCGACTGCGAGTGCTGCGCCGCGACCTGGCCGCCGCCGCCGACCGATGCGCGAAACAGGATCGGGAACGGCACCTGGCCGCCGAACATGTAGTGGATTTTCGCCGCCTGGTTGACGATCTGGTCCATCGCGACAAACGAGAACGTCACCTGCCGCCAATCGACGATCGGGCGGAAGCCGCAGCCGGCAGCGCCGATCGCCATCCCGGTCAGCGCCGCCTCGGTGATCGGCGTCGCCCGCACCCGCTCGGCGCCAAACTCGTTTAAGAGCGGCGGCAGCGCGTCGGTCGACATGTAGAAAATCTTCGGGTCGCGCCGCATCTCCTCGGCGATCGCCTCGAGCGCGGCCTCAGCGTATGTCAGCTCTCGCATCGTCCGGTCCTCGCAAACAGCAAGACGCCCCGACTTCAACTACGCAACCCATCGCTTCCCCGGCGCAGCAGGCCGGGGCCCATCCTTTAACCGCACGAGCGCCGGGCCGGTGGGTCCCGGCTTCCGCCGGGAAAGCGGTTGGGCGGTTTCGAGCAGGGCGCGTCGGCCATCCCGGGTCGCTAAGGCACTCCCCCTCACGCGGCAAACACATCCTCGGTCGCCTGCTCGGGCAGCGGGAACGGGCTCGCTTCGGCAAACGCGATCGCGGCCTCGAGCGCACCCATCACCTCGCGCCCGATCGCCTCCATCCCGGCGTCGTCGAGGTCGCCCTGCTCCCGCAGCTGGCGCTCGAGCCGTGCGATCGGGTCGCGCCGCCGCCATCCCTCGAGCTCGGCCCGGTCGCGCCGGTCGGGCTGGCCCTGGCGCTCGGTATGGGCGCGCCAGCGGTAGGTCTTGCACTCGATCAGGGTCGGGCCCTCGCCCGCGCGCGCCCGCTCGACCGCGCGGTTGGCCGCCTGATACACCGCGAACACATCGTTGCCGTCGACCACGACCCCCGGTATGCCGTAGCCCGCCGCGCGCGCCGCCACATCGCCGAGCGCATGGGTCGCGGCAGCCGCGGTGTTCGCCGCATACATGTTGTTCTCGCACACATAAAGCATCGGCAATTTCCAGGTCGCCGCGATGTTCAGGCATTCGTGGAACGGCCCGGCATTCGAGGCGCCATCGCCAAAAAACGACACCGCGACCCCGCCCTTCCCTTCCATCTGCGCCGCGAGCCCAGCGCCGGTCACGATCGCGATGCCGCCGGCGACGATGCCGTTGGCGCCGAGCATGCCGATGCCGAAATCGGCGATGTGCATCGAGCCGCCCTTGCCCTTGCAATAGCCGCCTTGCCGGCCATAAAGCTCGGCCATCATCCGGTTCAAATCGGCACCCTTGGCAATGCAATGCCCGTGGCCGCGATGCGTCGAGATGATCCGGTCGCCTTGCCCGAGCGCGGTGCACACGCCGACCGCCACCGCCTCCTCGCCGATATACGAGTGCACCACCCCATAAATCTTGCCGGCCAGGTAATCGGCCGAAGCCCGCTCCTCAAACCGCCGGATCGTCACCATCCGCCGCAACATCTCCCGCTGCTGATCGGGCGGCAAATTCGCCGACACCCCCGGCACCGAAAGGCTCATCGCGCGCCTCCACCCCGCTCGAACCCCGCCATGATGGGCCACCCCCAGCAAGCTGGCAACCGCCACCTCGCCCCGGCGCTTCAGTGCGCCCGTGCAACCTTCTCAGTCCATGAGCCGGCCCCCTCACTAACCCTCCCCGCGGGCAGGGGAGGGAATGGTGGGGGCGGCGGCCGCGGCCGTGATCGCCTGGGTAGCGACAGCCCCGGAACAGCCCCGATATGATGCATGCATCAATTCATCCACGCCACGGAGACGCCATGGAACGCCGCATCGATGCCCACCTCGCCCGCACCCAATTCGGCCGGATCATGGACTTGGCCGTGAAGAACAACGAGCGGTTCATCGTCGATCGGCGCGGCGAGCCCGCAATCGTGATTATGAGCGTGCACGATTTCGTCCGCACCGCGGCACCACCGCCCGACTGGCTGCAAAAGGCGTGGTCGGGCGTGAAAAGCCGCCGGCTGGAGGTGCTGACACAAAGCGAAGTCGATGCCGAGATTGCGGCTTACCGCCGCGAACGAGACGCCGCCAATGGTGATGGGCACAGGTGATCCGGGCCGTAATCGACACCAACGTGCTCGTCTCCGGCCTGCTGCGCCCATCGGGAAATGAAGCGCTGATCCTTCTCGCGATCCATCAGGGCTTGGTCCGGCCCTGCTTCTCGACAGAGATATTGGAGGAGTATGCGGCCGTGGTTGCCCGGCCGCAGTTTTCCTTCCCGGCAGACGAGATCGCTGCACTGATCGTGATGCTAACCCGGATATCTCACCGGGATGAGTGCATCGGGGTTCTGAAAGAGGGATAATTCTTCTGCGACAAAGGCTTATCCGGTTGCAGAGGAGGTCCCCGATGCCGACAGAGTGTAGTCCGGCGACGATGCTTTTTGCACC
>DASYBC010000156.1:0-26480 GCA_036500965.1 Allostellaceae bacterium | reverse complement strand
GGTGCAAAAAGCATCGTCGCCGGACTACACTCTGTCGGCATCGGGGACCTCCTCTGCAACCGGATAAGCCTTTGTCGCAGAAGAATTATCCCTCTTTCAGAACCCCGATGCACTCATCCCGGTGAGATATCCGGGTTAGCGGCGAAGAATCAGCGGAGGGCTGCTAGGCCAACCGGCGGTTCGGCGTCGCCCGATGATTTGCGCTCATGGCGATACTCTTCGGCGGCCCGGCTGCGGAAGCCGCAATGCGCGGCTTTGGCGGACGCAGTATATCTTCGGCGCGAAAACATCCGCAACCGCTAACGGCGGGAGGCGCGACCATCGCGCGGCCTCGACCAGACCGAACCGTTACCGGGCGTTCAGCGGCCGCTCCGCTCTCACCGGCGTCGCAGGCGGGTTATTTCGGCGACATGACCATGGTCATCTGCCGGCCTTCCATGCGCGGCATCTGCTCGACCTTGGCGATTTCCTGCAGATTGTCGCGGACCCGGACCAAGACGTCCATGCCGAGCTCTTGATGCGCCAATTCGCGCCCGCGGAACCGCATCGTCACCTTGACCTTGTCGCCTTCCTCGAGGAATTTGGTCATGCTGCGCATCTTGACGTCGTAATCGTGGTCGTCGATGCTGGGGCGCAGCTTGATTTCTTTAACTTCGATGATCTTTTGCTTCTTGCGCGCTTCGTTTTTCTTTTTCTGCTCTTCGTATTTGTATTTGCCGAAGTCGAGCATCTTGCAGACCGGTGGGTCGGCATTGGGCGCGATCTCGACCAGGTCGAAACCAGCGTCAGCGGCCATGGCGAGCGCTTCATTGCGCCCGACCACCCCCACCATATTGCCCCGGTCGTCGACCAAGCGCACCCGCGGCACGCCGATCTCGTCGTTGATCCGGGGACCCTCGCGGGTCGGGGCGAGGTTCATCGGGGGTCTGGGTATCTAGAGTCTCCTCTTTGCGGTTGCTGCGGATCGTCCAGGTTCCGCCGATATGGCTAGGCAAACGACGGAACCGCCGCCTCCTCTTTCAATCTAGCAACCGCTTCGCCGAGCGCAAGAGCTTCCTGCGCGTTGCCGCCGAGCCGGCGCAGCGCCACCGAACGATTCTCCGCCTCGCGGCGCCCGACCACCAGCATGACCGGCACCTTCTTAAGGCTGTGCTCGCGCACCTTGTACGAGATCTTCTCGTTTCCGTTGTCGAGCACGGCCCGTAGCCCGGCGGCGGCGCACTCGCGAGCCACCTCGGCGGCGTAGCCGACGGCTTCCTCGGTGATCGAGGCGACGACGACCTGCACCGGCGCCAGCCACAGCGGCAACCGGCCAGCGTAATGCTCGATCAGGATGCCGATAAAGCGTTCCATCGAGCCGAGGATCGCCCGGTGCAGCATGACCGGGACATGGCGGCCGCCATCCTCGCCGACGTAGCTGGCGCCAAGCCGTTCGGGCATGTTGAAATCGAGCTGCAACGTGCCGCATTGCCAATCGCGGCCGAGCGCATCGCGCAGGTGGAATTCGAGCTTCGGGCCGTAGAACGCGCCTTCGCCGGGGGCCAGCACGTAGGCGAGCCCGGCCGCCGTGACCGCATCCTTGAGGCTCTGCTCGGCCCGGTCCCAGATCGCATCGCTGCCGGTGCGCGGGGTCGGGCGGTCGGCGAATTTGATCGCCACCTCCGCGAACCCGAAATCCTGGTAGACCGACAGCAGCAGCCGGCAGAACGCCACCGACTCGGCGGTAATCTGGTCTTCGGTGCAAAAGATGTGCGCGTCGTCCTGGGTAAAGGCGCGCACCCGCATGATGCCGTGCAGCGCGCCCGACGGCTCGTTGCGCGTGCAGCTGCCGAATTCGGCGAGCCGCATCGGCAGATCGCGATAGCTGCGCAGCCGGTCGCGAAAGATCAGCACATGGCCCGGACAGTTCATCGGCTTGACCGCCAGCACCCGATCGTCGCGGCTTTCGGCGATGAACATGTTGTCGCGGAAATTTTCCCAATGGCCGGACCGCTCCCACAAGCTGCGGTCGAGCAGCTGCGGCCCCTTGACCTCGAGATAGCCGGCGGCATCGAGCCGCCGGCGCATGTAGTCCTCGATGATCCGGAACAGGGTCCACCCCTTGGGGTGCCAAAAGACGCTGCCGACCGCCTCCTCGCCAAGGTGGAACAGATCGAGCTCGCGGCCGAGCCGGCGATGGTCGCGGCGCTCGGCTTCCTCGAGCCGGAAGAGATGCTGATCGAGGTCCTTTTGCGAGGCCCAGGCGGTGCCGTAGATGCGCTGCAATTGCGCGTTCTTTGAATCGCCGCGCCAGTAGGCGCCAGCCACATTGGTCAGCTTGAACGCCTGGCCGAGATGGCCGGTCGAGGGCAGATGCGGCCCCGCGCACAGATCGACAAACCCGCCCTGGCGATAAAGGCTGATCTCCTGGTCCGCCGGGATCTCGCCGATATATTCCGCTTTGTAGCGCTCGCCGATGCCGGCGAAAAAGGCGACCGCGGCGTCGCGGTCCCAGACTTCGCGGATGATCGGCTCGTCGCGGCGCACGATCGCGCGCATGCGCTCTTCGATCTTGGCGAGGTCCTCGGGGGTGAACGGCTCGGCGCGGGCGAAATCGTAGTAAAAGCCGGTGTCGGTCGCCGGGCCGAAGGTGACCTCGGTCTCGGGGTAGAGCTCCTTGACCGCCTCGGCCATGACGTGGGCTGCGTCATGGCGCAGGATTTGGAGGCCCTCGGGCGTATCGCGGGTGATGATCGCAACCGCGGCGTCCTGGTCAATCCGGCTGTCGAGGTCGCGCGGCCGGCCATCGATGCTGATCGCGATCGCCGCCTTCGCCAGTCCCGGCCCGATCGCGGCCGCGATCTCGGCTCCGCTGACCGGCCCGGCAAAGCCGCGACGGCTGCCGTCGGGCAAAGTGACAAGAACGGGCGCCGGGCCCGCCGGATCTGGCGAGCCCTCAGCGGCGGCGGATTGGTGCTGCATCGTCCCGCTCCGGCAAGGCTCAAGGGAGCCGGGATTTAGCCCAAGTGCCGCCGCGCGGCAACCTTGCCGGTTAGCTAGCGGAGCTGCGCCCTGCTCGCAGAATTCGAACCGCTCAGATGCTCTGCGCCTGCGGTGCCGGGCCGTCGGAGCGATGGCGGCGCTCGGCCATGAACTCGTCGAACTCGGCCTTGTCCTTGGCCTGGCGCAAGCGGTCGAGAAATTCCATGAACTCGCGCTGCTCCTCTTCGAGACGGCGCAGGGTTTCAGCGCGGTATTCGTCAAAGGCGCGGTTGCCGGTCGCATAGCGGGCGCGCCCGCCGGCCCCAGCGCCTGCGCCGCAGCCCCACCGTTCTGCCGCCGCCTGCATGCGGCTCATCCGCTGCTGCATCCGCTCCATGCGCCGCTGCCAGCGGCCGCCGCCGCCCTGTGCCCAGCATGCCATTCGCCCACTCCCGATCAAAAACGCGAGAACCACGAGGCCCAGCGGCCACCACAGCATAAAGCTCAATATCGTTAGACCGATCCATGCCGGCTTGCCGATATCGTCCAAACGCTCCGCCCACAGCGTAAAGCCGAGGACCGTCAGCCCGATCCATGCCGGCCGACCGATGTGGTGCCAATGGGCTGCGAGGTGATGATGCATGATCGCACCATGTAAATGTGTCTAACATTCACATAAGCCCGGCTCGGCCCGCTGTCAAGCGTCGCAGTTCATGATCCGGGATCGGCCGGCTCGGCGAGGACTCCGAGCCCGCGCAGGTAGACCAGCACGCCGGCCTCGAGCAAATCCTCGACGGCCATCGGCAGCCGGCGCCGGCCGCCGTCGCCGCGGGCGAACAGCGAGGCGATGCCGTGCGACAACGCCCACACATGGAGGCTCATCATCAAGGATGGCGGCCGCTTTTCCGCCGGCAGGCGGGCGCACAGCGTTTCCGAGGCGCGACGCAGCACGGCAAAGCTGCGGTCGGCGGCCTGGCGCAAGGCCGGATCGTCGTCGAACGACAGCCCCGCCTCGAACATCGCCGAATAATAGGCGGGCTCGTCGCGGGCGAAGGCCAGATAGGCGCGGCCGACATTCTCGAACGCGGCAAAGGGGTCGGGCCGGCCGTCGTTCCAGGCGCGGTCGAGATGGGCGGCGAACAGCTCGAAGCCGCGACGCGCAACATCGGCGATCAGCGCGTCGCGGTCGCGGAAATGGCGATAGGGGGCGGCCGAGCTGACCCCGGCCGAGCGCGCCGCGTCGGCAAAGGTGAAGCCGCCCGGTCCTTTTTTGGCAATCAGGTCGAGCGCCGCCGCAATCAGCGCCTCGCGCAGATTGCCGTGGTGATAGCCGCGGCGCCCGTCCGGCCCCCTGCCCGACCAGCTCATCGGCCCGACCAGCTCATCGGCCCGACCGGGTCGCGTGCCCGACCCGCCTATCGCGACTGCCCCTCATGTGAAAGACTTTTACATCCGCCCGCGCGCAAACGCAGGGACAATCGTAGCAGTAGCCCGCGCAGCCGCGCATCGGCGGACGAACGGGTGTTGAACCCCATACGCATAGTGACAGTGATGTCCTGCCGACCCTTTTGCCGACTACGCTTCCGCCCCTGAAGGACACCCGTCTCAAGTTCCGGTTCGCCGCCTGCGTTGTCCGAAGCCGTCGCGGATCGCCTTATTCATCGCGGGCGGACAATAAAACAGCCGACCTCTCGTTCTCTTCTCTCTGGACTCCTTATTCCGACAAACCGACGCATCGGCGTTAGCGATAATACCCTCAATTTCCGTCCACAAAGATGGTTTGCGAACAAGGACGAATGCGTATCCATTAAAATCCGAATAAAATTTGGCGATCGTCATCTTCACGGCTCGGCGACAGGGAACAACGGCAAGATCGCGTTAAGATTTCTGTGACCGCCGTTGGGCTTTGCCGGATCATATACCGGGCGATCCATCGGCCTCGTCTTGAGAGTGCCAGCAGAAAGTTGTCTTAGCCGCTGCCGCGCTATATTCACATATTCGGGCACGATGTCGCATCCATAGGCCAACCGCCCGTGCCTAAAGGCGGCGACGATGCTGGTGCCAACACCCATATAGGGGTCCAATACCTTGTGCCCAGGCTTCGTGAGCGCCAGAACCAAGCGTTCCACGAGTTCAACAGGAAATTGGCACGGATGAATGGTCTTTTCTATATGGTTATTCTTAACATTGGGGAAAATCCACACATCTGACGGGTTCTTGCCCAGCGGATTGCACGAAATCTGCCCTGCCTTTGGCCCTTTGAAATATTTTTTGCCTGGGTATTTCGATGGCACGCGAATGGGGTCCAAGTTAAATGCATAATCGTCTCCTCGTGTGAACCAAAGAATCGTTTCATACCGCCCCGATAGTCGCTTAGAGCAATGCAAGCCATGTTCAAAATGCCAGACGATTCTGTTCCGTAGCTTGAGGCCATGGCTCTGAAACAACGGGTATAGGACGATGTCCAGGGGAATAATTTCTCCTTTGTCTACGTGGTTGCCCACTTGCCAGCAGAGGGAACCACGGGGATGCAAAAGGCGGACGCATTCGTCTATTACCGGTATCTGGGCCTGGAGATAGGCGTCCAGCGACGATCGTGCCTCATAGGTTTTGCCGATGTTGTATGGTGGGGAGGTTACGATCAAATGCATAGATTGGCGCGGCCAGGACCGCATGAAGGTAATGTTGTCCTGGCATGCCATAACGACATCTGAAACCGTAATGTCCTCAGCAGCTACTTCTATCATGCGAGCTTTTCTCCTGGATACACCGCGCCGACTGATCGCGTCGGCGACTAAATCGCGGTCACGAGTCTTCCATTTGACCGAAGGGCTTGGCGGTGTAATGCTCATTCGATCTGCTAGCCGATTTTGTGCTGGCGCCGTTGTTAGCCGCGAACGCGGCGCCCGATACCGCTTTAGAATCCCCCGTTGACAGCCGCGACGCGCCTGTTGCCGGGTGAGCGGTGGCTCGAAGTAGGCCGTGGTAAGAATTTAACGTTTGATACCCGTCCCTTCTTCGTCATGCCCGCGAAAGCGGGCACCCAGGGCAAGTGACGTGCGGTTACCCTGGACCCCCGCTTTCGCGGGGCGACGAGCGAATGGGAATCGTCTGTTTGGTTCGGACCACTAGAATGCTGCCAATCTCTCCCGAACGGGTACGCTCAGCACCGCGCCAGCGAAGGCGGAATAGCTCCGGCGAGATGCCTGGCCGCGGGCACTCCCGACGACCAGGCTGGCAGTAGCGAGGCTTCAGTCGCGCAACTCGGGGACGATCCAGAACGGCTTTTGCCCGCGGGCGACCCGCTCGAAATTGTCGAAGGCGTTGCGCCAGCGCTTCCAGTGGTTGTCCCAGGTCGGGCCGGCGCCATGCGGGCTGAAGGTGATGTTCTTCAAGGTAAACAGCTCGTGGTCGGGCTTGGGCGGCTCCTCGACCATGACGTCGAGCCCGGCGCCGAGAATCTTCTCGTCCCGGAGCGCGTTGTAGAGCGCCTTCTCGTCGACCACCGGGCCGCGGCAGGTGTTGATCAGGATCGCGGTCGGCTTCATCCAGCCGAGCTCGCGCTCGCCGATCAGATTGTGCGTCGATTTGTCGAGCGGCACATGCAGGGTGATGATGTCCGAGGTCTTGATCAGCTCGGGGAGCAGCGCAAAGCGCACCCCCAGCGCATCCTCCTGGTCGGTCGTCAGCCGGTTGATGTCATAATATTTTATGTGCATGTCGAAGGCCTTGGCCCGGCGGGCGACCTTTTTGCCGATGTTGCCGAGGCCGATGATGCCCAACGTCTTGTCCTCGATCTCATAGAGCTTGGTCGCGTTGAAATCGTTGCCGCGCCAGCGCCCGGACGACACCCCCTCGTGCTGCCAGATCAGCTTGCGGGCCACCGCCAGCATCAGCATCATCGCGTGCTCGGCGACCGCGGTCGAATTGGCGCCGCCATTGTTGCAGATCGGCACACCCGCCGACCGCGCGGCATCGAGGTCGTAGGTGTTGTAGCCGGCGCTCAAGGTCTGGACGATGCGCAGCTTTGGCGCCTTCTGATAAAAATCCGGGCCGTGCGGGAATTGCCCGGCGCCGATGTAATATTCCGTGTCCTTCAGCAGGTCCCAAAATTCGGGCCGGCCATGCGGCGCCATCACCAGATCGTAGCCGGGCGGCAGCAGATCGTGGGCGATCTCCAAGGTTTCTTCGGAATGGGTAGCGGGGGTCAGGATGCGGGGCATTCGAGCGTCTCCTCTGGCGCGGGTCTTGTTGCGTCCGGTTGAGCAAAGGCCGCCAGCGGCCGCAGCCGACGACGACGTGAAACCATCGTAGCGACTGCCCGCGATCAATCCCAAGAGCAAAAACCGCGCGGCCGAACGGATTGCCGGCGTGCACGGTGTCGGCTAGGGTAAGTTGCCCGGCCGGAACCCGGCGGGAATTCGGCTGCCATTGTCGAGCTATCGTCGCCCGTCCACCGAGGTAGAAAACCCATGCCCGAGCCGATCGAGACCCGCTTTCAGAATTTGCATGAATTCGTCACCCAGGCGCGGACCAATCTCGACCGCAACAATTGGGACTATCTGATCGGCGGCTCCGAGACCGAAACGACCTTGGCGCGCAACCGCCTCGCGCTCGACGCGATCGGCTTTCGGCCGCGGGTGCTGCGCGACGTGTCGAACGTCGATTGCAGCGGCACCTTGTTCGGCAAGAAGCTGCGCATCCCGGTCTTGTGTGCGCCGGTCGGCTCGCTCGAAGTGTTCGAGCCGGGCGGCGGGGCCACGGTCGCCGCGGCGACGCGCGAATTCGGCAACGGCATGATCCTCTCCTCGGTGTCGCATCCGGGGCTCGACGACACCGCCAAGGCTTCGGGCGACGGGTTCAGGATTTTCCAGCTCTATGTGCGCGGCGACGCCGCCTGGGTCGACGACCATGTCCGCCGCACGATCGACCGGGGCTCCAACGCGTTCTGCCTGACGATCGACACCGACAGCTATTCGCGGCGCGAGCGCGACATAGCGAAGCGCCACCAGCGCGGGCGGGTGCGGGTCAACGACGCCCGCATCTACCAGGCGCAGTTCAACTGGCGCGACGTCGAGCGGATCAAGAAGAATTTCGACATCCCGCTCGTCCTGAAGGGCATCGCCACCGCCGAGGACGCGAAGATCGCGCTCGAGCACGGCGTCGACTGCGTCTATGTGTCAAACCATGGCGGGCGCCAGCTCGACCAGGGGGTGGGCTCGATCGATGTCTTGCCGGAAGTCGTCGAGGCGGTCGGCGGGCGGGCCACGATCCTGGTCGATGGCGGCATCTATCGCGGCGCCGACGTGGTCAAGGCGCTGGTCCTCGGCGCCGATGCGGTTGCCTGCGGTCGGCTCTATGTGTATGGGCTCGCCGCCGCCGGTGCGCCGGGAGTGGTGCGGCTCTTCGAGATTCTCGAAGACGAGATCCGCATCTGCCTGTCATTGCTCGGCGTCACCGGCTGGCACGAGCTCGACAAATCCTACATCCGCCCGGCCCGCCAGGTGGTGCCGCCGCACGTCCACAGCGCCTTCCCCCATCTGAACCTCGCCCGCGAGACGTATTAGCGCAGGCGGCCGCGGGCGCGCGCGGTAGGTGCCGACTACCGATCGGCGGTGGCCGACGCTCTCAGCGAATATTACGGATCGTCGCTGAGCTCGTCATAAAAGGCCTTGTCCGCATCGAGCCCGGTCGCCGGCCGGCCGAGCACCTGCTCCTGCAACGGCCGGAGACGATCGCGTAGCCGCATTCTTTCGTCGAGGCGGCCCAACTTGTTCTCCAACGCCATCCTGACCGCATCGGTCTTGTTCGTGCGTCTTCGGACCGCCAGCCGCCTAGCCAGCCGGATTACGACTTCGCTGCGGATGCTGAGGGGCACGCCGGCTCCCGTGGAGACGTAAACACGCCATTGTGTGTATCAGAAGGCGGCAAGTGCGGGATACAGATCCTTCCCGCCGCGCTATGATCGGCCACCTGTGGACTGCCGGGGAGCAAAATGGGTTGCCATAGCTTGGTGGCGGGGCGGCTATGCCTGGTTCTGACGCTGGTCATGCTCGCGGTCAGGGCCGCGGCGCAGCCGGCGCCGGGCGGGCCGCCGGCGGTCGGCGTGGTGCGCGCCGAGCGCCAAGAGATCACCCAGACCAACGAGTTCATCGGCCGCATCCAGGCGGTCGGGCGGGTGGCGCTGGTCGCCCGGGTCACCGCCTTTCTCGAAAGGCGGCTATTTGTCGAGGGCGCCGAAGTCAAGAAGGGCGACTTGCTTTACCTTCTCGAGCAGCCGCCGTTTCAGGCGCAGGTCGATTTCAACCAGGCCAATGTCGCCCAGCTCCAGGCGCAGCATACGAACGCCCAGCTGACCCTGCAACGCGCGCAATATCTGTTGAAAACCGTCGCCGGCGAGCAGGCGACGGTCGACAGCGCGCTCGCCTCGGAGCGCGCTCTGGCGGCGCAGATCGCCGCCGCCCAGGCCCAGCTGAAGCAAGCCCAGATCAATCTCGGCTACACCGAGATCCGCGCGCCGATCGACGGCGAGATCAGCAGCACCGCAGTCACCGAAGGCAATGTCGTGTCGCCGACCAGCGGCACCCTGGCGACGTTGGTCAGCCAGGACCCGATGTATGTGATCTTTCCGATCGCATTGCGCACCGGCCTTTCGCTGCGCAGCCGCTACGGCCCGAAGGGCGGGTTCAGCGCCGTCGCGATCCGGCTGCGGCTGCCGAACGGGCGGATCTACAAGGCCGGCGGCAAGCTCGATTATGCGGCGCCGACTGTCGCCCAAACCACC
The DNA here is from genome assembly GCA_036500965.1 of Allostellaceae bacterium. Lineage (GTDB taxonomy): Bacteria > Pseudomonadota > Alphaproteobacteria > ATCC43930 > CGMCC-115725 > AP-15. Next base: position 16,735 of record DASYBC010000156.1, on the reverse strand, counting down.
GATACCATCACCCTGCGCGGGGTCATTCCGAACCGCGTTTATCCGGGCATGAAAGCCGGTGAGCCCGGCGCGCGGGAATTGGTCGACGGAGAATTTGTGACCGTCCTGTTGCAAGGGGTGCAGCCGGTTTCGGTTCTCGCCATCCCGCGCGCTGCGGTCCTATCCGATCAGCAGGGTGACTACGTCTATGTCGTCGATGCACAGAACAAGGCACAGCATCGGCGCATCGTCCTCGGGCAGTCGTCGCCGTCCACAGCGGTAGTGGAAAGCGGGCTGAAGGAGGGCGAGCGGGTAATCTCCGAGGGATTGCAGCGCGTCCACCCTGGGGCAGTGGTATCGGCCGGGCCGGCGAGCCCGCCGCCGCCAATCCCGCCGGAATTTGTGCCGGGCGAACCTGGCGACGGCGCGACCGGCGGCGCCGAAACCAGTGGCGCCGAGCCGGCCGCCGCGAAGGCCGGCAAATGATCTCGGCGATCTTTGTCGACCGGCCGCGGCTGGCGGTCGTCATCGCCTTTGTCATCACCATCGCCGGCCTGTTGGCGCTGACCCGCATCCCGGTCGCGCAATTTCCCGACATCGTGCCGCCGCAGGTGCAGGTTTCGGCCACCTACCCCGGCGCCTCGGCCGCGGTCGTCGAAGCGAGCGTCGCCCAGCCGATCGAGGCGCAGGTCGTCGGCGTCGACAAGATGATCTACATGAAATCGACGAGCGGCAATGACGGCAGCTACAATCTGACCGTCAGCTTTGCGCTCGGCAGCGATCCCGACATCGACACCGTCAACGTCAACAACCGGGTGCAGACCGCACTCGCCCAGCTGCCCAGCGAAGTGCAGCTCGAGGGGTTGACGATCCAGAAGAAATCGTCGGCGGTCCTGCAATTCCTGATGCTATACAGCAAGAACGGCAAGCAGGACCCGCTGTTCATCACCAATTATGCGATCATCAACGTGCTCGACGTGTTGTCGCGCACGCCGGGGGTTGGCCAGGCGCGGCTGTTCGGCGCCCTCGATTACTCGATGCGCATCTGGTTCGACACCAAGCGGCTCGACAATCTGCAATTGACCCCGGCCGATGTGATCGCGGCCATTCAGGCGCAAAATGTCGTCGCCCCGGTTGGGCGCATCGGCGCGCGGCCAATTGGCCCCACCCAGCAATTCCAGATGAACGTTCAGACGCTGGGCCGCCTGACGACGCCGGAGCAATTCGGCAACATCGTGCTACGCGCCAATCCCGACGGGTCGCTGTTGCGCGTGCGCGACGTCGCCCGGGTCGACCTCGGCGCCGAAAACGAGGACATCGAGGGCCGCCTCAACGGCCGACCGGCGGTGGCGATCGGCGTTTATCTGTCGCCCGGCGCCAATGCAGTGCAAACCGCCGCCGCGGTCAGGGCCAATCTGCAGCGCCTCAGCCGCAGCTTCCCGCCCGGCCTTAAATACCTGGTCAATTATGATACCACGACGTTTGTCCACGACACGATCCACGACGTGCTGATCACGTTGCTGATCGCCTTTGTGCTGGTCGTGATTGTCGTCTTTCTGTTTCTCGGCAGCTTGCGCGCCACAATCATTCCGGCGATCGCGGTGCCGGTCAGCCTGATCGGCAGCTTCGCGGTGCTGCTGATCATGGGCTATTCGGCCAATACGATATCCTTGCTGGCGATGGTGCTGGCGATCGGCATCCTGGTCGATGACGCGATCGTCGTCGTCGAGAATGTCGAGCGTGTCATGGAGGAGGAGCCCGAATTGTCGCCGGCCGCGGCGACCAAAAAGGCCATGGCCGAAATCACCGCGCCGATCGTCGCGATCACCTTGGTGCTGTTCTCGGTGTTTGTGCCGATCGCCTTTATCCCGGGGGTTTCGGGCACGCTGTTCCGGCAATTCGCGGTGACGATCAGCGTCGCGATGGCGATCTCGGCGGTCAACGCGCTGACCCTGTCGCCGGCGCTGTGCGCGGTGTTTCTGCGTCCGACCGGCCCAAAACGCGGCCCGATGGGCTGGGTGTTGCGGCGCATCGACAACGTCCGCGACGGTTATGCGGCCGTCGTCCGCCGGCTAGTGCGGGTCGCCGCCCTCGGCGTCGTCGCGATCTTAGCGAGTGCCGCGGCGATCTATTTTCTGTCGCTGCGCACCCCGACCGGGTTTCTGCCCGAGGAGGACCAGGGCGCTTTCTTCATCTCGGTGCAATTGCCGGATGGAGCCTCGGTCTCGCGCACCGGCGAGGCGGTTCGGCGCATCGAGACTGTGCTGCGCTCGATGCCGCAGGTTCAGAATATTTTCGCGATCGTCGGCTTCTCGATCATCGACGGCGTCAATGAGCCGAACGCGGCGTTCGTAGTGCCGACGCTGAAGCCGTTCGCCAATCGCGCGGGCGCCGCGAATTCGGCCCAGGCGCTGATCGCGCGGGTTTTTCGCGAAGGCCAGCAGATCCGCACGGCGACGGTGATCCCGTTCAACCTGCCGCCGATCATCGGCCTGTCGACGACCGGCGGGTTCGAGTACGAGCTCGAAGGGCTGCAAGGTCAAGACCCGGCGGCGATGAACAGCGTGATGCAGGGGCTCCTCGCCGCCGCCAACCAGAGCCCGCAGCTGACCCGCGTCTTTTCCACCTTCACCGCCAGCAACCCATCGATCTATCTCAATATCGACCGCGAGAAGGCGCAGGCGCTGGGCCTCGCGATGAGCGATGTGTTCGGCGCGCTGCAAGCCACATTGGGCGGCGTCTATATCAACAACTTCAACCTGTTCGGAAGGGTTTGGCAGGTCAACATCGAAGGCGAGCCGGCCGACCGGCGCGATATTTCCTCGCTGTGGCAGATCTACATCCGCAACAAATACGGCAAGGACGTGCCGCTGCGCTCGATCGCCAACGCGAGCATCATCGTCGGGCCGCAGGTGATCACCCGCTATAACAACTACCGCGCGATCCCGATCCAGGGCGGCCCGACCCCCGGGGCCTCGTCCGGCGCAGCGCTGGCGGCAATGGCGGCGGTCTCGGCGAAGACGCTGCCCACCGGCTACGGCTATGAATGGACCGGGACCGCCTACCAGGAAGTGGCCGCGGCGGGGCAGACCGGCGCCATCCTGGGGCTCGCGGTGCTGTTCGCGTTTCTGTTTCTGGTGGCGCTCTACGAAAGCTGGATGATCCCGGTCCCGGTCCTGCTGTCGGTGCCGATCGGCGTGCTAGGAGCCTTTCTCGGCATCTTGATCTGGCACCTCTCGCTCGACCTTTATGCCGAGATCGGTCTCGTGGTGCTGATCGCGATGTCCGCCAAGAACGGCATCCTGATCGTCGAATTCGCCAAGGACCAGCGCCAGGCGGGCAAGGACATCCGCGAGGCGGCGGTGCTCGGCGCGCGGATGCGGTTTCGCGCGGTGACGATGACCTCGTTCGCGTTCATCCTCGGGGTCTACCCATTGGTCGCGGCCCAGGGTGCGGCCGAGATCAGCCGGCACGACGTCGGCACGCCGGTCTTCGCCGGGATGATCGCCGCCAGCGCGGTCGGGCTCTTCGTAATCCCGATGCTCTACGTCACCTTCCAGACCCTGCGCGAGCGCGGCAGCGCCCGCTTCCGTGGTCGCCGCCGCGAAGCGGATTAGGCTATTTCTCCGATCAGGCCGACCCGACCGTGCCGCCCTCACCATCCCGCTGAAGCGGGCCCCTCCCCTGTGGCCACGGGGTGTGGCCACGGGGAGGGTTGAGGGTGGGAGCTGCGCCGCTGCTCCAGCGAGGCCGCTGGAACCCTAAGCCGGGCGGTGGCGGGACGGACGCGTCGGCGCGCCGGCCATCGCCTCGGCGACTTTGCCGGGGCTGGTGAAGGCGAGGTATTCGGCGGCATATTCGGGCGGCAGGATTTCGACCATCGATTCGTTCTCGAGCCACACTTCGATCACATGGAACGGGCCGCGGTTGCAGCGGAAGCAATGCCAGCCTTCGCGCCCGGCAATCGCCTCGACGGCATCGGCATCGGTCTTGACGCTGAGCGCGAAATGGGTCGGGCCAAAGCCGCGCGCCTCTTTCTTGACAAAGCCGCCGCCGTCGTGGCCGCCGGGGTGCAGTTCGGTGCCGGCTGGATAGACCTCGACGCCCGACCCGTGCTCGTCGAGCTGAAGCGCGAAAAAGCTGCCGGGATTGGGCGGAAACGGCACCGCCCTGCCGCCCATGAATTCGGCCAGAACCCCGGCAACGTGCTTAGGGTCGCGCGCGGCGATGGACAGATGATGGATCATGGCTACCTCTCGAGTTTTCCCAGATAAGAAATAGTGCGCCGCGGCCGCCCGTGCGATCCAGACCTGCGGCGGAGCCTCGGTCGGTTGCGTCTGACCGGCTTCGCGGCAGGCTCAGCCCAGCAATTGCGAGGCGTCGAAACCGGGCTCGGGGATGAACAGCTCCTGCGGTTGGGCCACCCCGCGCAGCGCGTAGCGGCCCGCCGACACCAGATGCTGACGCAGCCCTGGGCCGAGCGCCTCGGCAAAGCTCGCCGACAGCAGCACGTTCTGATCGACCGACCGGCTCATCGCCAGGATGCGGCTGACCTCGTTGACCGCCGGGCCGATGACCGTGAAATCGAGCCGGTCCTTGCTGCCGACATTGCCGTAAAACACGTCGCCGACATGCAGCGCCAGATAGATTTCGGCGGTCGGAAGGCCCGCCTCGGCGCGGCTGCGATTAAGCTTGGCGCCGTTGCTGCGGACCCGCGCCGCCGCGGCCAGCCCCGCGAGGCAAGCCTGGCTGCGCTCCTCGCCGGCGAAGATGGCGAGGGTTCCGTCGCCGATCAGCTTTAAGACATCGCCGCCATGGCCGTGCAGTGCCGAGACGACGACATCGGCATAATCGTTCAACAGCGGAATGATCTGCTCGGGCGGCGCGCTGTCGCTGATCTGGGTGTAGCCGTGAAGATCGCTCATCCACAACACCGCGCCGATTTTCTCGGCAACCCCGCGGGCGATGCGGCCGCTCATCACCCGCCGGCCCGGATCGCGGCCGAGATAGGTCTCGGCCAGGATCGCGGCCATGCGCGCCAACGCCGCCGATTTGACCGCGAGCTTGAGGAACGGGGCGAGCCGTTGCAGCGCCGCCACCGCCTCCTCGCCAAAGCCATTCGCGGCATCGGTCGCCCAGGACGAGTAGACGCAATCCATATCGCCGATGACACCCTCGGCGGCGAAGCGATGGACCAGCGCCAAATAGTCGGTCATGCCCTCGTCGCGGGCCTGCGCGATCGCCGGAAAGTCGGCGGCGTCGCCAGCGCCGAGGCGGCGCCGCAATGCCCGCCCGCCAGAGCTGAGCAATGCGAAAAACGGGCTGCGGCTCCAGCTTTCCGCCGCCTCGCCCTCGGTGGTGCGGCCATAATCCACGGCCTCGACCGCCTCTGGTGAAGCGGCGCGCCAGCGGAAGACCCGGCCCTCATAGATCGGATGCAGCGTGTCGAGAATGATCATGGCCCGCGCCAGCGGGATCCCGGCCTCGGCCGCCCGCCGGCAGAACCCGGCCATCAGCTCGCTTTCGCCGCGGCCGACCAGCCCGGCCTCGGTCACCCACCCAGCCAACTCGTCGATCGCCGCCTCGTTCATCTCGAGCTCCCGCGCCGTGTCAGCGCCGCCCAGCGGGCCGGGGTGCACGGCGGTTCCGGCACGGCGCTTTCAGCGCAGCCGCTCGGCGAATTTGGCGGCATCGATGACGATCCGCGAATGCGACCCGACGCCGATCTCCTTCTCGCCCTCCGCGGCGCGCACCGCGAATTCGATTCTGCGCCCATCGGTCCGGGTGACCTGCGCCTCGCCGGTGACCCGCCGCCCGGCCGGGGTGGCGGCGAGATGGCGGATATCGATCGCGGTGCCGACGGCACTCTCGCCCGGGTCGAGATAGCTGCGGATCGCGTTCAGCGCGGCATTTTCCATGACCATGATCATGACCGGGGTGGCCAGCACCGGCGGCAGGGTCGCGTCCTTGAACCGGTTCGCCAAATGCTCGGGCTGGACCAGAAGGGTAAAGGAGCCGGCGGCTCCAAGCGGTATTGGTCTCACCGATGCCTCCCAGCCGACCGGCATAGAGCTTATTCCCGCCGCAAAGACTCCGCCAGGCTGCGCCGCGCGACCGCGTCCGCATCGCCCTTCAGCACCTCGAAGCGGGTTTCGTCGGCCTCGCGCCGGAAGCGCACATCGAACACCCGCTTGCCGAGCCGCAGATCTTTGAGGGTCAGCTCGGGCAGCCAATCCGGCAGCGAGGGATCGACATAGAGCTTGCCCCGCGGCGCATCCGGGTCGAAGCCCAAAAGCGCCTGCAGCATCGAAAACACCGAGCCCGCGGCCCAAGCCTGCGGCACGTTGGCGTCAGGGTACTGCACCGGAAAATTGACCTGGTCGCGCTCGATGCCGGCATAGAGCTCGGGCATCTGGTAGAGCGCGAAAAAGCTGCCGGCCTCGATGACCGCGCGCGCCACTTGCGTCGCCTCCGCGACCAAGCCGTATTGCCGCAGGCCGATCGCGATAATGCCGTTGTCATGCGGCCACACCGAGCCGTTCTGATACGAGAGCGGATTGTAAGCCGGATGGTCGCCCGACAGGGTGCGGATGCCCCAGCCGCTCCACATGTCGGGCCGCAGCAGCCGGTGGGCGACGCGCCGCGCGCGATCCTTCGGCACGATCCGGCTCCACAGGCAATGGCCCGGGTTCGAGGCCACGGTCAGCACCGGCTTTTTGTCGCCGTCGAGGCAATAGGCGTAAAATCCGCTCTCTTCGTCCCAGAACACCTCGTTAAACCGGGCAAACAAGGTGCCGGCCTTGTCGCGCAATTCGCGAGCGCGCTCGCCGCGGCCGAGCGCATCGTAAATTTCGGCCATGCGGCTCCAGGCGTCGTACACATAGCCCTGCAGCTCGCACATCGCCTTTGGGCCCTTGACCCGGCCGCCGTCGGGATAGAGCACGGCGTCGCCGGCATCCTTCCAGCTTTGGTTTTCATACCCGGCCGAGGAGCGCGTCTGGTACTCCTGGAACCCGTCGCCGTCGCGATCGCCGTAGCGGTCGATCCAGTCGAGGCAGCGCTCGGCGGTGCCCAGATGGCGCTCGACCAGCCGCCGGTCCCCGGTGCAGCGCCACGCGGTGTGCAGGGCGATCAGGTAGAGCGGCGTCGCATCAGCCGTGCCGTAATAAGGGGTGTGCGGGATCAGCTTGAAATGGGCCAGCTCGCCGCTGCGCAGCTCATGCATGATCTTGCCGGGCTCGGCGTCGCGCTCGTCGTCGCGCTCGGTCGCCTGGTAGCGGCCCAGCACATCGAGCGCGCCGCGCACGAAATCGGGATAGACTTGTGCGTTTTGCAGCGCGGCGATCAGGCTGTCGCGGCCGAACAGCGCAACGAACCAGGGAATCCCGGCGGCCAAGGTGAATTCGAGATGATGGGTGTTGTTGTCGACCGGCAGCCGCAGGCCCGCCATGTCTTCGACTGCCTGACGGTACAGATTGTCGAAATCCTCGTTGCCCGAATGCGCCTTCAGCACCGTCTTCCGCCAATTTTCGAGCGGCTCGGCGAGCGGCGAAGCGACCGCATCGGCGATGCACGCCTGCGGCGCCGGGCAGCGCTCGGCGCCGGCGACGACCGAATATTCGAGGCAGGCGTGCCAGGTGCGGCCGGGGTCGATCGCGACCTCGAAGCTGATCCGGCCATTGGCATAGACACAGGGCGAGGAATTGCGCCGCCGCGCAACGGCCAGCTCGCGCACGAAGTCGCGGTCGCGGTAGCGCGTGGTCAAGGTCGATTGGTCGTCGGACCATTCCGAGATGATCCGCCCGCGGCGCACGAAACGACCGCTCTTGACCTCGAGAATATCGGCAAAATCGCAGCGGATGGCGATCTCAAGATTGAACTTGACCGCCCTGCCGCCGTGATTGGTGATGTCGAGATCCTCGTGGACGCCGCCCTCGCCGATCGACCGGCCGAGCTTGAGCAGCAGGGTCCGTTCTTCGATGGCTCCGTCCTCGGTGACGAGGCCGGGGTTGGTCAGAAACGCTTGCGCGGCGAAATAGGTGATCGCACCCGAATTTAGGAGCTGCCACGGCTCGCCGTCGGCATAGATCGACCAGGCGCTTAGCACCCGGGTATCGCGGACGAAAAACCCGCAGGTGCTCGGCCAAGAGATTTGGCCGTCCGGCGCGGTCACCAACAGGCTGTAGCCCTGGTTGATCGACAGCAGGGCCGGGCCAACCCGCAACTTGAGCGACATGACGAGACTCCTGAGGCGCGCCGCCGCATCTCGCGCCGCCATTGCTTTCGGGTAAACAGCGCCGCCGGCTATTCGGCCGCGTCGAAAGTATTCGGAGCCAATCGCCGGTTCATGGCTGGCTCGACCCGCCGGAGCCGAGGATTTCGAAATGCGCGTGCGTTGGGCGCAGCGCCAGGCCATTGACCGGCAGCAGGTCCTGCGGGCACGCAGAAAAGGCGACGATGCAGTCGATCTCGGCCCGCAGCGCGGCAAAGCTGCCGGGGGTGCTGACCGGCGGGCGCACCTCGACCCGGTCGCCGTCGATGACCGGAATGTTCATGAACAGGTTGAGCGGCGCCGGGGTTTGCGGCGGTGCGAGCCCGAGCTCGGCCAGCGCCGCGGCGAGGTTGTCGGTGCAGTTGTCGTGATATTCGGCGCAGCCGAGCAATTCGTAGCGCCAGCGGTCGCAGGCGGCGAACAGCGTGTCGTGAACGCCGCCAGACGTGTCTTCGATGAGGGCCAGGATCGGCCGCCTTTTGTTCGTGACGAGCGTGTCGCCGACCGCCGGCATGATATGCCCGAGCGCCACCCGGCTATGCTCCATCGACATGAATTCGCGCAGGTCCGCGGCATCGAATGCCCAGGTGTCGACCACCTGCTGGCCCGCGGTGTTGACGATCTTGACGGTCTCGCCGCGACCGAGCCGCGCGGCCTTCCCGCGACGCGCCGGGATTTCGATCATCTCGCTCCTCCATCCGCTGGGGTTCGGCGAGTGTAGCAGGCGTATCGCCCGGTTCGGCTATCGGCCAGAGGGGACCGCGATCGGCGCGCAGTTGGTCCGCCCCGACATCAGGCAATCCTCGAGCTGCGATTCCTTGCGCAGCGCATGAACCAGGTAAACCGAGGCGACCACCAGCAGCGCCACGATGATCAAGCCGATCACCGCCGGCGACCGCGAGCGTTCGTCGCGCTGCTCGTCGGGAGGTTCGGTCATAATGCCTCCGGTGAGGATGGCCTGGGCCGCCGGCGACAGCGCCCGGCTGGTTGTTATACGCGGCCGCGGCGGCGTTCAGCTCCGCCCGTCGTGCCTTGCCAGCGGCACCTGCTCGGGCGAGAGTGGCTGGGCCGGCAGCGAAGCGGCGAGGACGGCTTGCTCGAGCGTTGGAGCGGCTGCCATAAGGGCGGGAGAGGAGACCGAGATGACCGATCCGCGCGCGCTCAGCGCCCGTGAAGCCGCCCGGCAGATCGCCGAGCGCAAGCTCAGCGCCGAGGCACTCGCCGCCGCCTATCTCGATCGGATCGCGGTGCGCGAGGGCGTGGTCGGGGCCTGGCAATACCTCGACCCGGAGCAGGCCTTGGCCGAAGCGCGGCAGCGCGACGCCGAGCCGCCGCGCGGGCCGCTGCACGGGGTCCCGATCGCGGTCAAGGATCTGATCGACACCGCCGACATGCCGACCGCCTACGGCTCGCCGATCTACCGCGGCCACCGGCCGGCCGCCGATGCTGCCTGCGTGGCGCTCGCCCGCGCCGCCGGCGCCGTCGTGCTCGGCAAGACCGTCACCACCGAATTCGCGACCTTCACGCCCGGCAAGACGGCCAACCCGCATCACCCGGCGCACACCCCGGGCGGCTCGTCGAGCGGGTCGGCCGCGGCGGTCGCCGACGGCATGGCGCCGCTCGCCTTCGGCACCCAGACCGCCGGCTCGGTGATCCGCCCGGCGGCGTTCTGCGGCACCGTCGGGTACAAGCCGAGCTTTGGGCTGATCAGCCGGGCCGGGGTCAAGCCGCTCGCCGACAGCCTCGACACGATCGGCGTCCTCGCGCGCACCGTCGAAGATGCGGCGTTTTTCGCCGGCGTCATCACCGAGCGCCCGGCGTTGCGCCACCTGGCGTTGCCGGCGCACCTGCCGCGCCTCGGCCTTTACCGCACCCCGATGTGGGACGAAGCCGAGCCGGCGACCGTCGCCGCCCTCGACCAGGCGCGGGCGGCGCTCGAACGCGCCGGCGCGCGGGTCGACGAAATCGCCATCGCCCCCGAGCATCACCGGCTGACCGAGGCGCAGGACAAGATCATGGGGTACGAGACCGTGCGCGCGCTCGCCGACGAGCGCATCCGGCACAGCGCCGAATTGTCGCCGCGCCTCGCCCAGCTGCTCGATGCCGGGATGGCGGTCGGGGCCGACGAATACGACGCGGCGCGTGCCGCCGCCGAGCGGGCGCAGGCCGGTCTCGCCGGGTTTTTCGGCGGCTGCGAGGCGATGCTGGTGCCGGCCGCACCGGGTGCGGCGCCGACGGGCCTCGATTATACCGGCGACCCGGTGTTCAACCGCATGTGGACCCTGCTCGGCGTGCCATGCGCGACCGTGCCGGCGCTGTGGGGCGAGAATAGCCTGCCGGTCGGGGTGCAGCTGGTCGGCCGGATCGGCGACGATGCGCGGCTCCTGGCCTGCGCCGCGTTTCTCGAACGCGCCCTCGCCGCGACGGCATGAGAGCGCCGCCCGCGCTTCTCGCCGTCTTGCTCGCCGTCGCACAGCTCGCCGGCTGCACGGTGTTCGACCCATACCCGGCGACACCCCAGCCCGCCATCGCCGGAGCAAAGGATGCCGGGCCGCGGGTAGCGATCTGCTACGACTTTGCCGTCAGCTCTACGGCCGAGGTGCAGCAGGCGGCGCAACAGCAATGCGCGCCCGACACCCGCGCCGCGCGCATCGCGACCGACTGGAAGCTCGACTTTTGCCCGCTGCTGCTGCCGGCGCGCGCCACCTTCGTCTGCGCGCCAAGTAAATAGCGGCGGCTGCGCGTTATCGCGAAGCTGCGGCGGCGCTCAACGATTTGCGTGTGGTTGTCGCTAGCCTTGCGTCGCGCTGCCCGACCTGCGCCATGCGCGCATGCCCACCAGCGCCAATGCCGCGATCAGCAGCAATCCAAGGCTGTCGGGCTCGGGAACGCCGGCGACCGCCGTGGCCGTGGTCATGTCGAGCCAGTACTGTCCGCCGGTGTTGCCGACCAGGGTGCCCGCTCCATTGCTGCTGATGACGAACTCGTTGCCGCTGGGATCGAGGGCATAGAGCACCCCATCCGTTCCGAAATTGAGCGCGGCGATAAGAGCGGCGCCCATGCTCGGCAGCTGCCCCAAAACCGAGTTGGTGCCAGTCGACAGATCAACCTGCACCAAAGATTGGGAGATCGGCGAATCGCTGGCAACGTCGACGGTGTTCGGGTCGACCACGGCCATCGCGCGCACCGGGCCCTGCAGAAAGCTGGTGATCGTCGTCGCCGCGGCAGTGCTTGTGTTGATCGCCGATATCGTGGTCGCGCCGCCAAAGCCGCTGAAGTCGGTGCCGATCAGCGTCGCGCCGTTGAAGGCCAGACCCTCGACATCGCCCAAGCCGGTGTTGCCGATCGACGTCGCCGCCCCGGTGGTCGTGCTGATCGAATATAGCCCTCCAAAGGCATCGGTGCCGAACAGGCTGCCCTGCGGCGAGATCGCCAAACCCTCCAGGAGCTGGCCCGTGGGGCCGATCAGCGTTGCCGTGGCGGTTGTCAAGTCCACGCTGGACAGATTCCCGGTATTATCGACCGCAAACGCGATCTGGTCGGCCTTGGCACTGCTGATCGGGACGTAAAGAAGACCGGCGACAAGCGACATTGCGATGGTGAGTTTCGTCGATAGGCGCATCATCGCCTCCCTCTCGCGAATTCCGACAGGTAACCCTAACACGCGCCGATTGCCATGGACCTGACCGGCTCACGATCTCTTGATCATCTATGCCTTTGGTTCCGCTTGATATTTACAAATTCTTACGAAGTCCTCAAAAAACTTTACAAAAAACGGCATTTGTAGGGGTTTAGGGGCAATCCAAACCTTGCTATCAAGTTAACCTAAATTCGAGTTGTGCCCCCCAGAAGGGAGGGCCTGCGCGATGAAGCGGGCGGATCTAAGCCCTTGTATCGGAGGTGACGGGAAAGTCTGATTAGAATCCTTATAAATTTGACCGGCCAGTAGGCGCCTGAAATCAGCCACGATCGTCAGATCCGAGCCGAGGAGGGAACACCGATGCGTCGAGACACACGGGCACTCGTAAAGGCTGCTTTCGCAACCGTTCTGGGAGTCCTCTGCGTCCCCCTCGCCGGGTCCGAGGCGCATGCGCGGCCGGCATACAACCCTTATCCCTCTGGGATTCTGCCGGCCAATCTGGACTCGGAAATCACCAGGGTTCGGAACGAAGTCCAAACCATCTTCGGCCGCTATTTCTCCGAATATCAAGCATTGACGCCGACGCTGACTTATTCGGGCAACCCACCAATACTTGTTCCGAACGGATATGATGCGCAGCGGATACTAGGCGGCCTGCTGAATTTCGATGAAAACATGTCCCCGTTCCACACCGAGGCTTGTTCCTTTTGCCATATGCCGTACGCCGCCTTTAGCGGACCGATCCAGTCGGTCAATCTGACGATGATCGCATATCCCGGATCGGCGCACTATCGGGCCGCCAAGCGGACGGCGCAGCGCTATACGTATTCACATACCTTCCCCGTGCTCAATTACGACCCGGTGCAAGGCCTGTTCTTTGGCGGAAACTTCTGGGATGGGCGTGCGACCGGAATGAAGCTGCAGGCCCCCGACGCCGAACAGGCGCAGGGCCCGCCGGTCGATCCGCTGGAAATGGGTTTCCCGGACATCGCCTGCATCGCGTGGCGGCTATCCCAGGCGTCGTACCGACCGCTATTCGAGCTGGTTTGGGGCACGGACTTCGACATCAACTGGCCCTCCAACACCGAGAAGGTCTGCTCCACCCCGAATGGCGCGTTTGGCAGCAACACCACGCCGGTGGCGCTGAGCGCGGTCGACCGCACCAAGGCAACCAATATTTATGATCACTGGGGAGAGTCGCTTTCATTTCTCGAACGCTCACCGGACATCAGCCCGTTCAACTCGAAATTCGACTGGTACCTGAAGAACCCGAGCTTGTACCCCCTGACCGCGGACGAGATGGCCGGTTACAAGCTGTTCAATGGCAAAGGCAACTGCAATTCCTGCCACCTTGACGGACGATCCACCACCTTGACGCCGGGCGAGACCGACACCGGCAACACCGCCGATGTGCAGCCTCTGTTCACCTGCCACGGCTTTGCCAATGAAGGTCTGCCGCTCAATCCCAGAATTGCGTTATTTTATGAGAACAAGCCGGATCCTTACGGGTTCACCCCCAATCCTGACGGCTTGCGCTACCGGGATTTGGGGCTCGGCAATTTCCTCAGGAGCGGCCCGCAAAGCTTCCCTGATCCGAACCAGCCGGAATGGCTGTCGCTGGCGCCGAGTGTGGACGGCCAAATGCAGGTGATGACGGCGCGCGATGTGGCGCTGACCCCGCCGCAATGCCCGACGACCGAGGCGGGGACCGGGAAGCCCTATTTTCAAAAGGAGTTTTTCCACAACGGCTACATCAAGAGCCTGAAGCAGCTGGTGCACTTCTACAATACGCGGGACACATCCTATGCGTACCCTGTCACGTCGGGGCACTGCCCGGCGGGAACGGTGGAACGGGTGACCTGCTGGCCGCAGCCCGAGGTCAAGAACAACCTCGACATGACGACCGGCGCCCTGGGCTTGACGGACACCGAGGAGAACCAGATCGTCGCGTTCCTGGAAACGCTGACCGATGGTTATAACCCGGCCAATCCGACCGTCAGCACCTACAAGAACATCGATACCTTTACCGGTCAGTGCTCGATCACTACGCCCGGTGAGACGGCGTCGAACCAGGGCGATAAGACTCTGATTCCCACCTGGAATTTGGCGCAGTTCCCCTGCGCGACCGACATCTGCGGGGTTCCGCCGCTGCCGACGACGCCGATCCCGTAGGGCGGACCGGGACGTGTATGGGGGCCGCGCCGGCCCCCATGCTCTTTCCGAGGGAACAGCAACGGGATTTGTTCAATGAACGGACTGCTCGTAAAACTGGCGATCGCCGCCGCCGCCGGCAGCCTGCTCTACTCCAGCCCGATCGGCGCTCAGATGCCCCCGCCGCAGAAGGAGAATCAGCTACCTCCTCCGGCGAAGCGGGCCGCGCATGTCGAGATCCTCAACGGGCCAGCGCTCGAAATTGCTCACGACGGCATCGCCATTATCAGATGGACCACCAACAACCCTGGCGGCGACGACGACCATTACGCGGTCGCGCATTACGGCACCGATCCCAAGGATTTGAGCCAGACCGCGAAAAATCACATCCGGCTCAACCGCGGCCACGCCGACACGATTTTTCGGGTGCTGATGCAAGGTCTGAAACCGGACACCACCTACTACTACAAGGTGACGTCGATGGGGGCCGGTGGGCGGAGCGATGGGGAGGAGAGCTCCGTCAACCGCTTCACTACACCCGCCCCGGGTCAGGTAACCAGCGCACACCCGCCGCCCGAGTAGCTGAGATCAATGCGACCTGGCCGCACAGCTTTGCCCGACCGATCGCGACCCAGTTCTAAAATGGCCCGGCCGGATCGCGCCCGCCGACATGACCGCGCCGCGGTCGATCGAGGGCCTGCGACATAAATTTCGGCACAGTGTGAACTGCGACACGTCGTCTGGCGCGGCGCCATTGCAAATGTGTTATGAGCCAACATCTCGGTCGGTGGCGGCGATGGATTACGAAGCTTTTTTTGCCGGACGGCTCGACGCGTTGCGCGCCGAGGGGCGCTATCGCGTGTTCGCCGATCTCGAACGGCGATGCGGCGGGTTTCCGCGCGCCTACGATCACCGCATCGGCGCCGAGGTTACGGTGTGGTGCTCGAACGACTATCTCGGCATGGGCCAGCACCCGGCGGTGCTGGCAGCGATGCAAGATGCGCTGCGCGCGCTCGGCGCCGGCGCCGGCGGCACCCGCAACATTTCGGGCAACAGCCACCTGCACCTCGAGCTCGAGCGCGAGCTCGCCGATCTGCACGGCCGCGCCGCCGCCCTCGTCTTCACCTCGGGCTATGTCGCCAACGAGGCGGTGCTGTCGACCCTGGCGCGCGAGCTGCCGGGCACTCTCGTGCTGTCCGACGCGGGGAACCACGCCTCGATGATCGCCGGCATCCGCAACAGCCGCGCCGAAAAGGCGATCTTCCGCCACAACGACCCGGACGACCTCACCCGCCTGCTGGCTCGTATCGACCCGGACCGGCCGAAGCTCGTCTGCTTCGAATCGGTCTATTCGATGGATGGCGACATCGCCCCGATCGGCGCCCTGTGCGATGTCGCCGATCATTTTGGCGCGATGACTTATCTCGACGAGGTGCATGCCGTCGGCCTCTACGGTGCCCGCGGCGGCGGCATCGCCGAGAGGGAGGGCGTCATGCACCGCCCGACCGTGATCCAGGGCACCCTCGGCAAGGCCTTTGGCGTGATGGGCGGCTATGTCGCGGGCTCGGCCGCCCTCGTCGATTTTCTGCGCAGCCACGCTGCCGGGTTCATCTTCACGACGGCGCTGCCGCCGGCGCTCGCCGCCGGCGCGCTCGCCAGCGTTCGTCATCTGAAGCAGAGCCGGGCCGAGCGTGACCGCCACCAGGAGCGCGCGGCGCGGCTGAAGCGCCGGCTCGCCGAGGCCGGTCTGCCGGTGATGCCGTCGCCGAGCCACATCGTCCCGGTCATGGTCGGCGACGCCGAATTGTGCAAAACCGCCTGCGATGCGCTCTTGCGCCGCCACCGCATCTATGTGCAGCCGATCAACTACCCGACCGTGCCGAAGGGGACCGAACGGCTGCGGCTGACGCCGACGCCATTGCACAGCGACGCGGACATCGAAGCGCTGGTGGCCGGCCTTGCCGATGTGTGGCGGCGGCTGACCCTGCCTCACGCCGCCTGACCCGCCCGGCGCGCGTCGGCACCGCCATGCCAGTGGACAGCGCGCTGCTGCCCGCCCAGACGGTGCGGCTCGCGGCACTTGGCATCCTGGCCGAAGCCGAGCGGCCCTACGCCGATCTCGCGCGCGAGGTTGCCGATTTCATCCGCTGCATCCTCGGCCAGTCGCTCGATCTGATGGGCACCTCGCTCGAATTGCTGCGGGTCGAGGGGCTGATCGAGGCGGTGGCCGGCACCGGGATCGGCGACAATGTCGGGATGCGGCTGACCCCGGCGGGCGATGCGGCGTTGCGCCGCTTGCTCGCGGCCGGGCTGCACGCCCCGGGCAGCGAGCTGAACCACCTGGTGCTGGCCCTCAAGCTGCGGTTTCTGCCGCTCCTCGGCGAAGACGCCCGGCACCGGCAGCTGGCGCTGATCGGCGAGTGGTACGCCGGCGAGATCGTCCGCCTGGAGCAGCTCTGCGCCCGCCATGCCGGGCGTTCGCCGCAGTTTCGCCGCTGGATCGAGCGCGAGACCGATCTCGCCCGCGAGCGCCTGGGCGAACTCGCCGCGCTCGGCTAGCCCGGATATCTCACCGGGATGAGTGCATCGGGGTTCTGAAAGAGGGATAATTCTTCTGCGACAAAGGCTTATCCGGTTGCAGAGGAGGTCCCCGATGCCGACAGAGTGTAGTCCGGCGACGATGCTTTTTGCAC
>DASYBC010000155.1:0-70916 GCA_036500965.1 Allostellaceae bacterium | reverse complement strand
GGTGATACCGCACCGTGGTTGGGGCGCCACCCTTATCCCTCCCCCTCGGGGGTGTCAAGCGCACCCGGTGCAGCCCGCCCAGCTGCCAAATGGCTCGCGCGACGTGCGCGTGGGCGCAGACCCGGCGGAGCGCACCGGCGCTTTGGTGGGCGATGAGGGATTCGAACCCCCGACCCCCTCGGTGTAAACGAGGTGCTCCGCCAGCTGAGCTAATCGCCCGCTCCAATGCCGCCCGCCCTCTTCCGGCTTGGCCAAGCCGCTCGACCGGTGCGGCCTTCGCGCCTTACCGAGCTCGGCTGGGCTCGGCGCAACCAAAGCCGAGCTCCACACCCAGCCGCTGGGTAATCAGTTCAGCGAGTCGCGCAGACCCTTGCCGGCCTTGAACTTGGGCTGTTTTGACGCGGCGATCTTGATCTTTTCGCCGGTTCGCGGGTTGCGCCCCTCGGAGGCCGCGCGCGACGCCACCGAAAACGTCCCAAATCCGACGAGCCGCACCTCTTCCCCGCTCTTCAGCGCGTCGGCGATCGCGTCGAACACCGCATCGACCGCCCGGCTCGCCTCCGATTTTCGCAATTCCGACTTGCTGACAACGGCGTCGACGAGTTCGTTCCTGTTCACGGGCTGCCCCCCTGCGCGAGTGTGCGAGATCGTTTACGAGATCCGTTCGCCGAGGAGTTTAGGGCGCGGGCGATTTCCGGTCAATCGCCCGCGCGCACGCCAGTCGAAGCGTTTATGAGGCATTACAATGTGTTCTCGATGCGGCATCGAGTGTTGACCCAGGCGAATGGCACCGCCGCGACCCAACTAATGCGTCATAATGCCCGAACGTTCCTCGCCCACCGGCGGGATCACCGGCGCAGCTTCGCCGTCATCGACCCACTCCACCGGCGTCATCGGCGCAGCCAGCGCGTTGCCGAGCAGCTCGTCCACGGTGCGGATCGGGATGATCTTCAAGCCGCGCTTGACGTTATCCGGGATCTCGGCGAGGTCCTTCTCATTGTCCTGAGGGATCAGCACGGTCTTCAGCCCGCCGCGCAGCGCCGCCAAGAGCTTCTCCTTGACGCCGCCGATCGGCAGCACCCGTCCGCGCAACGTGATCTCCCCGGTCATCGCGATGCTGCTCTTGACCGGGATCCCGGTCAGCACCGAGACGATCGAGGTGACCATCGCCACGCCTGCCGAGGGCCCGTCCTTGGGCGTCGCCCCTTCCGGGACATGCACGTGAATATCGCGCTTTTCGAAGATCGACGGCCGGATGCCAAAGGCGTGGCTGCGCGACTTGACAAAGCTCTCGGCCGCCTGGACCGATTCCTTCATCACGTCGCCGAGCTTGCCGGTCGCGGTCACCCGGCCCTTGCCGGGCAAGGTCACCGCTTCGATGGTCAGCAGCTCGCCACCGACCTCGGTCCAGGCGAGCCCGGTCGTGACCCCGACCAAATCCTCGCTCTCGGCCTCGCCAAAGCGGAACCGCCTGACGCCGGCGTATTTTTCCAGGTTGCGCCGGGTCACCGCGACCTTGTCGGCCTTTTTCATCAGAATGTCTTTGATCGCCTTCCGGGTCAGGTTGGCGATCTCGCGCTCGAGATTGCGCACCCCGGCTTCACGCGTGTAATGGCGGATCAGGTCGCGGATCGCGTCCTCGCTGATGCTCCACTCGGTTTTGCGGATGCCGTGCGCGGTCATCTGCTTGGGGATCAGGTGACGACGCGCGATCTCGACTTTTTCGTCCTCGGTGTAGCCCGGGATGCGGATGATCTCCATCCGGTCCAAGAGCGGCTGCGGGATGCGCAGGGTGTTGGCGGTGGTGACGAACATCACATCCGAGAGATCGTAATCGACCTCGAGATAATGGTCGTTGAACGCGCCGTTCTGCTCTGGATCGAGCACTTCGAGCAGCGCCGAGGACGGGTCGCCGCGCCAGTCGGCGCCAAGCTTGTCGACCTCGTCGAGCAGGAACAACGGGTTCGACGATTTGGCTTTCTTCATGCCTTGCAGGACCTTGCCCGGCATCGAGCCGATATAGGTGCGCCGGTGGCCGCGGATCTCGGCCTCGTCGCGCACTCCGCCCAAGGACATGCGCACAAAATTGCGGCCGGTGGCGCGCGCTACCGATTTGCCGAGCGAGGTCTTGCCGACCCCGGGCGCGCCGACCAGGCACAGGATCGGCCCCTTCATCTTTTTGATGCGCTGCTGCACCGCGAGGTATTCGAGGATGCGCTCCTTGACCTTTTCCAGCCCGAAATGGTCGGCGTTGAGAACCTTCTCCGCGACCTTGATATCGCGCTTGATCTTGGTGCGGTCGTGCCACGGCACCGACAACAGCCAGTCGAGATAATTGCGCACCACCGTTGCCTCGGCCGACATCGGGCTCATGCTCTTGAGCTTTTTGAGCTCGGCAGTGGCCTTGTCGCGCGCCTCCTTCGAGAACGCGGTCTTGTTGATCCGCTCCTCGAGCTCGGCCATCTCATCGCGGCCGTCCTCGCCTTCGCCCAGCTCCTTCTGGATCGCCTTCATCTGCTCGTTCAGGTAGTATTCGCGCTGCGTCTTCTCCATTTGACGCTTGACGCGGCTGCGGATGCGCTTTTCGACCTGCAGCACCCCGATCTCGCCTTCCATATATCCGAACACCTTTTCCAGGCGCTCGGATACTGCTTGGATCTCAAGCAGCTCCTGCTTTTCGGGGATCTTCAAAGCCAAGTGCGACGCCACCGTATCGGCAAGCTTGGCCGGGTCATCGATCTGATTGATCGAGACCAGGACTTCGGGCGGGATCTTTTTATTGAGCTTGATGTACTGCTCGAACTGGGCGACCACGGTGCGGGCCAGCGCGGCCATTTCCTGCGCCTCGCCCGCCTTGTCGCCGATGCCGTCGGCATAGGCCTGAAAGAACGCCTCATTGTCGGCAAAGCGGGTGATGCGGGCGCGATGACCGCCCTCGACCAGCACCTTGACCGTGCCGTCCGGAAGCTTCAGCAGCTGCAGCACGGTGCCGATGGTGCCGACCGAGTAGATGTCGGCGGTGCCGGGGTCGTCCTGGGCCGCGTTCTTTTGGGTGACGAGCAGGATCTGCTTGTCGTCCTTCATGACATCCTCGAGCGCCCGCACCGACTTCTCGCGCCCGACGAACAGCGGCACGATCATGTGCGGAAAGACGACGATGTCGCGCAGGGGCAGAACCGGATAGAGCGCGCCGCGTTGGTGTTCTAGCATGAGCCCTCTTTTTTTCACGGGGCCACCCGGATCGGCCGGGCGGCCGGGTAAAGGCGTACAGTGTCTAGGTTGGCCCGGTTTTGCCGGCAGTCAAGTCGCCTGCCCCGGCAACCGCCGGATGGGTGCCACGCCGACGGCGCACGGATCAGTCGCCAGTGCCGACATCGCCGCGCCGATCGGAGTAGATGTGCAGCGGCTGGGTCCGCCCCTCGACGACCTCCCGATTGATGACGATGTCGCTGACGCCGGCCAGGCTTGGCAGCTCGAACATCGATTCGAGCAGGATCGCCTCCATGATCGAGCGCAGCCCGCGGGCGCCGGTCTTGCGCAGGATCGCCTTTCTGGCGATCGCCTTCAGCGCCTCCTCGTTGAAGTCGAGCCGGACATCCTCCATCTCGAACAGCCGCTGGTACTGCTTGACCAGAGCGTTTTTGGGCTTGGTCAGAATGTCGACCAGCGCCGCCTCATCGAGATCGTCAAGCGTCGCCACGACCGGCAGCCGACCGACGAATTCCGGGATCAATCCAAACTTCAGCAGGTCTTCGGGCTCGAGGTCGCGCAGAATTTCGCCGGTCTTGCGCTCGTCCGGCCCGCGCACCTCGGCGCCGAACCCGATCGAGGTGCCCTGCCGGCGCTGCGCGATGATCTTTTCGAGCCCGGAAAAGGCACCGCCGCAGACAAATAGGATGTTGGTGGTGTCGACTTGCAGAAACTCTTGCTGAGGGTGCTTGCGGCCGCCCTGCGGCGGCACCGAGGCGATCGTCCCCTCCATGATCTTGAGCAACGCCTGCTGCACGCCCTCGCCGGAGACGTCGCGGGTGATCGACGGGTTGTCGGATTTGCGCGAGATCTTGTCGACCTCGTCGATGTAGACGATGCCGCGCTGCGCCCGCTCGACGTTGTAGTCGGCGGCCTGGAGCAGCTTGAGGATGATGTTCTCGACGTCCTCGCCGACATAGCCGGCCTCGGTCAAGGTCGTCGCGTCGGCCATCGTGAACGGCACGTCGATGATCCGCGCCAGGGTCTGGGCCAGCAGGGTCTTGCCCGAGCCGGTCGGGCCGACCAGCAGGATGTTCGACTTCGCCAGCTCGACGTCGTTCGCCTTGGCGCCGTGCGCCAGCCGCTTGTAGTGGTTGTGCACGGCGACCGACAGCACCCGCTTGGCGTGATCCTGGCCGATCACGTAATCATCGAGAACCTTGCAGATGTCGCGCGGCCCAGGCACCCCATCACGCGATTTGACCAAGGTGGTCTTATGCTCCTCACGGATGATATCCATGCAGAGCTCGACGCATTCGTCGCAGATGAACACGGTCGGACCGGCGATCAGCTTCCTGACCTCGTGCTGGCTCTTGCCGCAGAACGAGCAGTAAAGGGTGTTCTTCGAGTCGCCGCCGCTGGATTTGGTCATCGCCACTCCGTCTTCGGCCGAGCAAGCCCCAGCCTCTCCAGCCTCTTTCTGCCGGGCTCGCCGCGCGAGGGCGCGGGGAAGCCGTCGCCCCCGCCCGCCGGCGGCCTGGCGTACCGTGACCCGCCGCGGCCAACGAGTATATGTGCTCGCAGCGGATCAACAACTACTTAATCATGCTGAACCGGCCCGGAGTTCCCCGGCCTGCTGGTGCGATGCCGACGGACAACCCATCGGCTCGCCGATCGCACCACCAGCGCATTAAGATGGCCGCCCGTTTCGCGAGCCGCCGGGGTCCCGAGCGTTTCGACCGGACCCACTAGCGGGTCAGATCCTCGAAGCCGCCCGGGCGCGCTTCGACCACCTCGTCGACCAGACCGAACTCTCGGGCTTCGAAGGGCGACAGAAACTTGTCGCGCTCGACCGCGGACGAGATCACCTCGAGCGGCTGGCCGGTATGGCGGACATAGATCTCGTTGAGCCGCGCCCGCAACGCCAGGATCTCGCGCGCCTGGATTTCAATGTCGGTCGCCTGGCCCTGCGCCCCACCCGAGGGCTGGTGGATCATGATCCGCGAATTCGGCAGCGAAAAGCGCTTGCCGTGGGCGCCGGCGGCGAGCAGCAGCGAGCCCATCGACGCCGCCTGGCCGATGCACACGGTTGACACCGGCGACCGGATATACTGCATCGTATCGTAGATCGCCAGCCCCGAGGTCACCACCCCGCCCGGCGAGTTGATGTAAAAGGCAATATCCTTGGTCGGGTTTTCCGATTCGAGAAACAGCAGCTGGGCGCAGATCAGGCTCGCAACGGCGTCGTGCACGGGGCCGACGAGAAAGATGATGCGTTCCTTCAGCAGCCGAGAATAGATGTCATAGGCCCGCTCGCCACGATTGGTCTGCTCGACGACCATCGGCACCAAATTGTTCATGTACTGTTCGAAATACTCCGACATTTGCGCCCTCCTCGGCAGCGCCGCCCGGCGGCGGATGGGTACGATCGGTTCAACCTTGCTCGGCTGGCGCCGGTGGGGGCGGCGTGTCGTCGCCGTCGGGATCGGGCAATGCGAGCAGCTCTTCGGGGGTCACCCGGCGCTCTTCGACCTTGGCCAGCTCGACGATGAAATCGATCACCTTATCCTCAAAGATCGGCGCCCGCAGTCTGGCCATGGCCTCGGGATTCTGGCGATAGAAATCCAACGCCTGACGCTCGTAGCCGGGATGCTGGCGGATTTCGCGGGCAATCGCCTGGTTGACCTCCTCCTGGCTCACCGCGATGTTGTTGGCGCGCCCGACCTCCGCCAACAGCAGGCCGAGCCGGACGCGGCGCTCGGCGATCTTGCGATATTCCGCCCTGACGCTGTCCTCGCCGTCATCCGCGGCGGCTGCGGCACCGCTTTCCCCTGCACCATTCGGCGCGCTCTCCTCGGCGCCAGGCGCGCCGGCTTCGACCGGGCCGCCAGCTGCCGCCTCGGCCGCCGGCGCCGGATCGGTGGGCGCCGCCCCTTGCGGCGTCTCCTCGACGGCTGCCGCCGCGGCCGCGCCGCTCTGCGGTTCGGCGGCGCTGCCGGCGGCGCACTCCTGCTCGAGCTTCTGCTCGGCCTGGTGCTGCGCCCAGATATTGTCGAATTCGAGCTCGACCATGCCCGGCGGCACCGGGAAATCATAGCGCTCGGCCAGCTTGTCAAGCAGTGCACGCTTCAGCCGCAGGCGCGAGGCCGCGGCGTATTCGCGCTGCATCTGCTGCTGCACCTCGGCGCGCAGCTCGGCCAAAGTATCGAGCCCGACCGATTTGCCCAGCTCGTCGTCGATCGCCGCCGGCAGCAGTTGCCGCACCTCTTTGACCTCGACCTCGAACACCGCCTCTTTGCCGGCGAGATTCTGGGCGGCATAGTCCTCGGGGAACGTGACCCGCACCGTGCGGTGCTCGCCGGCGGCGGCGCCGATCAGCTGGTCCTCGAAGCCGGCGATAAACCCGCCCGAGCCAAGCGCGATGTGCCGGCCCTTGCCGCTGGCGCCGGGGATCTCCTCGCCGCCCACCCGGCCGTCGACGTCTATGACGAGGACGTCGCCGGTCTCCGCCGGGCGCTCGGCCGGCTCGGATTTGCGCTGCTGCTCGGCAATCCGCGCGATGGCCGCATCGACGCTCTCCCCCGGCACCTCGACGACCAGCCGCTCGATGCCGAGATCGGCAAAGTTCGGCTCCGGGATGTCGGGCAGAACCTCGACCAGCATCTTGTATTCAAGATCGGTGCCCTCGGCGAACGAGACGATGTCGACCTTGGGCGGCAGCGCCGGTCTGAGATTATGCTCGCGGATCGTCTCGGCCGAGCTGCCTTGGACCGTGCTCTCCAGCACCTCGCCGAGGACCGAGGGGCCATAGCGCCGGCGCAACAGCTGCATCGGTACCTTGCCGGGGCGGAACCCCGGCAGGCGAATGGTGCGGCCGAGCTCGTCGAGCCGGGTGACGACCTTGTCCTCGAGCTCACCCGCCGGGACCACGATGCGGAACTCGCGCTTGAGCCCGTCGGCGCTGGTTTCCGTCGCCTGCATCAGAGGAGGCCCGCGCTGTCGCCGCGAGCGGCCGGCGCGTGCCGGGCGCCCGCCGGTCGGCCCGATGCTCGCCCGATGCTCACGACCGCCAATAAACCCGTCATCGACAACAGCCTCTTCTCAGTGATCTCGCATGATCTCGGCACGCCCGTGGTGCGGGCGGGGGGATTTGAACCCCCACGATTTGCATCGCTGGAACCTAAATCCAGTGCGTCTGCCAGTTCCGCCACGCCCGCCGCGGCAACTCCCGGAGCGGCCCGGCCAAGCGCCTTTGTAGCACGGACATCGCTTTTCATCTAGACAGGTCCCGGGCGGCGTGGGCCGGCGCCGAAAACCGGGCTCATGACGTGGGCCGGGGAACGGCCGTGATCAAGGCGGTGCGAACCTCGAACGCGACCGGCGCCCCGGCTGCGGTTACCCGGCCCGCGCCAGGGCGTGCAGGGCGGCCGAAGCGGCGACCCGCCCTTCGCCGCGATAAGCCTCGTGGTTGGACTCGATTTCGGGCAGCGGGTAAAGATAGTTGACCATGATCCCGGCGGATTGCTGCAAGCCCTTTGGCGATACGTCGCCCTGCCAATTCAGCCGCTCGACCCGCGCGCCGTTGCTCAGATGGAAATGCGCGACTGGATCGAGCGCCCGGCCCGACGGCGCCCGTTCGCGCAGCAGATAGCGCGCGCACAGGCGCAAGAGCGGCTCGCGCAGCGCCGCCGCCAGCTGCGGCTGGTCGTGCCAATCCGGGCGGGCGAGCAGCTCCGGCAGATCGCGCTCGGCAACGGCGTCGCCGAGCGCCTCGATGGCGCTCCGCTCGGCCGGCAACAACAGAGCCTCGGGCGCCGCTTCGCTGTGGCGATCGAGCCAGGCGCGAAATCCCGGGACCGGCGACAACGTCGCGAACACCTTCAGCCGCGGCAGGTCGGCGGTCAGCGCATCGACGACCCGCTTGATCAGAAAGTCGCCGAGGCTGATCCCGGCGAGGCCCTGCTGGCAAGTTGAGATTGAGTAGAAGATCGCCGTGTTGGCGGCCTGTGGATCGCCGATCGGCGCTGCCTCGTCGAGCAGCGCGTTGACATCGCTCGACATGCCCGAGACCAGCGCGATCTCGACAAAGATCAGCGGCTCGTCGGGCATGCGCGGGTGGAAAAAGGCGAAGCAGCGGCGGTCGGCTTCGAGCCGGTTCTTCAGATCGGCCCAGCTGCGGATTTCGTGCACCGCCTCGTAGGCCATCAGCTTTTCGAGCAGGGCCGCCGGCGATTCCCAGCCGATCCGCTTCAATTCGAGAAAGCCGATATCGAACCAGTTGGCCAACAGCCGCTTCAAATCCTCCTCGAGGCCGTGCAGCAGCGGATCGCGCCGGCCCAGCTCGATCAGCTCGGCGCGCCGGTCGACGAGGAACTTGACCCCCTCGGGCAGCGCATTGAACTGGCGCAAGAGGGTGATGCGCGGCGGCTCCAGCGCGGTGCGCAATTCGCGCTCGGCTGCGGCGCGCTCGACCGTGCCCTCGGACCTGGCGAGTGCCGCGCAGCAGCGGTCGATCTCAGCCCGGTTGACGTCGAACTCGCCGGCAAGCAGCCGCAGGAAGCGCTCGCGCCCATCGGCGTCGAGCAACAGATAAGTGCGGCCGAGATTGGCCGCGCGCGCCCGCGCCGTGACCTCGCCGCCGCGACCGTCGAGGCAGCGCAGCATCTGCTCGCGCAGCAGGCTGATATCGTCGCCGGACAGCTCGGGCCGCGGGGTCCGGGTCAAGACGCCGCGGGCAGACAGCGCGATGTCGCGCCAGGCGCTGCGCAGATTGCTCAACGTCCGGTCGAAAACGCCCTCAAAAAAACCAGCGGAGGGGCGATCGTTCATGATGGCCGCGGCGGCAGTGGCGGGGGCTGACAAAGACGCGCGGCCGCGGCCGCCGTCAACCCCAAAGCGGGCGCGCCTGCCCAGCGTCCGCGAGATCGCGCAGCGCCGGCGCCGCCGCCTCGACCAGATCCTCGGCGACCAGCCCGGCACCGATCCGTCGGGCGGCATCGCCATGCAGCCAGACTGCCGCCGCCGCCGCCGCGAATGGGTCCATTCCCTGGGCGAGCAGCCCCAGCACCATGCCGGCGAGCACGTCGCCGCTGCCCGCCGTTGCCAAATCGGGCGGCGCGTTGGCGTTGATCGCGACGCGACCGTCCGGCGCGGCGACGACGGTGTCGGCGCCTTTCAGCACGATGACAGCGCCGCTCTGCCGCGCCGCTTGCCGCGCCCGTTCGGGCTTGCTGCCGGCAAAATCGAAGATGCGGGCGAATTCGCCCAGATGCGGCGTCATTATGACCGGCGAGCGGATCGCCGCGAACAGGGTCTGTGGATCGCCGGCGAAGGACGTCAGCGCATCGGCGTCGAGCACCGCCCGCTTGGCGGCGGCGAGGATCGCCAGAACCTTGTCGCGGGTGTCGCCGCCGACCCCGGCGCCAGGGCCGATCAGCGCCGCATTGCGCCGCTTGTCGGCGAGCAGCGCGGCAAAATCGTCGATCCCGGCAACCGGCTGGACGATGACCCCGGTCAGCGCCGCAGCATAGATCGGGAACGCCGCCTCGGGCGCCGCCACGGTAACGAGGCCGGCGCCGAGCCGGGCGGCGCTGCGGGCCGCGAGCCGCGCCGCCCCGGTCATCACCGCGCCGCCGGCCACCAGCGCGTGCCCGCGCGTGTATTTGTGGCTGTCGAGACCGGGGCGGGGCAACTCGCCGAGCCACCAGGCCGGATCATTTTTGGCGGTGTCGGGCGCGACCCGGTCGAGCACCCCCTCCGGTATGCCGATCGGCGCCAGCACCGTCTCGCCGCAATGGCTGCGGCCGGGCAGCAGCAGATGGCCCGGCTTTTTGCGAAAGAACGTGACCGTCAGCGCCGCCCGCGGCGCCGCCCCGCGGATTTCACCGCTGGCGCCGTCGACCCCGCTCGGCACATCGACCGCGACGACCGGCATCGCGCGCCGGCCGAGCGCCTCGATTACGGCGAGTGCCGCACCCTCGACCGGCCGCGCCAGCCCGGCGCCGAAAATCGCGTCGATCACCAGACCGGCTCCGTCGAGCCCTTCGGGCATCAGCGATTCGACCGGCCGCGGCCAGCGGGCGGCCGCCGCGGCTGCATCGCCGCGCAGGGCCGAGAGGTCGCCGAGCAGCGCCACCCGCACCCGCCACCCGCGCTCGGCCAGCATGCGCGCGGCGACAAAGCCGTCGCCGCCGTTGTTGCCCGGCCCGCACAGCACCACGACCGGCCGCGGCGGCCAGCGCCGCGAAACCGCATCGGCGAGCGCGCGGCCGGCATTCTCCATCAGCACGCTGCCGGCGATGCCGCCGGCGATCGCCAGCCGGTCGGCCTCGCCCATCTGCCGCGGCGTCAGCAGCGCCTGCCGCCGCCAGCCCCCGGGGGAAATGGCCATCGCTGAGATGTGGGGCTGGGGACCGGCGGTGGAAAGTCGGGCATATCCGAGGCCGCTCCGAGGCCGCTGGGGGACCGAGCTTGCTTACCGCGTCGTTCGTTCCCATGATTTCGTCATGGCCACAGACTCGGAGGTGCTCGATTTCCTTCGTGCCAATTTCGCGCGTGTCAACGAGCGGCTCAAGCGCATCGAGACTCGGCTTGGCGAGTTGACGACACGCATCGGAGCGATCGAACGCGACTTGGCCGGGATGAAGGTCGACTACGCGGCCACCCAACTCCGCCTCGACAACATGGACCAAAGGATCGAGCGCATAGAGCGGCGGCTGAGCCTGATCGACGCGTGACCGGATCGGGACGCCGCCGCTTTTCACAGGGGCGGCTCATGGCTTGACGGCCGGAGCGCGAACCGTTACCTCCAACTGCGGCGGCGGGTGTAGCTCAGTTGGTTAGAGCGCCAGATTGTGGATCTGGATGTCGTCGGTTCAAATCCGATCACTCGCCCCAAAGCTTTGTGCGGGTGCGGGATCGCGCCATCGCGGTGCGGCGCAGCGGCATCGGGTCGGGGGGCGGGAGGCGCTTGTGGTCGCGGTCGTCGAAGGAAAGGAAGAGGCGGGCGGAGCCAGCTGCATAGAATTCAAAGTCTATCGCAGCCCTACGGACCCCGATCGCATCCTCGGAAGCTGGCGCTTTGTCCACGGGCAATCGAGCCTGGTTGACCAGAGCAGGCCCGACGCCGCGGTGCTGGGAGAGTTTCGCCACGCCGTAGACTGCGCCGACCAGCACGGCATAGCCTTTGTCTGGGTCAACGACCCCGACGAGCTGTTTCCGCCTTGGGAGCGCCGCTGAAAAGGCGCGCAGCTCGGGGTTTGGCGCCATCTGAGGAGAGCATTATGAAAAGAGCCCAGCAGCGCCAACCGCGGACCCGGGAGCGCGCGGCCCGGCGCAAGGCCAAGCTGAAGGCGAAACGACGGCGGCAGCGGGCCCGCGCGCAGGGCTAGCCCAGCGCGGCTGCCGACCGGCCGAGCCGACCAGGCGGATGCGTGCCTAGCGATCCGCGCTGCCGCAGGCCGGGGATGGGCCGCGCCAGGCAGGGGCGGCCAAACCGGCTGAGGCTCGGGGTCATCGCCGCATGGCTCGGCGTGATCGCGCTCAGCCTCGATGCGCTCGTCCCTATCCATCTCGCCTTCGATCTTGCCGAAGCTTTCGCCACCGTCACCCCGCGGGCCGAGGCGGCCGATCACGATCCGACCCGGCAGCTGCTGGCGCTGCTGATCGGGCACCGCGACGGCGACGGCCATCACGGCGACACGTCCGACAGCCACGGCAGACACCACCGCGACTGCCCCGTCTGCGCAGCAATCGGCACGCTCACCGGCTTCGCGCCGGCCGCTTTGGTCCTGCTCTCGGCGCCGCTGCGCATTCCCGCGCCGGCCCCGCTCGCGGCGGCCGCCGAGAGCGCGCCGCGAGCGGGGCCGGCGGCGGCCTACCGTTCCCGCGCCCCTCCGATCGCAACGGCTGACCCGACCACATAGCCGAACTCGCCGGAGCCGCATCGCGGCGATCCGGCAATCTGCGATCCTTGGGGGAGCACGAATATGCACCGCGTAATTTGCCGCGGCATCGCGGCTGCGACGATGGCGGCATGCCTGCCCGTCGTGGAGGCGATGGCGCATGGCTTTGCCGGCGACCGGTTTTTTCCGGCGACGATCCTGACCGACGACCCGTTTGTCGCCGACGAAGCCTCGCTGCCGACCATCACTCTCAACCCGACCCAAAGCGACGGGTCGCGCGAACTCGACATCGGCAGCGATCTGTCGATGCTGATCACACCCCGCTGGGACTTCACCCTGTCCGATCAATGGCAGCATCTGAAGACGCCGGGCTTGCCGGCGGCAACCGGCCTTGGGCCGCTGACCACCGGGACGCAATACCAGCTGTTCATCAACCCCGAGCACGAGGCAATGGCGCTCGCCGCGCTCGACGTGACCTGGGGAAACACCGGAAACGTACAGAACCTCGGGGCTCCCGCGTTCACCACCCTGTCGCCGACCTTCGATTTTGGCAAAGGGTTTGGCGACCTGCCCGATTCGCTGCCATGGCTGCGCCCGTTCGCGTTGACCGGCAATATTTCCCTCGACTTTCCCACCGAGGCCCAAACCATGGGGGTGAAGAACCCGGACGACGTCTTTTACGGCTTCGCGGTCGAATACAGCATTCCCTATCTGCAAGAAGAAGTCCGCGACGTGGGCCTGGGGCCGCCGTTCAACCGACTGATCCCGCTGGTCGAGTTCGCGCTGACGAGCCCGTACAACCGCGGCTACGGCGGGACGACGACCGGGACGGTGCAGCCCGGGGTGATCTGGGCAGGACAGTACTTTCAGGTCGGCGCCGAGATGATCATCGCGACCAACAGCCTGTCGGGGCATGGGATCGGCGGCGTCGTGCAGCTGCATTTCTATCTCGATGACCTGTTCCCGAACAGCATCGGCCGGCCGATCTCGCGATGGTGAGGCAGCAGATCTTCGCGACGGGGGCGGTCTTCGCCGTCGCCGTCGCTCTGCAGGCGGCGACCGCCGACGCGCACGCGTTTCTCGATCATGCGAGCCCAGCCGTCGGCAGCTCGGTGCCGACGGCGCCCGCGGCGGTGACGATGTGGTTCACCCAGCAGCTCGAACCGGCCTTCACCACGGCGACGGTGACCGACAAATCGGGCAGTCCCGTCGATACGGGGCCTGCTCAAGTGGACCCGAAAGACCCAACCGAGCTGCAGGTTCGGCTCAAGCCGTTGCCGCCGGGCACCTACACCGTGACATGGCACGCCCTCTCCGTCGACACCCATACGACGCAGGGTCACTTCATCTTCGAGGTCGGCGGCGGATGAGCGGCTCGGTTTGGTAGCAGGAAGCGAATGGGGGCAAGGCGCGATGGAGGTCATCCTGATCGCGGCGCGGGCGATTCACTATGCCTCGACGATATCGTTGGCCGGACTCTTCGCCTTCCTCTGTGTGGTCGCCAGGCCGGCGGCCTCGCCGAGGCTGCGCCGGCAGTTATGGCTGGTCGCCTGGGCGAGCCTGGTGCTGGCGCTATTCTCGGGCGGTGCATGGCTGCTAGCGGTTTCAGCGCAAATGAGCGGCCAGCCGGTTGCTGCCGCGCTGGCCCAAGGCGTCGTCGCAACCGTGCTGACCGGCACGCGGTTCGGCTACGTCTGGGTCTGGCGATCCGTTCTCGCCGCGGTCCTCGCGGCGCTGCTGCTGATGCCGCAGCGCTGGCGAGGGTGGTCGTGGCGCTGGGGCGGGCTCGCATTTGCCGCCGCCATCCTCGGGACCCTCGCCTGGGCAGGGCACGGCGGCGCCACGCCGGGCCGGCCAGGTGAACTGCACCTTGCCGCCGACATCCTCCACCTGCTCGCCGCCGGCGCCTGGCTCGGCTCGCTGATCCCGCTAGCGCTGCTGCTGGCCGAGACAAGAAGGGTCGGCGATCCCGGCCAGGCGGTGCTGGCGCGCCGCGCGGTGCGGCGCTTTTCGCTGCTGGCGGCAGCGAGCGTCGCCGTCCTGTTTGCCGCCGGTCTGGTCAACACTTGGTTTCTCGCCGGCACTGTCCCGGCCTTGCTCGGCACCCTCTATGGCCGGCTCTTGCTGGCCAAGGTCGCGATCTTCGCAACGATGGTGACGATCGGCGCGGTCAATCTGCTGCGGATGGCGCCGCGTCTCGCCCCGGTTGCCGGAGGCAGGCCGCCGAACCTGTGGACAGCGGCGGTCGAGCATCTGCGGCGCAATGCCGTGGGCGAGGCGGTGCTCGGTCTGATCGTCCTCGCCATCGTCGGCCTCCTCGGCATTCTTCCGCCGGGGTTGCACACCGAGCCCGGCTGGCCGTTGCCGTTCCGCTTCGAATTGGGCGCGCTCGCGGGTCCGTCCAAAATCTTGCTGGCGGTTCTCGCCGCGCTCGCCGCGGCGAGCCTCGTTGCGGCGGTGGCCACCGCCGCCGCCGGGCGGTACCGCCGCATGACAGTCGCCTGGGCTAGCCTCGCCCTGTGCCTCGCTCTCGGCTGGATCGCGTTGCGGCCGGCGCTCGAGCCCGCCTACCCGACCAGCTTCTCCGCCCCGGCCGAACCCTATGCCGCCGCCTCGGTTGAGCATGGGGCGCATCTATACACGGCGGACTGCGCTCTGTGCCACGGCGCCAACGGCAAGGGCGATGGCCCCGCCGCCGCCGGGCTGACGGTGCGCCCGGCCGATCTGACCGCGCCGCATCTGTTCGCGCACACCCCGGGCGACCTCTTCTGGTGGGTCAGCCACGGCCGCGACGACGGCGTCATGCCCGGTTTTGCCGCGGTGATGAGCCCGGCCGAGCGCTGGGATGTGATCAACTTTGTCCGCGCCCGCGCCGCCGGCGTGCTGTCGCGCCGGCTCGGGCCGCAGGTCTCGAGCGCCGCCACCGCCCCGATCCCCGATTTCGCTTTTGAATCAGCTGGTGCCCAGCAGACCTTGAGCCGCGTGCTGGCCGCCGGGCCGGTGCTGCTCGTCCTGTTTTCCCAGCCTCCGGCGGCAGCGCGCCTGGCGCAGCTCGCGGCGATGCGCGAACAGCTCGGAACCGCGCTGCGCATCGTCGCCGTCGATCTCGGCCCCCGGCCAAGGCCGGGCGAGGCCGAGACAGCCTCAACGCTGGCCGGCGTCTCCGCCGAGGTGGCAGCGAGCCTGGCGCTGTTCCGCAGCCCCGAGGATGGCGGCGAGACGTTGCTGTTGCTCGACCGCAGCGGCGACCCGCGCGCCCGCTGGACCCAGGGCGGGCCCGGCAGTCTGCCCACCGCCACAACCCTCGTCGCCGACGCCGCTCGGGTCGCCCGATTTCCGGCGGCGGCCGCGAGCCATGCCGGCCACGTCCATTAAACAGAGGATTTAACAAGCGGATCGGCGAGCACCCTACTGACCGAGCCGGCGGTCCGGGCCTCCCGCCGTTCGCCCGGCTACGCCTCGGCGGCGAGGCGAGCGAGCAGCGCCGTTGCCGCGGCGGCTTCGGCCGCGCGTTTCGACGACGCGGTCCCGATAGCGCCGTCTGCACCGGCCACGCTCGCCATCACCGTGAACAGCAACGCATGATCGGGGCCGCTGGCTGCGACCAGCTCGTAGGCGGGCAAACCGAGGCCGCGCGCCTGCGCCCATTCCTGCAAGGCCGTCTTCGGGTCGCGCGGCGGCGCCGGCGCTTCGGCGATCAGCGGCTCCCATAGTCGATGGATAAACCGTGTCGCCGCGGCAAAGCCGCCGTCGAGATAGATCGCCGCGATCACCGCCTCGCAGGCATCGGCGAGGATGCCGGGATTAGCTGCCGCACCGGCCGCCGCCTCGGCGCGCGACAGCACCAGATGGCCGCCGAGCCCGATGCTGAGCGCGATCCGCGCCAGGGTCTCGCGGCGCACCAGCTGGGTCAGCCGCCGGGTTAAGAGCCCCTCGGGCTCGTCCGCAAAGCGCCGCCACAAGAGATCGGCGATCACCAGCCCGAGCACCCGGTCGCCGAGGAATTCGAGCCGGTCATAGCCCCGCCGCGCCGGCTTTCGGCGACGGCCGCGCTGCCGTTCCGGAACCAAGGCGCTCGGGTGCGTCAGCGCCTCGGCCAACAGCTCGGGCCGGGCAAAATCATGTCCCAGCCTCTGCGCGAAATCGTCGCGAGGCTTCCGCTCCTCGATCGCGGCGAGCGGACCCCCGGCCAGCCCGGCCGCGCCTGTCCCGTCGCCGTCCACCGCTAATCGATCCCGGTAAACAGTCGGTTGTAGCGGATCGCAAACGGCCATTTCCAGAATTCCCAGAGGCGCGCCGACCCGTTGGTCGAGAAAAAGATGAATTGCGCCTTGCCGATCAGGTTCTCCGCCGGCACGTAGCCGACCGCCGACAGCACGCGGCTGTCTTCCGAATTGTCGCGGTTGTCGCCCATCATGAAATAGTCGCCGGGCGGCACATGATAGACCTGAGTGTTGTCGAGAGGCCCATTGTCGCCAATCTTGATGATCGGGTGACTGCGGCCATTCGGCAGGTATTCGATATATTGCTGCATCGGGATGACCGCGCCGTCGCCTTCCTGGTAAAGATAATCCTCGATGCGCTTGCGCGGCACCTCGTTGCCGTTCAGGTAAAGCTCGCCCTGTTTCATCTGCACCGTGTCGCCGGGCAAGCCGATGACCCGCTTGATGTAGTCCGTCATTTCGTCGGTCGGCAATTTGAAGACCACGACGTCGCCGCGCTCGGGCGGGTGAAAGAAAATTCGCCCCGAGAATAGCGGCAATCCGAACGGTAGTGAAAACCGGCTGTACCCGTAAGAAAATTTCGAAACAAATAGGTAATCGCCGACCAGGAGGGTCGGTATCATCGACCCCGACGGAATATTGAACGGTTCATAGGCCACTGTGCGCACGACCAGAGCGATCAGGACCGCATATACGACCGTTTTTATCGTCTCGACCACACCCCCCCGCGAGCTTCTTTTGGTTATGACCTTGCGTGCGGAATTAGATTTCATGACATGCCCGGCCCTGCCCGAATGGTCGCCGATCAAGCCAAGCACGCCGTGCCGAGTCAAGCGCGCTCCAGCCGATCGACCGCGCAAACGCCATCAGCCGGCAGGTTGAGCAGATCACGACCGAAGTGGCGGCGGCGCTGACGCGTACCGGCTCGATCGGCGTCGACCGGCGCCGTCGGGCCTTCACCCCCGCGCGCGCTCGACCGAGTTGATGACCGGGTTCGCGCGCAAGGCGGCGACGATCGTCGTCAGATGCTTTACGTCGGCCACCTCGATGTCGAGCATGATCTCGAAGAAATCCGACGAGCGGTTGGTGATCTTCAGATTGCTGATGTTGCCGCCCTGCTTGCCGATCACCGTCGTCAAGCTGCCGAGATTGCCGGGCTCGTTGGCGATCATGACGTTGAGCCGGCCGACATGGATGGCATCGGCCTCGCTGCTGCTCCAGGCGACGTCGAGCCAGCGCTCCGGCGTGTCGGCGAAGTTTTCCAAAGTCTCGCAATCGATCGTGTGGATCGTCACCCCTTTTCCGGTGGTCACGATGCCGACGATCCGGTCGCCGGGCAGCGGATGGCAGCAGCCGGCGAAATGCAATGCCATGCCCGGGATCAGCCCGCGGATCGCCACCGCGGTGTCGTTGTGCCCGATCTTGCGCCGGGCACGGGCCAACGAGACGACCTTGGCCTTGGCTTCCTGCTGCTGCGGAAAGGCGGCGTTGATCACCGCGCGCCCGGTGGTCAGCCCCTGCCCGACCGCGACGTAGAGATCCTCGACGGTGGCGCAGTTGAAGGTCTTCAGCACCCCTTCGAGCGGCCGTTCGGAAAATTCGCGGCCTTCCTGGCGAAACGCCTTTTGCACGATCGCCTTGCCGAGGTCGAGGTATTGGGCGCGCTGCTGGGTGCGGACAAAGCGGCGGATGCGGGCGCGCGCCTTGCCGGTGACGACAAAGCGTTCCCAGGTCGGCGACGGCCGCTGCGCCTTCGAGGTGACGATCTCGACCTGGTCGCCGTTGCCGAGCTGGCTGCGCAGCGGCACCAGCCGGCCGTTGATCTTGGCGCCGACGCAGGTGTCGCCGATCTCGGAATGGACCGCATAGGCAAAATCGACCGCGGTGGCGCCGCGCGGCAGGGCAATCAGATCGCCCTTTGGGGTAAAGGCGAAGACCTGGTCCTGAAACATCTCAAGCTTGGTGTGCTCGAGAAACTCCTCCGGTCCCGAGGCATGATCGAGGATGTCGAGCAGCTCGCGCAACCAGCGGTATTGCGGGCCTTCGGTCTTGCCGGCGTCCTGCTTGTAGGTCCAATGCGCGGCGACGCCGTATTCGGCGACCTCGTGCATCTCGCGGGTCCGAATCTGGGCCTCGATGCGCTGCTGCTCGGGGCCGATGATCCCGGTGTGCAGCGAGCGGTAATTGTTCGGCTTCGGCGTCGAGATGTAGTCTTTGAAGCGGCCGGGAACCACATGGTATGCCGAGTGGATCAGGCCGAGTGCGTGATAGCATTGGCCGATGTCGCCGACCAGCACGCGGAACGCCATGACGTCCGACAGCTGCTCGAAGGCGATGTTCTTGCGCTGCATCTTGCGCCAGATCGAATAGGGTGATTTCTCGCGGCCGGTGATGACCGTCCCGGCGAGCCCGCCTTCGGCGAGCTTGCGCTGCAGCTCGGCCTCGATGCGCGGCACCATGGTGGCGCCCCTGTCGCGCAGAAAATCGAGCCGGGCGAGTATGCTGGCGCGGGCATCGGGATACAGCTCGGCGAACGCCAGATCCTCGAGCTGGTCCTTCATGCGGTGCATGCCGAGCCGTTCGGCGAGCGGCGCGTAGATGTCCATCGTCTCGCGCGCGATCCGCCGGCGCTTGTCGTCGCTCTTGATGAAATGCAGGGTTTGCATGTTGTGCAGGCGGTCGGCGAGCTTGACCAGGAGGACGCGGATGTCCTCCGACATCGCCAGCACCAGCTTGCGAAAATTCTCCGCCTGCTTGGTCTGATCGGATTGCAGCTCGATCCGCGACAGCTTGGTCACGCCGTCGACCAGCCGGGCGATTTCGGGGCCGAACACGCGTTCGACATCGTCTAGGGTGGCGACGGTGTCCTCGACCGTATCGTGCAAGAGGCCGGTCACGATCGAGGCGCTGTCGAGCTTCATCTGGGCGAGGATGCCGGCGACCTCGACCGGATGGGAGAAATAGGGGTCGCCCGAGGCCCGCAGCTGCGCGCCATGCGCCTTCATCGAATAGACATAGGCGCGGTTGAGCGCGTCTTCGTCGGCGTTCGGGTCGTAAGCTCGGACGAGCTCGACCAGCTCGAATTGCCGCATCATGACGCGAGCCTCGCCGTCTTGCCGGCGCGCCGAAGTCCCAGGCCGGGCGGCTGCGGCGGCGTCGCCGCGATCATTCTCGGCCCCAGCGGCCGAATGTGGCGCAAAGCGGGCGATCAAAGCTCCTCGTCGTCGTCGCCGGGCAAGTCGTCGCCGGCGATTTCGGCGCCGGTGGTGCCGTCCCCGGCGATATCGCCGAGATCGCCCTCCTCCGCGCCCGCCCCAGCGAGATCGCCCTCGACCGCGAGATCGTCCTCGACCGCGAGATCGTCCTCGGCGAGCTCTTCGGCCAGGGCCTCCTCGTCGGCGGCGAACACCGGCTCGGACGCCGCCCCCTCCTCGTCCTTAACCTCGTCCTCATCCTCGTCGTCGAACTCGTCAAACTCCGACGCGTCGGCCTCGC
Organism: Allostellaceae bacterium; assembly: GCA_036500965.1. Classification (GTDB taxonomy): domain Bacteria; phylum Pseudomonadota; class Alphaproteobacteria; order ATCC43930; family CGMCC-115725; genus AP-15. Next base: position 51,106 of record DASYBC010000155.1, on the reverse strand, counting down.
CGTCGTCGTCGAGCAGGGCCGGTGCCGCCGAGGTCACCGCGAACATGCTCGGGTCGACCTCGATCTCGGTCGTCTCCTCAGGCTCGTCGATCTCGACCTGCTTCTGCATGCCGCGCACCAGCGATTCCTTGAGATGCGGCAACCCCACGGTCTCATCGGCAATCTCGCGCAGCGCCACGACCGGGTTCTTGTCGTCGTCGCGATCGATCGACAGCGGCACCCCCGAGGAAATCTCCCGCGCGCGCTGGGCGGCCAGCAGCACCAGCTCGAACCGGTTGGGGACCTTGAGCACACAATCCTCGACAGTGACACGCGCCATCTGCACCCTCGCGGCGATACCTTGAAGCTGCTGAGTATATGGGGGCGGGCGGCAAGCGGCAACAGCGGGCGCGGGCGGGTAGTGTCCTAATTTGGTTGGTCTTGGCTAGTGCGCGCCGGTTCGCTGCCGCAATTCCATGATCAGGTGTATCGCTGCGGCGAGCGCACAACAAATTAATTGAGAAATCTCCGAGTGTTACGGAATTGGTAACGCCTTAAGTTGTTGGACAAGCTCCACCGTATCAATGGTGCCGTTCCAGTAATCGACCAAAGTTGCTTCATTAAGCTTGATCCATCGAAAGACCAACTGCTGATCGGCGCTCCTTAGAAATCCCGCAATAACACCCGGAGGACGAACGCCAACAGCTGCCGTATTGTGAATGTTGATCCGGGGGGCGTGATCCATGCTCACCTTGATGCGGATATCATGTTGCGCGTTTCCGCGCTCCGATACCCAGATCACCATCGGTAGTCCGGTGTGCCTCGGATGGAGGTTAGCCATCTCATAGAGGTCTTCGGCTTCAGCGTTGTTCATCTGCCCTGCGCCTCCCCCGCGTTCCACCGCATCAAACACATAGCCTCTGACTAAGGCATTTTGAGGTGGGTTATGGTAAGGAAGGGTAAACATGATGCTGCATCCTGTTATCCCTGGGCAACGCGAGTCAAGAGCGGCCAGAAACGCGAATGGTTATCTTTGGTATTAACCTTTACGGCGACCATGGGCGGCGCTGGGCCAAATTAGGACACTACCCGCGGGCGGGACGGCTCGCCGGCGAACGCGCCCGATAACCCTCTTTTGCGCGGCCCCGCGCTTGACCCTCTGCGCCGCGCGCGCCTATATGACGGCGCACCGGCCGGATGGCAGAGTGGCTATGCAGAGGACTGCAAATCCTCGTACAGCGGTTCGATTCCGCTTCCGGCCTCCAGCTGACAACCCATCCTAACCGCTATCCTTTCTGCTCATCATCTGTGCCTTTGGCGTCACCGCCGCCGGGCCAATGGGTAATTCCCGTGTAGCCGCGCCCGGCGCGCCGTTCGCGCCCCGTGTTGCTGGCATCCTGGATCAGTATGTCAGCGCTATCGAGCGCAGCATCGTCGAGAAACTCCGCTTTTACATCAGCGCGGAGACAATGGCTTAGCACGATGACGCTGGGAGCGCGGCATCAAGAGAACAGATAGGCGGCCTGGTTTGCAGCGGATAGGCATCGGACACCTGACTTGCCCGAACGGCTTGGAAGGGGAGCGGGCGGGGAGGCATGGTCCTCACGCAACCCAGCAAAACCGCCGCTCTCACGAAATTTCGACGGCTCAACCCCACTTTCAACCACCTTTGCAGCAGGGCACCCGCGCAGCACCCGAAAATCCCGAACGGCCGGGTCGCGCGGCTGCGTCTCGGCGCATCGGTGCTCGGGGATTGCCGGCGGCCGGGCCGATCTCGCACACTGGGCACTCATAAAGAGGTTGCTCGGTAGGAGTGCGGGACTAAGGAAGTAGACTATCGGCGGCTGGGTTGGGGACGGTGGCTGGTTGCGACTGCTGCTCGTCTTCGCCAGGGCCGCAGCGCGAGCGCCTACCCAGCCGTTCAGCCCCATTGCCCGCTCCGCGCGTGCCCTGCCCGCAGGCACAACCAAGCTCCCACAGCCTGCTTTTGTAATATTTCCCGAGCGCGACCCCAGCGCCAGCACGCTTGGGTTGCGAAGTCCCATAGGGGCTCTCTTTTTAATTTTATATCTTGGCTGCCCGCTCCCACCGGGTCCCCGGAACTGCCGCTCCAAGCATGCTTGCCTTGGGGGAAAGCTCACCCCAGTGGGTCAGTTCCTAAATTGTTCCAAGCGCGCAGCGCGACAGCGCTTGAGCCGTGACGCACTGATCCGTGCCGCCGCGTCCCAAGACGGTGATGCGCCTGCGCGACGATGTCGATGCGCGGCTGACGGTGCGCGACGAAATTCGCCCCTTGGCGGCAGTATCCAAACCGACCATATTGGATACTGAAAGGAGCCCACGTATGAACAAATCCGCCGTTCGCGCCGTAAGAACAGAAGCCGAACCGAGCACCGATTTGGATACTGACGCGCACCTCGCACCAAAGCGTGGCTACCTGACCGAGGCCGAGGTGGATCAGATCGTCAAGACCGCCGACAACGAGCGCGACCGCGCTATGATCTTGATGGCCTATACGCACGGGCTCCGCGTCAGCGAGCTGATCAGCATGCAGTGGCGCCAGCTTGACCTAGATGCTGGCCACGTGACGGTGATCCGCGCCAAGGGCGGTCGGGATGGCGTGCATCCACTGCGCGGTCGCGAGGTGCGGTTGCTTCGCAAGCTGCGTCGCGCGCAGCCAGTCGGCAGCCGCTTCGTATTCATGACCAGCCGAGGTGCGCCGATGACGCGCAACGGCTTCTTTAAGATGCTCACGAAGGCCGCAGAGCGTGCCGGGATCGCCGACGTGCATCCACACCTATTGCGCCACGGCTGTGGCTTTCGGCTGGTCAACCAAGGGATGGATAGCCTGTCGCTCGCGGCCTACCTCGGCCATGCAAACGTCAACAACACCGCGCGCTATGCCCAGATGAGCGCCACACGGTTCGACGGGTTGTGGAAAGACTGAGGCTTCCGCTGGCCCTGGCATGCCCGCCGGCGTCACGCGCCTGCGTGCGCGCACCAGATTAAACAGCATGCGGGTCGGCCGTCCTACGCCTTTCCCATCCTCACAAGTGACTGATTAGGTTGGTGCGGCGCTGAGCCCGACGGCGCCAGCACGGCAGCAGCATGGCACCTTTTGTAGGAGTTTCTGAGGGCTTTCGCGGGCTGGTCCGGGGCAGGCGGGAGCGCGGCGTTGCCTGCGCGCTCAGCAGCGCTCCGAATTCCTACGGGGTTTCCAGGCTGTGAGCACGGCGATGTTGCCGCAGTTGCGACCTCCCCAGGCTGACCGGGATAATGAGTTATGGAGTTACGTATCACCTAACTCCGGTTTGACGGAGGTACGACCAAAGATGACCGATGAAAACACACTGCTGTCCCTTGTGGTGTCGAAGCATCAACGCACGTTGCTCCGGCATTACGTCGCCGACACGAGCAGGAGCATTTCCGAGATTGCTCGGCGCGGGATTGCAGCCGAACTCGGCCGAGAGGACCCGGAGCTTGCTGTGACTTGGCTCAAGGCTTCACCAGCCGAGCGAGGCAAGAGCAAGGCCGCGTAATCCTGGCTGCGCATCCCGCGTAGCCACACCACGACCCCGCGCCAGCGCACCAACGGCAACAGCCGGGCTGACGCGAGGGCTCAAAGAGGGCGATAAAGCCCCGAAGGAACCGAAGTTGTCACAAGCACACAAGACCGCGGAAAGCGCGGCAGAGACGACCGCCCGGATGGAAAGCCGGATCGATGTCACCCTGCGGGATGGCGTGGCTCTGGCCTTCTCCGACTGTCACTTCGACCATCGCAGCCCAGCGCCGACCGCATGGCGCGCGGCCGTCATGCTTGCGCGGAAGCTCAAGCCGCAGCTCATCGTCGCGAACGGCGACGTGTGCGACTTCCCGAGCATCAGCAAGCACAGCCGCATCCTGTGGGAAGAACGCCCGAAAGTCGTTGACGAGATCGCCGAGGCACAAACTCGGTTGCGTGAAATCCAGATCGCGGCGCCCAAGGCGCGGCGCGTGTGGAACCTCGGAAATCACTGCCTGCGACTTTCCAGCTTTCTCAGCAACCAGGCGCCACAGCTTGAAGGACTTCACGGCACCTGCCTTGAAGACTTCTTCCCAGCTTGGGCTTTCAGCTGGCAAGTCCGCGTTAATTCGGTCAGCAACAGTCCAGCCTACATCGCCCACCGTCTGACCGGGGGCACTCACGCCGCGTATCGAAATGCCGTCCGGGCAGGCGCAACTTACGTGACCGGCCATACCCACAGCCAAAAGATCATCCCCGTAACCTCGCTCCGAGGCACGGTCTGGGGCGTGGATTGTGGCTGCGTCGCCGATGTCAACTCGTCCTTGTTCACGAATTACCTCGAAGCCGGTCCGACCGATTGGCGCAGCGGCTTTGCGGTGCTCACGTGGGCGAGCGGCGAGCTTTTGCCACCTGAGCTGGTGCAAGTCGTCACCGAGCACCCTGAGCCTGGCTTCGGGCGGATTTGGTGGCGTGGCAAGCTGATCGCGGTCTGAGGCAGGGACATGACTGAAATAGCAGATGCGGCGCGAGCCCCGACCACCGCCGAGGCCGCGTTCGACGAGTTGGCGTCAGAGGTAGCCGCGGAGCTGCGCGAGCGGGGCGCGGCTTGGGACGGCCGGCGCTGGTTCCGGCTCGCCTCTGGTGACTTCTGGTCCCGCAAGCGGGTGGAAGAGCGGCTGATCCTGCCCGAGCTGACGGCAGCCCCGTGCGATCAGCGCCGGACGCTCACCGAGGCAATCTTCGCCGAGGTGCTCGAACGGCTGGGCTTCCCCGCGGCACTCGACAAATGGCCCTCGGGCATGCACTTCGAGGATGACCCGGCTGCCCTCGCAGACCAGAGAGGAGGCTTCCCGCGCGACCTGCGAGGCTTCGCTTTCGGCCGCCTGGAAGTGCTGGCACGCTCGGAGGTTCCGGGCTTCTGGCGCTGCCGTTGCTCCTGCGGCATCACCAAGGACGTGGCGCGGGATTGCCTGATCTACGGTTCCACCCGAAGCTGCGGATGCTTGAAGCTCGGGCTCGGCCCGCTGCACCGAAGTGCCGCAAACCTGATGGGCCAGTGCTTCGGCCGGCTCACTGTGACGGGCCGGGCGCGGCGATCCCGAGGACACAACACGGCGTGGCGCTGTCGCTGCGCTTGCGGTCACGTCGCCGACTACCGCTCCGACCTGCTCAAGGCCGGAAGGCGGACGAGCTGCGGATGTGAGGAGCGGGAAGCACGGCAGGCAGACGCGTCGGAGCCTCAAGGTCGGCTGCGGGTCGGCCGGGTCTTTAAGGCTGTGATCGGGGCGGTGATCGGGGAGCTGGCTGCGGCAGCGAGCCCGGAGCCCGCAACCAACAGTACAACGCTGGATGATGTCCGCAGCGCGGACATCCCACAACCTGGCCCTGTAGAAACCCTGCGCAGCGTAGGCAAACCACAAAAGAAAAATGGAGGACGCATCCTCCACCGCGGGTAATGTGGAATGCAGGGAGGGCGAAGCCCGGTGCCCACCACAGCACCGGGCCGCCTGGAACCGTGTCTCCGCTCTGCCACAAGCCAGCCCAGGGTAGTAGGTCCTGGGCCGCGGATGCAAGATGTGGGGCGCGTCGGGGCTCTCTGCACACCCGGCTATTAAGTGAGAGGGTCAGATCGACCCTCAGCATCCCAGGCGGCCTGGCCCCGGCCGCGGAGCACCCGAGCATGAGCAGCGCTGAAGCAATCCCCGTCCCCGTCCTTCTACCCCTGCGTGCTTTCCTCGCGAGCCACTCGCTCAGTAAGAGCGAGTTCTATAGGATGTGCGCTCGCGGTGACGCGCCGGACATCGTAAAGCGAGGTCGGCGGACCCTGGTGCCTGCCGCGGCAGCGGAGCGCTGGCTGGCCGCTCGCGTGATCCCTGCCCGGAGCATCTGCCGAGCCAGGGGCGCGGCATGACCGGGGATGCCACCGCCGCAGTCTTGCCATCAAACAACCCGCCCACCCTTGAACAGACAATCTTCGAGAACCTCACCGAACTCAAAGCTCTCGAAGACGCCTATCGGGAGAAGATCGGGAAGATTGCCGATGAATTTAAGCCCCGCACCTGTCACGGACATGGCCGTCGCACCGCCCATCGACCCGCCCGTCACTTACGTTCCGGCCCCGCCTGCGCCGGCGACAGCTGAGCTACGACCGGCTGCCACCGTCTCCTTCATGCTCACCAAAGCGCAGAAGGCAGCGCTCGCCCAACGCGGCTACAGCCGAGAAGACATCAGGGAGATGAAGCCGTCGGACGGTCACGCCATTCTCGCGCAACCTCTGGAAGCCATCGTCGCCGCAGGTGACGCTTCGGAGGAGGAGATTGCGGAGGCAATGAAGGCGTTATTCCGTCGGCTCGGCACTCCGGCCAAGCGCGAGATTGCCGAGTGGATGGCGGCCGAGGTGCCCTTGAATGCGTGGCCTGATCCTGCGCAGGTGGCCCGAGGCGCGGCGTGACCGGCCAGGGCGCGCCCCGAGGTCGGCAGAGGGGACATCTGTACCAGCCTGGTACAGTGTCACATCCTCGATCGAGGCTCCAAAATTCCCTGCCTGCGGCCTTGACAGAAGTGCCATCATGGCATATCTCCGAGCTATGACCGGCGAGGAACTTAGAAGCCTGCGAAAGCGCCTGCGGCTGACCCAGTGGCAGCTTGCAGCGGCCCTCGGCGTGTCTCTCGGCCAGCTTGGGAATTGGGAGCGCGGCCGGCAGAGGCAAAGCGGCCGGCCTGCCCCCATCCCGCGCGTCGTCGAACTCGCAATCCAGCACCTGATAAGCCAGAGCCAGCAGAGCCAGGGGAGAACAGAATGAGCACCAGCAGCGACGGCAGCGGCAACGTGATCCAGTTCCCCGGAGCGCCGGGATCGCCGAGGACGCGCCGGGCAGCGCCGCGCGGAGTGACCATCCCGTTCACCGAGGCGCAGTGGCGCACGATCGTGCGCGTTATCACCGATGCCGAACCGGAGATCATGGAACACGCCGACCCGGACAGCCTCGAAATCTTTGATCCCCTGTGGGCACTGCGGGAGGGTTGGGAGCTGCCCAGCCCGGAGGCAGCGTCATGACCCCGGCTTCCGCCGACGTGGTCGCGCTTCGCAACGAGCCATCCCGTGTTGACCGCATTCGGGCGAATGAGGCCGAAGTCGCGCGGGGAGAAGCCGCGGCGATCCGCACGGGCAAGGAGCTGATTGAGCAACGGGAGGAGTGTCAGACCGGACGATGCGCGCAAGCTTGGTCCGATTGGTGCCGGGAGAACCTTATTGAGCCGGGCATCATGTCAGATCGGACGATCCGCTATAGGATCGCGCAAGCTGGCGGCGGCCGGCCAAACCACAGCACCAATGTGGATGATCGGCAGTCGTTGCCGATCACGCAAAATCCCCGCGTAGATATCGACACGGGTGCTACCGTTCCCGGCCCGGACCCACATGTCCAACCCAAAGAAGGCCCTCAGACCCACAAAGACCTGTCAGTGCACTGGTCGCAGATCATAGATTGCGTGGGCTCTCATTGGCCGGATGTAACACAATCAGAGCGCCAGGAGCTTACCGACATGGTTGATAGGCTGCGGCAGCGTCCGCCTGCTCCTATGGACAACAACGACCCGGCGTCAGCCCAGTCGAAAGCCGCCTCTCCGCTCCCTTCGCGTGTAGCTAAAAAGTACAAGGAGTACGAAAAGGAGGTGCTGCATAACCTTAACATAGTATCAGTATGGATTGAGACCGATCCTCGGATGGCCGCGCTCTTCCGCGAGCAGCAGGCCGAGGCTATCGAGCGTTTTTGTGCTTTCGTCCGTGGACAGGAGGCGGGCTGAGCCAGCCCCGCCGGGCTCCTGCCAAGGCCGCCGCAGTGCGGCCTTTGCTGCGACTGCGCGGGGCTGCGAGGCTGCCAGCCTGGCACTGAGACCCTTGCAACCGCTGGCCGCCAGCCTGTCATAATAGAACTTCCACAAGCGCGAAGCGCAGCAGCGCAACCGCGCAAAGGAAGTCAAGCCATGCATCTCGTTTCCTATGAACACATCGCCGTTGAGGCGGGGGTAAGCCTGCGCACGATCTTCCGTGACCTTCGTCGCGGCCGTCTGCGCTCGCATGTGATCGATGGGAAGTCTCTGATCGACGCGGACGCGGCAAAGGAGTACGTGGCGCAGCGGCACGCAGCACAGGACGCCCTGGCGCGGCTTGGGGGCGTGTCGTGAGCAGCCCCCGCCCCAGCGCCCCCCGCCCGGCTCGCATCCCCGCTGGCGGCAGGAAAACCCGGCGCGGACGCCCGCCTAGTCGCTGCCGGAATAACACCGAAAAAGCCTTTGTTATCAGTGCCGCGGGAACGGGAAGCTACGACCATAGCGGCCCCGTTTTGGCCCTCTCGCAAGTCCCTGAAATCGCTGGCGAAAAAGACCTTATCTTCCGGCGAAAGAGCGATTTCCTCCTCGCCGGAGCCCTCGCCACCCTGCACGCGCTCAAGGTCAACCCGCGCTGGTATGCCGAATTCTGGCTGCGCCGTGGCGAGGTGCACCCCAGAGAGCACTGGCTGATCCGGGAACGGCTCGCGCCGTGGCGCCGCCGCGTCACTGAGGCCGGCCTGCGCGAGATGCTGCTGGACGAGATTGGTCGGGCAGAGCCGCTGCCGCCAGCCCCGCCAGCCCCGCGGACGTGGATCATGCCCGACCCGAGGACGTGGGCCGCCGCCCTGGTCGCCGAAGCGCCTCCGGTGCCCCAGGAGACGTGTGACATGCCTCCGGGGTGCGGTGGTGCGGCAGGAGCCGGTCACACATCCCTAGCCCGGCTCTGCGCGGTCTGCGGGGCAGCATTCCAGGCGAAGCGGGCGGAGGCTCGGACCTGTTCGGCGCGATGTCGGAAGCGGGCGAGCCGGAGGGCCGCATGAGCGAACAACCCTGCGACCAGCCGCAGCCCCAGCCGCTCCGGGATGCGGACATGCGCGGCTGCCGGATGATCGCCGGAGAGCCGCTGCCCCTTCGACGTGGAATGTACTGCGGGGCAAAAGCTCGGCGGCCGGGGGAGAGCTGGTGCTCGGAGCACTGGCGGGTGGTGTACCGCGGCCAGGGCCACGGGATGGGCTGAGGCAGGGGCGCCGCGCGCTGCGGGTCTTGCGAGCCCTCCCAGTGCGTGCGGTAAAGTACTTAGGTGAAGCGAAGGACGGGGATTGGCCCGTCTGCACAGTGCGCCCCTGGGGGTGCGAAGGAAGAGCGATGCATGAGCGAAACGACAAGGGCAACCCGGAGATCGTCCAGTGGAAGCTCCTGGTCCCCGCGGAGGTCCGGCACCTCGCGAGGGTCGAAGCGGCGAAGAGGGATGTCACGATGAGCCGATTTGTCGCCGAGGCAGTGAGGGAAGCGGCTGCCCGCTCGGCCGGCACCGAGGCGCGAGGCCGTGAATAAAGAAAGGGCTCCCGCTGGGGGAGCCCTGAGAAGCCAAGAGGCGGGGACAAGCCGCCCTGGAGAACTTAAGTGACCACGAACAATACAGTATATGGTGCGCCGCAGCCTGAGAACAAGGGGTCTGAGGCCGCCGAAACAACGTCGGGTGCAAGCCTGGAAGGTTGGTTGATCAACTCACGGGATTGGCGTGGGATGGCAGGAACATTCGCCGAAACTCAATTCGGCACCACGCCCCTCATCCACTACCGCGGCCTGTTCTACCGCTGGATTGGCACACATTACAGCACCCTGGAAGATGGCGACATTCGAGCCATCGTCTATGAGTTCCTCGGCAGCGCATACACGCTCTCGCAAGAGCCCGACGAAAACGGGGAGATGAAGACTGTCCGGCGTCGGTTCTACCCGGACGATCGTACAGTGAACAAGTTCATTGATGCGCTGCGCAGCATCGTGCGCGTCTCCGGGACCATCAAGGCCCCTGCGTGGATGCCGGCGGCGACCGAAGATGACCTAGCCAACGATCCCGCCGACATTCTGCCGTGCAGAAACGGGCTTCTCAACCTGAAGACCTGGCAACTTCTGCCCCACACGCCCACGTTCCTCTCCATGAACTCAGTTGGGTATGACTACGACCCGAAGGCCAAGGCGCCCACCTGGGAGAAGTTCATTCGCGATGTTCTTCCCGACCCCGAGAGCCGCGCTGCACTTCAACAGGAGTTCGGCTACTTCGTCACTAACGATACTCGGCAGCAGAAAATCTTCGCCCACTCGGGCGAGAAGCGAAGTGGCAAAGGCACCATAGCCTCTACGTTGCAACTAGTGATCGGGACTGAGAATGTTGTCCACCCGACAATGACCGGCCTAGCGCAGCAATTCGGCATGGCTTGCCTGATCGACAAACGTCTCGCTATTGTCGGAGACGCGCGCCTGAAGGGAGATACTTCGGAGCTAGTTTCCCGGTTCCTCACACTGAGCGGTGAAGACGATATCACCGTACCCCGGAAGAATAAAGACGACTGGACCGGGACGCTCAATGTGCGTTTCCTCATCAACTCGAACTATGCACCGGAGTTCTCGGATGACAGTGGCGTCATCGCCGATCGTTTCATTCTGATCCGGTTCCTCGAAAGCTTCTACGGCCGGGAGGACCTAACGTTGCGTGATCGGTTGGCGAAAGAACTCCCCGGCATACTGAATTGGGCGCTGGAGGGTCTTCGTGCCTTGAGGGAAAACGGGTGCTTCACGCAACCAACCAACTCGGCCGAGCTGATGGAGATGATGCGGTTTGCGACCAGCCCAATCCTCAAGTTCATTGATGACCGGCTGCAAGTGGGGAAAGAGCTAAGCGATAGTCGCGATCACACCCATGCGGCTTACAAGAGTTGGTGCATTGCCAACGACCACAAACCCATGTCGAAGACGAAGTTCGACATGGCGCTCAACAAGGCTTTGCCCAGCGTGACGGTTGCGCGGCCCGGTGGCCGTGGCGGGGAACGCGAGCGTGTCTACCGCGGCATTCGCCGCTATGATGCAGACGCACTCAGCAAGCAGCCAATGGGTGTGGTCGTCCCACTTGCGAGCCGCGTTGCTGCGTCTACCGGCTGAGCTGCGTCCGGGCTGCACACTACCGCATGGGGTGGGAGCAACCTCTTCTCCACCCCCGGTTGCCGTGTCCTGGTTTTGCTGAAAAAGTCAGGACACGGCTTGTATTGATTTTGTTCACTTTTCCTGAAAAAGTCAGGACCCACCAGGACACGGTTAGGACACGGGTTTTGTTCTCTTTCAGCCACTTACGAGAGAGAAACTGCCATTCTTACCTCCGTGTCCTAACTTTTGTTGAAAACTCCAGCTCTATAGGAGACACAGTATGCAGAAGCTCTTCGCGAAAAACCAGGACACCGAGGACACAATGTTTTTCAGTGCATTAGGGGGTAAAAACTGCCATTTTTTCCAGGACACAAAACCAGGACACGGGCTTAGCGGCCGTGCCGGAGACCTTGACTGCTACCTTTGGTTTCCGCACCGAGGCACTCATACACCTCTTTCCTCCTATCTAGGCGCCGCCGGAGCCTCCGTTTGCCCGCCGCATCGGGGGCGGTAGCCGCGGGGGTGGGAGCCGCGCTGCGGCCCCGGCACGGCGCGGACGGAGGGCGTGACGGGCTCCCACAGGAAGAAAAGAGGTATTAGCTGGCAGCGCCACGAAACCAAAGGCGGCTCCACAGCGGCGCGGCGAGGTCATCGGCTTCGGCCTCACCGCAACGCCCTACTGATCGCGGCGCGGTCGGCAGCTTCCGACGCTCGGGAAAGCGCGTCGAAATCGAACTGCTCAATGGGAAGCAGCCGCTCGCTGATCTGAGCGCATGCGGTTTGGTAGGAAGGCTCGAATTGGTACGTCAGACCGCCGTCGCGGGTGATCATGTGTGATTGGCAGGCTTTCCATCCGGCACCGAGTTGCGGGTAGTCGCGCTCTGCGACCACCGTAGCAACGTCCATCACTCTGCGCACGGCTGCGACGAAACCGCGTAGGTCACCTCTGGCTTGCTCTTGGTGTATTTCGGCCGAGCTTGGCATTCCCGCCAGGGCAGCAGAGAAGGCGGCAACGTCTGTCGGGGTCGGCCCGGAAGCGAGGGCAGGTGTCGCAGCGGCGAGGATAGCGGCACAAGTAAGGGGCTTGAGCATTACGCAAATCCTCCGCCGGCTCAGAACATCGGCCCGGTGCAGATGCCCCCGACCATCTGGCCGTAGCAGGTTGCGGTCGGGGCGCCGGGCGCCGGAGTTCCGTGGCACACTCCGGCCACAACGGCGCCGATGCAATCGCCAGAACCGATCACGGCCTCGCCGAATTGCTCGCTGAAATCCGCTTGTGGAGCCGCCGGCATACGGCCACCGCGGCCACCCCCGTAAATCAGCAGCGTGTGCCGCCGCTGCTCCCGTTCTGTGCAGCCGGCCAGGGCATCGCTGCCCGGCTGGAAGCCGTAGCTCACGCACGCCGCGCGGGAGGCCGGGACTGTCTGGAGAGGCACTGCGCAGCCAGCCAGCGCGCATGCCGCGGCGGCGGAGATCAGGGCTCCCGAGCGGCGGCGCCGCGGGGCTGGTGGGCTTGCCATGTGCTTGCCTTCGGGAAAGTTGCGTCCTCCCGAGGGCAGCTTAGCAGAGGTTGTCGTCGCCATGACCTGCCGGCCGTCGAGCTGCCCAGCGGCATCCTGACGCACCTCACGGGTTGTCACGCCGGCCGCGATCCGGGTGAGCATACTCTCGCGTCAGAGTGAAAGGCGCAGCCGGGAAGCCGCGCGCCCGAACGGGAGGGTCGTCATGATGCGTCGCGCCGCTTACGCGCTCTGCGCTGCTCTATGCCTCGCTGGGCTCGCCAGCGGTGCACAGGCCGCCGCAGTCACTTACACCTGGGAAACGATTTCGAACGTGCCGCCCAACAACGGGCTCGACGGCCCGGCACCGCCGCTGTCCCTGTCGTTCACGGTGAACGGCGACTTGTCGCTCAGCACCGACAGCCTCTTCGCGCCGCCCCCGACCTCACCGACAACGCCGCCGACACCGTATCCATTTCCGCCACAGTTGGCGTCATTCAACCTGCATGTCGGAAATCTGTCGATCACCCTGGCCGACTTCACGACGGAGGGCTTCGATAGCCAGACCCCGATATGGACAATAGGGCTGACTGCGGACCCGGCCGACGGCACCGCCAGCCTCTCGCTGTTCTTCATCAACGCGAGGGACACGGATGAGGTCTATGGCACTCCGCCGGGCTCGGAAAACCCAGCCCAGATCAGCACCGGCGCGGTTGGCACGATCAGCTATGGCTCCGATGCCTACGAGACATCTTCCCCGGCGCAATACGCGGGGATGCTGGTGGCGAGCGCCGCGGTGCCCGAGCCGCGGAGCCTCTGGGTCCTGCTAGGCGGCCTCGGCATGCTGGGGCTGATCCATCGCCGGCGCGGCCCGGTGTTTCCTCCGCTTGAACCTGCCGATAGGCGAGGCTGAGCCGGCCGCGGGTGCGCGCGTTCGGGGAAAAGAAAAGCCCCGCCGGAGGACGGGGCAAGGTTGGGAGGAATTACTGGCCATGGTATCGCGCCGGACGACAGTCGCATCCCCGTAGCCGCTGCGCCATCCTGCCGCACCCGCAGCGCGGTCACATTCCGTCGCCGCCGCCGCCACCATCGCCGCCACCGTGCATGGTGTCATCGGTCGCCGGTGCCTGGGCTGCGGATGGCGTAACGGCCGGGCGGGCGCACCCGATCAGCGCCAACAAGAGCAATATCGCGACGATCGCCTTATGCCGGGTCATGCGCTCACCCCATATCTCCAGCATGCCGCCGCTTGATCTTACCGACGCTGAAGCCGCCGCACTCGCCACCCATCTCCGTCACGCGATCGGTGCCGATCCCTATCCGCTGTCGCCGCGTCTCGCCCCGCTGCGAGCGATCCTCGATAAGATCGAACCACCGGCGCCTCGCCCGGAACCCTTGCCGCCGCTGCCGGCCGGCGCAGGTCCGCGGGTCGGGCGCGGTAAGAGACGATGGAGGGGCGCATGAAGCTCGAACTCGGCGCGATCATCGCCGCGCTGCACGACAGCGAAATCAACGGCGAGGTCTCTTGGTTCTATGATGGCATCTGGCGGGTCAAGCTCGGCGACGCAGACAACGCGATTGCGGCAGAGGCCACCCTCGGCAGCATCGGAGAAGCGGCCGAATGGCTGCGCGCCAACGCGGTCAGACGGTATCCGGGCAGCGAGTTCGCGAGGCTCTATCGGCGATCGGCGAACGATCCGTGAAGGCGGAACCGGGCCAGCCGATGACGCTTGGCGGCGCTGCTGCGGCCTGCGTGCGGTTCATAATCTGGTGCCTTGATTGCCGCCACCAGATTGAGCCCGACCCGGCTGCGATGGCCCAGCGCTACGGCGCCGAGATGACGGTCCCGGAGTGGCGCGGGCGGCTTGTGTGCGGGCAGTGCGGTAGCCGGCGCGTCGATATGGTCGTCACGGGCGAGCGTCGGCGGATATGAAAGAGCCCGGCCTGTGAGGAACCGGGCTCCTCCCGAGAAAGGCCGTAGCGGTGAAACGGCCCCCGGTGCGGCGCCAGCTCCTGCCGGAAGGGCGCCTACCGATTAGGTCAACTCGGCCACGCGCCGAGAAGTTCCGCGCCATGCCCGCAGCCGCAGCGTGTAGGGCGTAAGCCCTTGCAAATAAACCGAGTCTTGACGCCCGGCCCGCCCCCGGACCATCTAAGCAACTCGGCGTGGCGCCAGCCCGCCCACCCGGAGACCCCACCATGGAACTCCTGATCATCGGTCTGCTCCTCATGCTCGGCCCTACCCTGCTCAAACTCCTCTGGCGCGTCGCCAGCATGCCTTTCCGCGCTGCTCGCGCGGTCGGCGAAGCCGGGCGGAAGAGCTATCTGGAAGACCTCGCGGGAGGGGCTCCGATGTACCTACCCGACCGCGCATTCAATCCCGCTTTCGCCGATGCGCTGCGCAGGAAAGGGTACACCGTGACCGAGGGGCAGCCACGCGACCCCACAGCCCAACGTGCCCTCTCTGGCTCCGGGCCCTATGTCTCGATCACGGCCCCAGGGCGTGTATGGCCGGGACAAGCACTGCCGACGAGCACCCAGGGGTGGGAGAGACAGCTTGGCTGTCGCGCTTTCCTCAAAGGGACCAGCGTTCCCAATCCCGTCTTTGTCGAGCGCATGGAGGCTGCGCAGCAGGAGCTCGCGGCACTGCCGCCGGCCCCGAGGTATGCATGGCCGCCGCCTTACCTATCCCAAGGCGTGCGCCCCGGCCCTCGCCCTCGCCCCTGCACCGCAGGGTAGCGATGCTGCACGGGCGGCGTGGTCTCATCCGCATTCAGAACGCTGTGCGCGGCCTCAACACCAGCCGCTCGGACCCATGGATGCTGCGGGCTTAGTGTGAGCGGGGGCGCCCCTAGGGGCGTCATGCCCCGCCCGAGCACCGCTGTCGCTTGAACCCCGGCGCGATGCCCGGCCGCCCTGCCACGCAGCGGGCTTTCCGCGAACCCCATGCCAGCTTCTCCGCCAGCCTGCGCCATCGCGGCCCTCTGCTCGCTGAGGTACTGCTGCGTCAGCGCCGGGTCGAACATTGCATTCCGAAGGTTATTCATCGCGGCGATGTGCGGCGCTTCTCGCCCCGTGACCATCTGATAGATGCCTTCGGCGGCCTTCCCGCCGATCTCGGCGCCGATGCCGGGGATTTGGATCGTCCCGGTATCCGCCTTCCGCCCGAGGTCCGCGCCAATCAGCCGCCCGGCATAAGGCAGTGCCACGCCGATAGCCTTGCTCACCCCGCTCTGGCCGACAATCGGTGCGGCTGTGGCGAGGCTCTTCGGCAGCCCGGCGACATCCGGCCGCGCGCGGATCGCATCCTCCGCGGCAAGCCCGTTGACGAGCTGGTCCAGGTTTCCGCCGACCACGGGGTCTGCCCGGCGCATCACGCCGAAGGCACCGCGGTTCGCCTGCATGAAGGCTTGTGCTGCCCGGCCGGAGTAGTAGGTGCCGCCATCGGGGCCATACTTCTGCCCCGCGGCAAGGGTGCGGTCGAAGAGCATCCGCTGAAGGCCGCGGAACGCCTGCCCGGTGCCGTCCTGCTTAGTCATATCCACAAGGCGCTGCATCCCCACCGCGGGAGCCTGCCCCCGCAGCGCGGCTTCCAGCTCCTGCCCCTCATTAGCGCCGAGAAAGTTCTGCGCCATTCGCACGTCAACACGGTCCTGATCCCGCGCCGCTGCGTCCCGGAGCTGTGGGATCGCCGCGTCGCTTTGGTTCAACCGCTCCACGTCGCTGCGCAAGCGCGAGAAGGGGTCGGTAGCGCCGGGGCCGCTGGCACCCTGAAGGAAGCCCGCGTGGTTATCTGCCCATTTTTGCCCGGCCAGCGGGCCGCCTTCCCCGCGGACGAGGAGGTAGTCCTGCCGCAGGTAGTCGGCGAGGGCGTTGTTCAGCCCCGGAGCGCCGCCGACGTGCGCCATCGCAGTGGTGAAGTCCTGCGAGGCGGCTTGCGCCTTGGTCGAGTTCCCGAGCCAGCTTGCGAGCTTTCGTGGTGCATCCCCGTGGTCAGCCGAGCCAAGCAAGTCCCCGATCACCCCATGCCCGAACGTGTTGTAATACGCTGCCGTGGCATTCATCGCATTGCGCATGCCGGCGTAGTTCCCGGACAACTGTGCGCCCTGCTCAATCGTTTGCGTGACGACATTCCGCACGGCGCTGAGATTGCGCAGGCGGAGCGGCGAGCCCGAGCCGCTGCCCGAGCGGATCGCGTCCTGTTCCTGCCGCGCGGCAGCCCCCAGGCTGCTTTCCAGGGAGTGCAAGGTGTCCAGGCTCGCCGGGCCTTGGAGCACAGCATTCGGCCCGTTCCCGGCGCCGGCAGCGGTGGTGCCCGCCTTCCGCGCGCCCATCGCATCGAACATCCCGCGCAGGTCGCCGTCCTGATACAGCGGCGCAAGCTCGCGATAGGGGAAGATGCCTGGAGCCTGGAGGTTCTTGATGCTGCTCTGAGCGAGCCCTTCAATCGCGTTGTACAGGGGGCGCGTGTCCGTGGTCGCCGAGGTGAAGCCGTCCTGCCGGGCCGCATCCCACGCCGCATCCGCCATGCCCTTGGCGTCATCCCGCGCCGCGGCCAGCTGGTTCACCACCTCCCCACCGTAGTCGAAGAGCTGCGCCTTGCCAGGGCCGCCGACCATCAGCGCCTGCCCGCTGGTGCCTCGGCTTGCGGCAATTTGCGCCAGGTCCGCATCAGCTTGAGCCTGCTGAATGCGAAGCCCAACGGCCTGCTGCCGAGCATCCTCCACACTGCGGACGTAGTTCAGAGCGTCGCCCGGATCACCGCCGGGGGCAGCACCGCGAAGGGCTTGTGTGTTGCGGTCGAGGAGGTTCCGATAATTCCCGCTAGCCAGGGCGTCGCCGTGCACAGTTTGCTGAAAGAACGCCTGCCCGGCCTGATCCATGCTCGCGGTAGCGCCGGGGACGTTGTAGCCTTCCGGCAATCCGGCTTCGGGGTGGGGCAGGCTTGCTGCGAAGGCTCCGTCACCGAGGTTGCTAAGTGCTTCGCTGGGATTGTCGAAGACCGGCCGGCCGTTGCCCAGGGCTTTGCCTACCCCTGCAAACCCAGCCTTGCCGCCCGCGAGCCCCTTGAGCAGAAGCCCCTCACCAGCCCCGCGAAAGGCAATCCCGAGAGGGATGCCGACCAGGTTGCCGAAGCGTTGCTCCGCCGCCTGGCCGCCGAGGACGCCGGTGGCGTATTCGCCCGCATCCGCCCCGCCAGCAATCGCAACCGGCGCGAGGACGTGCGTGCCTGCGGCGCTCAGTGCGGCCTTGCCGAGAGCCGCTCCGGCCCCTTCAACTCCGCGCAACACGCCGTAAGCGCCGCGGCCCACGCCGACCAGCCCGAGCGGATTAAACGGGTCCACGCCCGCGCCGACGAACCGGCCGAGCCCGAAGACGGCATTGTGCGCAACATCGTAATCACCATTCTCGGCGGGGCTGTTGAGCACTCCCGAGCCCATCCCCAGGGCCGCGCCAGCGCGGTTCCCTGCTGCGGTGATCGACCTGGAGGTCGCAGGGGCCACGAGGGCGGAGATCGGCGACGTTGCTCCTGGCTGCGCGGGCAGATCGGGGGCGCTCAGCGCCATGCCGCCGCTCGCTGCTATAGCCGCTTGCGCCGGATTGGCCGCGTAGTAGTTGGCGAGGGAGCTTACAGCATCCGCGGGGGTGCCGAGGAGATCAGTAAGTCCGCGGGCCACAGCACCAGGGAGGAGTTTCCCGTCATGTGCCAGCTCATGCAGGATGCCCGCGTCGGGGAGGGGATTGGAGGGGAAGCCGCTGCCGCCAGCCGCGGAGCCCTCCGCGCCGGCCGCCGCCTTCAGTGCCGCAGCGCCTGCCGCTGCACGGGACGCAGCGCGCAGCTTCAGCGCCTCGCCGATCGGGTCGGGCTGTGGCGACGTTTCGCCCGAGGGGAGCTGCACATTTTCAACCCGTGGTGGCCCTGGAAGCGTGGGATCGGGCTGGCCTAGGGCACGAGCGCGCATCCGCAGCGCCTCGTCGATCGCTGCGCGGTCCGGGTCGGCCTGCTGCGTCATCGCACCGATGAATGCTGGGTTCGCCTCGGAGCCGCTAGGGGTTGAGCCGCCGGCTGCGCCGGCTGCGGCTGCCAGCCGAGCCCGCACCAGGGGCAGAGCGCGGTTGCCGAGGTCGATCGCGTAGGGAACTTCCTTGGCCTCGCCGGCAGCCCCCGGCCGTTCGAAACTGTGCGACCAGGCGCGAGCCGCGTCCTCCACGGTGCTCGCCGAGCGCACGGCCTTGTCCGCCGCAGCCTCGGGTCCACGAAGCTCACTGAGATCGTAGTCCGTCTCCGACGCAACGCTGGGTGTCTGCCCTGTCGAGTTGAGGAACGCGGAAAGCCCTGTCTGCCGCGGCCCGAGGTCCTGCGAAATCCCAACGGCGCCGGAGTTGGGGTTTTGCGCGGTGGGGTCGAAGGTCCCACCGCCCTCGTAGCTGTGTACACCGAGCCCGGCGCTGATTTGCTCCGCCGTGTACCCGGA
Organism: Allostellaceae bacterium; assembly: GCA_036500965.1. GTDB lineage: Bacteria > Pseudomonadota > Alphaproteobacteria > ATCC43930 > CGMCC-115725 > AP-15. The sequence goes on along the minus strand of DASYBC010000155.1, from coordinate 32,174 downwards.
CGAGGCCATCCGATCCACGTAGGTTTGCGCCGCAGGGGTGAGCGAAGGGCCGCTGGCCCCGGTGGGCCCACCGTCACCACCACCTGCCGGATACACGGGCTGCGGTGCGGCGGCTGCGGCAACGGGCTGCGGCGCTGGTGCTGCTGCTGTCGGGTCCGCCAGGGGGTCAGCCGAGCCCGAGCCAGGATCAAAACCGGGAAGAGCCATATCAGGTGCCTCCGCCCATGGCGTCGATTACCGCCGCGGCGTATGGGTTGGTCCCAGGTGGTTGGCCTGGCGGCTGAGCTTGGGCTGGTGCTAGGGCCTGAGCCGCCTGGGCGGCCTGCGCTACTGGAATTTGTCCAGCCTGAGCCGCAGCCTGAGCTGGAGCGGCTTGTGAAGCGTCGCTTTGAGGTCCTGGGGCCACCGGCGGCATGCTCTGGTCGCCCTGCGGCTGCGGCTGGGCCGGCGGCTGGGCGAAGGTGCTGTTCGGCGCGACCGAGACGCCCGGGACGCTCGCGTCGAGTGCCGTCCCTGCCTGCGTCGGGGCCTGCTGCTGCTGCGGAGCCGCCGGGCTGCTGTCTGGGCTGGGCTGTGGCTGCTTCGCCGCGGAGCTGTCGACGCCTGTGCCCCCCGCGAAGTCCTGATCTTGGCCACCTGCGGAGCCTGCCCCTGCACTGACCTGAGCCTGTGCTTGCCGATCGGCCGCCCGCTGCCCCTGCGCCTGCCCTTGCTGTGCCTGGGCCGTGGCTTGCGCCTGGGCATCGGCAGTTCTCTTAGCCTGCTCCTGGTCGAGCCGGTCATTCAGCCCAGACAACTCGCTCGGCTCCAGGGTGCCTGGGGACGAGTTCGAAAGGTTCAGGATTTGCTGTCCGGTGAGCTTGTCCGGGTAATTCCGCGCAACCCATGTCGGGCTGGCATCGTTCTGGTCGCTGAGCGAGAAGACATCGGCTTTCGTTTCAAGTTGGTTGCGGAGCGTCCCTGGGAGCGCGGCCTGCGTGCGCTGCTCTGCTAGATCGGCGCGGTTCTGCAACTCACCCTGCGCATTGTCGATCATCTGCGTGATCGACGCCCGCACGTAGCTCGGCGCCTGGCTGTGCGTCGGCAGGGTCGCCATGAGCTGCTTCGCCCCAGCCGAGCCCTTGATCCCGTACTGCGCGTACAAGCCCTGATCGAGCCGGTTGAGCGCCGCGGCGTACGTCGCGCCCTGATCATTGACCCCGAGGTACTTGCCGCCGACGTACTGCACTGCTCCGGAGATCGGGCCGGAGGCATCCGCGTAGTCCCGGGCCACCTTGAGATCGCTGATGTAATTCGAAGCGTTGCTGAGGTAGCTCACCTCGCCCTGGGTCAGCGGGTGCTTGCCCGTGCCGCCGAGCGGGATGGGGTCTCCGCTGTAGCGGGTGAGAGGGCCAGCGGCTGCGCCTGGAGCGCCGGGCTTTGCAGGCGCCATGACCGCGCCGCTTGGGCCGGCCCCGCCGGCAATCACGCCGCCGCCGCTGCCGCTGCCGCTGCCGTCACCCGCAATCGGCCTTCCGTTCGACCATGTCGCCTGCCGGACCGTGCCGTCGGGCTGAAGAAGGCCGTAGCCCTTATCCGTGCGGATCAGCTTCCCGGGAGCCTGCGGCGCAGCCTGCCAGCCAGGGATCGGCGCAGAGCCGATGATCTTCCCGGACTGCGGGTCAACTTGGTACTGCTCCCCGTTGCCGCCGACAGCCCATTTCTCCGCGGGCGCCGGGGCAGCCGTGCCCTGGTTGAGGACCTGCGTGAGCCCCTCGAAGCTGCGTAGAGCCGTGGGGTGATTGAACATCGCCAACATCCCGTCCGGGTTGGCCTTCCACGCTTGCTTGAAGGCTTCCTGATCCGTGGCACCGTTCTGCTTGAGACCCTGATAGCTGCCCACGAAGCGGTCGATCGCGGAGCGGTCGGCTTGCTGGCGCTTGCCCCAAGGGGTAAGGCCACCTCCCGCGATCGGGAAGCCCAGGAGCCGAATGGTGGGGTTCTGCTCAAATTTGCCGCTGAGGAAGGCGTCTTCGCCACCCGCGCTGGCTGCGCCACCCGCGCTGGCTGCGCCACCGAAGGCGCGGCCGAGGCCAGTGCCGCCGCCGACGCGCTCCCCGCGCATCCTGGGAGCCTCCGCCCCCCGCTTCCCCGCCTGGAGCACCTGCTGGTTGAGGCGGATCGGCCGGGCTTGTGCCTCGCGGCCCATCTGTGCCCGGACCATCCGGGGGATTTGTGCGTCAGCCACGGGCTGCCTCCCCCGACTGCCCGGCACCCAGCGCCTCTGCGATCACACCGAGCTGGTGCGCGAACACTGCCAGCCCCCGCACGGCCCCATGCGCGTCCATCAGCTCCGGGAGCACCTCCCAGACCATCCCCGCGGCAAGCTTCTTCACCTCATCCCGGCTCAGGGCGCAGGTGCGCCACTTGTGCCAAGTCTCCGCCGCCTCGGCGCTAACCATGCGCTTCCGGCCGACGCAGCTCGTCTCGGGGCCTTCACCCCTCGCGCAAATATTGTAGAAGGTCGCGCGGCAGATACGTGCCTGCTTACAAAACTCTTTCACGGTTAACAAACGGTCTTCCACGAGCAACTCCGGGCACCGGCAAAGTGCTGATGCATTTGAGACATCACTGGTACTTAGTCTAAGATAGACACTAGTGAGATCGCAAGGAGCGTGGAGGCCGGCGATGCTCGGTGAGGAGGCACCTGATGGCAATGACCGTAATCGCTAACCTGGGCGACGCTGCATTCGCGCTGCCCACGAGCACCGTCAACGGCACCAGCACGATCTCCGAGGCCGGGGTGATCTTCATCAACAACACCTCGGGCGGCCCGATCACCTTGACCCTGGCGGATGATCTCGGCTTCCTCATCCTCAAAGACATCGCCGGGAATGCGGGGAGCTACCCGATTACTGTCGCCTGTGCCGCGGCGATCGACGGCGGGACCTATCCGCCGCTCAGCGTCCCCTTTCAATGGATTTGGCTTCAGCGGAACGGCACCGGCTACTCAGTCGCGGGTTAGCCGGCGTCCCAGCTCAGGCGCGGAGGGGCACCACATTCTCCGCGGACGGGCCGCCGGCGCAGAAGCCAGTCCATGCCTCCGCGAGCTGCCGCCGCTTCTCCAGGACATCCCCGCGTCTATAAGCTTGCGTCACGGCGCTTCCTACGGCGTGAGCCAGCGCCATCTCCCGCACCTCGGCCGGAAACGCGGTCTGCTCGGCGCACCAGTCCGAGAATGCCGAGCGGAACCCATGTGCGGTTACCGTCGGATCGGCTCGCTTAACCGCCTTCAAAATCGCATGCTGCCCCATGCTGGGGAACACGTGTTCGCCATCCTTCGGCAGACCTTCCAGGATCGCCAGTGCCGGGCCGGAGAGTGGCACTCTGTAATCGCGCTCAGCTTTCATGCGCTCGGCCGGAATGGTCCAGAGCCGGGCTTCCAGGTCGATCTCTGCCCACGCCGCGAACCGAACCTCGCTGGTGCGGGTGCAGGTGAGGATCATCAGCTCGGCCGCACGCGCTCCAATCTCGGTCTGCTTCCGAAGTGTGTCCATGAAGTCGGGCAACCGGGCATAAGGCAACGCCGAGTGGTGTTCCTCGCGCTGCACCTTGGAACGCCGCGGCAGCACCGCGTCGAGGTGCCCTTTCCACCGCGCCGGGTTTTCGCCAGTCCGCAACTTCCTGGCCGCCGCCCAATCGAGTATCAGCCCCATGCGGTTCAGTAGGCGGCTCGCGGTCTCAGTCTTGTCCTGCCATAGCGGCTCGACGATCGACAGCACGTCGTGAGTGTCAACCGCGCCGATCGGCCGCTCGCCCAGCGCCGGCAGCACATAGCGGTCAAGAGAGTTGCGCCACTGGCGCGCGTGGTCGGCTGATTTCCAGGCTTTCTCGTGGCCGGCGATATACTGCTTGGCCGCGACGGCGAAGGTGACGGGATCGCGGGTCGGCTGCCTGGCCTTCCGCGTTTCTATCGGGTCGGTGCCGTCGAGGAGTAGCCTGCGCTGCATCGTCGCCCGATCGCGAGCCTCCGCGAGCCCGACCAGCGGATAGGGACCGAGCCCCATTTCGTGCCTGTGGCCGCGCAGGGTATACCGCAGATACCAAGAACGCGACCTATTCGGCCCGACCTGTAGCCAGAGGTTCGCGCCGTCCGGGTGCTTCCCTGGCCCCGCCGCCTTGACCTTCGCGACCGTCAACCTGCCGCCGATATGCGCCGCCATGCTTCCCTCCTCCGCCGAGCCAATCCCACTCTTAACCCCACTTTCATTCTGGGTCAAGGTGGGATTTCGAGGGATGACACGGCACGCTAAGGGACTGTGCAGGCGCCCAATTCACCCGCCTTTTCAATGGCGTATCGGGGAGAAGAGGGCACAAATCAGCGGCTTGGAAGGGGAGCGGGCGGGGAGGCATGGGCCCCGCCTCCCCCGCCGACCCCCTGGGCCAGCCGCCAGGGTAACCCGGGATCCCGCGGCTCATACCCAAGCTCGTTTGGACCCAAGCTCGTGTTGGGCCAAACCCCGTGCCGCGTCGAGTATAGCCGGTCTCACCCCGGCTGTAGACAGCCTCGATCAGCTTTCCGCGACGGCGGCATCGCCGATCAGGACCGAGACCGGGAAATCGGCGAAGAGCTCAGCGGCCGGAACCCGGTCGCGCCGGTCGAGGCGACGCCCGGTAAAGATGTCGCGCCAGCCGCCGCCCGGCGGCAGAGCGAGCCGCGTGTCGCCCCACTCGGCCGTCTCGCCGCCGCGATAGAGCCGGTGCACCAGGCGCGGCACGGCAACGACCAGCGCCACCCCGTTGGCGGCATAGCTGCGGCAGAAAGCGCAGAGCTGGCCGCCGCCGTCGCCGATGGTCTCGAGCGGCTGGTAGTCGCCTTCGGCGAACAGGGCGGGTCGGGCGCGGCGCAAGGTCAAAAGACAGCGGGTCGCGAACAGTTTTTCGCGGCCGTCCTGCCAATCGCGAGCAAGCTCGCCGGACCGCATCGCCGCGACGGTTTCAAAGAGCGCGCGGCGCGCGCCCCAATCGACCGGCCGGCGATTGTCCGGGTCGACCAGGCTGAAATCCCACAATTCGCCGCCCTGATAGATGTCGGGCACCCCGGGCACGGTCAGCTTTAAGACCAGCTGGGAAAGCGAGGTGATCGCCCCCTCGCGCGCGAGCCCGGTGACAAAGCCGTGAAACTCGGCAAGGAACGGATTGGGCCGAGACGCATCGAGCACGCCGCGGACAAAGCGCTGCAGCGCCGCCTCGTATTCTGGGTCGGGGTTGCTCCAGCTCGATTCGAGCTTTCTCTCGCGCACCGCCTTGATCATAAAGGCCTCGATCCGCTCGGCCAGGCCGTCGATGCCGGCGACGTCGGTGGGTGCCAGAGCGGGCGGCCAGGCGCCGAGCAGCGCCTGATAGAACAGGTACTCGATATTGCGGCTCGGCACATTCTCGCCGTCGATTTCGGATCGGCGCGAGCGGTTGAGCCGCAGCCACTGAAACACCCGGCGGCCCCATTCGCGCGGCATCTCCGATAGGAGCGCCAAGCGGGCGCGCGCATCCTCGCCGCGCTTGGTATCGTGCGTCGCGGTCGTCACCATCGCCTGCGGCCACTGCCGGGCGCGCTGCTGCGCCAGATGATGAAAGGCCGAAACCGACATCCCGAAGCGCCGTGGGTCGCCGCCGACCTCGTTCAGCGCCAGGAGCCGTACATAGCGGTAAAAGGCGGTGTCCTCGGCCGCCTTGGCCATGACCGGCCCGGTCACCTGCTGAAAATGCATCGCCGCATAAAGCGCGCCGCCGGGGCTCGGGTCCCGCTCCGGCTCGGCCGCCTCGCCGGTCAGAATGGCTCGCAGAAAATCGAAGATCGTGGTATCGGCGCCGCGCCAGCGCTTGCGCGCCTGTCCGATCGCCCAGTCGATGTAGCGTCGGTCATCGACGCCGGTCCCGCGCGGCGATACGTACGTGCGATAGACTGGAAACGCCGCCACCACTTCTTCGAGAGCCGCCAGCACCCCATTCAGGGTGAAGTCGCGGGTTCGCATGTCGCGCATCGCCAGCTGATGAAGCTCGCGCGCGACCACGTTCATCTCGCTCGCGAGATTGACCTGCATGATGCGCTTTTTGCAGGCGTAGAGAACATCGTCGAAGGTTTCGTCGCGGGGCGCCAGACGGCGATAAAGTCGCGTCATCGCCGCTTCGCCGTCGGGATCGATAAACACCGCCAGCACCTGGTTGACAAAGTCGTAGCCGGTGGTGCCGGCGACCGGCCAGTCCGGCAGGACCTCGTAGCGCGCCAGGATCTTTTCGACGAGCACATAAAGCGGCGCGCCGCAACCTTGCTGCAGTCGCTCGCAGTAGCCCTGCGGGTCGAACAGCCCGTCGATGTGGTCGATGCGCAGCCCATGCACCGCGCCGCGCTCGACCAGACCGAACATCAGCCGATGCGTCTCCTCGAACAGCTCGGGCAGCTCCATGCGCAGCCCGGCCAAATCGTTGATGTTGAAAAAACGGCGATAATTGATCTCCTCGGCGGCAACCCGCCAATCGGCGATGCGGTAGGATTGGGCTTCGAGCAGCCGATGCAGCGGGCTAAAGCTGTCCGGGTCGCCGGGCCGGACGGCGAGCCGCTGCAGCGCCGCCTCGATCGCGCCGGCCACCGCCGGTTGGCGGGCCAAATCGGCCAAGGCGCGCTTCAGCTCGGTGGCGCGCTCGCGCGCGGCGAGCGGCGGCAGATTGGCGAGCACCGCGAAATCGCCGGCGATCCCGGCCAGCAATTCCCCGCCGAGATCGAGGATCATCGGGTACGAACGCGGCGAGATTGGAAAGCGGTGCTCGAAATACCAGGCGCTGAAGCTGCCCTCCGTCGCGTCAAACCGCAGCGCGATCTTGCCCTTTTCGAGGACCATCCCGTATTGCTCGCCGACGACCGGCAGCAGCACCCGACCCTCGAGATCGCTGCGCAACGGGTGCCAGTTGATATCAAAAAAACGGGCGAACGGCGATTCCTGCCCCCATTCGAGGACGTCGAGCCACCAGGCGTTGTCGGCGCCGATCCCCATATGGTTCGGGACAAAATCGACGATCAGCCCCATGCCTTGCGCCCGCAGCACGGCAGTCAGCTGATGGAAGTCTTCGTCGCTGCCGATTTCCGGGTTGAGCCGGTTGTGATCGATGATGTCATAGCCATGGGTCGAGCCCGGCCGCGCCTCGGTGATCGGCGAGGCGTAGACGTGGCTGACCCCGAGCGCCGCGAGATATGGGACCAGAGCGGCCGCATCGCGGAAGGTGAAGCCGCGATGGAATTGCAGGCGATAGGTGGCGCGAATCGGGGGCGCGGGGGCGCAGCCTCCGCTCATGCCTGGGCCGAGCGCCGGCGCGCCTCATCGACCAACCCCGCGACCCGCGCCAGTTCGGGGCCATCGGCAATTTCTTCGAGGGTGCGGCTGAGGCGACGGCGCCAATTGGGGTGCGCCTCGGTCGTCCCGGGCAAGTTCGCCTGCTCGCTCTCGCCGAGCACATCCTCGAGTTGAACCAGCATCAGTCGCGCGGGCGAGCGAGCGAGATATCGTTGGATCGCGTCGCCAAGCTCCGGCGCGTAGACCGGGCCGCCATCTGCCGAGAAAAACCTGTCAAAATCCCGGGCCGCCAGCAACCCTTCACGAGCCAGAGCCTCCAAAAGCCGCTGGCGATCGCGGCTGCGCTCGGCCGCTTCGGCCGCCTCGGCCTGGGCATCGGGATAAAGGCCCAGCCGGTGGCGCCAAGCGATGTCGCAGCCCAGCCAGAACCCGGCAAGTGTGGCAAGATCATGGGTCGCCACCGAGGCGGCGGCAAGCGGCGGATACGCCGCCGGCGGGACAAAGCGGCCATCTTCCTGCCGTTCGAACCCCAGGATGCGGTAGGACAGCACCTTCGCTGACCGCATCGTTTCGCGAAAGCCTTGCGGCACGGTGCCCAAATCCTCGCCGACTATGGCGCACCGCTCCCGACAACTCTCCAACGCGACGAGCCGCAGCAGATCGTCGAATGGATAGTTCACATAACAGCCGGCATTCGCCGCCATTCCGCTCGGAATCCAGTAGAGGCGCTTGAGCGCCATGACGTGATCGATGCGCAATACGCCGGCGTGGCGGATATTGGCGCGCAGAGAAGCGATGAACGGCGCAAAGCGCTGCCGGCGCAGCACCAGCGGATTGATCGGCGCCAGCCCCCAATTCTGTCCGGTGCGGCTCAATATGTCGGGCGGCGCTCCGATCGAGGCGCGCGGCACCACCAGCTCCTGATCGGCCCAAGCATCGGCCCCGTTCGGGTCGGCGCCGACCGCGAAATCGCGATAGAGGCCGATCGACAGCCCGCCGTCTCGCCCCGCCGCCGCGGCCGCGGCCAGCTGACGCTCGGCCTGCCACTGCAGGAACTGAAAGAACTCGACGCGATCGCGATGCGCCGCAGCGAACTCGGCGACCTCGGGCGACCGCGGATTTCGCATCGGTGCGGGCCAGTTGCGCCACGAGAAGCTGCGCCTTTCACGGCAGTGGTGCTCATGCAGCGCCTCGAAGGTTGCGAAATCGAGCAGCGATCGGCCGCCACTACGCTGAAATTCGCGGAACGCCTCACCGGGGGCGCTGCGCGCGGTTTCGCCGTCGCCCAGATCGAGCGCGCCAAAGCGGCGCCATAACGCCTCCAGCACCGGCCGCTTGCAGGCGGCGACTGCGCCGTAATCGATCAACTTCGCCGAGCGGGCAGCCCAACGAGTGGCGCCGAACCATTCGCCGCGCATCAGGCGTTGAATGGTTTCGTCAGCGGCGAAGCCGGGCACCGCCGACGGGTCGATGTAGAGATAATCGAGGCGGACGCGGCTCGAAGGCGAGTAGGGGCTGACATGCAGCGGCTCGGCCGCAAAGCGCGCGTGCAGCGGGTTGACGCCGAGCACGGCGGCGCCCAGCGAGCCGGCGAGCCGCGCCAAGCTCGCGAGATCGCTGAAATCGCCGAGTCCCCAATTATGCTCGCTGCGCAGCCCATAGAGCTGGCAGGTCAACCCCCAGCGACGCTCGCCGTGCCCCAGCTCCGCCGGCAGGTGACAGCCAAGGGGTGCGACGATCAGATCGGTCTCGGCGACGATGCCGCCGGCTTCAACCTGCAAGCGGTGATAGCCCTGCGCCAGCCCCGTCGGCAGCGGCAGGACGGATGCGCTGCGCCGCCCTTTGCGCTCGACCGTGGCGCTGCCCGCGCGCTGCTCGCCATTTTCGAGACGGCACGTCCACTCGATTGCGCGGGATGCGGCGGGCAAGCGAAGCGTCAGCACCGGGTGTCTGTCTTCAGCAGGCAAGATTTGAACCGGCGCCAGCCCCAAAGGGAGGGCTCGTTCGCTTTCCTCCAGCACGGCCGCCGCCAACGCCGGGTCGGGCGGCAGCCCGAAGGCATCGATCGCCGCTTGCAGGCTTTCGCCGGTGGACTCGCGAATTCGGCCGAGCGCGTCAGTATATTGCGTCGCAATGCCGACGAGGCCGGCCAGACGGACCAGCGCGGCGCGATCGCTCATGTCAGCGCGCGGCCGGCGGCAACAGGTAAAAGCTGGCGCCGACTGGCGCCTCGGCGCCGGCCGACGAATAGAGCATTGTCGCCGCACCCGCTTCCCTCGGGGCCGGCACGGCCTGGCCGGAAAAATTCGCCGCCAGCAGCAGCCGCGAGCGGTCGCCGAGCTGCCACTCGACGGTGAGCGACCGCGGCCCGGTGACGCGATAACGGCCAGCGGAGGACGCTTGACCTGCGAGCCGCGGCACGATCTCGCGGCGCCGGAGCTCGATCAGGCTGCGGCAGCGGGCGAGCCAGCGCGCATGGTCCGGCTGCGCCGGCTCGGCCCAGTCGAGCCGCGACATCGCAAAGCTCGTCTCGGCCGTCGGGTCGGGGATGCGTTGGCGCGCGGCCTCGTCCTGGAATTCGGGAAAATGCGCAAATTCGCGGCGCCGCCCTTCGCGCACCGCCTCGGCCAGGCCGGGCTCGAAGTCGCAGAAGAATGCGAAAGGCCGGCGGGTTCCCCACTCCTCGCCCATGAACAGCATCGGGATTTGCGGCGACAGCAGCACGATCGCGAGGCCGGCATGCACGGCCGGCTCCGACGCGCGCGCCAAAAGCCGCGTGCCCATCGGATGATTGCCGACCTGGTCGTGGTTCTGCAAAAAGGCGACGAACGCGGTCGCCGGCAGTGCGGCCGACGGCTCGCCGCGCGGCCTGCCCTCGCGAAATGGCGACGGCTTGCCCTGATAGGCAAAACCTTCGGCTAAGGCGCGGCCGAGATGGCCGGCCGGCGCATCGGCGTAATCGCCGTAATACCCGGTGTCGTCGCCGGTGATCAGCACGTGCAGGGCATGGTGCAGATCGTCGTTCCATTGCGCGGTGAAACGCTCCGGCCGGCCGGCGCGCCGGGTCAGGCGGCGGGCCTCGTTGCGGTCGTTTTCGAGGACCAGATGCACTGGCCGGTCGGTCACTCGCCGACGGACCCGATCGCCGATCTCGTCGATGATGTCGGGCATCGTCTCGTCGAAAATCGCGTGGACGGCGTCGAAGCGCAGCCCGTCGAAATGATACTCCTCGAGCCAATAGAGCGCGTTCTCGATGAAGAAATCACGCACCGGCCGGCCGTGCGGCCCGGCGAAATCGAGCGCGGCGCCCCACGGCGTGCGGTGTCGCTCGGTAAAGAAATCGGGGGCGATCGCCGGCAGGTAATTCCCCTCCGGGCCGAAATGATTATAGACGACGTCGAGCAGCACGGCGAGGCCGCGCGCGTGGCACGCCTCGACCAGCGCCTTCAGCGCGTCGGGCCGGCCATAGCGGGACGATGGGGCATAGAGAAAGGCGCCGTCGTATCCCCAGTTGCGGCTGCCCGGAAACTCGGCGATCGGCATCAGCTCGACCGCGCTCACCCCCAGCCGGCACAGATGGTCGAGATGGCGCGCTGCCCCCCCGAAATCGCCGGTTTCCGAAAAAGCACCGAGATGCAGCTCGTAAAGCACGATCTCTTCCCACGGCCGGCCGCCCCAGCCATCATCGTGCCAGTCATGGGCCGCCGGATCGACGACCTCGCTTGACCCATGCACGCCCTCGGGCTGACAGCGCGACGCCGGATCTGGAAAGCTCGCGCCGTCGACCAGGTAGCGATAGCGCGTGCCCGCCCGGGCGAGATCGGTGGTCAATGCGAACCAGCCCTCCGCCTGGCGCTCCATTGCGACGATACGCGGGGGCTGGCCTTCGAGCTGCAGCGACGCGGCCTTTGCGCGCGGCGCCCACAGGCGAAAGCGGACCCCGCCGGCCACCAGCTCGGCGCCAAAGGGCAGCTCATGCCGGCGGCGCATCAACCTCCTCCATTTCGTCCGCCGGCTCGACAATGTCGTCGAACCCTTGCTGCTCCGCACCCTCTTGGGGCGCCGCCGCCGAGACTTCCGCCTCGGCCTCGGCCGCAAGGGCGGCCGGCAGCTCGGGTCGCGGCGCGCGGTTGATCAGCAGCGCAAATGAACGCGCCTGCAACCGGTAGACCTCACCGGGCACGTAGAGCCTGCCGTCGCCAACACGCCCATCTGCCCGGGCCGTATCGACCAGCGGCTCCCACCACATCGGCGCCGCCAGCTCCGGGATGCGGAAGTCGAGATCGCCCGTATAGGCGTTCATCATCACCAGAAAGCTCTCGTCGATGTCGCGCTGGCCGCCCGGCGTCAGGAATTCGCCGGCCGCGCCGCTCAGGACGTAGCCCAGCGACATCGCCGCTTGGTTGGCCCAATCGGCGTCACCGGCCTCCTTGCCCGATTGGGTGAACCAGGTGATGTCCTTGACCCCGGCTTCCGACAGCACCTCGCCGCGCAGAAAGCGCGGACGCGAAAAAACGCGATGCTCACGGCGCAGATGGATCAGATAGCTGACGAACCGGCCCAATTCCTCATCTTCGCGCCGAATGTGCTCCCAGTCGGTCCAGGAGATTTCATTGTCCTGGCAGTAAGCGTTGTTGTTGCCCTCTTGGCTGCGCCCGATCTCGTCGCCGGCGAGCAGCATCGGCACCCCCAAGGACAGCAGCAGGCTCGCCAGCATGTTGCGCTTTTGCCGGTCGCGCAACGCGACGATCTCAGGATCGTCAGAGGGGCCTTCGACGCCGTAGTTCGAGCTCAAATTCGCATCGTTGCCGTCGCGGTTGTTCTCGCCATTCCTTTCATTGTGCTTGTCGTTGTAGCTGACCAGATCCTGCAAGGTGAACCCGTCATGCGCGGTGATGAAATTGATGCTGGCCCAAGGGCGGCGCCCGCGATAGCCGAAAATGTCCGAGGAACCGGCAACCCGTGAGGCGAGATCGGCGACGAGCCCTTGGTCGCCTTTCCAAAACCGCCGCAACGTGTCGCGGTATTGGCCGTTCCACTCGGCCCAGCCCGGCGGGAAATTGCCGAGCTGATAGCCGTAGGGGCCGAGATCCCACGGCTCGGCGATCAGCTTGAGCCCGGTCATCACCGGGTCCTGACGCACCGCATCGAGAAATGCGCTGCCCTGCCCGTAATCGCCATTCTCGCGCGCGAGGGTCGTGGCCAGGTCGAAACGGAAGCCATCGACATGCATTTCCGTCGCCCAATAGCGCAGCGAGTCCATTACCAGCTCCAACACCCTCGGGTGATCGAGGTTCAACGTATTGCCGGTGCCGGTGACGTCCTGGTAGAAGCGCGGATTGGCGTCGAGCCGGTAATAGGACGCATTATCGACACCGCGCAGAGATAAGGTCGGGCCGAGGTGATTGCCCTCGCCGCTGTGATTGTAGACGACGTCGAGAAAGACCTCGATGCCGACATCGTGCAGGCGACGCACCATGGTTTTGAAGCCGGCGATCGACTCGGTCGCCAGGAGGCGCGGGTCGGGCGCAAAAAAGCCGATCGTGTTGTAGCCCCAGTAATTGGCCAGCCCGTGATCGAGCAGATGGCGCTCATCGAGGGCGGCGTGGACCGGCAGCAGCTCGACCGCGGTGACGCCGAGCCCAACGAGATAATCGATCATGGTCGGCGAGGCGAGCCCGGCAAAGGTGCCGCGGTGCTCGGGGCTGACCCCCGGATGGCGCTTGGTGATGCCGCGCACGTTGAGCTCGAGGATGATCGTCTCTTCCCACGGGGTCTGCGGGCGCCGCTCCTCGCCCCAGCTGAAGGCCGGCTCGATGACCCGGCATTTGGGGACAAAGCGGGCGTTGTCGCGCCGGTCGATCGCCAGATCCTCGCGCGGGCCGCCGAGCCGATAGCCGAAATCGGCGTCGGCCCAGCGCAGCCGGCCATGCAGCGACTTGGCGTAAGGATCGATCAGGAGCTTGTTCGGGTTGAAGCGGTGCCCGTTCGTCGGATCGTACGGCCCGTGCACGCGGTAGCCGTAGAGCTGGTCGGGGCGCGCATCGGGCAGATAGGCGTGCCACACCTCGTCGGTGTATTCGGGCAGCACGATGCGCGCTTCTTCGCGCGCGCCGGAACGGTCGAACAGACACAGCTCGACCTTTTGCGCGTGCGCCGAAAACAGCGCAAAGTTGACCCCCTTGCCGTCCCAGCTGGCGCCCAGCGGATAAGGCCGTCCGGGCCAGACCTTGGTCGGTGACGCCATCGCCCGCTCAGCGCAGTTCGGGCGAGCCGCGAACGGCAGGGTAGAGCGGCGGCTGGCGAACGAGGAGCCGGGTCCGCGTCATCGAGCTGCGCCTCGGGCGATCAGTCGGCGGTGAAGATCAGCACGCCCAATGGCGGCAGGCGCAAGCGGATCGCGTGCTGGTGGCCGTGCATCGGGTGCGGCTCGGCATGAACTTCGCCGGCATTGCCGACCCCGCTGCCGCCGTAGTCGAGCGCGTCGGTGTTGATCCGCTCGCGATAGCGGCCCGGCCGCGGCACGCCGATCCAGTAATCCTCGCGCGGCACCGGGGTGAAGTTGCAGACGATGATCGCCAACTCGTGCGGGTCGCGGCCGCGGCGCTGATACGAGATGACGCTTTCCGCGGCGTTGGCCACGTCGATCCACGAGAAGCCGTCGGGGTCGCAATCGAGCCGGTAAAGCGCGGGCGTCGAGCGATAGAGCCGGTTCAGATCGCGCACCAGCCGCCGCACCCCTTCGTGCAGCGGCTCGCCCAACAGCTGCCAGTCGAGCCCGATATCGTGGTTCCACTCGCGCAGCTGGGCGAATTCGTCGCCCATGAACAACAGCTTCTTGCCGGGATGGCTCCACATAAAGGCGAGATAGGCGCGCAGGTTGGCAAACCGCTGCCATTCGTCGCCGGCCATCTTGCCGATCAGCGAGCCCTTGCCGTGCACCACCTCGTCATGGCTGAGCGGCAGGATGAAATTTTCGTGAAAGGCGTAGAGCAGGCCAAAGCTCAGCGAGTTGTGATGATATTTGCGATAGATCGGGTCGGTCGCCATGTAGCCCAGGGTGTCGTGCATCCACCCCATGTTCCATTTGTAGCCAAAGCCGAGCCCGCCGACATAGGTCGGCCGCGACACCATCGGCCAGGCGGTCGATTCTTCGGCGATCGAGGTGGCGCCGCTCGCTTCGCCAAAGATCAGCTCGTTCATCCGCCGCAGAAACGCGATCGCCTCGAGGTTTTCCCGACCGCCAAAGGCATTGGGGACCCATTCGCCCTGCGGTCGGCTGTAATCGAGATACAGCATCGAGGCGACCGCATCGACGCGGATGCCGTCGATGTGAAACTCGCGCAGCCAATAAAGCGCGCTCGACAACAGGAAATTCGATACCTCGCGGCGGCCGAAATTGTAGATCAGCGTGTTCCAGTCGCGCTGAAACCCCTGGCGCGGGTCGGCATGCTCATAGAGTGCGGTGCCGTCGAAACGGCCGAGACCGTGCGCATCGGTTGGGAAATGTCCCGGCACCCAATCGAGCAGGACGCCGATCCCGGCTTGGTGGCAGGCCTCGACAAAAGCGCGGAAATCGTCCGGCGCGCCATAGCGGCTGGTCGGCGCGAACAGCGAGACCGGCTGGTAGCCCCACGACCCGTCGAACGGGTACTCCATGATCGGCATGATTTCGATATGGGTGAAGCCCAGCTCGACCACATGGGCGACCAGCTGATCGGCGAGCTCGCGATAGCTCAGATACCGCCCGCCCTCGGCCAGGTTGCGCCGCCACGAGCCGAGATGAACTTCATAGATCGAGATCGGCGCTTCGCGGTCGTCGCGCCGCCAGCGCTCCGCCATCCATACGCCATCGTGCCAGACGTGGCGCGACGGATGGGCGATGATCGACGCCGTCCCCGGCGGTTTTTCGGCCTGCTCGGCATAGGGATCGGCCTTTAGCGGCAGCAGCTGGCCGTCGGGCCCGTGCAGCTGGTATTTGTAGAGATGGCCCGGCCGCAGCCCCGGCACGAACAGCTCCCAATAGCCGCTGGAGCCGCGCCGGCGCATCGGCATTCTCCGGCCATCCCAGGAGTTGAAGTCGCCGACCACGCTGACCGAGCGCGCATTGGGCGCCCATACGGCGAACGCCACCCCCTCGACGCCTTGATGCTCCAGCGGGTGGGCGCCGAGCTTACGATAGCTCGCCAGATGGTTGCCTTCGCCCAACAGGTGCAGGTCGAGCTCGCCGAGCACCGGGGAAAAGCGATAAATGTCGTCGAATTCGTGGGACGCCCCGCCGCCCGACGCTCGCAGCCGGTAGCGGAACGGTTCTGTGCGGCCAGGCATCTCGGCGACAAAAACGCCGTCGCGGTGAATCCGCTGGGCCTCCGCCGCGATCTCGCCGCTGGCGCTGTCCACGATCGCCACGTGCTGCGCCGTCGGCAGCACCGCCCGCACGCTGAGGCCAGCCGCGGTCTTGTGCATGCCGAGAAAGGCGAACGGGTCGCCGTGCCGTGCCTCGACGATCGCCTCGATCTCTGGCTCGACCCGGCTGGGCTCGGCTTTGCCCGGTGCGATTGGGCCTAGCTCAGCTTGACCGAGCTCGGCTCGGGGCAGCTCGTCGCGTTTGGGCGGGGCGCGCTTGGCTTCTCGGCGTTCCGGCTCCGGACGAGGCGGATCAGGACGCTTCGGCACCGGTCCCCGCCTTCTTGTCCAGGATGCCGAGAATGCCGTCGAGCGGGATGTCGACCCAGGCCGGCCGGTTCGCCAGCTCGTAGAACACCTCGTAGACGGCTTTTTCCAAAGTGAAGAACGCAGTCATATCGCGCGCCTGCTTTTTGCTCGCCGGATAGGCGGGGCAACCGCGCATCGTCTTGCGATAGGCGGCGCGGAACCCATCAACCGCGCGCTGGCGCCAGGTCTCGGCCAGCTGCACCATGCGCGGCTCGGCCGCTGGGCGGGTTTCGGCCAGATGGCGCACCGCGGCGACGGCGGCATAATCAAACGAGCGCATCATCCCGGCGACGTCGCGCAAGGGTGAGCTCTTGCCGCGCCGCGAGGCGAGCGGACGCGACGGCTCGCCCTCGAAATCGACGACAAAAAAATCGTTCTTGACGACGATCACTTGGCCGAGATGGTAATCGCCGTGATACCGGGTCTTCTGCGCCCTGACCTCGTCGGGAAGCAGGGTGCGCACGCGGTCCAGCAACAGGTCGCGGCGCGCCAGCAGCTGCTCGGCACGCTCGCGCGCGCTCTCCGGCAGATTTCGGTGCTCGTGCTCGAGCTTTGTCAGCATCGCCGCGGCTTCGGTTTCGAGCGCCTGGCGCCATTCCCGGATATCGTCGCCGGTGATCGGCTCGGGGGCGAAATCGGGATCGTCGCCGCCGTGCTCGGCGAGCGCGCGGTGCATCTCGGCGGTGCGGATGCCGATCTGGCGGGCCAGCGCCAGAAAGAACAGGTCGGGGTCGGCCAGCTCGGAGGAGCGCGCATCGGTCGCGATCAGCGCGTCGTCCAGGTAGCGCGTCAGATAATTGAGCGCCTGGGTCCAGCCGTCGCCCTGATTGCGGACAAAGCCGAACAGCACGCCGAGCGCCATCGTCTGCGGCCCGTTCTCGCCGTCGAGCGCCAATTCGAGCGTCGCCAGCGGCGGCGGCGTGTTGGCGAAGCCGGCGCGCTCGACCAGAAACCGCGACATCTCGATCTCCGGATGCGGGCCGGGCTGCAGCCGCCGGTAAATCTTGAGCATGCCGTATTCGTCGAAGAACACCGAGCTGTTCGACTGCTCGACGCCGGCGCGGCGAACCGTCAGCCGCTCCGGGACGGCGGTCTGCTGATAGCTCGGCGTCTGGACGCAGCGGATTTCGCCGCGATCGAGCGGCAGCCGGGCCTCGGCCGCGATCGCCGCCATGACCGCCAGGACAAAGCCGTCCTGCGACAAGGCATCGACGACGGCGCCCTCGCGGCGGAACTGGCGCAGCTCGGCCAGCGTGACCGGAGCCAAGCCCTGGCGCAGCTCGGTCTCGGCCGGCGACCAGATTTGGGCGAGCGGCACAAAATAATGTTGCGCGTCGCCCTCGCGAAATCCGACCTCGGCCACGGCCGCGAGGAAGGTCTCCGCCGCCGCACCCTCTTCCGCCGGTTGGGCGATCTCGCCACGCGCCGCGACCCGGGCTTGGCGGATCCGCCGGTCCTTGGCCGCAAACCAGCGCTGACGCCCCATAAAGGCCGGGATTACGTCGCTTTCGAGCTGCACCAGATTGTGCGGGCGGAACAAATCGGCCCAGCCTTGCGGCATGACCAGGGTGATGAATTCGGGCGGTGTCGATTGCAAATTCGCCGCCTCCTGCGCGCTCAGCAACAGCTCGAACCAAAAGAAGCTGTGCCCTTGCAAGGTCAACAGATATGGCAGGTCGCCAATGCTCGGAAAGCTGCTGCGGCCGAGCAATTCGACCGGGTAGCGGCCACGAAATTCGGCGAGGTCGAGCTCCACCGCCTGCGGCGAGCGCGACAGATTGGCGACGCACAGGATCGCCTCGTCGCCATCGGTGCGCAGATAGGCGATGACCTTGCGGTTCGCAGGATACAGAAACCGCAACGCCCCGCGGCCAAAGGCGCGGCGCGAGCGGCGCGCCGCGATCAGCCGCTTCATCCAGTTCAGCAAGGATGACGGCGAGCGGCTCTGCGCCTCGACATTGACCGCCTCGAAGCCGTAGACCGAATCCATGATCGGCGGCAGATAGAGCCGGGCCGGGTCGGCGCGCGAGAAGCCGCCATTGCGGTCAAACGACCATTGCATCGGCGTGCGCACGCCGTCGCGGTCGCGCAGGAAGACATTGTCGCCCATGCCGATCTCGTCGCCGTAATAGAACACCGGCGTGCCCGGCATCGAGATCAGGAGCGCATTCAACAATTCGATCCGGCGGCGGTCATTCTCCATCAACGGCGCCAGCCGCCGCCTGATCCCGAGATTGATCCGCGCCCGCCGGTCGGCCGCGTAATGGTTCCACAGATAGTCGCGCTCGCGGTCGGTGACCATTTCGAGCGTCAGCTCGTCGTGATTGCGCAGAAACACCGCCCATTGGCACGCATCCGGAATATCCGGGGTCTGGCGCATGATGTCGGTGATCGGATGGCGGTCCTCGGTCGACACCGCCATGTAAATCCGCGGCATCAGCGGAAAGTGAAACGCCATGTGGCATTCGTCGCCGCCGCCGAAATATTGCAGCACGTCCTCGGGCCATTGATTGGCCTCGGCGAGCAGCATGCGATCGCCATAGCGGTGGTCGAGCTCATGACGCAGCCGCCGCAGGATCTCGTGGGTCTCCGGCAAATTCTCGTTGAGCGTCTTTTCGCGCTCGATCAGGTAGGGCACGGCGTCGAGCCGCATCCCGTCGACCCCGAGGTCGAGCCAGAACTTCATCACGTCGGCGACCGCGCGGAACACTCGCGGATTGTCGAAATTGAGATCAGGCTGGTGCGAATAGAAGCGGTGCCAATAATAGGCCTGGGCCACCGGGTCCCAGGCCCAGTTCGATTTCTCGGTATCGACAAAGATGATGCGGGTTTCCGGAAATTTTTGGTCGGTGTCGCTCCACACATAGAAATCGCGCAGATGCGAGCCGCGCTTGGCCTGACGCGCGCGTTGAAACCAGGGATGCTGGTCCGAGGTGTGGTTGATCACCAGCTCGGTGATGACCCGCAGATTGCGGCGATGCGCCTCGCGCACGAAATTCTTGAAATCGTGCATTCGGCCATAAGACGGGTTGACGTTCTTGTAGTCCGAGATGTCGTAGCCGTCGTCGCGCAATGGCGAGGGATAGAACGGCAGCAGCCACAGCGCCGTGACGCCGAGATCCTGCAAATAGTCGAGCTTGTGGCACAGCCCCTGAAAGTCGCCGATCCCGTCATCGTCGGCATCGAAAAATGCCTTGACGTGCAACTGATAGATGATCGCGTCCTTGTACCACAGCGGGTCCGAGGTCGCGGGGCGGGCCAGCGCGCGGCTCAGCGGCAGCGCGGCAGCAACGGGATCGTCGGGTGGGGTCATCAGGGCTCTGGGCGAAGCAGGCGAAAAATCAGCGCGGGGTTGGTCTCAGGATCGAGGCGAAACTGCGGGTATGCGCCGCGGCAGGTAAAGATGGATCGGGTAAACGCTTCTTCAAGCGAGAATTCGCTGTCGGCCGTCAACCCGAGCTCGGCCAGCGGCAGCTCGACCGTTCCCTCATGAACCGCGTGCGGGTCGAGATTGATAATAACGACCACGGCGTTGGCCCGGTCGGAAGAGATTTTCAGATAAGCCAGGATGTCGGGGTCGGCACAATCGAGAAAGCGCAAATTCACGAATTCCCGCAACGCCGGGTTGTCGCGGCGCCAGCGGTTGACCGCGCGGATGTCATCCTTGATGTTGCCGGGACGGTCCCAGTCCCAGACCTTGTACTCGTATTTCTCGGAATTGGCGTATTCCTCGCGGCCGGGAAGGGCCTCGTTCTCGCACAATTCGAAGCCGTTGTAGATCCCATAGGCGGGGGACAATGTCGCGGCCAGCACCAGCCGAACCCGGAACGCCGGCCGGCCCCCTTGTTGCAGATAGACCGGTAGGATGTCGGGGGTGTTGGTGAAAAAGTTGGGGCGAAAATATTCCTTGGTCGGGTAGCCGGTCAGCTCGGTCAAGTACTCGATCAGCTCGGGTTTGGTGTTGCGCCAGGTGAAATAGGTGTAGGACTGGCTGAAACCTGCTTTCGCCAAGGCGCGCATCATTTTCGGCCGGGTGAAGGCCTCGGCCAGAAAGATCGCCTCGGGGCAGTGCCGCTTGACCTCGCGGATCAGCCATTCCCAAAACGGCAATGGCTTGGTGTGCGGGTTGTCGACGCGAAAGGTGCGCACCCCCTCGCCGACCCAGAACAGCACGATCTCGCGCAACGCCGCCCACAGGCCCTCGCGGTCCGGGTTGTCGAAATCGACGTTGACGATGTCCTCGTATTTCTTCGGCGGGTTCTCGGCGTATTTGATCGTGCCGTCGGGGCGAAAGCGGAACCATTGCGGGTGCTGGCGCACCCAGGGATGGTCCGGCGCGCATTGCACCGCAAAGTCGAGTGCTATTTCGATGCCGTGCGTCGCGGCGGCGCGCACAAAGCGGCGGAAATCGTCGAGCGTGCCGAGCTCGGGGTTGACCGCGCAATGCCCGCCCTCTTCCGACCCGATCGCATAGGGGCTGCCCGGATCGCCCGGCCGGGCGACAGTGCTGTTGTCTTTCCCTTTGCGGTTGACCCGGCCGATCGGATGGATCGGCGGCAGATACACCACATCGAACCCCAGCGCCGCGATCTCCGGGAGGCGCGCGATGCAATCGTCGAAGGTCGCGCCCTTGCCGGGCTCGCGCCCCTGGCTGCGCGGAAACATTTCGTACCACGCGGCAAAACGCGCGGCCTTGCGATCGACGACGACCTCCAGCTCCCGCGCATAGCGCACCAGCCCCTCGCGCGGCGCCGCCCGCTCCATTACCTCGCGCAGCGCCGGCGACAGCAACAGTGCGGCCCGCGCAGCGTCGCCGCCGCGATCGAGCTCGCGCAGCAGCTTGCCGATTGCCGACGCGTCACCGGGCTTGGCTTCGACCAGCGCCGCCTCGACGATCCCCCTGCCCTCCTCGACCTCGAGCTCCACCTGCTGGCCGGCTTCGCGCTTTTTCTCGACCTCCTCGCGCCAGCTCGCGAAGCGGTCGGTCCAGGCCTCGATCGTGTATTGCCACAGCCCGGCCCGGTCGAGGCGAAAGCGGGCGACCCAGCGGTCATTGTCAAAGAAGGCGAGCGGGGTTTCGCGCCACACCGCGCCCTCGCGCCGGTATTTAACGACGGCGCGCAGCTGGTCGTGCCCATCGCGAAACAAATCGGCCCAGACCTCGAAAATCTCGCCCTCGATGCGTTTGACCGGGTAGCGGCCGCCATCGAGCTCGGGATAGACCTCCTCGATCGCAATCCGGGTTTCCGGCCGCCACAGTGGATGCATTGCGGCGGGTTCGGCCTGCACCCGGCCGACGTGCAGCACCCGCACAGCAAGCGGCGGGACCACCAACGCAGTCACCGGCATCGCGGTTTCCGATCCCTCGCCAAGGCCGTCGGCAGCGAAAATCTCCGGCGCGATCTCGCGCGCGCGGCGCCGGTCCCGGTTCACCGCGATAAAGGCCCGGTCATCGCCGCTGTCGGTCTCGCGCTGCAGCACGATCAGCTTGTCGTCGCCGCTCGGCAGCAGGATTTGCGGGCCTTCTTCGTTCAAGGCCGGGATCTCCCGCTTGATCGCATTGACATCGGCGATAAACGGACCCAGGTCGAAGCGCCGCGGCTCGGGCGGCGCGTCGCCTCGCATCACCACCTCGAGCTGCCGCCCCCAGCCGTATTCAAACCCCATCGGCATCAGCACACCCGCCGAATATGCCGCGGCGAAGGCATAAGCTTGGCGATAGCGCGGCTCGATCTCGCTTTCGGGGACGCCGGCGGCGCGCAGCTCGGTCACCAGCCGCGGGGTGTCGTGGCTCTCGGGAAAGCCGATCGAGGGTGCTATATGGCGAAACGCCTCATATTGCTCGAGCAGCCACGGGCTCTCGAAATCCCACCATTTGACGCTGTTGTAAAGATAGTCGAACCCGGCATCGGCCAGCGCCAGCACCGCCTCCTGGGGCGCGCCGACTGTCTCGGCGCAGAACACCACTCCGGGCGCCGCAGCCCTGGCAGCGGCGGTCAGGCCGCGCCACACCTCGGCCGGCACCTTATAGGCCGCGTCGCAGCGGAAGCCGCCAAAGCCGAGACCCACATAGTGGCGCACCAAATCCTGAAAATAGCCGACGAGCTGGGGCCGCTGCGGCCCCTGGTAATCGAGCTCGGCGAGGTCGCCCCACACGGTCTTGCGGCTCGGATCGGCGGGGTCGGTGGCAAACGGCGACACGATCTCGCCGCGCGCGTCATGGGCGAACCATTGCGGGTGGTCGGCCACCAGCTCGCTGTCCTTCGAGGTATGGTTGACCACGAGATCCATGATCACGCGCAGCCCGTTGGCATCCGCCGCCCGGGTGAAATCGCGCAGCAAGCTGTCGTCGTCGGCCCGTTCATCGCCGCGAAAACGCGGGTTCAGCCGGTAATAGTCCTTGACCGCGTAAAGGCTGCCGGAAAAGCCCGGATAATGAAACGGGTTGACGTAAACGGCATTAAACTCCATCGCCGCGATCCGCGGCAGATGCTCGGCCCATTGCCGGGTGGTGCCGGCTAATGTCGGAAAGAGATTATAGATGCGCAGCCCTTCGCGCACGGCATCAGGTTCGGGTTCGCGCAAGCTCGACGCCGCTGTCATTCGCCGCCACAAATTGAAGGTCCCTGGCCGCGAAACACGGCAGTGCGCGCGAAGGTTCCGCTCAGAACACCACCTCGACCAGAAACGGCCCGGGTGCGGCAATCCCGTCGGCCAGGCGGCGGTTGAACTCCTCCATGCTCGTCACCCGCGCGCCGGGGACGCCCATACCCTTGGCCAGGGACACAAAATCGAGGTCGGGGCGGTCGAGGTCGAGCATGTCGAGGGCCTTTCGGCCGGGATTGCCGGCGCCGACATTGGCGAGCTCGCCCTTCAGGATCTGGTAGCTGCGATTGGAGAATAGGAGAGTGGTGACGTCGAGCCCCTCGCGCGCCTGCGTCCACAACGCCTGCAATGTGTACATCGCGCTGCCGTCGCCCTCCAAGGTGATCACCTTGCGGTCGGGGCAGGCGACCGCGGCGCCGGTCGCCAGCGGCATGCCCAAGCCGATCGAGCCGCCCATGTTGGAGAGCCAGTCATGCGGCGCCGCCGCGCGGGTCGGCGCGAAAAAGCCGCGCCCGGTCGTCACCGCCTCGTCGACGACGATCGCGTTCTCCGGCAGCAGCGCGCCGAGCGAGGCGCCGAGCGCCTCGGGGGTGATCGTTCCAATGGCCTTTGCCGGCGCCCGATCGTTGACCACTGCCGCCGGGGTCGCGCGCGCGCCGACCGCGTCGGCCAAGGCTTCGAGCGCGCCGATCGGATCCTGGCCCGGCCGGGCCAGCACATGGCCCTGCGCGTCAGGCGGCGAGAGCAGGCTCGGCTTGTCGGGATAAGCGAAAAACGCGACCGGCATCTTGGCACCGACCAGGATGATGTGCTTCAGCCCGGCGAGCACTCGGACCGCCTGGTCGACGACATAAGGGACCCGCTCGACAAACACCCGGCCGCGGCCGCGCTGGGTGCGCGCGTTCGAGCCCTGCGCCATCAGCCGCGCGCCGGTCCTGGCGGCGATGCGGCCGGCGAGGTCGAGCCCCTCCTCGCGCAGCGCCCGGCCGGTTAAGAGGATCAGGCACGGCTCGCCCGAATGCAGCGCGCGCGCCGCTCCGCTCACCGCCTCCGCCGACACCGGCTCCGGCGCCTCGGCGCGCGCCACCTCGGCTGGGCCCGAGCCTTCGTTCCAGGCCGTGTCGGCCGGCAGGATCAGGGTCGCGATCTGCCCCGGCAATTGGCGCGCGGCGGCGATCGCAGCGGCGCCGTCGGCGGCGATCGCTTTGGCGCTGGGCGAGGTCTTGACCCAATGCGAGGACGGCCGCGCCAGCCCCTCGATGTCCGAAGTTAAGGGCGCGTCATATTTGCGGTGATACGTGGCGTGGTCGCCGACAATGTTGACCATCGGCGATGAGGCTTTGTTGGCGTTGTGGATATTGGCGAGCCCGTTGGCCAGGCCGGGGCCGAGATGCAGCAGGGTCGCCGCCGGGTTTTCGCTCATCCGCGCGTAGCCGTCGGCCGCCCCGGTCACCACCCCCTCGAACAGGCCGAGCACGCAGCGCATGCCCTCGACCCGGTCGAGTGCGGCGACAAAATGCATCTCCGAAGTGCCGGGATTGGCAAAGCACACATCGACGCCGCCGCCGACCAGGGTGCGCACCAGGCTTTCCGCGCCGTTCATCGACTGCCGCCCCTCGACCGATCCCGCTCCGCGCCAAATGCGCGAGCGCCCGGCACCATGCCTGTTGCGGCTGCCGACTTCAAGGCGCCGCTGTCCGCTGCGGCATGCTCCAGCTCCGAACTTCGGGCGCCCGCTATCTCGGCCGGAAATATTCCTCGTAGGGCGTGTCGTTCTTGATCAAGACGCCGCCATCGACGGTCAGCGCCACCCCGGTGATCATCCGTGCCATGTCGCCGGCCAGAAACAGGATCGGGTCGGCGATGTCCTCGGGCTCGCACATGCGGCCGAGCGGGATTTTCTGCGAGCGCGCCGCCTTGCTCTCCGCGGTCGGGGCAGCGCCGCCAAACGCGGTCGCGGTCGGGCCCGGGCACACCGCGTTGACGCGGATCCGGTCGGGCGCCAGTTCATAGGCGGCGTGCCGGGTCAGCCCCAAGAGGCCCGCCTTCGACGCCGAATAATTCGCGGTGCCGCCAAACGAGATTCGCTGCCCGGCGATCGAGGCGACATTGACGATGGCGCCGCCGCCGCGCGCCCGCAGATGCGGCAGGACCGCGCGGATGCCGTTGAAGGCGCCGGTCAGGTTGACGGCGATGACCCGGTCCCAATCCTCGGCCCCCATCTCGCCGATCATGCGCCGCACCGTGACGCCGGCGCCGTTGACCAGGATGTCGATGCCGCCGGCGCTCTCGGTGATCGCCGCGGCGAGCCGGGCAAAGCCCTCGCGATTGCTGACGTCGAGCGGGTACGCCTCGGCCCGGCCGCCTTGTCCGGTAATCTCGACCGCAACACGCTCGGCCGCCGCAGCGTCGCGATCGAGCACCGCGACCCGCGCCCCGCGCCCGGCAAAGGCGCGGCAAGTCGCCGCCCCGATCCCGTTGCCGCCACCGGTGACCAACGCGATCTTGCCGGCGAAATCCTCGCTCATTCGTCGGCCTCCGTCATTCAGTCCGCTCGGTGCGGTGCGCCGGCCCGGACCTTAGCGCGGGAGATGCCCCTGCGGAACCCCAGCGATCCGGTCCCACTCGCTCACCGATTTGGACCGCGGGCGTCTCGCCCGCACTATTGCATCGACACCGACGAAAACGGCCAATCACTGGCATCTCGGCACAAGCCGGCTTTGACCGGATTTGCTTCGATGTAGGCCCGCGTCGCGGCCAAATGCGCGTTGTCCCGCATATAGCGGTCGAAATATTCTGGCGCCCAGAAAGGTCCGGCGCGATCCAGAAGCCGATTGGCTTTTTTGGCTGTATACGATTTCCACGAATGGACGATCCGATCGAGCCTATGGCCCTCTCGGGTTTCGATCAGCGAATGGACGTGGTTCGGCATCACGCACCAAGCGATAAGCGCGTAGCGATCGCCGTTGAATCGCAGCAGCGCGCGTTGCACGAGAGCCGCGATTTCCGGGATCGCCAAATCCCGGCGACCGAGCCCTTGGTCCAAAGCCGCGTCCAAAGCTTCGGCGCGCGTTGCCGGGGGACACCCGATGATCTCGTCCTTAAATCGCGCCGGAAGGCTGTCGGCGAGCCGGAAGACGAGGTGCTGGACGAGTTCGGGCGCGTCTAGATGTGGAAGATAGCCGCGCGAGCGCCAGCCGGCGTGGTCGGCGCTCGACATCGGCGGAAGAGCGGGCGGGACGCCCGCGGTACTGGCTCCGCCCCCGCTACTCCGCCGCCTGCGGCATCTGCTTGAGATCGGTCGAGTATTTGAGGTGCACCGGGGCGTCGGCCTCGAACGGGTCGGTCAGGCCCAATTCCTTGCCGATCTCGCGCATCGCCGGCATCACCTCCTGGCCCAAGAGGCGGATGCAGGTGCGCGCATCCTCGTTGCTGACATTGCCGTCATTGCCCCACAGCCCATAGATGCTGGGCCGGGTCTCCTCGAGGATGTGGCGCATCTTCGGGATCACCGTCTTCGGCGTGCCGAAGATCACCCGGCCGTCGGCGACCTGCTTTTCAAAGGTTGGGCGCCCGCGCGGGCTCTCCGCCCGGCCGACCGCGAACTCGACGAACTGGCGGCGGTGCTCCGGCGAGAAATAGCCCGACGGGCTCGACCACACCGGATGGGCGAGCCCAGTGAACTCGCCCTGCATCCACAGGAACTGGCGGGCATTCTTCTCAGCCTTTTCTTCGCTGTCGGAGACATGGACCTGCTGCAGATAGCCGCGGTTCTGCGGCCCCGCCTCATAGCCCATCTCCAGCGCGACCTCGTCATAGAGCTTCCAGATGTTCTTGGTCGCCTCGATCGAGGTGTTGAGCGCGATATAGGGATAGCGCTGCTTCGCCGCCCAGATGATCGTCTCCTTGGAGAGCACGCCCGGGATCCAGACCCGCGGATAGGGCTTCTGCAATGGCACCGCCCACGGATTAACGACGCGGTGCTGGTAATGCGTGCCCTCCCAGCGGAACGGCCCTTGCCGGGTCCAGGCGGCGACCACCAGGTCGTGCGCCTCCTCGAAACGCTCACGGTTGTAGGCCGGGCTGACCCCGTTGGCGAGCTGCTCCTGGCCGCCGCCGCGGACAAAACCCGAGACGAGGCGGCCCTTCGAGATCATGTCGATCATCGCCAATTCTTCGGCGAGCCGCACCGGATTCTCGGCCAGCGGCAGTGGGTTGCCGAGCAGCACGATCTTCGCTTTCTTCGTGACCGCGGCCAGGATCGCGGCGAAGATGTTGCACTTCGACTGCATGCAGAACGGCGCATTGTGGTGCTCGTTCAGCATGAAGCCTTCGACGCCCATCTCCTCGGCGTAAATGTACTGCTCGAGATATTCGTTATAGAGTCGGCTGCCGGCAACCGGATCGTAATACTTGTTCGAGAACATCAGTGCGGTGGCGCCGAATTCGAGGCCGATATCGGCCGGATAGGCGGACATCGGCTGCTCGGTGAAATACATCACATGCATGATTTCCTCCTGTTCCTGTCGTCCAGCGCCGCGCCGCGGCGGCCGGCCGGCGCGCTAATTCTCGGCGATAAAGCCGCCGACCAGCTGCGCCAGCGCCTCCGGCTGCTCCATCTCGACGCAATGCCCGGAGCCACGCACGATCTCGAACCGCGCCTTGGGCAATGCCGCCGCATAGAGCTCGCCGGCGCTCCTCGGCACGATCTTGTCGTCGTCGCCCCACACCACCAATGCCGGCGCCTTCACCCCGCCCAAGAGATGCGGCAGCGTCTGGCTGTACATGTAGGGCTTCCAGGCGATGCGAAAGCACATCTCGCGACAGATGTCCCACTCGACCAGCTGGTCGGTCGACACATCGCCATAAATCCGGGCGAACGCGGCCTGGTCGTGAAACCCGGCGCGGGCATAGTCGAGATAGCTGACGATCGCCTGGTCGAAGATGTCGCCCTCGGGCGGCTTCAGCCCCATGGCACCCACCAGCACCAGCCGGTGCAGCGCGGTGGGCGCCATTGTCGCCATTTCCGCCGCGATCCAGCCGCCAAAGCCGAGCCCGACCAAGGAGGCGCGCTCGATCCCGAGATCGGCCAGCAGCCACTGGTGGATGACGGCGACGTCGCGCACGCTGCGCAGCCATTGCGGGCGCTCGGATTTCCCATAGCCCGGGTGGTGCGGCACGATCACGTCGAACCGGGTCGCCAACGCATCGTAAAATTCGAGCCGATCGGGGCTGCCGGTGTCGTGATGCAGCACCACCACCGGGCGCCCGCTGCCGGCGCGGGCGAAATGCACCTTTCCCCCGGCCAGCTCGATCTCGCTCCGGGTCCATTCCGTGCCCGCCGCCATCGCCGCTCCTCTCCCGATACCTCACGGCGCAGCCTAGCGCCCCGGCGGCTCGGCCCGCAACCAAGCGTTTGATCATTGCAGGGTTGCAGCTTAGTAAGGAAGCATGATCATAAGCGAGCTTACGACGACGCCGCAATCCGAGGCTCGCGATGCCAGCGGCAAGCAAACCAAACCGCAACATCCATCAATCGGGAGAACAGCATGCTGGTCGTCACCACCGAAAACCTCGCCGGGCATCAGGTGACCGAAATCAAGGGCCAATGCTTTGGCGTCGTCGTCAGGAGCCGCGGGCTCGGCGGCAATCTGATGGCCGGGCTACGCTCGATCGTCGGCGGCGAAATCCACGAATACACCTTGCTGCTGGAGGAGGCGCGGCGCCACGCGATCGACCGCCTTGTCGAAAACGCCACCGCGATGGGCGCCAACGCGATCCTGATGATGCGCTTCGATTCGGCCGAGATCGGCCAGACGATGAGCGAGATCGTCGCCTACGACACGGCCGCGGTCGTCGAACGCCTGCCCGGATGAGCGGGTCTGGATGAGCCTGCCGGTGTTGCGCGCGGCACTGCTGGTTATCGGCCTGGCCCTATTAGGGGCTGCGGCGGCAGCCGCGCAGGCCGGCTGCGGCATCGGCGTCGCCTGGCGCCTGGCGCTCCCCGGCCTCGTGCTGCTCGTCGCCGCTCTGTTCGAGCGCTGGCGCTACAAGCGCGTCGCCAACGGTCGCCCGGGGCCTGGGTGGATCGCCACCGAGGAACGCTTTGTCGATCCCGAAACCGGCCAGTTCGTCACCGTCTATTATCATCCCTCGACCGGCGAGCGCCGTTATGTCGCCGGCTGAGGAACGGGCCCTCGCCGCGACCGAGACCGATCACTTGACAGTGATGTCCCCCGTCATGCCGGCCCAGTCGTGGTCGGGGCAGCGCATGTCGTAACGGCCCGGCCGTTTGGGGACGAGATAGAGATCCTTCTGCTCGCCCGGCTGGAGCACGATTTCGGTGCGCTCCTGATTCAGCACCGCCGGATTGCGGATCACAGCCGTCGTCAAAAACGCCGGCGCGTGCAGCTCGTGCAGCTCCTTCCCGCGATTGACCACATGCAGCCGATACGGGACGCCGCGGCGAAACACCAGGCGGTTCGGCACAAAGCGGTAATCGACCGCCGTCACGGTGACGAGCCGGGCCTTCGCCCAGTCGATCCGTGCTGCCGCCGGCGCGGCTACGCCGGCCAGCACTGCGGCCAGCAGCAGCGCTGTCGGACGCCTCGCTCCGCGCCGCATCCTCAGCCGAGGCGCGCGCCGTAGCGATCGATGGGGTAGGGCGCGCGGGCGAGCGCGGGGCAATGGCTGCCGACCACCGGTTCGAGCGCCTCGTAAAGGCGGCGGTTGTCGGCATTGGCGGCGGCGAGCCGGTCGCGCGCCGCCTCCACGCGCTGGCGCAGTCGCCCGAGATCGACGCTCACCAGCCGCCGGTTGTCGAGGACCAGCCGGCCGCCGATCATGACGCTGGCGACGGCGCCGCCGTCCTCGGTATGGACCAGCTGGTTGACCGGGTCGTTCAACGGCAGCCAGTTCGGGTGGTCGAGGTCGAGCATGACGATATCGGCCTTGTAGCCCGGCGCGATCCGGCCCTCGAGCCCCAGCGCTCGGGCGCCGCCTTCGGTTGCCGCCAGCGCCGCCTCGCGGGTCGAGAGCCAGCGCCGCCAGTCAGTCCCGCGCACCTTGGAGACGAACGAGGCGAGCCGCATCGCCTCGTACATGTTCTGATTGTCCGAGCAATTGGCGCCGTCGGTGCCGATGCCGAGATTGACCCCGCGTTCGAGCATCGCCCGGCTGTCGGCGAGCCCGCCGCCAAGCCGCATGTTGCTGCCGGGATTGTGCGCGACCGAAGCGCCGTGGCCGCCGAGCCGGGCCATGTCGTCATCGTCGAGCCAAACCCCGTGCGCCACGGTGAAATGCGGCCCGAGCACACCCAGCCGGTCGAGATGCGCGGTCTGGGTCATGCCGTAGAGCCGAACGCCGGTCACCGCCTGCACTTTCGATTCGGCGACATGGCTGTGCAGCCCGACATCGAAGTCGCGGGCGAGTTCGGCGCAGCCGCGGATGAACCCGTCGGAGCAATGATGCGGGATCGTCGGCGCGACTGCCGGGCGGATCTGGTCGCGGTCGAACCGCCAATCGGCGAATGCGGCGCGGATCGCCGAAAGCGTGGCCTCGGCCGGCGGCAGCCGCAATTCGGCGACGCACGCCTGCAATGCCGATGGCATCGCCTCGATCAGCCCGGGGATCGCCTCGTAAAAGCTGCGGTCGGCGACCATCGGCGCCAGCACCGCGCGCATGCCGACATCGGCATAGGCCTGCGCCGTCAGCGCCAGCCCTTCGACTGTCGGCAGCGGCCATTCGAACGACAGATCATAGCACGCCGTACAGCCCTTCATGACCATCTCGACCGCGCCAAGCTGGGTCGACAGATAGCGGTCGTCGCGGCTGCGGTTGCCGGTGATCCACGGCGCCGCGGTCAGCAGCAATTCGAGCGTCCAGCGGTCGCCCATGCCCTTGGCGAGGTTGCCGTGGCCATGGGTGTGGGCGTTGACCAGGCCCGGATGCAGCAGTCGGCGGACAGCGGAGATTTCGATCGCCCCTTCGGGTGCGGCGCAGCCGGGCGGACCGATCTCGCGGATCGTGTCGCCCTCGATCAGGATGTCGGCGAGCTCGGCCGTGCCCGCGGCGATGTCGAGCACCCGGCCGCCGCGCAGGATCGTGTGGGCCATGCTATGGTCTCCGCAGAAAGGCGCCGCATGATAAGCCTGAGCGGACGGGGAGCCGAGCAATGCCTAAGGTGATCGTCGAACGACGCGGCGCAGTGCTGGAGATCGTCCTGAACCGGCCGGAAATCCTCAACGCCGTCGATCGCGACACGATCGCAGCACTCGCCGCCGCCGCCGCCGAAGCAGCCGAGGATCAGGCGGCGCGGGCCGTGCTGTTGCGCGGCGCGGGCACCCATTTTTGCGCCGGCGGCGATATCGCGATGTTCGGCGAGCTGATTGGGCTGCCGCCGGAGCAGCGGCGACAGGAGCTTTATCGAACCGTCGATGCGCTGCACCCGCTATTGACCCGGCTGCGACATATGCCGAAGCCGGTCGTCGCCGCGGTGCAAGGCGCCGCGGCCGGCTTCGGCTTGAGCCTCGTCCTCGCCGCCGATCTCGCCATCGCCGCCGAGGATGCGGTCTTCGCCTGCGGCTACATCCATCTCGGCACCAGCCCCGATGGCGGCATGACGGCGCTGCTGCCGGCGACCGTCGGACTCAAGCTGGCGAGCGAGCTGGCACTCCTCGGCGAGCGCTTCGATGCGCGCCGGGCCGTGGCGCTCGGCATCGTCAACCGGCTGGCGGCGCCAGACCGGCTCGCCACCGAGGCCGAGGCGCTGGCAGAACAGCTTGCCGCCGGGCCGATTGCGGCCTATGCGCGCACCAAGGCGCTGCTGCAGCAGACGATCGGCGAGGCGTTCGCGGCGCAGCTGAGGCGTGAAGCCGAAAGCTTTGCCGCCTGTGCCGCGACCGAGGATTTTGTCGAAGGGGTGCGCGCCTTTCTCGAAAAGCGCCGCCCCAATTTTACCGGCCAGGGGCAAGCAACGTAGCGAGGTGGTTGATGCGACGGTTTCGATTGTGGCTGGCGATGCTGGTTCTTTTGGTCGGCGCGGGCGCGTTGTCCGGGTGCTATTACGACCCATACACGGGCGGCTATTACCCCTATCCGCCGTACCCCTATCCGAGCCAACCGCCCTACCCCTACTTCGCGCCGCCACCGCCGCCCACGGCCAACCCGACGCCCCTTGTGCCGCCAGCCCCAAACGCGCCGGTCCAGCAGGAGCCGCTGCCGCCGCCGCAATAGCGCAGGCTTGCGCGCCTTGCCGGTGTAAATCTGACGCTTGATACCGGCTGGCCCTGACCCGCCTTCCCCCGGATCGCAGTGCGGGAGAGGGTGGACCCAGCCCGCTTGGGCTGGGTGGGTGAGGGCGTGGGCGGGCACCATCCGCCCGATTTTGTCTAGCCCGGATATCTCACCGGGATGAGTGCATCGGGGTTCTGAAAGAGGGATAATTCGTCTGCGACAAAGGCTTATCCGGTTGCAGAGGAGGTCCCCGATGCCGACAGAGTGTAGTCCGGCGACGATGCTTTTTGCACC
>DASYBC010000154.1:0-2446 GCA_036500965.1 Allostellaceae bacterium | reverse complement strand
TTTGCTTGATGTCAATGTAGAGGTATTTATCCCTGGGGGAATTTCAATCGTGCAAGGCGGTCCTCCAGCGCCTCAACCTTATAAATTTCCGATTAATGTCGCCATCGCCCGCGACCTTGGTAGAGAACAGCCTATAGGTGTTCCTACACCATTCGGAAATATTACTGTCGTATTCAAGTAAATACGAGAGTTCCCGAATTAGTTGGTAGGGCGGGTAGAGCGTAGCGCAACCCGGCGCGGGTCGCGTCGGCATCATGGCGGGTTCGATCCACCTACGGGCTGCCGAGGAGAGTGGGATTTGACGCTGTGCGTGCGTAGACCTGAAAGGGTGCCTAGGAACAGCCTCATGTCGCGCCAAGCAGAAGTGATCGAGACCACAGTGGGTGAAGTTGCGGCCGAACTGGCGCGGCGTGGCCTCGATCCACATGATCGCATCACGGTCACGATTGATTCCGACGAACTGATCCCCGGCCGCAGCGAAGCCCGTGCGCGCGTGATCGCCGCCGGTCTGAGCGACGACGACATCGACTAGCCCGGAAAATTCATCAGGTGCGCTGCAAGGGGTGGCGGGAGCGTATTAAACCGTTGGTTTCGTGTATGATTTGGTTGCTGAAGCCGGATCAACCGAAGCACCGGAGTTCGCGCCCGCCATGGATGAGACTACGGGGATATTGCCGGGTTTGCCAGCGGTCGCAGGCAAGCCGGTGCATGTCGGTTTCGATGGCGGCCGGCTGACCTCGGATGCCGGCATCTTGCTGCTGGCGGCGATCGAAGGGCGGCTCAAAATCGCCGAGCGTCTGGCCGCCTGCATCGAGGACCCGCGCGATCCGGAGCGGGTGCGGCACCACCTTGCCGAGATGATCCGCTACCGAGCGATCCTGATCGCGGCGGGCTACCCCGACGGCAACGACTGCGACGCGCTCAAATCCGACCCCGCCTTCAAGATGGCGGTCGGGCGGCTGCCGGAGAGCGGCGCGGATCTGTGCTCGCAACCGACGATCAGCCGGCTGGAGAACCTGCCGGGTGCGACCGCGCTCAAACGCATGATGGCGGCGATGGTCGATCTGTTCTGCGACAGCTTCGAGGCGGTGCCGCGGCGCATCCTGCTCGACATCGACGACACCGAGGACCGGGTCCACGGCGGCCAGCAACTGGCGCTGTGGAACGCGCATTACGACAGCCGCTGCTTTCTGCCGATCCACATCTACGAGGCGACCACCGGCAAGCCGGTTGCGATCATCCTGCGCCCCGGCAAGACCCCGCACGGGGCCGAGGTGGCGCTGGTGCTGCGTCATGTCATCGGCCATATCCGCGCCCGCTGGCCGGCGGTCGAGATCCTCGTGCGCGGCGACAGCCACTACGGCCGGCCGGAGGCGATGGCGTGGTGCGAACGCAAGGGCATCGGCTACCTCTTCGGCCTCGCCGGCAACCCGGTGCTGTTGCGCCGGGTCGGTCCGCTGGCCGAGGACGCAGCGCTCGGCCGCCTCGCCGGCGAAGGCGACAAGGTCCGTCGCTGGGGCGACTTCCGCTACGCTGCCAAAAGCTGGAAGGTCGAGCGCCGCGTCGTCGCCCGTGTCGAGGCCGGACCCCAGGGGGCCGACAGCCGGTTCATCGTCACCAACCTGCCGGGCCTGCCGAAATCGCTCTACGAAAAGGTCTATTGCGCGCGCGGGCAGGCCGAGAACCTAATCAAGGCGCACAAGCTGCACCTCGCCTCCGACCGCACCTCGTGCAGCAAGGCCACCGCCAACCAGTTCCGCCTGTTGATCCATACCGCCGCCTATTGGCTGATGCTCAGCCTGCGCGACCTGGCACCACGCAACTCCTTCTGGCGCGAGGCCCAGTTCGATACGATCCGCCTGTGCCTGATCAAGGTCGCCGCGCGCGTGACCGAGATGGTCACCCGCATCAAGATCGCCCTGCCGAGCGCCTTCCCCTACCAGGCCGGCTTCACCATGCTCGCCGGCCAGATCGCCAAGCTGCCGCCATAGCTGACGGGGCTGTTGCCCCAGATCGAACCCTCCGGCTCCTCACTCAAACCCGAACTGCCGCGTTATCAACGCCACCGAAAACCGCGCCGCCGCCGCGCTGCCGAATTGCGGTTTCAAGCCCCCGGTGAATGAAGCGGGCTAGTATGGCAAGTTCCCAGGGCTCGGCGGCCGATCGTCGCGGCTTCTCTGATCCTTCAATAACGCGGAGCATAGCACGAGATGCCTATTCGCCCCAAACCGCCGTTTCAAAAGTTTCGCCCCGATCAGCATTTTACAGGCGAAGTCCCGAGCGATCACTATGACGCAACTGGGCGGGTGGTCATTGCTTGGGGTAAGTTGGAGGCCAATTTAGAAGACCTCATATGGCATTTCCTGGACTTGAGCGATGACGACGGACGGATCGTCACGGCGCGCTTAGACGCGCGTCCTAAGCTCGATATGCTCAACGTACTGGG
>DASYBC010000153.1:0-46570 GCA_036500965.1 Allostellaceae bacterium | reverse complement strand
CGTCGCTCACCCTGCGACCGCTCAGCCGCGCCCCGACAGGCTCAAAACGCCAGGCTCGCGGCCCCAAAACCCCGACAAGCAGCCTGATACGTCAGAAAATCCAACATCAGCAGCCGCCCGGTGAGATATCCGGGCTAGCCCTACTAATCCGAAAGCCATGGCCGTGCGGCGCGTCAGCCGTGTCGCCATCCGTTGGTCCCCGCTGTCGAACGCGCTCAGGCTAGCCGCGTAACGACGATCGCGCAACCTGCCGGGCGGTTTATGCGCGCTGCAGCTGCCGCGCAGCCTGCGCCGCCGGGCGGTCGTGGCAGCGTTTCAGCCAGGCCTCGGCATGCGGAACGGCGGCGAAGCTGACGCGCGCCTGGCGCGCCCAGGCGAGGATCGCGGCGACGTTGAGATCGGCGACGGTGAACCGATCGCCGAGCAGGTAGGGCGTCGCGGCGACCGCGGCATCGAGCACCTTCAGCGGAGCAGCCAGCGCGCGCTCGCCCGCATCGGCGGCGGCGGCGTCGCGCTGGTCCTCGGGACCAATGCGGTTCAGCAGAGCGGCGAGCGCCGGCCGCTCGATTTCGGTCATTCCCCAGAAGCTCCATTGCCACGCCCGCGCCTCGCCCTCGAGACCGTGCGGATAGAGGCCGCCGGCGCCGCTGCCGTGCTTTTTGGCGAGATAGGGATTGATCGCCATCGACTCCCACAATCTGAAGCCGTCATCGTCGATCGCGGGGACATGGCCGTTGGGGTTGATCGCGAGATAGTCCGGCCGGCGGGTGCTGCCGTCGGCGAAATCGAGCTTGATGTGCTGGTAATCGAGGCCGAGCTCGCCCGCCATCCACAAGGTGCGAAACGCCCGCGAGCGTGCGACCCCGTAAATTCTTAACGCCATGAAACGCCTCCTTGGTTTTGCGCTGTCACCGGGACGGGCATCGCGCCGAGGTGAGGCGGCCGATCCTATTGCAGCTGATGCGGCAGCGCCGCGATCCCGGCATCGATCAGCGCGGCACCCTGCTCATTGCCGAGCTCTGCGGCGATGACCCGGCGTGCGGCCGAGATCGCGACATCGACCACAACCGAGCGGATCTCGGCAACCGCGTTCGCCTGTTCCTGAGCGATCCGCTCCTCGGCCAAGCGTTGGCGCCGCTGCAGCAAATCTTCGAGATCGCGTGCCGATTGCGCGGCGATGCGCTCGGCCTCGGCCCTGGCATGAGCGACGATGGCCTCGGCTTCCGCGGCCGCCGCGCGCTCTTTCTGCTGGCAGGCGGCCAAGGCCCGCTCGGCCTCCTCGCGCAGGTTGCGCGCCGCATCGAGCTCGTCCCCGATCCGGGTGGCGCGGGCGTCGAGCCCGCCGAGCAGCGATCGCCGTCCCGGTTTCCACACTATGATGATGAACATGACGACGGCAACGAGGACCCAGAACTCCGGATCTCTGAAGAGATGCGGCATCAGCCACCCCTGTCGGCAACCGCGCGGTCGACCGCGTTGCCCAAGAGAGGCTCGTCCGCCTCGGCGCCGGTCAGCTTCTGAGTGAGCGCGCGGGCAACATCGACAGCAACGCCGCGAATTTCGGCAAAGGCCTGCTGCTTGGCCGCGGCGATCTGCAGCTCTGCCGCCTTGGTCTGCTCCGCCAGGCTTTCGCCGAGCTGCCGCTGCCGCACGGCCGCCTCGGCCGCGACCCGTTCCGCGGTTTCCCGGATCGCCTCATGCGCCTGCGTCCGAGCCGCCGCCAAGCTGGCCTCGTAGGCGGTCATGACCGCCTCAGCCTGCTCACGGATCTCCGCGGCGCGGGCGAGATCGTCGTCGAGCCGTTGGCGGCGCGCCGCAATCACCGCGCCCACCCGCGGCAGCGCCAACAGGTGCATCAGCAGGTAGAGAACCAGGAACGTGACCGCCAGCCAGAATAGCTGCGGCGCAAAGGTCGTCATATCGAGCTGCGGCATGCTTGGCGCGCCCCGTCGAACGTCTCGCGTCGAAAGTCCCGATCGTCGCCGCTCAGAGCACGAACAAGAGCAGCAGCGAGACGATCAGCGCATAGAACGCCACCGCCTCGGTCAGCGCGAAGCCGAGCATGCCGATACCGAACACCTGGTCGCGAGCAGCCGGGTTGCGCGCGATCGAGGTGACCAGCGCGCTGAAGACGTTGCCGATGCCGACGCCGACACCGGCCAGCGCGATCGCCGCGAGGCCGGCGCCGAGAAACTTGGCGGCAGCTGGGTCCATGTTTTCTGGTCCTTTCCGAAGGGGGCTGGGGGGTGAGCGCAATCGGCGGCAGATACCGGCCGATCAGTGGAGATGAATGGCGTCGCTCAAATAAAGGCAGGTCAAGATCGCGAAGACATAGGCCTGCAAGATATTGATCACGACCTCGAGGCCGATCAAAAAGACATTGAACGAGATCGGCAGAAATCCCAAAAAGCCGAGCGCCACGGTAAATCCGGCGAACACCGCCAGCATCGTGTGTCCGGCCAGCATGTTGGCGAACAGCCGCAGGCTGAGGCTGACCGGCCGCGTCAGGTAGGAGATGATCTCGATCGGCACCAGCAATGGCATCAGCAGGATTGGCGCGCCCGGCGGAAAGAAAAAAGTGAAGAAACGGAACCCGTGCAGGACCAGCCCAAGCAGGGTCACGAAGACGAAGACGAACACCGCCAGCGCGAACGTGACCACGATCTGGCCGGTAAAGGTGAAGCTGTAGGGGATCAGTCCGAGAAGGTTGCCAAACAGGATGAAGATGAAAATCGAGAAGACCAGCGGGAAGTAGGCCTGGCCCTCGGCACCGACGTTTTCCCGGACCATGCCGAGCACGAACTCGTAGAGCAGCTCGGCGATCGATTGCAGCCGGCCGGGGATCAAGGCACGGCGGGCGGTCGCCCCGACCAAGAGCCAAGTGGCCAGCACCACGGCAATCGTCATCAACATCGCCGAATTCGTGTACGAGATGTCGATCGAGCCGATATGGAGCGGAATCAGTCGCTTTATCGTGAATTGCTCGAGAGGTGCCGCAGTCGCCGCCAATGTCGTCCCCCAAACCAATATCTTGCCGCAGGCCGCGCCTATTCCGGCGGTGACCGATCGCCTTTGCGCGCCCCTGGCGGCACCCTCTCATATCCCACGCCGATCGCGGCCCGGAACACATTGACCATGCCCGCGGCCGCGCCGAGGAAGAAGAACACGATCAGGCCCCAAGGCCGGGTTCCAAAAACGCGATCGACGCCCCAGCCGAGCGCCAGCCCGACGATCAGCGCAGCCGCAAGCTCGGTCGCCATCCGCATCCCGAGCCCGACCCCGCTCGGCGGGGCGTTGCCGCGCCGGGATCCTTGCTGACGAAGCCGCTCACGCTGCGCGCTGTCGATCTTTTCGCCGAGCCGGGCCAGCGGATCCGGCGGCGGATCTTCGCTCATTCAGGGAAGCCTAGCCATCCAACTCCCGCCATGGGCGCGCTGCCGCCAGGGCGCGGCGCACCGTAGTGAGGCGCCCCAAGCCTGTCAAGGCCGCCAGCGACCGGTTATCCGCCGCCGTGCAAGGGCAGGTAAGGGAATATCGCCTTACGAGCGGCAGCCATCGACGCGAGACGCAAGGGGCGGTGCGGCGCCCAGCTGAAAGAAGTCGGTCACGGCGGTGCTCCGGCCTCGGGGCAAATCGGCGATCGCCTGCGACAGCGCCGGAAGATAGTCCCGAGCGTTCTCCGCTTCCGGCCGTCGGTCGGGGAAGAGCGGCTCGGCGGTGGCAATCAGGGTGATCAGCTGTTCGCCGGTGCGGCCGCCGAGAATCCAGCACCTCGCCAGCGGCGGCTTGCCCAGAACCCAATGATTTTGCGCCGGCCTGAAGTTCAACCGGTCCTCGCTGTTGGGAAACAGGTGGAGCACGTCGCCTTCGC
This sequence comes from Allostellaceae bacterium, assembly GCA_036500965.1. GTDB lineage: Bacteria > Pseudomonadota > Alphaproteobacteria > ATCC43930 > CGMCC-115725 > AP-15. The sequence goes on along the minus strand of DASYBC010000153.1, from coordinate 42,699 downwards.
CATCGAAGTAATCGACATAAATGTATCCATCAAAGCTCGGCGCGCGCGCATCGACGTAGAGGGGCTGGCCGAGATGCGCCTCGCCCCAGGGCGACAGCGAAACGGTCGCGGCCACCCGCGGCTGGTGTTGCATCAAGGGCTGCAGAATTGCCAGCGCCTGACAATAGGGCCAGACGCGAAGGCCGACAGCGAAATCCACCTTGGTGATGCCGCCGATGCCGTCGACCGCATGCCGCAGCCGAGCGATATCGCCGGGAGTCGCCGCATAGCCGGATACGCGCGCGGATCGGTCGGGGCCGAGCGTGTAATCGAGCGATGCGCAGTGGTATCCGGCGGTCGCTGCCGCGAGGCTGGCGCGCAGCTCATCGGTCGAGGGCGGCGGCCTCAGCACCCGCAGCATCGCCAGCGCTGCGACAATCAGCGCAATCAAGCCGGCGGCCGCCGCAAGCGCCAGGAATGCGCGCCGTCTTGACGATTCCACGGGGACGGCGCCCAACCCGGAGACCGAGGCCCGCAGACGGTCGCCGACACCGCCCGGCAAGGCGCGCATCGAGGGTGGGCGGTCGTCGGGCCGGGGCGCCAGCATTGGTGCTATGACCGGGCGCAGCGGCGCCGGCACCTCCGAGAGATCGGGCACCCGCTGCCGGGCGGCGATCATCGTCGCCGCCGAGGAGCCCATATCGAGCTTTCTGCCAAAGCCGATCGCGGCAGCCGCGAGCACCAGGCCGAGGCTGTAGATGTCCGATCGCAAATCGACCCTGCCGCCAAACAGCCCGATTTGCTCCGGCGAGACATAGGAGTATTTGCCGGCGAATTCGCCGCCGAGCACGGTCGCGTTCGCCGAACTTATCGCCTTGGGGCCCATCGCTTTGGCGATGCCGAAATCGATCAGCTTGGCTCGATCCACCCGACCCTCGGGCAACAGGACGTTTTCCGGCGAGACGTCGCGGTGGACGATGTCGATCTCGTGCGCCGCCGCGAGGCCCGAGGCCAGCCGGTCACGCAGCCGCAGCACCTCCTCCGGCTCGAGGCGTCGGCGGTGCAGAACCTGCTGCAGCGATTCGCCGTGGACAAACTCGGTGACCAGATAGCGCAGTCCGTGCTCGTCGCGGAAAAACCCCTCGTAATTGACGATCGCATCGTTGTTGACCCGGCCGAGCTTGCGCGCTTCCTCGCGGAACAGTTGGACGATTTTTGGGTCGTCGGCGAGGCTCGGCAGCATGATTTTGATCGCATGCTCGGTCCCAAGCTCGACATGCGTCGCGCGATAGACCTCGCCCATGCCGCCCCGGCCGAGCAAAGCCCCGATGACATAGGTGTTGCCGAGCACGGTCCCCGATTGCAGGACCGTGCTTTTTGCCGCTCCCCGTGTGGCAAACAGACGCGTCGCCTCCTGGCCGTCTTCCGGCGCTGGCGACGGGGAATCCGGATCAGGCATCGGCACGATATAGCACGATGCCGCCGCCCCGGGTCGGACCGCTCACGGCGGGGCGGCGGCAAGCCCGCCAAGGCGGCGCCAGACCGGGGCGCGCGCGACGATCAGACGCTCGATGAAGCTGCGCAGCCGGTCCTGTTCGGCTTCCGGCTGGGCGGCGCCAAGCGTCGCGGCCCAACCTGCGGGATTGGGCGTGCGCTCCTCCCCGAGCCGGACGGCCACAAACAGATCGAGCATCGTGCATGGGAGCGGCGCCCCGGTGCCGAAAGCGGCAAGCGCGATGCCGCTGTTAAGGTTGCCGCGATGCGCCAAGCGCTGTGCCGCCAATCGGTTGAACCGGGTCACCTGCGGGTCCGGCGCGCCGGGCGGTGCCAGCATCGGCAGCGCCTGGTCGGTGCCGACCAGCATGCCGACGAGCTCGCTCGGATTGTCGCGCCGGGGCAGGTCCGGCAGCGCGAGCAGATCGTGGACGCGCCGCGGGCCTTGCCCGAGTGCCTTGACGATCGGGCCGAAAAAGCCGCGGTCAAGCGTCGCCCGACCGGTTGGCACATCGAATTCCCAGCTGAACTCCGGCTCGGGACATAAGAGACCGAGAACGAATTTGCCGAGCGCCTCGTCGCGCTGCTCTGGCAGCAGACGGCGCGCCCCACGCACAAACACATCCTGGCGCAGGCCGCGCGGCAGGCACATGTCCTTGACCAGCTCGCGAATCACCGGGTCGTCGAACCGGGCGGAGACGGCCCGGACTTTATCGGAGAGGTTCAGCGCGGAAAAATTTTCGAGCAGATGCGCCGATGCCACCCAGTCGAGCTTGGCGGCGGCAAGCGCCGCGACGACATCGGCATGGAAGCACGGGCGCCATGCCTGGTTCATGTATTCGTGGGCCAGATACGACAGCTGGCTCTGCCTGGCATGTTCCAGCAAGGATTCGACAAACGGCAGACCGCCCAGGTGATGAGCCTTCGCCTCGGCCAGCGCCCATGCGGTTTCGAACCCGGCCTTGGCCTGCCGGTCGCTCGCCGCGGCGAGCCGCTCCCCGGCCTCGCGCACCAGCCGCTGCATGCCGAGCGCGCCTTGCCAGGCAGGCAGCGAATTGTAGCTGAGATGCACGACGCCGCCCGGCCGAACCTTGGCGTCGAGCAGGCGGACGATGCCAGCCCGAACCGGGTCGGTAACCCAGCTCCACAAGCCGTGGATCGTGACGGCGTCGGCCTGCGGCACCTGGTCCGCGCGCGGCCCGTCGCCGAGAGTGGTGAGGTCGGCCTCGACAAATCGCGCATTGGCGATCCCGGCCTCCGCCGCGAGCGCGCGCGCGGCGGCGATATGAGCCGGGTTGAAATCGACGCCGGTCACCTGCCAGGACGGGTTGCATACGGCGAGCGCCAGCGCGCCAAAGCCGTGGCCGCAGCCGAGCTCCAAATAGGAGAGCGGCGTCCCGCAGGCGATTTCGATCCCGGCCACGCCGCCGAGCAGGCAGGCGAGATTAAGATGCAGCGGCGATTGGTGCCGATAATAGCCCGGAATATAGGGTACGTCGGTCACATAGCCGCCGCCCCAGCCACTGCTCGGGCCAGTCAATTGCGAGCCTTCCCGGCGAGTTCTTCGGCCTCCACGATCTCGGCCTCGAACACCGCGTCGGCGGCATCGGCGCGGGGCAGCCCGAGCGGTTGAGCTCCGGGCGCCGCGATCCACGAATTCCAGCCGAGCCGCGGCGGCGGATCGGCCCGGTGGTCGAGCCGCAGCGACGGCACCTCGGGCCCGGCCAGCACCGGGTTGACGGCAAAGCCGATCTCGAAGCCGAGAAAGGCGCGGACGAGCGATACCAGCCGCTGCAGGCCGGGGCGGTCCGGCAGCAGCGCCTCGAACGCGGCGCGGTCGAGCGGGCCGATGCGCAGGATGATCCGGGCGTGCAAATCCCAGGCGCGAACCCCGATCGCGGCGTCGACACCGAGGCGATTCCAGGTGCCGGGCTGGCGGCCCGCGGCGAGCGCGGTGCGCTGATCGGGCGGCAGCGACAGCCAGGTTCCGGCAAACTGCTCCACCTCGACCTTGCGGCCGAGCCAATCCGACACCAGGGCGGCGAGCTTTTCCGCCGAGCGCGGCCGGCCGGCGAAGAGCCCGGCATAATAGAGCAGCGGCTCGACCCCGACGGCGAGGCGCGGCGCCAGAGACGGGGTGGCGTAGCCGGTAAACGCCAGCAGCGCCTCTGCGGCCCGGTCGGGTTCGGGCGGGTGCGCCGCAGCCGCCGCCTCGGCCGCGCGATTGAGACGATATTTGCCGCCGGCGCGCGCGAAAAACGCGACGAGACGATGCGACAGCAGATCGAGATACTCGTGCAGCGCCACCGAGCGATGGCGCAAGCTCGCGGTCAGGAACTCGGTATAAGGCCGGGGCAGCACCCCCGAGACGCCGGCGAGCCCGATCATCCCGGCGGCGACCTGCGCCGGCCGGCCATCGGTCGCCGGCGCGACCGCGAGAATGTCGGCCGGCGGGTAAGCGAGACCCGGGACCGTGCGAAACCGCGCCGCCTCGGCCGGATCGGCGGTATCGGCTGCATGCGTCAGAACTCGCACCGCGGCGTCAAAGGCGAACCGCCGCGGCTCGGCATGGAGCCGCGCGGATGGGGATCGCCCCGGTCGCGGCAGGTCCGCCGGCATCAGAGCAGCAGGCGCATCCCGGCCCGCGCCGGCCAGGCTGCGACGCGGCCGCTGCGGCCGCGCAGCACGACGCTCGTCCGCACAAAGGAATTCACCGTCGCGTGCAGCGCCAGAAAGCGGTCGAGCACAGCGGCCAGCAGATAGAGCCCGCCGTCCTGCCACGCGCGCTGGTCGAATTCGAGCATCACGTCGAGCCCCCGGCAAAACGCGCCGGCGCGGGCACCGGGGACACGCGCCGCACCTGGCGCCGCGGAGACGCCGACCAGGGCATCGATCGCGGCTCGGGATTCGGCCGAATCGTGCAAATCGTAAAGCCGCAGAACCTCGCGCAGCGCGGCGGCGCCCTCGGCGCCGCCGACGACGGAAAGGTGGCCGAGCGAAAGATGCGAGACGAGCCGCCAAAAGCGCCGCTCGCGCAGCGGGCGACGCAAGGTCGGCGTCGGCGCGGTCAAACAAGACAGCGCCAGAACGGCGGCCGAGCCTTCGACCAGACGCAGCTCTGGACGGCCGCCGCCAAACGGCAGCGCGCTCGGCAGGTCGCGGTTGAAGCAGAGCGCGTCGACGGAGAGGACGGAGTCGGCCGGCGCGTCGGGATCGAAGCCGGGATCGTAGGGCGCCAGATAAACCTCGCTGCCGGTCAGCGGCGCCGCGGTGTCGCGGCGGACCGGGTGATAAAAGCCCGCCGGCGTCGCCTCCTCCGGATCGGCGTGGGTCAGCCGGTAGAAGGGTCGCCAGAAGCGCGCGCTGCCGTCCGCGCCGGTTTCGCGCACGCGCTCGACCTGCCAAATTTCAAGCGCAGCGGGGCGGCGTGCATCCGGCACGATGCGGTATTCGGTGGCGGCATGGGTCAGCCGGATCGGCTCGCAGCGCTGCGCAAACAGATTGACGATCGGGGTGCAGCCGAGCGCCAAGGTCTCGGGACCGACAACCCGCTCGAGCTCCGGCACGGCGCGGTCGAGATAGACGAAAATCTCGAGATGGCGGCCGTCGGTCAGCAGGGTTCTCCCTTCCATCCGGGTGAAATCGACAAACAGGAATTTCTGCGGAAAGGCAAAATACTCGGTCAGCAGTCGAAACCCGGCAAAGCTGCGCGCCGGCCACGGCAGCAGCGCCTCTTCCGGTGCGAAGCCGGCGGGCTCGATCACCGCGGCGGGCATGATCGTCGGCGCCGGATCGGTCGTACCGTCGGCATACGCCACCGCCAGCGCGTGGCCGCACAACAGCTCGTAGAGCGGCAGCGCCACATTGGTCGTGCCGCGCAGAAAAAAGCGCAGGCGGTCGATCCCGAGGCGGGCGAAGCTCGCCTCCGCCGAGCTGCAGCAAAGCCTGATCCGCAACACCGCCGCGGCGCCATTGGCGAGCGGGTTTGCCGGCGCCGAAAGCGGCAGGCCGGAAAGTCGGACGCTCTCGATCTCGACCGGCCAGAGCGCGACCGGCCAGGCGGTGCGGAAGCGGCACGGCTCGCCGCGCACCGGCTCGCTATCGATCGCCAGGCCCGCCGCCAAACGCACCGGGACCGCCAGATCGCGCTGCGGCTGAAGCTGCACGATCGCGGCCGACGGGACTGGGGCGAGATAATGCGGATAGAGCACGCCGAGCAGAGCATCGGTCAGCTCGGGAAACTCGTCGTCGAGCCGGTGATGCACGCGTGCCGCGACAAAAGCGAGGCCTTCCAGGAGCCTCTCGACATGCGGATCGTCCACGCTGTCGCTCGACAGCCGCAAGCGCCCGGCAATTTTGGGATGGGCCTCGGCGAAATCGGCGGCCAGACGGCGGATCGCGTTGAGCTCGCGGTCGTAATAGGAGAGCAGCGCGTCAGACATCGTCGGGGATTTGCAACCGTGGACTGAGGTTGGCGCGCACCGCAATCTCGGCGGTGGCGGCATCAACCAGGGTGTCGAAGGCGACCGGCTCCGGCGCCGGCTCGGTGCGCAGCAATGCATCGACCCGCAGGCGCAACGTCGCATCGAGCCGATCGCCGGCCTCGACCAGGGTGACGCGAACCCGCGCCAGCCGCGGCTCGAACCGCCGGATCGTCTGCTCGATCTCGCTGCGCAGCTGGTCGCGCCGCGCCGGATCGTTGAACGCACCCGCGGCAAAATCGGTGATCCCATAGCCGATCGGGGATAGCGCCAGCTCAGTGAAGCGGTCCGGCCAAGACCGCCAGCGGCGGCGGGTGTTGAGCAGGGCCTCGAGGTCGCGGCGCACATTGCGGCGCAGCGCCGCCAGGCTGTCGCCCGCCGACGGCGGCGGGTCGCGCAATTGGTCCGGCGCCTCATCGTCGAGCCGGTCGAGCAGCGACAATTGGGCAACCGGCGCCGGCTCTCGCTCGCGGTTCCGCGGCGTGCGCTCGCTCATGTGCCAAACTGAAGCGTCGTGAGGTCCATGATGTTGCGGGCCTCCTCGCCGACCAGAAAGACGCGCTGGCCGATGCCGACCACCGGCCCGCTTTCGGGGCCGCGCCACTCGGTCGCGCGGCCGAGGCGGAATTCGTCGCCGAGCTCCGGCCGGTCGGCATCGTAGATCGCCGGCAAATACACCTCGCCGTCCGGCCCGTTCTCGACCGAGACGCCGGCACCGCGCCAAACCAGATCGCGCGGGCGGCGGGTGGCGCGGAACTCGATGCTGACGACCCGCTCGGTCGGGATCCAGAAATATTTTCCGGTCGTGGTCAAGATTTCGAAAAAGCCGGCATAGAGATCATCGGCGTCGCGAAAGTCGTCGAACGGCGCATCACCCGCCCGGCCGGGAACCCGCGGCCGGACCGCCTCCGCCTCGGCGGCGCAGCGGGCCGCCGCCGTATCGCCGGCGCGGGTCGCCACCGACGCCGCCAGAGAGGCGCGCAACGCCGGCGTCGGCTCCCCGATAAATTCGGGGACGCGGCCGTCGCGGCGGTGCTGGCGTCGCGCGGTCTCGGCACGCAGCAGCTGGCGGAACTCGGCAACGGCGATCGCGGCCGTCGGATCGACCTGGGAGGCGGCATCGAGGATCACATCGGCGCGCGCCAAATTGCCGGCGAACAGCAGCAGCTCGGCGAGCAGGATTCGCTTGCCGAGGCTCGCCGGGTCGCCGCGCAGGCCGGCATTCGCCGCCGCGATCGCCGCGTCGAGCTTGCCGGCGCGGAGCAGCTCCCCAGCACCCTCGCGAGGCTGCGACATCAGCGCAATTCCCTCATATCCGCATCCCCGGCGCCTCGATGTCGGTGACCAGGCGGAACGTCGCCGACACATCGTCGAGCTGGAAATGCGGCTGCAGCAGAACAGTGCAGCCGAAGACGCCGGGGCGGCCGGCCTTCTCGCGCACGCTGACCCGCGCCGCCACCAGCGGAAAGCGCGCCCGGCCCTCGGGGCCGGCTGCGAGATTGCTGTTGACGTAGCCGGTCAGCCAGCGCTGCAGCGCGGCCTCGATGTCCTCGGCGGTCTTGAACGAGCCGACCATATCGCGCCCCATGACCTTGACGTAATGGGCGAACCGCGAGACGCAAAGCATCGAGTTGAGCTGCACCGAGAGCCGCGCATTGGCATTGGCGGCGGCACCGGCACGGCCGATGAAGGTGGCCGGCGCCTGCAGGCTGCGCACCGCGGAAAACACCGCTTCCTCGCCATAAGGCAAGGCGGAGAGCGGCATCAGGCCGGCCTCGACCAGCGCCGCCTCCAGCCGGTCCGACAGCACCAGATCGAGCGACGGGCGCACCCATACATGGTCTGGGTCGGTGCGAAACGGCTCGACCGGCAGATCGGTCACGAGGCCACCGCCGATGAAATCGGTCTCGGACCCGCGCACATCGGCCGGCCAGGAATGATTGTTGAAGGCGCGGGCCACGACCGAGGCGAAGGCGTATCCAGCAATCATCCAAACCCGCGACGAAACCTGCGGAGCATACTCCTCATAGCGAAACCCGTCGGCGCGCGCCGGATCGTCGAGCCAGGGCGGGCGCGCCAGCACCCGCGGCAAGGTGATGCCGACAAACCGCATCTCCTCGTGGGAGGAGAGGCTGCGAAAGCGCGTGAACTCGGGCGACCGGAACGGGTCGGAGAGATCGATCGCGGTGCCGAGCTCGGCGAACTCCTCGACCTGCAGGAGGGCGGGCGAAGCGGCCAGAACGGTCGGCACAAAGGCGGCGGCGGCGATGCCGGCCAGCTGCCCCAAGGCGGTCACATCGTCGCTCGGCACACCGGCAGACGGGCGGTGGCGGATTTCGTGATCAACGATCAGCAGCCCGTAGGGCTCGCCGCCCGGCGACCCGAATTCTTCCTCATACACCTTGCGGAACAGCTGGCTCTGGTCGAATTCGACAACCCGATCGAGATCGCGACACAGTTCCGGCCAGGAAATGTTCAGCAGCTTGACCTTGACCCGGCTCGATGGGTCGAGCCCGTCGACCAGCCAGGCGACGCCGCGCCAGCTTCCTTCGAGACGGCGCAGGCGCGGGTGGTGCAGGATCGCGTCGAGCTGGGCGCCGATCAGCTCGTCGAGGGCTGCGATCTCCCGGTCGAGCGCAGCGCGGCAGCGTTCCGGGTCGGCAGCGAAGTGCTGCGCGGCTGCCGGCCCGAACCATTCGGACAAGGCGTCAGCGGCGAGCGAGCCAACCTTGCGAGCGGCCGCGAATGCAGCGACCCGTCCGGCAGCGAGGCGATGCTCGCCAAAAAATGCACCTGAGAGGACGGCGTCGCGCAGCGGCGGGCCCTGGCAGCTCACCAGCGCATCGTCATCGATAATGAGCGCCGCGTCGGCCATTTCGCCCCCGCCTGCCGGACACGAACGGCCAGGCCGCCGTTACACCTTTTGCGGGATGCGCGCCACCAGGCGCATGCTGGTGCTCAGCTCCTCCATCTGCAGCCACGGCCGCAGATAGGCGATGGCGTTGTAGGAGCCGGGCCGGCCCGGGATTTCCCTGACCTCGACACGGGCCTCGCGCAGCGGGAACCGGGCCTTCATCTCCTGGCCGCCGCTCTCGTTGGAATTGACGTAGTTCTGGATCCAGCGGTTGAGCCAGTGCTCGACATCGGTCGCTTCCATAAAGCTGCCGATCTTGTCGCGCGCCATCACCTTCAGGTAGTGCGCGAACCGGCTGGTCGCCATCAGATAGGGCAGGCGCGCCGAGATCGCGGCGTTGGCAGTCGCCTCCGGACGGTCGTATTTCTTCGGCTTCTGCACGCTCTGGGCACCGAAGAACACCGCATAATCGGTGTTCTTGTAATGGCAGAGCGGCAGAAAGCCCAAATTCGACAGCTCGAACTCGCGCCGGTCGGTGATCCCGATCTCGCTCGGACATTGCGCGTCGAGGTCGCCGTCATCCGAAGTAAACACGTGGTATGGCAGGTTCTCGACCTTGCCGCCGCCCTCGGCGCCGCGGATCGCGACGCAGAACGCGGTCTGCGCGAACGCGTCGGTCAGCCGCGCGCCCATCACATAGGCCGCGTTCATCCAGCAATATTCGTTGTGCGCCATCGGCCGGGCAGCCCCGGCCGCATCATATGGCGCCTCTTCATAGGCGAATTCGTCGATCGGCTTGGTGGCGGCTCCATAAGGCAGCCGCGCGATGGCGCGCGGCATGACGAGGTTCAGAAAGCGCGCATCCTCGCTGTCGCGCAGGCTGCGCCATTTCGTGTATTCCTGGGTCTCGAAGATCTTCGCCAGATCGCGCGGCCGCGACAGCTCGGTCCAGTCCCGGAAGCCGAACATGCCGGCCCCGACGCCGGTGATGAACGGGGCAAAGGCGCCGGCCGCGACATTCGACATCAGGCGCAGGGTCTCGACATCATCGGGATGGTTGGTCCACTCATAATCGCCGATCAGCGCGCCATAAGGCTCGCCGCCGGGGGTGCCGAACTCGTTCTCGTAGACCTGCTTGAACAGCTGGCTCTGGTCGAATTCGACCGCGCGGGTCAGATCGCGGTTGAGCTCGCGTTTCGAGACATTCAGCACCCGCAGCTTGAGGCTGGTGCCGGTCTCGCTGTTCATCACCAGATAGTTGAGCCCGCGCCAGCTGCCTTCGAGCTGCAGAAAGCGCGGATTGTGCATGATCGCGTTGAGCTGCTCGGAAAGCTTGCCGTCGATCGCGGCAATGGCGCGGTCGATCGTGCGCGACAGGTTGCGGTCGAAAGTGACGGTCCCGGTCAGCGCCTGCTCGACCAGAGTCTTGACCAGCTCTTGCGCGCGATCCGGCTCGGTCTGCCGGGTGGCGCCGACCACCTGCTCGAGCAGGCTCGGCGCCTCCGTTGTCGCGGCCGCGGTTTCGGGAGCGAGCTTCGCTTCGGACATGGCTCAACTCTCCTTTTGGTCGGGGGACGGCCGGTCGGGAGCTGGCTTATCGAGCCCGAGCTGGCCCGAAAGCGATTTCAGCTCGTTCTCGTTGGTCAGGATCTGTTCGAGCAAACCCTCGAGCTGCTCGGATCGATCGACTTTGCTCATCAGGTCGCGCAATTTGTTGCGGGTCTCGAGCAGCGCCTTGAGCGCCGGAACCTGCTCGGCGACGCGGGCCGGCTCAAAATCCTCGATTGCGCCGAACTTGAGCGCGACCGCCATTTGGCTGCCATCGTCGGCAAGCTTGTTGTCGACGCGCAGATTGAGGCCCGGCGTCATCCGCGCCATCACCTCATCGAAATTGTCGCGGTCGATCTGGATGAACTTGCGCTCGCTCAATGGCCGCAGCGGCTGTGTCGGGTCGCCGGAGAAATCGCCCATGACGCCGACCACAAACGGCAGCTCGCGCAGTATCTCGGCACCTTCGGTCTCGACCTCATAGGTGATGTGCACCCGAGGTTTGCGAACCCGCTTTAATTTTTCGTGAATGCTTTCGGCCATGATCCGGCTCCCCGCCGCATAATTGAGCTCATTCTACTCTGACGGTCGCGAATCCCCTAGCGGATCGTGCGCAGCCGGACCCCTCCCGGGGCTAGTCGCTAGGCGGACGGATGCCTAGGCTCGACAGGATGGCCGAGCGCGAGGCGGCATCCGGCACAATCTCGGCGAGCAATTCGGGCCAGGTCATGCGGCCGCGGCGCACCGCCTCCTGCAAGGTGTAGGCGAGCGGCGAATGCGGCTCGGTGCGCCGGAAGAACTCGGCGATATCGCCAAGCACGCGCAGCGCATCCTCGCGCGTCGCCATTGTCCCGGACATCGAAACGGCCACGCCGCCGCCGAGCGACGGAGCCGCCAGAGCCGCCAGAGCCGCGGCTGCTTCGGGCGCAGTTTCGGCCGACGGCGCGAACCGGTCCGCCACTTGGCGGATCTGATCGAGGAGGTCGCGCACCTGGCTGGTTGGCGGCGCATCGGCGCTGGCCCGGCCATCGAGAATCTGCGCCAGCGCCCGCCATGCCTCGCCGGCTGCGGTGGCGTGATCGCGCAGCCGCGCGAACAGCGCCGGGTCGCCAACCCGCGCCTCGCTTTCGACGGTCTCGAACGGCACCACGCCGGCGTCGAGCCGCTGCTGGCGCCGCGCAGCATCGCCGATCCCGGCGGTCTCGCGCGACTGCTCGTACTGCCAGAACTCGAACGGCGCGCCGTCCGGGCGAGAAAACAGCACGACGCGGCGCAGCGGCTGGATCAGGGTGCCGTCCCGGCCAATGCCGTTGAGGCCCGCGACCGCGGCGAGCCGGCCGGCAACCCCGTCCTCGTCCGGCTGCGGGAAAAAATCGTCCCAGAAGCTCTCGGCCAACCCGGCCATCGCACGAAACCCGGCGGCCAGACCGCACAGCCCGTCGCCTCTGAGCAAGGCCTCGCTGAGCCAGGCGGCGATTTCGAGATCCTTGGTCTGCTGCGACAGCGCCTCGATCGCCAGCTCGCGGACCGTTCGCCACTCCGCGATCGAGCCGGCCTCCGCGCCAGATTCGCTGGCGCGTTCGGCGGCGCGGGCTTCGCCACGGGCATCGCGCAGCCGAAAGTATAGAGAATCCGGTGACGCGTCCTGGCGCAAATCGGTTCCAGCGGGCGCCGGGCCCGGGATCGGCGCGAGCAGCGTCGGGAGATCAAAGCCTTCCGGCCATTCCTGCATTCACCGCTCCTGCTGCCCCGGAACCAGGCAAAGCCGGCCTCTTGCGCTACTCGGGCTTTTCGCATCACCCGCGGGAACGTCCTGGGATTGTGGCCGAGAATGATCGCTCCGAGTGTGAAATATCTCACACCCATTCGCCAATCGCGATTGCAATTTACACCAAGAGGGCATCAACATGGTTCGGGCCCTTGACCCGGAGGCGGGGAAATGGCGTCGCGTGGGTCATCGCCAGGCGCAGCAAGGAAGCCGCAACATGGCTGCGGTTGATCTGAAAGCGCTGATCGGGCGGCTCGACGAGCCCTGCCGGCGGGCGCTCGAAGCGGCGGCGGGGCTTACCCTGTCGCGCACCCACTACAATGTCGAGATCGAGCACTGGCTCTTAAAGCTCGCCGACACGGCCGACGGCGATGTCGCGTCGATCCTGCGCCATTACGAGGTGGACCAGGGACGCTTGCTGGCCGACCTCAACCGGGCGCTCGACCGCATGAAGACCGGCAATGCGCGGGCGCCGAGCCTGTCGCCGGAAGTCGTCGAGCTCGCCAGAGAGGCGTGGCTGATGGCGTCGATCGAGCACAATCTCTCGCGGCTGCGCTCAGGCCATCTCCTCTGGGCGCTGCTCGCCGACGAGACGCTGGCGCGGCGGGCGCGCGAGACGTCGGGTCAGCTGATGCGGATCCCGGCCGAGGCGCTCAAGCGCGACTTCGCCGCAGTGACCGCGGACAGCAGCGAAGCCCCCGGCGTGGCAACCGCGCCGGAAAGCGCGCCGCCTGTCGCCGCCGGCCCCGGCTCGCCCGCTGGGGCGGGAGCGCTCGGCCAGTTCACGATCGACCTGACCGCGCTGGCGCGCGCCGGCAAGATCGACCCGATCCTCGGGCGCGACAGCGAGATCCGCCAGATCATCGACATCCTGACCCGGCGGCGCCAGAACAACCCGATCCTGACCGGCGAGGCCGGGGTGGGCAAGACTGCGGTCGTCGAGGGCTTCGCGCATCGGGTGGCGCAGGGCGACGTCCCGCCCACGCTGCGCGAGGTCGCGGTGCGCACGCTCGACCTCGGCCTCCTGCAGGCCGGCGCCGGGGTCAGGGGCGAGTTCGAAAACCGGCTCAAGGGGGTGATCGAGGAGGTCAAGGCGAGCCCCCGCCCGGTCATCCTGTTCATCGACGAAGCGCACACTTTGGTCGGCGCCGGGGCCGGTGCCGGTCAGGGCGACGCCGCCAACCTCTTAAAGCCGGCGTTGGCGCGCAGCGAATTGCGCACGATCGCGGCCACGACCTGGGCCGAATACAAGAAGTATTTCGAGAAGGACGCGGCCCTGACCCGCCGCTTTCAGGTGGTCAAGGTCGAGGAGCCCGGCGAGGCGGCGGCGATCGCGATGGTCCGCGGCCTCGTCGCCACGCTCGAAGAACACCATAAGGTGCGCATCCTCGACGAGGCGGTTGGCGCGGCGGTGCGGCTGTCGGCGCGGTATATCCCCAGCCGCCAGCTGCCAGACAAGGCGGTGTCGCTGATCGACACGGCCTGCGCCCGGGTGGCGATGAGCCAGTCGGCCGTGCCCGCGGCGATCGAGGATCGGCAGCGGCAGATCGCGATCGCCGACACCGAGCTGGCGATCCTCGACCGGGAAACCGCAACTGGGGGCGATCATGCTCAGCGCCGGGCTGAGCTTTTCGAGGAGCGCGCACGGGCCGCGGCAGAGCTCGACGAGCTGTGCGCGCGCTGGAGAGAGGAAAAGGGGCTCGCGACCGCGATCGCGGCAGCCCGGCAGGCGATCGAAAACCCGGCCGCCAGCGTGGACAGGGATGCCGACAAGGATGCGGCGCGCGCCCGGCTCGCCGAAACGATGGCGCAATTGCGCGCAGTCCAAGGCGAATGCCCGCTGATCTTCCCGGTGGTCGATGCCCAGGCGGTGGCCGAGATCGTCGAAAGCTGGACCGGCATCCCGGCCGGCCGCATGCAGTCGGACGAGATCCGCACCGTGCTGCACCTGAAAGAGGCGATCGAGAAACGCATTATCGGCCAGCCGCAGGCGCTCGAGGCGGTGGCGCAGGCGATCGTGACCTCGCGCGCCGGGCTGACCGACCCGAGAAAGCCGATCGGGGTGTTTCTGCTGGTCGGCCAGTCCGGCACCGGCAAGACCGAGACCGCGCTCTCCTTGGCCGAGCTGCTCTATGGCGGCGAGCAGCATCTGACCGTCATCAACATGAGCGAATTCAAAGAAGAACATAAGGTCAGCCTGTTGATGGGCAGCCCGCCCGGCTATGTCGGCTATGGCGAGGGCGGCGTCTTGACCGAGGCGGTGCGCCGGCGGCCCTACTCGGTGATCCTGCTCGACGAAATGGAAAAGGCCCATCCCGGGGTGCAGGACATATTCTATCAGGTGTTCGACAAAGGAATGATGCGCGACGGCGAAGGCCGCGACATAGATTTCAAGAACACCGTGATCATCATGACCTCGAATGCCGGCAGCGAGCTGATCGACAAGCTCTACGCCGACCCCGAGACGGCGCCCGATGCGACCGGGCTCGGCGAGGCATTGCGGCCCGAGCTATTGAAGTTTTTCAAGCCGGCGTTTCTCGGGCGGGTCAGGCTGGTGCCCTATCTGCCCCTGTCCGACGCGGTGATCCGCCGCATCGTCGAATTGCAGCTCGCGCGCGTCCGCGACCGGGTGTTCAACAGCTATCGCGCCGCCTTCGAGCACGACCCAGCCTTGGTCGAGGCGATCGCGGCGCGCTGCACCGAGACCGCTTCGGGCGCGCGCAACGTCGAGAAGATCCTGTCCGGTACCTTGCTGCCGGAGCTGTCCGCCGAAATCCTGGCGCGGCTCGCCGAGGGCCGGCCGATCAGCCGCGTCGAGGTGGGGATGGACCCAGCCGGCTTGTTCTGCTATACTGTGAAATAGTTAAAATACGACCCGATCACTTCGGAACGAGGGAGATCCAATGGCTCTCTACATGAAGTACGGCAGCATCAAGGGTCCGGTCACGACCGACGGCTTTAAGGACTGGATCGAGCTGAACTCCTTCCAATGGGGTGTTGGCCGCGCTATCGGCACGGCGGCACGCGGCTCGACCTCGCGCGAGCACAGCGAGCCCAGTCTCAGTGAAGTCAGTGTGACCAAGCTGACCGATATCGCGTCGCCCAAGCTGTTTCTCGACTCGGTCGCCGGCAAATTGGACAACAAAGTGACCATCAAGTTTACCACGACAACCAAGGGAAAGGTCGAGACCTTCCTGACCTACGAACTGGAGAACACCGGCATCAGCGGCTATTCGCTGTCGAGCGGCGGCGACATGCCAATGGAATCGCTGTCGCTGAACTTCACCAAGATCAGCGAGACGTTCAGCGGCCTGAACCCCGACATCAGCGGCAGCCCGGAGACTGTGGGCTATGACCTGACCCAGATGAAGACGGTCTGACAGCTCGGGGCTGATGAGCAGAAAGCCGAGGCCGAGATCGTGCGACCTGCACGGGAGGCCGCCGGAGCGGGCCGATTGCCGGGAGTGAGAGGATGGCCGACAAGCTGACCTTCAGGGTGGTCCGCACCGCGACGGACCATAAAGGATCGGTGCCGATCACCGAAATCGCCTACGCCAAATCCGGCCTTAAGGCGTTCGCCTATCAATGCAGCCTGGAAGAGGACCTCGACGGCGCGCCGGAAGCCTATGGGTTAGATAATCCACATCCGGTAAACCCAAAGGACAATCCCGACACGATGTTGCAGCGCGGCCTGCGCATGAAGGAAACCGGTCTCCACAACGCGACCAGCGCCCCCAAGGTATTCAAGGCCGGCGGGCATGACTTCGCCTGGGTCGGCGTGCTCCCGATGAACCAGGATCAAGCGATAAAAGCACGGGTGAGCATCGACGCGCGGCCATTCTTGGAGGCGCGCAGGCGCGAACGGACCGCCCACGATCCGCCATCGAACGACCCGACGATTGCGTTGGCTCCGCATGAAAAGGGGCTGTTTCCGGTGATCCAGCCGGTCGTCGTGCCGGGCCGCCCCGACCATATGTCGCCGGCGCCAGGCTATTATGTGTCGACAACCGCCGCACCCACCGATCCCAACTTGCCTGAGTGGGACCAGCGCAGATACATCGACGCGATCAGCATCCCCTATGCCGCCTGGGCGGGCTGGTGGCATACTCTCGGGGTCGAGAAGGGCGATTTCGGCCTCGCCATCCGCCGCAGCACCGGGGCATTTTCCGCGTTTCTGTTTGGCGACGCCGGCTCCGGAAGGGTCGGTGAAGTGTCGCGGCGATTGTTCGAGCAGCTCACCCCGGAACGGAACAACGAGGACCGGTTCATCTTTCTCGTCTTCTCCGGTTCGGGAAAAGGCGTGGTCAATAAGTTCACCAGCGAGCAGATCATCACAGCTCAGCTCAAGCACAATGTGCGGCGCTTCAATCAAATACCCGACAATGAAGATCTCCCCGAATTTCTTTCCGACGACGCCAATCTGACGACCATGAAGGCGGCATTGGCGGCAAGGCACCTCGAGGAATTAAAAGCCGCGAAAGCGGGAACGACGAGACCGCTCGACGCCGGTGATTGGCGCCGCGGCTCGATCACCGCGGTGCTGCGGATGTGCGGCTTCTGGCCGTCATCGAGGGGGCCTGTGCCGGTGGGACCGGGCTTATGGGCCGATCCGCCATCGCCGCCGGCACCCGCGCGACCTTTGGTATTTTGACCCCGCAGGGTCAAAAGCCCATCCGATCGCCCTCTCGATGGGGCGGTGGCGGGCCGGCATTCGCCTCTTCCGCGTCTGCCTCGATGATCATTGCGGTGACGTTGTCATCGGCCTGCCGTTCGAGCGCGGCGGCGACCAGGCGCTCTGCCGACAAGCTATCGTCGGCGAGCAAGCCGACCAAATCACCTTCCGGCACGGTTTTATAGAGGCCGTCGCTGCACAACAGAAACCGGTCGCCGCGGCGCAGCCGGTCGCTGACCTTGTCGAGCTCGATGGTTTCCTCGTCGCCGCCGAGGGCGCGGGTGATGATGTTGGCGTCCGGGTGATGCCGGGCCTCCGCGGCGGTGATCTCACCGCGATCGAGCAGCTCCTGCACCAGGCTGTGATCGTGGGTCAGCTGCCGCAACCTCCCTTGGCGCAGCAGGTAGGCGCGAGAGTCACCGGCCCACAAGCATGCGAAGTGATCATGCCGGGCCAGCAGCACGACGAGCGTTGTGATCATCAGCGCCTCTGGCCCCAGCCGCATCGCCTGAAGCTGCAAGGCCTCGTGAGCTTCGGCGATCCGCAGCCGCGCCTCGGCCAATAATTCGGCAGCACCAAGCCCGCGCGGCAGCGCGGCCAGCGCATCGGTCACGGTGCGCGACGCAACATCCCCGGCCTGATGCCCGCCGGCGCCGTCGGCGACCGCCCAGAGGCCGAGATCGGGGCGGTTGACATAGCTGTCCTCGTTGTGGCTGCGCCGGCCGCGATGGCTCGCTGCCCAGGAGCGAAACCCGCCGGCCGCCGTGAACCCGCCGAGGATTGGCTCGGCGCTCATCACAGGCCTGCGCGCGCGTCGAGCATGGCCGCGAATTTCGCCGCGTCGGGCAGCCCAAAGCTCAAAAAGCTGCCGCCCACGACACGCGGCGCACCCTCGGTCCACCACAATGCGCCGGCCGGCGGATCGAGCTGCGCATCGACGCCAGGATCGGCGGCCGGTGCCGACGCGGCCGCGAGCAAGCGGGCGGCAAGGGCCTCGGGATGCAGATCGTCGGCGAGCGCGTCCCGCCCGGCGCTTTCGGCCGCGGCGAGAAAGCCGCCGCCCTCGGCGATCAGCCGGCGTGGATCGGCCTCGGGCATCACCGCGGCCAGGGTCAGCGGGAAATACCGGCCGGCGCGGTCGACGCTCGGCATCCACAGGCCGAGCACCGGGTCGGGCCCGCAGCTGCCGGGCATCAGCGCAAACCGCCACACCGGCGCCTCGAGCCACGCGGAAAGCCATTCGCTGCCCAGTTCTGCGCGGCTTTGGGCGAGCGTCCCGCGTAACCATTCGTCCCACGGCTCGACGAATGAGCGCGGCAGGCCCGCTCGGACAAAGTCGCCGCGGGCCGGGATCTTGCCGTAAAAGCCGATCGCCGCGCGCCGCAAAACCCCGGCAGCGCCGGGGCCGACCAAAGCCTGACCGCCGGTCACAGCTGCGGGCATTGAAAGCCGCTCAGCATGCCGGGCGCGAACGGGTTTAGCACCGAGCCCGCGCGGATCTCGAACGCTGCCCGGTGCTCGCCGAGCTGGAACGACAGCTCGTACCGCTCGGCCGAGCCCGCTTGCTGCAAGCTGCCCTCGTCGAACAGGCGGAACAGCGCCCATGGCCCGGCGGCGGACAGCTCGGCGGCACCGGTCGCCGGCGGCGGGTCGAAGGTCAGCCGCGCGCTGGTGATGCCGTTCGGGCCCGGCCAGGTGATCTCGGTCTCGCGCGCCGCACCGTGCGCGTAGCTGACCGTGGCGCCGCCAAGATCGAGCGTGACCTGCTTTGCCCCATCGTCAAGCGAGAGCGGGATGATGTCGAAGCGCACCATCGGGGTGGTGCCGCCGACCGCGAAGAACAGGTCGCGAATCACCGCGGCGCGCTGAAAGCGGGCGAGTTGCGCCGGCGCGATCGGCGCCGGCACACCGTCCACCGGCTGGGCCCGCCAGGTGCGTTCAGCGGTGTCGACATAGGGTCGCAGCTCGGTGTTGAAAAAGCCGTCGAGCAGCCCGCCCGGCGCAAACAGCCTGGCAAAATCGTCGAGCGGGATTTCGTTCTCAGCGCCGGGCACAAACGGATAACGGCCGGCCACGGCCTTCTGGCAGAGATTGGCGGGGCCGCCGGCGCCGTTGAACGCGGCCGCGGCCTGCTCGCGCGCGCCGCCGCTGCGCAGCGCGTTGCCGCTCGCAGCCATGGCCTCGAGCCAGCGCGCGGCGGGCGGCGGATCGCGCGAGGCCTCAGCGCGCAACAGCAAGACCGGATCGTCGCCGGTCGGCGCGGCCGGCGCGGCCGGCGCGCCGCCGGGCGCGGCGGCGGCCATCTTCGCCAGCTGCTGCTGCAAGGCGTTGATCGCCTGGAGCGCTTGGTCGATCGGCGCGCCCGGGCCCTTGCCGACAAACTCGCGCAGCGCGCGATAGCGCTCGTCGATCGCCTGGCCAGCCGGCGGTGGCAGCGGGCCGGCGCTCTGCGTGCCAAGCAACGTCTTCAGCCGCGCCACGGTGGCTGGCGCCGCGCGCGCTGCACCGGTGTCGCCGATAGTCGTCGCCGCAATGACGACGGGAGGCGAAGGCGGCGGCTGCGACAACGTCAGCTGGCGGGCGATCGACGCCAAGAGATCGCGGATCGGCGATTGCGGTGAGCCGAGCACGTAAAGATCCTGGGCCGCCTGCTCCGGCGACCGCAACGGCACGATGTCGAGATCGGCCAACATCGCATCCCACTCTTTGGCGTAATCGGCTTCGTACAGCCCGATCACCTGGTTTTCGAGGTCTTGCGTCCCGGAGCTGTCCGGAGCGATTTCGGCCCGGCTGCCCAGCACCCAGCTCTCGTTCGCCACCTCTTTGGTGATGTCGCCGAGCGCCGGCAGCAACACCTTGTAAAACCCGTCGATCGTGTAGAAGCCGGGGATGCCGTCGCTCAGCGACTTACCCGAGGCGCGCACGAACAGGCGCGCGCCGCCAACGCCGAGCGCATCGGCCGGGCGCCAGGATGCGACCGCCTGCGGCGAAGCCGAGGCGGCGATGCGCGAATAAACGCGCTCGGCGAGCGGTACCCGGCTGAAGGTGGCGCGGGCCGCGGCGACGAGCGGGCCGTCGAGGGCGACTGGCGGCAGCGGGTCGGCGAGCAGCGCGTTGAGATGCCCCGCCAGGCGGTCGCGCATCGGCGCCAGGCCCGGACCGGGATAGGCCGCCTGCCAGTCGAGCGACATCCAGGTGCGCACCAGACCGCGGTCGAGCGGCCCGGCCGAACCCAGCATCAGATAGATGCGGGTCGCCTCATAGAGAAAATCCGGCCGGTCGAGGCTGCCGTGCATCTGCGTTTCGAGCCGCCAGATCAGCCGCGGCAGCAGAACGCGCCCGAGCGCATGGCGATATACTTCGAGCGCGCCGGCGGCGAGCTTGGCGTCCTGCGACAGCCCGAGCTGCGGCCAGGCGGCACTGGTAGACCGACCGGCATCGTACCCGTGCGGCGACGCCCGCGCCTGGGCCAGCAGCGGCAGGATGCGCGGCAGATCGGCATCGGCGACCGGATCGAGCGGCAGGCCGGAAGCGGTCTTGTCATAGGCGGCGAGCGCCGCGCTCATTTGCGCGATTTGCCGCTGGTTCACGCTGCGATCGTGCCACAGCAGGGCCGCACCGGCGAGCACGGCGAGGGCGGCGGCGGCGAACGCGCCGGAGCGCAGCAACACCCGGCGGCTGGCGGCGCCGGGCTTTTCCGAGCCCAGCATCGCCTCGCCGAAGATCACATCCTTGACCAGGCGGCCGAGAAAATAGCTGCGGCCCCGCTCCGGGCGCAGGCTCGCGGCGCGGCGCTGGTCGATGCCGAAGCTGCGGGAAAGGACCCCGGTCAGCCGGTCGATCGGCGTGCCTTCCTGGGTTCCCGAGGTGAAATAAAACCCGCGCAGCATTGGCGCCGGGTCGAGCCGCGAGCCGCGGAAAGCGTCTTGCAGAAACTCGTCGAGCGGCGCCTCAAAGCTGGCGAGCTGAGCGCCGAAACCGGCGATCAACCCGCGCCGGTCGGGGCTTCGTTCGGTTTGCAGGCGGTCGAGCAAGCGGCTGTTGAGCCGCTCGATCAGCGCGCGGAACTCGGCGACAAAGCCCGGCACCGGCCCCGCCTCGCTCGATATCAGCGGGAAGGTGGCGCCCCAGACCTGCGCCCGTTTCTCGCGATCGAGATCGTCGAAGAACTCGGTGAACCCGGCGATCAGATCGGCCTTGGTGAAGAGGACGTAGATCGGCAGGCGGATGCCGAGCCGCTCGCCGATCTCCTTGACCCGCTGGCGGATCGCGCGGGCATGCGCGCGCCGCTCCTCGCCCGCGCCGCCGAGCTCGGTCAGCGCGATCGCGACGATGATCCCGTTCAGCGGCTGGCGCAGCCGGGTGCGCTTAAGCAGGTCGAGAAACGCCTGCCAGCCGGCGCGATCGACCGCGGCATCGGAATCCTGCGTCGTATAGCGGCCGGCGGTGTCGATCAGCACCGCGTCCTCGGTGAACCACCAGTCGCACAGCCGGGTGCCCCCGACCCCGGCGACCGCCCCCTGCCCCATCTCCGCGGCCAACGGAAAGCGCAGCCCGGCATTGAGCAGCGCCGTCGTCTTGCCGGCGCCGGGTGGGCCGATGATCGCGTACCAGGGCTGCTCGTAGAGATAGGTTTTGCTGCCGCGCGCCTTGCGCAACAGCGCCAGCGCGGCGCCGAGCTTATCCTGCAGGGCGGCGGCTTCCTCGGCCGAGGCGACGGCCGCGGCATCGGGCTGCGCCGCCACCCCCTTGGCCAACGCCGCATCGCGGCCGCGGCGGCGCAGATCGAGCACTAGGTTGGCGCCGGCCCACACCACGAACATCGCGACGATGATGGCGAGCCGGACACCCCAGCCCTCCAGCGGCGACAGAAACGGGCCGAAGAACCACAGGAGCACCGCCAACAGCGCGGTGCCGACCAAGGTCGGGACCCAGCGCGAGGCAAAAAAAGCCGGCACCGCGCTCATCATCTATCCCGGACGGCGCAGCACGATTTCGATGCGCCGGTTGTCGTTGCGCTCGTCGGGGGTGGCGTTGGCGTTGAGCGGGTCGGCCTCGCCGCGCCCTTCGGCGGAAATCCGCGACGGGTCGCCGATCGCATCGGCGAGGATCGAGCGTGCCGCCTCGGCCCGCGCCGCGGAAAGCTGGAAATTCGACGGGAACTGCACAGTATGGATCGGCTGATTGTCGGTGTACCCGATCACCTCCACGCTGCCGCTCTCGCCCTTGAGCTCGGCGCCGATGCGGTGCAGCAGCGGGACGAAGCGCGGGTCGATCGCCGCACTGCCCGAGGCGAACATGCCGCGATTGCGGATACGGATGACCGGGGTCGGCGGCGTGCACAGCACGGTAACGAGCCCTTGGTCGACCTCGGGCTGCAGAAAGGCGCAGAGCGGGTCGGCTACCGGCAGCACCACAGGCGGCGGCTCGACCGCCGCGGCGCGGGCGATCCTTGGCATATGATCGGGCGGCGCCCGCAGCATTCGCGCATAGAGGGCATCGGAGGATGTGTTCAGAGCGGCCGCGAACCAGATCAGCAACCCGGCGAGCGCGGCGAGCGCGACGCTGGCCGCGACCCAAACCGGCACGACCGGGCGCACGCCGCGATAAGGGGCGGCGAGACCCTTCCAATGCGGCGACAGGTCGGGCTCGGCGGCCTGGCGCTGACGGGCGATCAGCGCGTAGGTTTCCTCGCGCAGCCGGTCGAGCTCGGCCGGGCCGCGCGGCGACAGCCGGTAGCGCCCCTGAAAGCCGAGCGACATGCACAGATACATCAGCTCGACGACCGGCAGGTACTTGCCGGGGTTCTGCCGCATCTGCGCCAAGAGGTCGAAGAAACGCTCGCCGCTGCGCACCTCCTGATGAAAGGTCGAGACCAGCGACCGCGCGTCCCAGACCCCGGTGCTGCCCCAGGGCGTATTCAGCACGACATCGTCGAGGCTGGCGCACAGCGCGTAATGCGCCGGGCGCAACAAGTCGAGCGGCACCGCCGCATCGCGCGCCTGCTGCTCGAAGCCGCGCATCGCATGCACCGCACGCTCGCGCAGATCGCCGGGGTCGGGCTGGCTGAAGGTGTTGCGCAGCCGGGCCATCAGCTGCAGCAAGGGTGCCGCGGCGGCGACCAGCGGGCTCAGCCCCATCGCCACCATTTCGGCGCCCTCGGGGAAGGGTGCAGCGGCGGCGCGCGCCTCGGCATTCCCGCCTTCCGCAGCAGCAACGGGGCGCAGCGGCGGCGTGGCCGCACCGCGCCGCCCGCCGGGGAGCGGGCGGATGATCGTCTTCTCGCCGTCGTCCGGCTCGGAGAACGGGTTGTCGCTCATGCCGGGTCGCCCCGCCGGCTAGCCACGGATCGCCCAGAGCTCCAGCTGGAGGTTGGGAAAATCGCCGGAGACGTGGACGGCAAAACCGCCCGAGGCCTGCATCTGCTGCCAGTGCGGGCTGTTGCGGTCGAGCTCGAAATAGGAGGCGCCGGCGTAAAACGGGATCTGCCGCGGCGCCACCGGCAACGGCCGCACCGCGATCCCCGGGATCGCGACGTTGACCAGATCGCGGATGTGCTCGACCGCGCCGATCTTGACCTGGCTCGGAAACAGCCGCCGCAAATTCTCGGTCGGCAGGTCGGCTTGGACCACCAGCACAAAGCTCGCCGCGCGCAGCACCGAACGATCGGTGATCGCGCCGACGCGCACCCCATAGCGCCGCTCCTGCAGCGGGATCGCGACTGCGGTCTGCTCGAGCACCGCCGACAGCGACCGGCGCAGATCGGCTACCACCGGGGCAAAGCTGCGCTGTAGATCCTCGTGGCGGTAGGCGGGATAGGAATTCGGCCGGCGGGTGACCTCGGTAAAGGTGGCGAACTCGCCGGCCATCTGCACCAGCACGGCGTAAAGGTCTTCGGGGTGGACATTGCCGGCATCGGCCCAATGGGACAGCAGCTTCTGCCACCGGTTGATCGATTGCAGCAGCAGGAAGTCGGCAACCTCGGCGACGCCGCGCGAGCCCGGCGCGGTCAGACGCTGGGCCAGCGCCTCGCCGCGCTGGTTCAGCATCCCGGAGAATTCGCTGATCAGCCCGGCAAGCGGGATCGCGGCCGAGCAGACCAGCACCGGCGGGATCCAGCGATCGTCCAGCGTCGCGCGGCGGTCGGCGCCGATTTCGACCACCCGGGCGAGCCCGATCGTCAGATAGCCGGCGCGCTCGTCGGTCTCCAGCATGTAGCGCAACCGCAGGCGGGCGATCTGCAGCGGCGCCGGTTGCGGCGAGGCCGAATGCGTGTCGTAAGCCTCGAAATCGGTGAGCGCGTAACGGCCTTCGCTGCCATTGCCGGCGCCGATCTCGACGGCGCCCGGCTGGCGCACCGGGGCGGCGAGATAAACCACCACGTTGCGTGCGCTCTCCGGCAGGTCGAGCGGGGCGGGATGATCGGTCTCTCCGGGGATGGCGAATGGGGTGCCGTCCTCGAAGACGCCGCTCGCCAAGGTCAGCGCGAATCGTCCGGTCGACAGAAGATCGCGGTCGATCGCCATTTCCACGAGGCCCCAGGGATGGGGGCGCAACGACGCGGTGCGGGCGCGGACCAGGGTTTCCAGCCAGCGGTCCTGCTGCTGAAAATGCTGGGCGCGCAGGAACATGCCTTCCTGCCAGACGACCCGGTTGGTCCACGTCATCGGCGGTGCCCGCCCTCCCCTCTCGGCGGCCTCGTCCTCAGTCTATCATTCGCGCGAGCTTCCGGCGAGTGCCGCGCGATCAGGTTGCAGGTTCCTCGGCCGACGCCTCGGCGAGCGCCTGCTCATAGGCGCGGGCGAAGGCCTTGCCAAAGGCGCTGTCGAAATTATCGGCGAGGGCCTGGGTCAGCTCCGCGTGGCGCGCCGCGAACGCGTCCCAGGCATGAGCCCTCTTTTGCATCGGCACAAAATCGAGGCCGCCGCGCTCGGCCGAGCGGCGCAGCTTCACCGGATCGAGCTCGGCCAATAACGCGCGCACCGCGGTTTGCATCGCGGCGATCGTGGCCAGCTCGTGCCGGCGAATATCGCGCAGCGCCTCGCTCACCGCCGCGGCGGCATCCATGCCGGCGTTCCGGCCGGCCCCGATCAGCGCCATCAGCGCGTCGTCATCGTCGGCGGAAAATTTCAGCGGGTTGTTGCCGCGGCTGCGGATCAGAGTCGTTTCGATGCGCAGCTCGCCTTTGATCGCGGCGCGGGCGATCAGCGCCTGGCGCAAACCGGCTACAAACGCGCGAAAGGCGGCGCCCAGCATCTCCATCGTCGCCGCCTGATCGGCGGGCCTAGCCTCGGGCAGACCGGCGCCGCGCAGAAAATCGGCGAGCAAATCCCCCGCAGCCGCGGCGGACGGGGCCGGCGCGGCCGGCAGGGCGGCGGCCGGAGCCGGCTCGACGGCGGCGGGGGGCCGCACCGCGGGTTGCGGGCCGAGCTCGCGGTCCCAGTCTTCAGGCAGAACGGCGCGGGCTGCCGGCACCGCGAACGCGTCCTCGAGATGCGGCGAATGGTCGGGCTGGGTCGGCCCGGCAAACGGGCCCTCGTCGGGCTCGGGCATCAGCGGATCGTAATCCGCCGGCAGATTGATCGAGGGCTGGGCGAGACCCGCGGCAAACGGGTCCTGCTCCGGCCCGGAGCGCAGCAACGGGTCCTGATCGAACTCCCCCCGCCCTGCGAACGGATCGCGCGTCTCTCGAGCTGATGCCGCGAACGGATCGATGGAATCCGCGCGCGATGGCAGCGCCGTTTCGGCAACGTGCAGCTCGATCTCGTAGGCGCCGAGCCGAAACCGGTCGCCGTCGCGCAATTCGCGCGGCTGGCCGTGGCCGATCGGCGCGGCCTCGTTGTTCAAGAATGTGCCGTTGGTCGACAAATCGGCGATCTGCCAGCCGCCAGAACGGTAGGCGAGCAGGCAATGACGGCCGGACAAAAACCGCTCCGGGTCGGGCAGCACCCAGTCGTTGGCAGCCCCGCGCCCGATCGAAAACTCGCCGCCCGCCACGGTGCGCGTCTGCGGCGGCACAGTATCGGGGCAGCGCAACATCGTCAGGGTCAAGGTCATCCGCTGTTCGCCAGAGGCTGCCTGATGCCGGAGAAGCTACTTCATAGCACAATCGCGCTGCAGCTACTCGCGAAAACCGAATGCGGCGCGGCACGCACTTGCCGCAAAGCCGCAAACGCCGCCGGATGCGGTGCGCCGCGCGGCCGCCGCCCCGCTGCCGTTCCCGCAGCGCCTCATCCCTGACGCGGGCAGGCAGTGATATATTGCACCGGCGAGCGCTTGGCCCAGATCGGCTCGAGCGGATGAGGAGCACACAAATGGTAGACCGGACTCCGGTTCAGAAAGGCAAGCGGCTGGCGGTCCATACCGTGCTCGACGGCGCCCCGCACGGCAAAAACATCGACCCTCTTCTGCTTGTCTTCGTCAAAGGAGCAGAGGATGTTTCGCAGCCTTATAGCTACAGCGTCAGGATGTGGCGGCTGATCGACAATGACGAGTTGCAGCCAATCGCTCCCGGCGACATGATCAACACGCCGGTGGCAATTGACATCAACCTCAAGGAAACGCTGGAAGTCGGTGAGAGCTCGCGGTTTCAGCAACATATTGACGAATCTGGGGTGTCGGGTGGCACGATCGAGACGTTTGTTCGTCGGTGGGGAGTGTTCGAGACCTTTAACGATGACGGCCTTGTATTGGGCGAGAATCCCGAAATTGGCGGCAAAACATTCCGCGTCCAGCAATATAGCGCAACCATCGTCCCCGCATTTAAGATGATGGAATACGAAACGACGTACCGAGTCTTTGAGAATAAAACAGTACTACAAATTATTCATGAAATTACCGATTCCTATCCCAATTTCAAGATTGACGACAGCAAAATTAAGCCAGTCAAGTTTCCGGTGATACCCTATTGCGTTCAGTTTGATGAAAGCACGTATAATTTTCTGTCCCGAATTATGGCTCGGTTTGGCATCTGGTATTATTTCGATCACAATATTAACAACGAGCTAAAGGTCAGCACGATGGTGTTGGGCCGCGGGATCACCGAGTTTAGCAAATGCCAGACCAGCGGACCGCCATTTTCCGCAGATCACCCGATCTTCCGGCTCACCGAGCTGAGCAACAAGGACATCGAGCCGAGCGCGCTCACGGTGACCCGGTTTCAGCGGTTGTATGCCCCATCGCAGCGCCGCGCTCGCTTCGGCAATTTCAATATCCTAAATCCGACGGATCCGATCACCGGGTTTGCCAACGTTCAGCCGCAACGCGATCTGGTCATGCCGGTCCAATCTCCAGCCAAGACCAAGGGTGCAAGAACGTTTCCCGACGATGACGGTCATTTCCGGAGGGAGGAATTCGCCGCGCCCGTCGACCAGAACGATGGCCCGCAGCCGCCGCTTAACACGAACGCTCCCAACGCCGGAGCTTACGCCACGGACTGGATGGCCAGCACCGAGGCGATCGTCGGGCGGGTCAGCGGCTCGACCCGGAACCCGGCGCTGGTCCCCGGCTTCTCGTTCGATCGCGTCAATCCGTCCACGGCTCCAGGGACCGACCGCGACGACGACGACCCGATCAGCGAAGAGGAAGCCGTCAGCGCCGAAGCCGGTCCGGATGCGGTGGTATTCCAAAACAAGCTGTTCAAACCGACCCCGGTTTCGGCGCTCGGCTCATACGTCGTCATTCATGGCGAATTCGAGGGACTGGAAGCTTCCTATTCGGAAGACACCAAGAATTTTGGCAAGATCCTCAGCGGATTGGTGTTCCCGAGCAACATGAGCGGCGCCGACTTCCTGGCCAACGGCACGGCGCAAGGTTTGAACAACTATCTGCAAAATCAGCTACCGTTGAATTTGGGGCAGCGCATTTCGGACGGCACTCCGGGCTTGTCGGTCGGCGCCTACACCCTGGGCGGCGGGCTCGCGGCGGTGACCGCGTTCGTTCCTCTGCTGGTCCAGGCAATCGAGAAATTTGCCAACGAACGGACCAGCGACTTTCATTCGAGCTTTGCGGCCCTTCCCTTGTTTCACATGGAATATCAGGGCGATGGTCATCCGGACCCGGCGGCGCCGCTGCTGTCCCTGCCGCTGCCGCAGGGCGAGCAGCCGCGGACCAACGGACCCCATCTCGCTGTCGTCATCGGTCGCGAGGGCATCACCGAGGCCAGCGATCTGGGGCAGGTTTACGCAGACGAGCTCGGCCGGGTACGGGTGCGCTTTCCGTGGGACCGCAGCAACGGCGAAAAGCCCGGCGACTCGTTCAAACGGGGCGCCCCGACCTGCTGGGTGCGCGTCTCGGAGGGCTGGGCGGGACGGCATTTCGGCACCCAATTTCTGCCCAGGGTCGGACAGGAGGTCATCGTCGATTTCATCGCCGGCGACCCCGATCGGCCGGTCATCACCGGGCGCGTCTACAACGCCGATCGCGCCACCGCCAACCTGCCGTTCCCGCAAGGACAGGTCGACCATCAGGACGTCAATCTGCAAAACCTGCTCGATCCGACGGGGTTCACCAGCTACCGCTTCAGCGGGCTCAAGACTCGCAGCATGCCGAAGCCGGAGAAGGATTCGCCTGAGCGCTATCACCTGGTTCGGCACGACGATACCTACAATTGCGAGCAATATTTGCTGCGCTCGCAGGGCCGGCTCGACGTCACCGCCTTCGCCAGCAGCTTCGAGACGATCCACGGCAACAAGAATACCAACGTCGTCAAAGGGAAGCTCCCAAACGGCCAGCCGGTCGGCGGGAACATGTACACGACCGTCGAACAGGAATACGATCTCCACGTCGGCGGCAACCGCTACGAGCAGGTCGGCAAGGATTACGAGCTCACCGTGAAAGGCGATGTGCGGGCCGACCTTCAGAAAAGCCTGACGGCGGTGATCAAGGGCGAGGTCAGCATCGCCCTCGATTCGCTGGTCATCGAGGCGACGAAGAAGATCACGCTAAAGGTCGGGCAAAGCTTTATCGTCATCGATCCGTGCGAGATTTGGATCAACGCTCCGGCCATGATCTACGAGAATTCGGGCGGAAGCCCGGACAAAGCTCTGGCGGTGACGATGCAGAATGTCGCGGACGCCACCGCGGCCGAGCCCGGCGACCAGTGGAACAAGCGGACCACGGATTGCAGCGACCAGCCGAAAACTCACGGGCAGCGCGGCACCCACACCGAGAAGCCCACCCCAGCCCCTGCCTGCGACAAGATCGTAGACGGTGTCGCGTGCAATTTTCTAGGTGACCCGCCGGAGCCGAACTCTTCGCCGAGTTCGCCGCCACTGAGCTGTTAGGCGAGGCCGCGAGTTAGGCGACGGAGGAACCGCGCGGCAATGAGAGCGCCCCCTGCTGGAAACATCGGAGCCGCATCGACGTGGCTCCAAATCGACACGGCAAAACCCGGCTACGCCGGCAGCGTCGTCACGCTGGTCTCGGTGATCGCCAGAACGCCGTCGGGTCGGGCGATCCTCGAGGGCATCCGCGCGAGCGGCGGCAGCGTCAAGATCGAAGCACCGGCGCTGACCGACCCACCGAACGCCACGGTCGGGCGAGAATCGTCGGCGCGTGGACCCGTATCGGAGGATCGCGGCGGGAAACCCGACTGGTACGTCGGTTTCGATCCAGAGGATTGGCCGAGCCCATTTGATCCGGCCGCGCGCTCGCCGGAGGTGATGCTGTTCTTGTTGCTGCGCGAGGCGCTGATGCGCCTGCGGGCCGGGTCCGAAGCCGGTGCGCACCCGGCGATCGCCGAACCCGATCCGCAGGAAGCAGCCGCGATCGCCCGCTTTCAGCAGGAACGAAACATCCTGTGATGGCAGAAGGGACGCCTCGCAAGCTGATGGCGGGAGTTCGATTTAGTGGCTGAACCGGACGCGGCGAGCGCCGCCGGGTTGCGGCTGAGCTGTCGGCCCGGTAAGAGCGGCGGGGGGCTGCTGTTTCCCTATACCTTGGAAAACCAGGGGCCGGCCGACGTATACGCGATGCACGCCTTGCCCGGCCTCGATCCCGCGAACGGTGCCGCGCGAGCCGATGATCGCGCGGGAATCGTCATCGCCGGCGAGAACGGGGATGCGATCGTCGGCAAGTTCGCGGCGCCGCTGCCGACCGACTGGCGCGTCGCGGTTCCGGTCTTCCCGCTCGCCCGATTTGTCCCGGCCGGCGCCAGCCTCGAAGGGCGGCTCGAAATCCCGCTGCCGCTCGCCGAGACCAGCCCCTATTATCCCGACCTGACCTTACGCGGATACGAGATCACCGAGATCAGGGGGGTTCAGCTGACGATCGGCTATTGGCTGGCCGGGGTCGACGGGCTGGCGGCACTACCGGTCGATTACGCGCCTGATCTGTTCAACGTGGTGACGCGCACGACGCTGCGCAGCGCGCTCAGGGTGTCGCAACGCTACCCGACGAGCGGGCTTCAGCTGTTCCGGCGCACCGACGCTTTTCCGCGCGCGCTTCCTTGACCATGGGCTTACGGGATCTGCTTCGAGCTCTGGCCCGGGTAAGAGACACTAATCGTGCCGCCGACGGTGCACGCCAGGATCGAGGGATCGTCGAGCGCCGGCTGATTATCGAGCACGACGCTCGGCGAGCCTGGCGTCCACGGGACAGGGGTCGCCGGAGCACAGGGGCCCTGAAGCGTGGCGCAAACGCCGAACGGCATGATGTTGACCATCGGCGCGTGGTCCGTGATGTTTGCCGCGAGCTGGTGCTCGATCTGCTCGCGATGCACCGGCAGCACGATCAGGCTCGACGGAATGGAGCCGCAGGAGCATTTCAGAACGGCGCCATTGACCACGTGCATCGGCATCGCATCCTCGCTCCGTCTGGGGCTGCCGCCTAAACCTCGGCCACAGCCGTACCGATAGCGGCGGTGAAGGCGGCGGTCCGGCCGTCGCGCAGGTGGCAGGCGACGTGGTGGCCGGCGGCGACTTCGCGCAGTGCCGGCTCCTCCGCCGAGCAGCGGGCGAGGGCATAGGCGCAGCGGGTGTGAAAGCGGCAACCGGATGGCGGGTTGATCGGGCTCGGCGCCTCGCCTTTGAGGATGATCCGCTGACGGGCGGCCTCCGGGTCGGGGATCGGCACCGCCGAGAGCAGCGCCTCGGTATAGGGGTGCTGCGGGCGGGTGAACAGCGCGGCTTTGGGGGCGATCTCGACAATCCGGCCCAGATACATGACCGCGATACGGTGACTGATGTGCTCGACCACCGCGAGGTCGTGGGCGATGAACAGATAGGAGAGGCCGAGCTCCCGCTGCAAGTCGTCGAGCAGGTTGATCACTTGAGCCCGGACCGAGACGTCAAGCGCGGAGACCGGCTCATCGCAGACGATCAGGCGCGGGTTCAAGGCTAGCGCCCGGGCGATGCCGATGCGCTGGCGCTGGCCGCCCGAGAACTCGTGCGGAAAGCGGTCGAGCGCGTCGGCCCGCAGGCCCACCTTGACCGCGAGCCCGGCTACCCTCGCCTTTAGCGCCCGCCCGCGCGCGACGCCGTAATTGGTCAGCGGCTCGGCGATGATGTCGCCGACCTTGAGCCGCGGGTTCAGCGAGGCATAGGGGTCCTGAAACACGGCTTGCAGCTGGCGGCGGTAGGGTCGCATCCGATGGCGCGACAGCCCGTCGATGCGCACCCCGTCGAACCGGATCTCGCCAGCGGTCGGCTCGATCAGCTTTAGGATCGCCTTGCCCACGGTCGACTTGCCGCAGCCGCTCTCGCCAACCAGGCCTAGGGTTTCGCCGGCGGCGATCTCGAATGAGACGCCGTCTACGGCGTGAACTCGGCCGACACTATGCTGCAGCAGCCGCCCTTTGATCGGGAAATGCTTGACCAGGTTCTCGACTGCCAGCAGCGGGCCCACCCTCGCGGCAACCGGCGGCAGGCATCGGGCCGCGCCCATCAGCGGGCCGATCGGCCGGTCATTCGCTCGGGCCCCCGGTCGGCCACTCGGTCGGCCACTCGGTCGGAATGAAAGCAGGCGGCGAAATGGCCGGGCTCCTTGGCCTCGAGCAAAGGCGCCTGGCGGTGACAGATATCGGTCGCATAGGTGCAGCGCGGGGCGAAGGCGCAGCCGGCGATCGCCTGGTCGAGCGCCGGCACCGCGCCGCGGATCTCGGTGAGCCGCCGCGGCGCTGCTGGATCGAGCGACGCGCCGAGCCGCGGCACCGAATCGAGCAGCCCGCGCGTGTAGGGGTGAAGCGGGCGGCGGAACAGCGCCGCGACCGGCGCCGCTTCCGCCATGCGGCCGGCATACATGACGACAACCCGTTGCGCCATCTCGGCGACGACCCCCAGATCATGGGTGATCAGCACAATTGCTGTCTCGGTCTTTTGCTTCAATTCGCGCAGCAGATCGAGGATCTGGGCTTGGATCGTGACATCGAGCGCAGTCGTCGGCTCGTCGGCGATCAGCAGCTTCGGGCTGCACGCCAGCGCCATCGCGACCATCGCCCGCTGGCGCATTCCGCCCGAAAGCTGGTGCGGGTAATCGCCGACCCGGCGCCCCGCCTCGGGGATTTGGACCAGGCGCAGGAGCTCGGTTGCCCTGCCCAAAGCTGCGGCGCGGCCGAGCCCTTGGTGCAGGGTCACGGTTTCGGCGATCTGGCGGCCGATCGTCAGCACCGGATTGAGCGAGGTCATCGGCTCTTGAAAGATCATCGCGATCTGATTGCCGCGCAGCTCGCGCATCCGAGCCTCGCTCAAGGTCAGAAGGTCGCGCCCGGCAAAGCGTATCGCACCGGAGACGATCCGCCCCGGGGACGGGACGAGGCGCAGCACCGACAGCGCGGTGACGCTCTTACCGCAGCCGCTCTCGCCGACGATCGCCAGGGTTTCGCCGGGCAGCACGTGAAACGTGACGCCGTCGACCGCGCGCACCACCCCGTCGCGGGTGAAGAACCAGGTTTTCAGATCGGCGATGTCGAGGACCGGCTCGAGCGCGCCGCGCGGCTGCGCGGCCGCATCGCGCGGCTCCGTCGGAATGACAGCGGCCGGCAGGATGGCGGCGGTCGCGGCCACCGGCTACATCCGCCGGGCGAGGCGCGGATCGAGAGCGTCGCGCAGCCCGTCGCCCAGCAGGTTGACGGCGAGCACGGTCGCCGACAAAAACGCCCCGGGAAATAGGACGATGTAATCGGCGACCTGAAACAGGCTGCGCCCCTCGGCCATGATGTTGCCCCAGCTCGGGATGTTGGGCGGCGTCCCGGCGCCGAGAAAGGAGAGGATCGCCTCGACGATCATCGCCGAGGCGGCGACATAGGTGCCCTGGACCAGCAGCGGCGGCACCGTGTTGGGCACGATGTGGCGCGAGAGGACGCGCGGCAGGCTGGTGCCGGCGGCGAACGCGGCCTCGACAAAAGGCAGGTCGCGCAAGCCGAGAACGACGCCGCGGACAAGCCGGCTCACCCGCGGCACTTCGCCGATGGTGATCGCAAAGACCACGTTTTCCAGGCTGGCGCGGGTCAACGCCATCAGCGCGATCGCGATCATTACCGGGGGAATCGACATCAGCCCGTCCATGACGCGCATTAGGACCGCATCGGCCCAGCGGCTGAACCCGGCCACGAGACCGATGCTCAGCCCGAGCGCCGTGCTGAGCAGCGCGACGCTGATACCGACGGTCAAGGACACGCGGGCGCCGTAGATGGTGCGGCTGTAGACGTCGCGGCCGAGCATGTCGGTGCCGAACCAGTGATGCCACGACGGCCACTGCAGCCGATCGATCGGCGCCAGCGCCTGCGGGTCGACCGTGCCCAGATAAGGCGCGAGCACGGCGACCGCCAGCATCAGGCCGAGCAGAGAGGCACCGCAAATGATCGTCGGATGGCGACGGATATAGCCGCGCCTGCCGCCCCAGCGCGCGCCAGGGCCGGCGAGAACGGCAAGATCGGTCGGCGCCATCGTCATGCTGCGGCGTCTTTTCTCAGTCTCGAGCCGCTATTCGTCTTCGCCGGGAGTATCCCGGCCATCAACAAAGGCCCGGATCCAAACGGATCATGTCCGTAGCCCGAAGGTACACGAAACAGCGCCGAACAAGACATTTGCATCAGTAGGAGCGCGACCATTCTGGTTGTGGCAGTCAATACCGAATGCGCGGGTCGAGAAAGGTGTAGCTGAGATCGACCAGCAGATTGACCAGAACATAGCCGGCCGAGAAGATTAGGATGATTCCCTGAATGATCGGATAATCGCGGCGCAGAATCGCATCGACAGTGAGCCGCCCCAGGCCGGGGATCGCGAACACCGTCTCGGTGACCACCACCCCCGAAATCAGCAGCGCGAAACCGATGCCGATAATGGTCACGATCGGCACTGCCGCGTTCTTCAGCGCGTGGCCGATCAGCACCGCGCCGGTCGCCAGCCCTTTGGCTTGCGCGGTGCGGATATAATCTTGGGATAAAACGTCGAGCATGCTGGTGCGGGTCATGCGCGCGATCAGCGCGGTAAAGACCATGGCCAGCGCCAGGGTCGGCATCACCAGATGCGACAGAAACGGCACGAGGCCGCCATCGATGCCGACAAAGCCCTGCACCGGCAACAGATCGGCGCGCACCGCAAGCAAATAGATCAGCACATAGGCGATAACAAACACCGGCACCGAGAAACCGAGCACGGCGAAGGCCATGACCGTGCGGTCGAGCCACGAGCCCGCCTTCCACGCCGCCAGCACGCCCATCGGGATCGCCGCCAGCACCGAGACCAGGACGGTCGAGATCGTCAAGGTCACGGTCGGCTCGATCCGCTGCGCGATCAGAGTGGTGACCGGCAGGTTGGTGAAGATCGAGACGCCGAGGTCGCCATGCAGCAGGCGCCAGACCCAGTCGCCAAACTGGACATAGAGCGGCTGGTCGAGCCCGAGCGCGTGGTGGATGCGGGCGATGTCTGCCGAAGTCGCGGTGTCGCCGGCGATGATCGCCGCGGGGTCTCCGGGGCTCAGATGCAGCAGCGCGAAGACGAACAACGCCACCACCGCCATGACCGGCACGGTGGCCAGAATGCGCCTGACAATATAGGCGAGCACCGCCCTAGCCTCTCAGCCCTTTTCGATCTTCCGGAAGTAGACTGCCGGAGTGATGATTTTTTGGTAAAGATTTGCACGGCGAGCGCTCGCAGCCGGGAATGCACCGGTCGGCGCATAGCGGTCGTCACCGCCATCAGCTTCGATCTTGACGGCGGCGGTGAGCCTGTTTTGTCCGGCGACATTTGTCACGGTAAACCACCGATCGCAGCGCCCAGGGAGCGTCTATCCGTCCCCTGCGCGCTCTCTGATTTTCAGCGGAGCTCACGCCATCGCCTCTCGCGCTCACAGCGCAAAAGGCGGGGCATGGCAAAAGGCGGGGCATGGAACGAAACGCGGCCGGACTCTTGCACGTAGAACATCGCTGCGCGCCGTAATCGCCCGATCATCCGCTCGATCGTCTGAGATTGAGCAAGACCATGACTCTGCGCGAGGGCCAACCAGGCGTTTGCCTGGTGCATCCGCGAAATCGAGGCCGGGCCCGCCTCGTTCTGGGATGCGCTCCTGGCGGCAACCGCAAGGGTGGCAGGATGCTCGGTTTTATTGACCGAAAACCTGGGGGACGGAACCGATTTTGACGGTGTGACCATCCATAACCCTTTCCTGTCGCCGGGCGGGCTCAGCCCGATGGCCTGCCGCCTGTGGGGAATCGGATCATCTCACTCGCGTAAAGGCCGGCGCTCGATGGGCGATCTAAATGCCCGCGGTAAACGACACTTCGATCCCGAACGCGCCGCGAAAGCCGTCCTGGCCACGGGGCGTGATCGCGACCGCGCGGCTGTCCCGGAGCCGCTCGATCCAGCCAAGGGCAAAGCAGCGCTGGGCCAAGGCCGCGCCAACCGCGCCGCCGAGATGCGGGCGCCGCTCGCTCCAGTCGAGGCATGGGCGGCAAAAGCGGCGGCGCTTGGCGGCGGCGCCGGCCAGATCGACGCCGACCTCTTCGAGCAGCTGGGCGCCGGCTTCGGTGACCTCGCCGCCATCGTCGTCGAGCACGACGTGCCCGCGGCCGACGAGGCTGTCGGCGAGGGCGACGCCAAGCCGGCCGGCGAGATGGTCGTAGCAGGTGCGGGCCGAGCGCAGCCGCTCGTCGCGCATCCACGCCGGCCGGTAGTGCGGCGACCGCGCCACCGCGACCGCCATGATCTCTTCGAGCATGCGCGCGACCGCCGGCGAGGCGAGCCGGAAATAGCGGTTGCGGCCCTCTCTTTCGTCGATGAGCAGCCCGGCGGCGACCAGCTTTGCCAGGTGCGCGCTGGCGGTCTGCGGGGTCACGTGCGCCGCATAGGCGAGCTCGCCGGCGCTGCTTCTGCCGCCGGCCATCAGCGCTGAGAGCATGTTGGCGCGCGCCGGGTCGCCGGCGAGCGCCGCGATCTCGGCGATGTAGGGTCCGTTTGTCATGGCCTAAAAGATAGCACGCATCGCGGTCGCCCTGACAGCAAACGCTTCGGCCGCGGGCGAAGTTATGGTAGGACGCCCGGGTATTCTGGCAAGAACGGGCGAGGGATCGGCTGCGGCGATGGAAGAAATCTACACTTTTGCCGGCAACCCGCTCGACCGCGTCAGCCAGCGCCGGCAGGATGCCGGTTGGGTTGCCTCGTTGCTCGACGATCCCGAAACGCGCCTTTTGCCGCTACGCGAGCTGAAGCCGCTGGTCCGCGAGGGAGCCGCCGCGGCGCTCCATTGGCAGCCGGTGGCGCCGTGGCGCGAGGCGATCGATGCCGGTGCGCCGTTGATCCTGCTGGGGATCGGCGGCGGGCGTGCCTATTTCGCGCTCGACGCCAGCGCTGCGCGGGCCGCCGCCGGCGCCGACGCGGTCGATGTTCGAGCCCTGGCCGCCTCGATCCCGGGCGGCGAGGCCGCGATCCTCGCCGAGGCCCGCTCGCTGCTCGACTGGCATGCGCGCCACGGTTTTTGCGCGCAGTGCGGGACGGCGAGTGCGATCGACGCGGCGGGATGGGGGCGGCGCTGCCCGAATTGCCGCGCGCATCATTACCCGCGG
Organism: Allostellaceae bacterium; assembly: GCA_036500965.1. Taxonomy (GTDB): domain Bacteria; phylum Pseudomonadota; class Alphaproteobacteria; order ATCC43930; family CGMCC-115725; genus AP-15. The sequence goes on along the minus strand of DASYBC010000153.1, from coordinate 5,904 downwards.
GTCGATCCGGTGGTGATCATGCTCGCGGTCAAGGGCGAGCGCTGCCTATTGGGCCGCGGCCGGCGCCGGGTCGGCGCGCGGTTTTCCTGCCTTGCCGGATATATGGAGCCGGGCGAGACGATCGAGGAGGCGGTGCGGCGCGAAGTGCTCGAGGAATCGGGCGTCAAGGTCGGCCAGGTGCGCTACCTCGCCTCGCAGCCCTGGCCGTTTCCATCGACCCTGATGATGGGGGTGTTGGCCGAGGCGCTGAGCGAGGAGATCACCGTCGACGCCGAGGAGCTTGCCGAAGCGCGCTGGTTCGAGCGCGCGGAGGTGCGCGCCATGGTCGAGCGCTCGCGCTCCGACGAGCCGATCCCGGGCCTCGCCACCCTGCCGCCGCCTTTGGCGATCGGCCATCAGCTTGCCCGGCGCTGGGCCTTCGGGGTCGACAGCGTTTGAGGCGCATTTGAAGGCCGCCCTCACCCACTACGGCTGCGCGGTTCCCCCTCTCCTGCAATGCGGGAGAGGGTCGGGGTGAGGGTCAGCGAGACGGGCACAGCGAACGTGGCGAACAGCACTATGGAGCGGGTTGCGATCGTCACCGGGGCGAGCGCCGGGATCGGGCTTCATACGGCGCTGGGTCTTGCCCGCTCCGGCCTGCGGGTCGTCATGGTCGGCCGCGACGCGGCCCGCACCGAGGCGGCGCGCCGGTTCGTCCTCGAGCGAGCGGCCGGAGCAACGGTCGCGACCGCGCTCGCCGATTTCGCCTCCCTGGACCAGGTGCGCCGCCTCGCCGGGCAGATGCTCGCGGCGCATCCACGCTTGGATCTGCTAGTCAACAACGCCGGGCTGTTCGCGCCGAAATTCGAGCGCTCGGCGGAGAGCTACGAGCTGACCTTCGCAGTCAACCACCTCGCCCCGTTCCTGCTGACGAATTTGTTGCTCGACCGGTTGCGGGGCTCGGCTCCGGCGCGGATCGTGACCGTCGCCTCGCGCGCGCACCGGGGCAACCGCATCGACCTCGACACCATCGCCGGCCCGCGCGACTGGTCGATGATCAAGGCCTATGGCCGTTCCAAGCTGTGCAACATTCTGTTCACCCGCGAGCTCGCCCGCCAGCTTGACGGCTCGGGCGTGGTCGCGACCAGTCTGCATCCCGGCGTCGTCGCGACCCGCCTTGCCCAGCGCGGCGGCCTGGTCGAGCTCGGCTGGCGGCTGATGAAGCCGTTTATGATCAGCCCGGAAAAGGGGGCTCAGACATCATTGTTTCTGGCCACGGTGCCCGACCCGGCCCCGTTTCATGGCGGCTATGTCGTCGGCAGGACGCTGACGGCTCCCGACCCGGTGGCGCTCGATGCCGGCCTTGCCCGGCGCCTGTGGGAGGAGAGCGCGCGCTTGGTCGGCTTGTAAGCCGGGAATCACCCGAAACCGGCCTCAGCCGCGGCCATGGCCCCCGGCATGCCCACCGCCGTGACCAAAGCCGCCAGGCCCGGCTGCGTGGGCGAAGCCATGCCCGACGCCGCCATGCCCGAAGCCGCCGTGCCCGAAGCCGCCGTGCCCGAAGCCGCCATGAAAGCCATGGTGATCGAAGCCCCCGGCAAAATGGCCGCCACGAAAGCCGTGATGGTCGAAGCCGTGATGGTCGAAGCGGGCGAAACGCTGGTGATGAAACCCGCCGACGCCGAAACCGAGCCCGAAATACGCCGGCCCATAGTCATAGGCCGGGTAACCGTAGAAATCTGGAGCATAAGCGCCGTAGGCGTAAGCTGGCGCCCCATACTCATAGCCGTAGCCGTAGGCCGGGGCATAGTAGGACGCGGCCGCGGGAGCGTAGGCGACGCCGCCCGAGGGCGGCCCGGCAAAGGCGCAGGCGGCGAGCGGCAACGCCGCCGCGGAGAACAGCAGCAATCGTTTTATTTGTGCGCAGCAGTTGAGAATAGTCATTGGCTGGACCCAAAATTACGGCAGCCAAATCGAGCTGTCATGTTGGCAGCGGCTTCTGCCTCCTCCTTCCAACGCACCATGCCGAACCAGGTTCCGGGCTCGTTCCGCGGCGACGAATGATGGTGATGGTGTCGTCGCGGCGGTGGCGGTCCGCGGCAACAGGCAGACACGGTTAACAAGAATGTGATCACCCATTCCCCGCTGCAAGGCCGATAATCGACCCTCGATCCGCGGCCTAGCTCGGCGTCCCAGGCGGAGCGGCTGCCGGCAGTCGCGAGCATCGGTCTGACGAATGGCGACCGTTCGTCCGCAGAGGAGACGATGCCGATAGAGGTCGGGCTGATCGAGCCGCATATTCCGGGGTTGCGCCGCTTTGCCTGCGCGTTGCTGCGCGGCGATCGGGAGCGTGCCGACGATTTGGTTCAGGATTGTCTCGAACGGGCGCTGTCGCGATGGCATCTGCGGCGCGGCGCGGGGGATCCGCGCGGGTGGCTCTACACCATCCTTTACAACCGTTTCCTGACCGAACAGCATCGCCAAAAGCGGCGTGGGGCCCATGACGAATTGACCGAAGCCACAAAATCCGAGCTGCTGGTGGTCAAGGGCGGACAGGACGAGGCGCTCGAGCATCGCGATCTGTTGCGGGCCTTTGCGGCGCTGCCGGAAGAACAGCGATCGGTGCTGGCGCTGATCGGGGTCGAGGATCTGTCCTACGACGAGGCGGCGCGCGTTCTCGGCGTGCCGATCGGCACGATCATGTCGCGGCTGTCGCGCGGCCGCGAGCGCCTGCGCCAGCTGATGAGCAGCGATGTCAAGGCGCCAGCCCGAACATCGAGAAGCGCCAAATGAGCCCGGTCGCCGGCCCGGTCGAAGAGCATGAGCTGAACGCGCATTTTGACCGGCAGCTGCCGCCCGATCGCGCTGCGGCAGTGGCTGCCTACCTGGCGGCACGTCCCGAGGCGCAGGCGCGATTGCGGCAATACGGGCAGCAGCAGCAAACCCTGCGGGCAGCGATTACCGCCCAAAGCGCCGGACCGATCCCGGGCCGCTTGCGCGTTCCACGGCTCGCCGCCGTCCAACGCCGTCGCCGATCTTGGCGCCTCGCGGCAGCCGCCGTTGCGGTGATGCTGTTTGTGCTCGGCGGGGTCGGCGGCTGGGCCGCCCGAGACGCGGACATCGGGCTGGCGTCATTCCCGCATGGCGGCGCGGCGAGCGCGGCGGCGCGGACCACCACGGCAGCCGCGATCGAAGCTTACCGGGTTTATTCGGTCGAGGCTCGGCACCCGGTCGAGGTCGCCGCCGCGCAGGAAGCGCATCTCGTGCAATGGCTGTCGAAGCGGTTGGGCCGCCCGCTCATCGTCCCCGATCTTGGCGCCGTCGGGTTCCGCCTGATGGGCGGAAGGCTGCTGCCCGGCGCGGACGGGCCGGCGGCGCAGCTGATGTACGAAAACGCCAAAGGCGCCCGGCTGACCTGCTACTATCAGGCGGTCGGGTTCGACGGCGAGACCGCTTTTCGCTATCGCGAAGCCAAAGGCGTCGGCGCGTTCTACTGGTCCGACGATGGGTTCGGCTATGCGATCACGGCGCGGGTAGGCCGGGCGCTGCTGCTGAAGATCGCCGAGATCATGTACCGCCAGATCGACGACGCCGGCAACAAGTCCAGGCCGCCGCCGCCGCCCGGCAAGGCGAGCTGACCGGTTCCCCACTGCGACATCAAAACATGGTCCAGACGTAGACGAACAGCGTATTGTTGGCGTTTGCGTTTCTTCCCATGCCGTCAATATTCGTGGTGGCGCCATCAAATTTGGTCCAGCGCGTGTATTGCAGACCGATGCGAAAATTCAGCCATGGCCAGAATGCCGGGCCGCCGTGGCTGAACGGCAGATACGCGAGCTCGAAAATCCAGCCGGCGCTGTTCGGGCTCCCGGTCGCGGTGCCGTAAAGCGTAGCATCGCTGGTGCCGCCGAGCGCAACCCGACCGGCGCTCAGGCTCCAGGTCTTGTCGTAGATATAGGAGACTGAGGCGTTCAAGGATTGCAGCTGGTCCCTGGAATTGTCGGCAAGCCCAAGCGTTTGGCTCGCGCCGGTGTTATGGCTCTCGTGAATCCAGGCGGCCCGGAAAGTGACGGTATGCGGATCGCCAAGATATTGATATTGAGTGTCGATGCCGATGTCGGTAAAGGCGTCGGTCCCAGCCTCGGACAAGCCCAGCGGCCGCACCCGAGAAGCGAGGCCGAAGGTCCCGACCTCAAAGGAATGATCGCCAACATTCTTTTCGGCCGCCACCCGCCAATAGGGGGCAACACCGCTGATCGGGCTCTGCCCGGTCGTATCGACACCGAGCGCGAGCTGGGTGTTGGTCGATAATGGGCGGTAGCCACCCAGCTCAAAATAAAACGTGTCGTCAAGAAACGTATAGGCGCTGAGACCGGCGACCTGCTGGGCGTAGACCTGCTCGATAAAGGTGGCGGCCGTTGGTGACGGCGCGAGGGCTGAGCTGATATACGGAAAGCTCCACGCAGGCACCGTATTCCAGACATCCTGGACGGTCGGATTGTTGTTGGCGGTGACCCCCCACAGCAGGGTATGGCTGCCGAGCGTGACCGACCGGGCATAGCGGACATCGGTGTTGTCCCAGCCAAACCGGTGACCGACGCCGTCATAGGTTCCCTGGATAAAGGCGCCTACATTCTCGGTAATTCTGCCGCCGGTGAACAGGCTGATCTGCTGCATTGCAAAATCGTTGTTGGCGCCAAATCCGGGTGCGGCGCCGCCCGGCTGGCCGGCCTGGGTATGCGTGAAACTCGGCTGCAGCATCACCGCGAATGGCGGCCCTTTCCAATCGCCGCCGTCGAGAGTGTAGCCGCCGAGCTTAAAGCGTCGTCCAAACGGTGTAAGCTCGAGAAACGCCGTGTGACAGGTAGCGCAGGGTTGCCCCGTCTGCCGCGCATATAACGGCAACGCCAATGCGGCCCGCGGCACGAGCGCGCCCGCCACGAGGGCGAGCAGCCCCAATGCGCCCAGCAGACCGCCGGGCAAAAGCCGGGCGCAACCGCACCCGGCGAGCCGCTTTGGCGGGCGGCAAGCTTCACTCATCGACACCTTCCCCCCGTTCGCACTGGCCCCCGGTCGCACTGGCGTTGCACGCCGCGCGAAGAACTGCCATTTAAGCTCTATTGATCAATTCCGGCGGCCGCCCCGCCGGGCTGCTAGTCGCAGTGGCCAGTTGGCGTCGCCGATCAGGACCGTGGTCGCCGCGGGACAAATGCAAAAGCTGATCATTCAATCACGGGCATGTCCTGCATCGCTCGTGCGGCCTGCGGGTTTGGCGTGAAAATGCGGCAAAACCCTTGCGGGCTAATCGGGCCGTCGACCATTTTACAGCTGTTTGGCGGTTGGAACTGCGCGCATTTTGCGCAGTGCTTATCGCCCTGCGGATGATCCTGATAGGCGACGGCCGTCTTGGAGATCTTGATTACTGCCGCAGCCGGTTTGGCTTGTGTCGCAATGGCAGCGGCAATCCCTAGCGTGCCCAGTGTCCTGTGCAACAGCAACCGCCGGGACAAAGCGCCGTCGCGGACCTCTGTCTCGCTTGGCATGCTCTTCCTTTCTGCGTCATCAATAGCCTCAGACCGCCCCTGCTCGATCAGCTGGTGAGGGTCGTTTCGCCAGTACGACTCGCTGTGCTGTGGTTTATTCCGCAGCGGCCGCCGGAGCCGCGCAGTAAGCAGAAATGCGGGAAAGCCACAGCGAACCAGCAGTAACCGAACGGCTGATCACGAGAACGTGATCAGACAATCGCGGCGATTGCTCCAGCGTTCCGATGAAAGCGCGGTTCCGGTCTAGCCCGGATATCTCACCGGGATGAGTGCATCGGGGTTCTGAAAGAGGGATAATTCGTCTGCGACAAAGGCTTATCCGGTTGCAGAGGAGGTCCCCGATGCCGACAGAGTGTAGTCCGGCGACGATGCTTTTTGCACC
>DASYBC010000152.1:0-49075 GCA_036500965.1 Allostellaceae bacterium | reverse complement strand
CCTCGCGCGAAACAGGGTTCCGCAACGAATGGTAACGTTCGGTATCGGACATTTACGCGGCTTGACACACGCCGCCATCGCTGGCGGGATCGTCCTCTGACCGGAAACCCAAGGAGGATGAAATGGCGCGCCCGAACGGAGTGCGGGAGTTGTGGCAGGCCGGCAAGCCCGTCATCAATAGCTGGCTCGGCATTCCGTCGAGCTTCTCGGCCGAGGTCATGGCCAATGCCGGCTGGGATTCGCTGGTCGTCGACATGCAGCACGGCATGATCGATTACCAGATGATGGTGCATATGCTGCAAGGCATCTCGACCACCAGCACGACGCCGCTCGTGCGCGTGCCGTGGAACGACCCGGCCTATATCCAAAAGGCGCTCGACGCGGGCGCCTACGGCATCATCTGCCCGATGATCAACACGCGCGCCGAGGCCGAAAGGCTCGTTGATTCGATGCGCTATGCCCCGTTGGGCCACCGCAGCTCGGGGCCGATCCGCGCCTCGCTCTATGGCGGGGCCGATTACCACGCCAAGGCCAACGACATCGTCGTCGCCTTTGGCATGATCGAGACCGCCGAGGCGATCGCGAACCTAGACGAGATCCTGTCGGTCAAGGGGCTCGACGCTGTCTATGTCGGCCCATCGGACTTGTCGATCTCGCACGGCTATCCGCCCGGCGGCGACAAGCCGGACGAATGGATGATGGCGGCGCTCAAAAAGGTGCTCGACGGCTGCAAGCGGCACGGGGTCAAGCCGGGCATCCATTGCGGCGCGCCCGCCTATGCGAAAAAAATGATCGATATGGGCTTTATGTTTGTCACCGTCGGCGGCGACACCCGTTTTGTTACGATGGGCGGGCAGGCGGCGGTGCAGGAAATGCGCGGCGGCGCGCCGGCAAAACCCGCTGCGGCCGGCAGCAGCCCGTACTGATCCCATCACTCTACGCATCGGCTCCCCTCCCCTGCGGGTACGGAGGAGGGTCGGGAGGGGTGACGGCCGCCGCCATTGGCCGCCGATTTCGCCATTGGCCGCCGGTTTAAGTCCGTCGGAAGCCTTAATGCGTCGGAGTCGAGTTGGCTGACCCGGTGTCGGACGGCGCCTGCTTCTCGGTTTTTTCCCGAGCCGCCTTGGTCGCCTCATGGTGACCGACAACGCAACCGCCGGCGGCGCCGAGCTTGCCATGGTGCCCGGCGACATGCCCGGCAACCGCGCCGACAGCTGCGCCTTTAAGGCAACCCGCCGCATGCGCCGGTGCGGCAGCCCAGCCGGACCCCACTGCAAAGGCAAGGCCGCCGGCCAACAACATGAATTTCATCCGTTGTCTCCTTGGTGGCAGATGCTGTTCGGTTCAGCTCAGGTCAACGCTGCGGCGGGTTGGCGGGTTCACTATAAACTTCCGCTCGACACTGGGTTGGCCCAGGCTGATGGCCTGGAGGTTTGCGGATGAATTTGCGGGACCGGATCGGGGTCGATGTCGGGCGGCGGCTCGAGCTCGAAGACGCGATCGAATGGGCGGCCGCGCACCAGGTGCGCTCGATTGACGTTGAACTCGACAGCGCCGCCAACCCGCTGACCGGGTTCGACAACGTGCGCGCCGGCGCGATCCGCGCGGCCTGCAGGCGGCACGGCGTCCATCTCGGCCTGCACACCTCGTCCGCGGTCAATGTCGCCGAGACCGCGCCCTTGGTCGGCGAGGCGGTCGAGCGCTATCTCGACGCCTATGTCGAGATCGCACCCCGGCTCGGCGCGGAGTGGATCGTCATGCATGCCGGCTATCATTTCACTGCGGACAAGGCGGCGCGGATGGCGGTCGGGCTCGAACGGCTGAAGCGCGTCGTCGGCCGGGCCGAGCGGAACGGCGCACTGGTGCTGCTCGAAAACTTGAACAAGGAGCCGGCCGAGGCCGAAATCCACTACCTCGCGCATACGATCGACGAGTGGCGGTATTATTTCGAGGCGATCCGGTCGCCGGCGTTCAAGCTGTCATTCACCGTCAACCACGCGCATCTGGTCCCGGAGGGCGTCTCTGGGTTTGCCGAGGCGCTCGACATGGGTCGGGTCGCCGAGGTGCGGCTCGCCGATTGCTGGCGCAACGGCCATGAGGTGCATTTGAAGCCGGGCGAGGGCGACCTCGATTTCGCCGATGCTTTCGCCCGGATCGAGGCGAAGGGGTTTGCCGGCCATTACATGAACGCGTTCGGCTCGCTCGACGACATGCTGGCCGGCCGCGACGAGCTGGTGCGCCGGGCGCGTGCCGCCGGCCTCTGCGACTGAAAGACCTTCGAAGGGGACCAACCTATTTGTTGCAGTCGCTGGCACGGACGACGCAGTCGCCGGCCTTGCCTTTCTGACAATCGGACAGCGCCGCGAGCCGCGCCGCGTCCTTGGTTTTACGGGCGGCGGCGCCGACGAATTTCCCGCTGGCGATGGTTGCCAGCGCCGCGCATTGCTTGGCACCGGTGCGCATGATCACCTTGCAGCCGGTGGCGCCGCATTGGCTGAGCGCGACCTCGGCAGCCTGCTGCGCCGTCGCCCGGTTAAAGGTCCCGCCGTATTTGCCGCTCTCCTTGTCCCAGGCGATCGCGCCATAGCCGGCGAGCGCCGGTGTCGCCGCGAGCAGCAACGAGCCTAAGACGAGCATTGCCGCGGCGGTTGTGATCGGATGGCGCATCGATGGTTCTCCCCCTGATGTTCTGTCGCGCAAGCGCTCATCTATCGCAAAGATTGCCGCAGCCGTCGAGGCTGCCGATGCTGCCCGCATGCGCTCTTTGGATCGTCACGTCGGCGGTGGCGTTTGCCGGGCGGACCGGATGAGCGCATGAGCAAATTTTGCCGCGCATGGCTGACGGCATTTTCCAGCATCCTGCTGCTTGTGTTACCAGCCGCCGCGCCGCGCACGTTTGCCGCCGAGGCAAGCTCGGTGCTCGGCTATCACGGCAGCCCCGAGCGCAGCGGCAATTTCATCGTCCCGGAGTTGACTTGGCAGCGGGCGCGCGGGATCCGCCTCGACGCTGGCTTTCACCCACGCTTCTCGGGCCATCTCTACGCCCAACCGCTTTATTGGCAGCCGCCTGGATCGGCCCCGGGCGAGCTGATCGTCGCGACCGAGAGCGATACCGTGCTGGCGCTCGACGCCCGCTCGGGCGCAACTCTGTGGTCGCGCGCTCTAGGCCGCCCGGCGCCGCTCGCGAATCTCCCCTGCGGCAACATCGACCCGCTCGGGATCACCGGCACGCCAGTCATCGATCCGCCGTCGCAGACCGTCTTTCTCGACGCGATGGTCGAGGAGGCGTCGGGGCCGCATCACCTGATCTTCGCCCTGTCGCTGAAAAACGGTGCGCCAGTGCCGGGCTGGCCGGTCGATGTCGCCGCGGCGTTGAGCGCGCGCGGGCAGCATTTCAACGCGACCGACCAGAACCAGCGCGGCGCCCTCGCCCTCCTCGACGGCCGGGTTTACGTCCCCTATGGCGGGCATTACGGCGATTGCGGCGATTATCACGGCTGGGTCGTCGGCGTGGCGCTGCGCAATCCCGGCGACATTGTCGGCTGGAGCACGCGCGCCCGCGGCGGCGGCATCTGGGCGCCGGGCGGGATCGCCGGCGACGGGCGGTCTTTGTTCATCGCCACCGGCAATACCTTTGGCGCGCGGCAATGGAGCGACGGCGAGGCGGTGTTTCACCTGCTGCCCGATCTCGCCCGCAGCGAGCGGACCCAGGATTTCTTTGCGCCGTCCGACTGGCGCGCTCTCGATGCGCGCGACCTCGATCTCGGCGGCACCAACCCAGTGCCGCTCGACGTGCCGGCCGCAAACGGCGTGCAGCAATTGGTCCTGGCGCTGGGCAAGGATGCGCGGGCCTATCTGCTCGACCGCAACAATCTCGGGGGCATCGGCGGCAGCCTCGTCGCCCGGGCCGTGTCGACCGAGCCGATCCGCACCGCGGCCGCGGCCTATCCAGCCGCCGACGGGGTCTTTGTCGCGTTCCAAGGACCGGGCGCGCATTGCCCCGCACCCCGCCGCGGCGACGCGCTGACCGTGCTGAAGATCCGCGCGGGTTCGCCGCCCACCCTCGCCACCGCCTGGTGCGCCGCGTTCTCCGGTCGCGGCTCGCCGGTCGTCACCACCACCGACGGCCATTCGGACCCGATCGTGTGGATCCTCGGCGCTGAAGGCGACGATCGGCTGCACGGCTATCGTGGCGACACCGGCGCCGCGCTGTTCGACGGCGGCGGCCCCGGTGATGCGATGGCCGGGCTCCACCATTTCCAGGATCTGCTGCCGGCCGGCGGCCGGCTCTATGTCGGGGCCGACAACCGCCTCTACGCCTTCTCGTACTGACGCCTCGGTCTTCCGCCGCGACGGCAGACCGCAGCATCCCGCTCATTCGGCGCCGGCGAGATCGAACAATCGGTGCAGCCGGTCCGAGAACCAGCCGGCTACGCGGTTTGCCGGCACCGATCTGTCGATGTCGGGCGAGGCAATCAGCAGCTGGCCGGCCGCCTGACGCCGCGCCAACGCGCGACAGAGCTCGTGCGAGACTTCCGGCCGCGCCTCCAGCATCGGGGCCAGATCGTCCTTCGCCAGCTCGTAGATAGTGGCCGGTGCGAGGGCCCAGAGTCGCGCAGAGGCGGCAGCCCCGGTCAACAGGCCGATCTCGCCGAAATGATCGCCCGGGCCCAATCGCATCAGCTCGATCTCCCCTTCGGAGACGATTGTCGTGATCGACACGACGCCCGCGCCGATCATGAAGAGCGAGTGCAGAACGGTTCCGGGCTCGACCAGGGTTTCCCCTTCGTCATAATGCTTGGGTCGGGTTTTTGCGGCGAGCGTCATTCGCTCTTCGTCGGTCAGGCCGGCAAAGATGGCGAGCAGAGCGAGCACACGTTCGGCAGGGGTGCCCCTGCCGTCGCGAATAACGGCGGGCGGCGAATAAGGCTGGCTCTGGCTCGAGGCCAGATCGATCCCGGCGGCGGCCAGATGCCGGGAGATGAAATCGAACAGCTCGTTTTGCGCACGGGTGGACTGGGAGAGGTCGTCGACAAAAAAGGCGATGTCGTATTCGGTGGCGCTCGCGGTGATCGACTTGACCGTGATGGCGGGCGCCGGCGTCGCCAGGATCAGCCGCGAGTTCAGGACCGCGTGGCCGAGGATCTCGGCGCCGGCGGCGGGCGCTGCCTTGGCGTCGAGCTGGACGGTCACGGTGATCCCATGAACGCCGGAGGGTGAGCTCGAATTGACGATCTTGGCCTTGGCGATGGCGCTGTTCGGCACGATCGCCAGATCGCGCTTACCGGTCAGAACATGGGTCGCGCGCCAGTTCATCTCGATCACCCGGCCATCGGTGGCGCCGTCGATGCTGATCCAATCGCCCGGCCGGTAGGGGCGGCTGAAATTCAAGACGATACCTGAGAACACGTCGCTCAACGTGCTCTGCAGCGCCAGCCCGAGGATGATGGCGATCGCGCCCGATGTCGCGAGCAGGCCCTTGATCGGCAGATCGAAGACATAGGCGATGATCGCGAACGAGGCGGCGAGATAAACCAGCCCGGCCAGCAGGTCCTGAACCAGCTTGCCCTCGCGCGGCCGATGCTCGGTGATGACAAAGGCGCGCAACAGCCCGACCAGAAACCAGGCAGACCATAGCCACCACGCGATCTTCAGAACGCCGTGCACGACGTCGCTGAGCGGCGCGCCGGTCAACCGCAGCGGCTGATAGGGGACAACCCCGGCGCGCAACAGCACGATCGTCAACGCGATCAGAAAGATCACCCGAACCACCGCCCGGCGCATCGGATGCTTGCGCAGCAGCAAATGCGTCAGCAAGCCGCTCAGCGAAAAGATCACCAGGGCGACGACCAGCGGGTCGCGGGCGGCCATCGCCGCGGCAGCCGGAAAATCGATCATCTCGCCGCCTCTCCGCTGATCGCTCGGATGCGGCTGAGATTAGGCCAAAGCACCGGCGCCGCCCATCCTCGGCCTGGCCGGAGCCGGGCCTAGCAGGGCGCGGAAAAACCTAATTGTCGTCGCTCGTCCATCCTTCGAGACGCTTCGCCCTCAAGATGAGGTCTTTCGTTTCGAGGGCCTGCCTCACCCTGAGGAGGCCCGAAGGGCCGTCTCGAAGGGCGCGTGGGTGGGGAAACCGCATTTCCCGCAGCCTGCTAGCGGCTTTGCTGCGCCGCGCTCAACGCCCCGGAGCATTGCGGCGACAACGAGGCCGCGTTGGCCCGCAGGCAGGCGATCGCCCGGCCGCCGCCCAGCGGCACGCCGCCGCACAAGGTGCGGTAATCGCCAGCGCAGGATTGGCGCAGCACGATCATCTGCTCCCGCGGCGACATCGGCGGCGCCATCGCGGCGGGGGCCGTGGCCGCCGAAGGAGCGGCACCGGTCGCAGGTGCCGCGCGCGTCGCCGCACCGCCGGCGCTGACCGATTTGACCGCGCGCTGACAGGCCGGCGACAGAATGGCCATGTTGCGCACCAGGCAGTCGAACGACGCCTTGCCCCCGGCCGGCACGGCGGTGCAGACCCGCTGGTAGTCGGCCGGGCAAGCCTGGCGGATGGCGTTCCGCTGCGCCTGGGTCGCCTGCTGCGCCGCCGCCGGTACCGAAAGTGCGACAAGCGTCGCCAGCAACGGCGCGGCGACCATCATCGCTCCATCAAACAATCCCATCTTCACGGTCCGAAATCTCCCCCGGCATCGTCATCTCTTCATAGCGTCGCACGGCCCCCTCGGCTATAGGCCGCTCTCGGCGGCGGGGAGATCGATGGACAAAGCCAACCACAGCATTGAGCCTGCCCGGCAGGTCGCGGTCGCCCGTTGACGCCCGCCGCAGCATCCGCCGGCGCCCGCTATGACCGCGTCGCGCGGGCAGCGCACTGGCTGCTCGCCGCCTTCGCGGTCATCGTCGTCAGCTTTGGCTGGGCGAACGAGGCGGCGGCCCGCAACACCCCGGCGCGCGCGAGCTTGCTGCTGCTGCACCGCTCGCTCGGCCTCACCATTCTCGCGCTGGTGCTGTTCCGCATCCTGTGGCGCGTCCGGCATCGTCCCCCGCCATTGCCGACCACCGTCGCGCCGGTGCAGAGGGCCCTCGCCCGGCTGACCCAATCAGGTCTCGACGCGGTCTTCCTCGCGATGCCGCTCACCGGCTACGCCAACGCTGCGGCCGCGGGCCACGCCGTCAGCCTGTTCGGCGCCGTCGCGATCCCGCCGCTGCTGCCGCTCGACGAACGCCTGTCGCAGATCGCGATCGCGGTGCACCTGGTTGGCCAGTACCTGTTTTATTTCCTCGTCGCCCTCCACATCGCCGGCGCCCTCTATCACGGCCTTATCCGGCGCGACCGGGTGCTCGACCGCATGCTGCCGCGCCGTCGCCCTTGCGCCGCGAAAACCCCGCCAGTGTGACGCGCAGCGACGCGGCGGAGGTGCTTACGGCGAAACGTTGCAGGAGATCTGGCCTGCCTTATTGCCGGAAACCGTCCCGTGCCTCATCGCCTCCGACTTGCAGGTTGCCGTTTACATCAGGCGATCGGGAATTGCGTCGTGATCACGCAGTTTTCGAGAATGCCGCGGCCGCGGTCGGGCGGATGGCGCTCGCGCACAAAGCGCTCATGCACCTCGGCCATCGCCTCGGCGGCGACGCCGGGCTCGGTCGGCACATATTGCACGAGGTTGTCGCGAAACCCGCGCCGGGTCACATAGACCGGCGCGAGCCCGCGCGCGGCAGCTACCGCCGCCAGCGCGTCGGCCATTGGCCGCACCGCCGGGTTGACCGAGAAATCGGCCCAGTTGTTGGCCAGGCACCCGCCCGGCGCCAACGCATCGAGGCAGCGCGACCAGAACATCTCGTTGGTTTCGGCCGGCCCGGACGAATTATACAGATCAACCAGGATCGCGTCGAAGCGGGCATTGGTCGCGGCGACAAATTGCTGCGCCGGCTCGATTGTGACCGTCTGGGTCAAATAGAACCAGCGGCGGGCGATCGCGACCACGCTCTCGTCGGCATCGACCAGGGTCGCGGCGCAGTCCGGGACATAGGCGCGCATAAACCGCCACATCGCCGCGCCGCCGACGCCGAGCAACAACGCGGTCACCGCCTGCCGGCTCATTGCCAAGGCGAGCGACATCAGCCGCTCGTAGTGAAAAACCAGGCGCGCCGGATACATCAGATCCATGCTCGACTGCTCGGTCACCTGGATGCTGCTGCCAAACGAGCCCAACGTGCGCAGGTGCCGCGGCCCGCGGTCGAAGTCGACGACAAAGACCGGCGAGCCAAAAGTCGGCGCGCGGCGCAACAGCCGCACCCGCGCATCGCCGCCAAAATAATCGTGGATCAGCCGGCGCTGCCGCTCTTCGCCAAATTCGGTGATCATCGGCCGATGGCCGGGGCGGAGGTTGCGGCGGGAGGCGTCGCGCGCGGCCACCGGCAGCACCAAGCCGCCGCGGCCGTTGCTAAGCAAAAATGCGAGGGACCATCATAGCCGATCACGCGCACCAGTAACCGCGATCCCCGCGCCGATTTCAAGCGCCGCGACCAGCGCCCGGTATGAGCGCCCAGGCCTGCGACTGACATATCTTGCGACGCTCGGGGGAGCCCCGGTTGGTGCGCAAGCCGTCCCTCGAACGGGGCAGAAGCTTTATTCAGCCGTCCCGCCGCGTGATCCAGATGAACGCCCGAAGCCCCTAAATGCATCACTACACCGGAAATGCATCACTACACCGGAAATGCGTCACCACACCGGCGAAGGCCGGTGCCTATGGGCCGACATGGGTCCCACCTTTCGCCGGGATGGCAAGCATGGAAGGTTAAAGTCACAAATCTGCTAATATTGTATTGCTGACCGCCCATAAATCCAAGTATAACTACACTTACGGCAAAGTACGTCGTCGCCAAATCTGGATTCGAATGCGGGCACCCCTGCTCGTCAACCTCGTGATGTCCACCTGAATAGAATCTACCCAAAGTTTGCCCGGCCACGGCTGGGCCCGGCATCGACGGATCGCCTCCGCCACGTGCTGCTTTGACGGTGGCGGGGGTGATCCTTAAATTGAGGCTCGCCAACAAGCCGCGGGCCGCCGAACTGGCCCGAGCGGACGAGGAGCGCCCTGAAGCATGGATACCGGCACCATTCGCGCGACCGAGGACGAAGCCCTGCTGTTCCACTCGAACGGGCGCCCGGGCAAGCTCGCCATCGCGCCGACCAAGCCCTTGACCACCCAGCGCGACCTGTCGCTCGCCTATTCGCCGGGGGTGGCGTTTCCGTGCCTGCACATCGAGCGCGACCCGAGTGCGGCCTACGATTACACCTCGAAGGGGAATTTTGTCGCGGTGATCTCGAACGGCACCGCGGTGTTGGGGCTGGGCGACCTCGGCGCGCTCGCCGCCAAGCCGGTCATGGAGGGCAAGGCCGCGCTGTTCAAGCGGTTTGCCGACATCGATTCGATCGACCTCGAAATCGACACCCGCGACGTCGACCAGTTTGTCAATTGCGTGCGCTACCTGCATCCGGCCTTTGGCGGCATCAACCTCGAAGACATCAAGGCGCCGGAATGCTTCATCATCGAGGAGCGGCTGCGCGAGCTGCTCGACATCCCGGTGTTCCATGACGACCAGCACGGCACCGCGATCATCGCCGCCGCCGGGCTGATCAACGCGCTGCACCTGACCGGCCGCGCGCTTGCCGAGGTCAAGATGGTGATCAACGGTGCTGGCGCGGCCTCGATCGCCTGCGTCGAATTACTGAAGACGATGGGGCTGCCGGGCCAGAACGTCGTCTTGTGCGATACCAGGGGCGTCATCTATCGCGGCCGCACCGACGGCATGAACCAGTGGAAATCGGCGCATGCGGTCGAGACCCGGGCGCGCACCCTGGCCGAAGCGATCGAGGGTTCAGACGTGTTCTTCGGCCTCTCGGCCAAGGGTGCGGTCAATGAGGCGATGGTCCGCTCGATGGCCGACAAGCCGATCATCTTCGCGATGGCCAACCCCGACCCGGAGATCACTCCGGAAGCGGTGCGCGCGGTCCGCTCGGACGCGATCATCGCTACCGGCCGCTCGGACTACCCGAACCAGGTCAACAACGTCCTGGGGTTTCCGTACATCTTCCGCGGCGCGCTCGACGTGCGTGCCTCGACGATCAACGACGCGATGAAGATCGCCGCGGCCGAGGCGTTGGCGGAGCTGGCGCGCGAGGATGTGCCGGACGAGGTCGCCGCCGCCTATTCCGGCGAGCGCCTGACCTACGGGCCCGACTACATCATCCCGGCGCCGTTCGACCCGCGCCTGATTTGGGCGGTGCCGTCGGCGGTGGCCCAGGCGGCGATGGATTCTGGCGTGGCGCGCCGGCCGATCCCCGACATGGACGCCTACAGGCGCGTGCTGCGCGGCCGCCTCGACCCGACCGCCGCCGGCCTTGAGCTGATCTTCGAGCGGGTGCGCGCCCAGCCCAAGCGCGTCGTCTTTGCCGAGGGCGAGGAGGAAAAGACGATCCGAGCGGCGCTGCTGTTCCGCGAGAGCGGCTACGGCACTCCGGTGCTGGTCGGGCGCGAGGACCGCATAAAATCGACAATGGCGGCGATGGGGCTGAGCTCGCCCCAGGGGCTAGAAATTCACAACGCGCGGCTGTCGCAACACAACCGTCGCTACACGGATTTCCTCTATTTGCGCCAGCAGCGCCACGGCATGCTGCATCGCGATTGCCAGCGCATGGTGAACCAGGACCGCAACGTCTTTGCCGCCTGCATGGTCGCCTGCGCCGATGCCGATGCGATGGTGACCGGGGTCACCCGCAATTCGTTCGATGCGCTCGACGAGGTGTCGCGGGTGATCGCGGTCAAGCCCGGCTGCGAGCTGTTCGGGCTGACCGTGCTGCTCGCCCGCGAGCGCACCGTGCTGCTGGCCGACACCTTGGTCCATGAGATGCCGAGCTCGGCGCAGCTCGCCGACATCGCGATCCAGGCCGCGGCCAAAGCGCATGAGCTCGGCCTCACACCGCGGGTGGCGCTGCTGTCGTATTCGAATTTCGGCAACCCGATGGGCCAGGACGGCCAACGCGTGCGCGACGCGGTAGCCTTGCTCGACGCACGCGGCGTCGGCTTCGAGTATGATGGCGAGATGAGTGCCGACGTCGCGCTTGACGAGCGGCTGATGCGCCAGCTCTACCCGTTCTGCCGGCTCAGCGGCCCGGCGAACATTCTCGTCATGCCGGAATTGCACAGCGCCAACATCGCGGCCAAACTCTTGCCGCAGCTCGGCGGCGGCACAGTGGTCGGGCCGCTGCTGCTGGGCCTCTCGCACCCGGTGCAGATCGTCAGCATGGGGGCGACGGTGTCCGATCTGGTCAACCTCGCCGCGCTCTCGGCGCACGACGCGATCCGCTGACGCGGCAAGGGGCCGCGCCGGCGCCCCATCGGCGATGATCTGGCGTCGGGCCGCGAGCCTCTGCCGCATTCCGGCCCTGGCGCTGCCGGCATCGGCGCCAGGACTCATCGTCCTCGCCACCCTGGCTCTTTGGGGCGCGATCGGCGCACGAACGGCGCTCGTCTGCGGCGGCGTCATCCTGTTGCTGACCGCGGTCGTGATCGGCCGTTTTGTCGTTGCCGGCGCAGCCTTGCGCGACACGATCGACGAGGTCGCGGCCGCCGCGATTGGCGAGCGCGCACCGGTGCGGCGCTTGGCGCTCGGCCCGAGCGAGGCTGCGGACGAGAGCCGGCTGACGGTTCTGCGGCTGGCCCGCGCGTGGCGGGAGCGGCTGGACGGCGTGCAGGCGCGTCTCGCTGCCGCCGAAGCGATCCTCGCCGCGGTTCCCGACCCGCTGATCCTGCTCGACCAGCGTCGGCGGATCGTCGGCGCCAATGCCGCTGCGAGCGATTTTGTCGGCGCAGTGTCCCCACCGCGCGACTTGGCGGCGGCGCTGCGCAATCCGGCGGTTCTCGCCGCAGCGGACGCGGTGTTGTGCGACGAGGCAGCGCGGGTCGTCGAATTCACCCTTGCGATACCGATCGAGCGCCAGCTGCGTGCCCGCTTCGCCCGGATCGCCCGCCCCTCGCCCGAGGGTGCGGTTGCTTTGCTGACGTTGCACGATGTGACCGAGCTGAAGCGCGCCGAGCAGATGCGGGCCGACTTTATCGCCAATGCCAGCCACGAGCTGCGCACCCCGCTCGCCACTCTGACCGGGTTTATCGAGACCCTGCGCGGGCCGGCCCGCGACGATATCGAGGCCGGCGAACGGTTTCTCGCGATCATGGCCGGACAGGCGGCGCGCATGACCCGTCTCGTCGAGGATTTGCTGTCGCTGTCGCGCATCGAGCTCAACGAGCATGTGGCGCCGCAGGGCCGCGTCGCGTTGGCGGCGGTGCTCGGCCATCTCGCCGAGGCGCTCGAATTGCGCGCCGGCGAGCGCGGCATGCAAATCCGGCTTGCGCTGCCGGCCGATCTTCCCGACGTGCAAGGCGACCGCGACGAGTTGGCCCAGCTGTTTCAGAACTTGCTCGACAACGCGATCAAATATGGCCGCGCCGGCAGCAAGATCGCGGTCACTGCCGAGCCCGCGACGCGGCCCGCGGCGCATGGCGAGCAGGTTCCTTTTGTCGCGGTCGTGGTTCGCGACCGCGGCGAGGGCATCGCCCGCGAACATTTGCCGCGTCTGACCGAGCGCTTTTATCGCGTGGATACGGCGCGCTCGCGCGAGATGGGCGGCACTGGGCTCGGGCTGGCGATCGTCAAGCACATCGTCAGCCGTCACCGCGGCGTTCTCGAAATCGACAGCCGGGTCGGCGAAGGCTCGGTCTTCACGGTGCTTCTCCGCTCGCACCCGCCAGCGCCCTAGGAGGGGATAGTCGGCGTTTGTCACAAAACCGCAATCCTATCGTCATAAAATCGCGTCGCTCCGCGGTTATCAGAGGATTTGTCCCGGCTACCGCCCTCTGAACGAATCTTGAGCTTCGATCGATTCTCGCTGTTCGGGACGGCCGCCATCAGGGTGTGCGCGACTTTGCCGCCCGGGACGCCGAAATCCGCGTGTTACGGGTCGCGCGAATCGCAATTCTGCCGACTACCTATCGAGGAGATTGCGGATGTTAGCGAAGATGACGGCCTGCGCCGCCCACCTCGGCCGGTTCGCGACCGCCGGATTGTTGGCGGCCGCCCTGCTCACAGCGGCTCCGACGGCGCCCGAGGCCATCGCCGCAACGCAGATCACCGGCGCTGGGTCAACTTTCGACTACCCGTTCTTTTCCAAAGCCTTCTACGAATATAGCCAGCAGCATCCCGACGTAACCGTGAACTATCAGTCGATCGGCAGTGGCGGCGGCATCCAGCAATTCACCGCCCGGACCGTCGATTTCGGGGCCTCCGACGTGCCGATGGATGCGCAGGAGCTCAAGCGCGCGAATGCGCCCGTGCTGCAAATCCCGATTACGCTCGGCGGGGCAGGGGTGGCCTACACGCTGCCCGGCGTTTCGAAAGGACTGCGCCTGACGCGGCAGATCGTCGCCGACATTTATCTCGGCAAAATCACCAAATGGAACGATCCGGCGATTACTAGGATAAATCCCGGGACCAAGCTTCCCGACATGGCGATCACGGTCGTGCACCGGTCCGACGGCTCGGGCACCACATACATATTTACCGATTTTCTCAGCCATGTCTCGCCCGAGTGGAAGCAGAAAGTCGGCACCGGGAAGAGTGTTCAATGGCCGGCGCCGAGCAGCATTGGCGGCAAGGGTAACGAGGGTGTCGCCGGCCTGGTGCGACAGACCCCGGGTGCCATTGGTTACGTCGAGCTGGCCTATCTGCTCGAAAACAACATGCCCTACGCGTTGCTCGATAACCGCGCTGGCAAATATCTGTACCCGACGATCGCGACCGTGGCGGCCGCGGCGGCGACCAAGCCCAATGTCTCGTCCACCGACTTTTCGATCGTCGATGCCTCCTGCGCCGCGTGTTATCCGATCAGCGGCTATTCGTGGGTTTTGCTCTACCAGAAGCCCACCGACCCAAAGAGCGCGGAACTGGTAAAAAGCGTCATGTCCTGGCTGGTCACCAAGGGCCAGGCGATCGCCAAAACGGTCGATTATGTGCCGCTTCCCGTCAACGTGCAGCAGCGGGCGCTTCAGATCCTTGGCCGAATCGAGATAGCGCGGAACGGCGGGTGAGCCGAGCGGCAGGCAGGCCGGCGCGGCCGGAGAGGTCGAATGGCTGACCAGGCGATCGTAGGCGGCAAGCAGTCTCCGGCCGGGTATCGCCCCCGCTCGATCCGCTGGCCGGACCGTATCCTGTCGGCGCTGTTCACCGGCGGGCTGCAAGGTTTTTGCTTCCTGTTCCTGGCGGTGGTGGGCGGGCTCGCCTTGGAACTGTTGTGGGGCTCCCGCCTCTCGCTGCGAGCCTTCGGGATCGGTTTCCTGTGGAGCACCGAATGGAACCCGGTGACGCAGCAATTCGGTGCGGCGCCGTTCATTTACGGCACTGTGGTCAGCTCGACGATCGCCCTCGCGCTCGCCGCCGGCATCGGGATCTTGGCCGGGGTGTTTCTCGCCGAATTTGCCCCGCGCCGGCTGGGGATCGTGCTCGGCATGCTGATCGAGCTCTTGGCGGCGGTCCCCAGCATCGTCTACGGGCTGTGGGGATTGTTCGTGCTGGCGCCGGTGGTCAGCGGCTGGATCGGCCCGGCGCTTCAGGCGGCTTTTGGTTTTCTGCCGATCTTTCAGGGCACGATCTACGGCGTCAACATGCTGACGGCGTCGCTGATCCTGACCCTGATGATCCTGCCGACGATCACTGCGATCACGCGCGATCTGATCGCGGCGATGCCGATGCGCTACCGAGAGGCCGCGCTCGCGCTCGGCTCGACACCGTGGGAAATGGTTTCCAAGGTCGCGCTGCCCTCGGTTCGCCGCGGAATTTTCGGCGCCTGCATGCTGGCCTATGGCCGCGCGCTCGGCGAGACGATCGCCGCAACGATGGTGATCGGCAACCGCCCGGTCATCTCGGCGTCGCTGTTTGCCCCGGGCTATACTGTGGCCAGCGTGATCGCCAATGAATTCACCGAGGCGACGACCAACCTCTACCTCAGCGCGCTGATCGAGCTCGGACTGATTCTGCTGATCGTCAGCCTGATGGTCATCGGCATCGGCCGGCTGATGGTGCGCCTTTTTTTACGCTGAGCGTTGCGGCACGCACGATGATCGGACTTTCGATCCCGGCACGTCGGCAGCTGAAAAGCCTGCTGTGGACCGCAGCGTCCGCGTTCTGCGCCACCGGCGTTTCCGTGGTGCTGCTGCTGATCATGGGATACGTCGTGCGTGAGGGGGTGAGCGCGTTGTCGCTGTCCTTCCTCACCCAATTGCCGCGCCCGGTCGGCGTGCCCGGCGGCGGTGTCGCCAACGGCATTGTCGGCACCCTAATCATTGTCGGGATCGCCGCGATGATGGCGTTTCCGGTCGGGATCTTCGTCGGCATCTACCTCGCGGTTTACAGTCATCGCCATCTGGCGAAATCGCTGAGCTATCTCGCCGACGTTCTGGCCGGGGTGCCAAGCATCGCGATCGGCATCTTCGCCTATACTCTGCTGGTCGCCCCGTTCCACCATTTCTCGGCGGTTTCGGCCGCCTTTGCCTTCGCCGTGCTGATGGTTCCGCTGGTGATCCGCACCACCGAAGGCGCCATCGCAGTGGTGCCTCGCGAGCTGCGCGAGGCGGCGACCGCACTGGGCGCGATGGAGCATCGGGTGACTTCCAAGGTTCTGCTGGTTGCCGCGCGCCCGGGCATCGTCACCGGGCTGCTGCTGGCGCTAGCGCGGGTCACCGGCGAAACGGCACCATTGCTGTTCACCGCGTTCGGCAGCCAGTTCTGGGAATTCGATCCGAACAAGCCGATGGCCGAGCTGTCGCTGCAGATATTCACCTACGCCATTTCTCCCTATCGCGACTGGCATCAACAGGCATGGGGCGGCGCGCTGATCCTGATCGTTGCCGTGTTTGTGCTCAGCGTGTTCGCCCGGCTGTCGTTTTTGTGGCGAGGCGGTGCGGGGATCGGCAGAGGAACCGATTGATGCGGCCGCCCGCTGGCGCGCCCGCTCGTTTGCAACGGCGTGGCGTCATCCACCGTATTATCAGGCAAGTTTAAGAAATGATCTCCTCCCTGTCGAAGTTGCATCGGAGCGAAGCCGAGCCGGCGCCGCTCCCAGCGGAAAACCGGGCAGCCGCCATCGCCGAGCTGCCGGTCAAGGCGCAGGTGCGCAACCTCGCCTTTCACTATGAAAAATTTCAAGCGCTGAGAAACATCAGTTTGCCGCTCTACGATCACCGGGTGACCGCGTTTATCGGCCCCTCCGGCTGCGGCAAGTCGACCCTGCTGCGCACCCTCAACCGGATCTACGAGCTCTATCCGGGGCAGCGCGCCACCGGCGAGGTGCTGGTCGACGGCGAGAACATCCTCGCCCCTGGCCTCGACCTCAACTTGCTGCGCGCCAAGATCGGCATGGTCTTTCAAAAGCCGACGCCGTTTCCGATGTCGATCCGCGACAACATCGGCTTTGGCATTCGCCTCTACGAAAGGCTGCCGCGCGCCGAGCTCGATGACCGGATTGAATCGGCGCTGCGCCGCGCCGCCTTGTGGGACGAGGTCAAGGACAAGCTGAAGGAGAGCGGGCTCAGCCTCTCCGGCGGCCAGCAGCAGCGGCTGTGCATCGCCCGCGCCATAGCGGTCGAGCCCGAGATTTTGCTGCTGGACGAGCCCGCCTCGGCGCTCGACCCGATCTCGACCCAGCGCATCGAAGAGCTGATCGCCGAGCTGAAGACCGATTATTGCATCGCCATCGTCACCCACAACATGCAGCAGGCGGCGCGCAGCTCGGATTACACCGCCTTTATGTATTTGGGCGAGCTCATTGAGTTCGATGAGACCGAGCGCATCTTCACCCATCCGAAGGAGCGCCGGACCGAAGACTACATCACCGGCCGCTTCGGCTGAGAGTAGGTGAGGCGATTAAATGATTGGCTGGATCAGCGGCGTGCGTCCTTCGAGGCAGCCGCTTCGCGGCTTCCTCAGGATGAGGGTTCTCGGTAATGCCGTTGACAACGTACCTCATGCTGAGGAGCGCCAAAGACGCGTCTCGAAGCATGCTCGAAGTCGCCGCAGCCCCTCTTTTCCGTTGTCTCGCCGATCCCTTTAGACACTGTGAGCCGGGGGAGCACGCCGCCGATGTCGTCCGAGCACACCGCCAAGAGCTATGACGAGGAGCTGCGCCGGCTCAACAACATCATCACCGAGATGGGCGGGCTCGCCGAAAGCCAGCTCAGCGCGGCGATCGACGCAGTGGTCGAGCGCGACAGCGAACTCGCCGCCAGCGTCGTCGAGGGCGACGCCAAGGTCGACCAGCTGCAGCGCGATCTCGACAATCTGGCCTTGCGGCTATTGGCCTTGCGCCAGCCGGTGGCGCGCGATCTGCGCGAGATCTTCGCCGCGCTGAAGATCGGCAGCGATCTCGAACGCATGTGCGACTACGCCGCCAATGTCGCCAAGCGCGCGATCGCGCTGAACCAGTCGCCGCCGGTGCAGCCGGTCCATGCCCTGCCGCGCATGGCCCGCCTGGCCGAGTTCCTGGTCAAGGAAGTCATCGATGCCTATGTCGCGCGCGATGCCGACCGGGCCTATGCGGTGTGGATGCGCGACGAAGAGCTCGACGAGATGTATGCGAGCCTGTTCCGCGAGCTCTTGACCTACATGATGGAGGACCCGCGCAACATCGGCGCCTCCACTCATCTGCTGTTTATGGCCAAGAATATCGAGCGGATCGGCGATCATGCGACCAATATCGCCGAGGATCTGTACTACCTGGTGCACGGCACGCCCCTAACCCAGGCGCGGCCGAAGGGCGACAATTCCAGCATTGAGCTGGTCAGGCCGGGGAGGGCCCAATCGTGACCAAGCCGCTAGTGCTGATTGTCGAGGACGAGGCGCCGCTCGTCACCCTACTGCGCTACAACCTCGAAAAGGAGGGCTTCGAGGTCGGCGAAGCCGGCGACGGCGAGGAGGCCTTGACCCGGATTGCTGAGCGCCGGCCCGATATCGTGCTGCTCGACTGGATGCTGCCGCTGGTCTCAGGGATCGAGGTGTGCCGGCAAATCCGCCGCTCGCCGCAGACCCGCACCCTGCCGGTGATTATGCTGACCGCCCGCGGCGAGGAATCCGATCGGGTGCGCGGGCTCGACAGCGGCGCCGACGACTATATCGCCAAGCCGTTCAGCCTGCGCGAGCTCAGCGCGCGGCTGCGTGCGGTGATCCGGCGCGCCCAGCCCACCACCGCGGCAGAAAAATTGCAATTCGGCGAGGTGGCGATGGATCTCGCCGCGCATCGGGTGTCGCGGGACGGCAAGCCGATCCATCTCGGTCCGACCGAGTTCCGCCTCTTGCGCCATCTGCTGCAGCACCCCGGCCGGGTGTTCTCGCGCGAGCAGCTATTGGATGCGGTTTGGGGCCATGATGTCTATGTCGAGCCCCGCACCGTCGACGTGCATATCCGCCGTCTGCGCAAGGCGTTGAACGCGGATGGCAGGCCCGATTTCGTGCGCACGGTCCGCTCCGCCGGCTACGCCCTCGACCACGCCGAGGGCTAGCCCGGCTCGGCCCGCATCGCCTTCGACAAGCAATACCAGCGCCGCGGTTTCTTCGGCCATGTCACGCCGGCGGCTAGCCAGCACATGGCGCACTCGGTCTCGACCAGCACCGAGGCGGGCGGAGGCCGCTGCCGACGACGATCTTTCAGTTCTACAGCCGTTGCGGCAACAAGCACCGGCTCGGCGCGACCAGCTCGTCCTGGGCGGCGATCAGCTCCAGCTCGCCGCCGCCGGCGCGCAACGTCGCTTCGACCACGCCCCAGATCGCGGCGACGGTTTTGGCCAGCGCCTCGGGTACGGGCTCTCCGTTCAGCAGCCGGCCGAGAAACAGGGCGGCCAGCGCGTCGCCGCAGCCGGTCGCGTCGATCGGCAGGCGCGGGGTCTCGACCGCCCAGGCCCCGTCTGGCCCAGCCGCGACCACAGCGATCCGGTCGGCTGCGGGTTCGAGGCTGGTGACCAGGACGATCGGCGGCCCGCGCCGGCGCATTTCTTCGGCGGCAGCGCCGGCTTGCGCAAGCGTGGTCACCCGCCCGCCGGTCAGCCATTCGAGCTCGAAGCGGTTGGGTGTCGCGATGTCGGCGACCGCCAGCGCGCGCTCGCGGTAGAATTCGGGCACCCCGGCCCGGGCGTACCAGCCTGGCCCGGTATCGCCCATGACCGGGTCGCAGCAAAACAGCGCCCGCGGGTTCGCCTGCTTTACCCGGCCGACCATATCGAGCAGCACCGGACCCATTTCGGCCTCGCCAAGATAGCCGGACAACACCGCATCGCAACGCGGCAACAGCCCCAGCTCGGCAATGCCCTCGAACAGCCCGGCGACCTGTTGGGCCGGAACCGCGCTGCCGCGCCACTTGCCATACCCGGTATGGTTCGAAAAGGCGACGGTGTTGAGCGACCACGTCTCGATCCCGAGCCGCTGCAGCGCAAACAACGCAGCGCAATTGCCGACAGTGCCGCAGGCGACCCAGGACTGAACCGAGAGTACCGTCGGCATCGTCAATTCCTGTTTTGCGAGTCAATGCGGTCGAAAACGGTCTTGATGTCGAGAAAAATGATGACGGCGCTGACCACGAACAGCCCGAGCCCCGCAGCGTGCAGCGCGCCAACCGGCCAGTCATGGGCGATGAACAGCCCGACCAGGCCGATCACCGTGAATACCGGGATCGCCACCGCCAAGCTCGCCATGCCGCCGACAAACACAAAGTCGCGCCAGTCGGGGCTGGCGCCGTCGAAGCTCTGCTTCAGCCGCACAAAGGCGAGCGCCAACGCGCCGATGATCAGGGCGATCCCGCAGCCGTAATCGCCCGGCAGCTCGTCCGCGCTGGCGGCAAAGGCTCCGAGCGCTACGCACAGCGCGAGGATCGCAAACTGAAGCCAAAACGCGAGCCATGACCAGATGCCCTGCTCGGCCGGCCCCGGTCCCCGACTCGTCTCGGCCATGCGCTGCCCCTCCGATCGCCGCACCTAGGCTCGTTTTCGAGCCCGGTCCGACAATGCATGCCGGCTGGCGCCGGTCGCAACCGAATATGACGTTGCGGGAAACGCGCGATCCAACTCCGATGCTGCGTCAGCCGCGCTGGCGGCCCCCCGGACAAGATCACCGGTGCGAATAACCGTGCTGCTGGTATGATCGGCGACATGAATATCCCGTCGGCATCGATGCTGCGCCCCCGCCGCAGCGTGCTGTTCGTCCCGGGCTCGAGCCCGCGGGCCTTGGAGCGGGCGCGCGCATTGCCGGCCGACGCGCTGATTTTCGATCTCGAAGACGCGGTGTCGCCGGGGGCGAAGGAGGAGGCGCGCACCGCCGTCGCCGCGGCGCTGGCAGCCGGCGGCTTTGGCGCGCGCGAGCGGGTGCTGCGCGTCAACGCCCTTGATACTCCGTGGGGCCACGCCGATCTCTCGGCCGCGGCGACGATGCCGCTCGACGCGGTGCTGCTGCCCAAGGTGGAAAGCGCCGACCGGGTGCGCCTCGCGGGGGCGTTGCTTGACGAGCTGGGCGCGCCGCCGGAACGCGCGTTGTGGTGCATGATCGAAACGCCGCTCGGGGTGCTCAGCGCCCGCGACATCGCGGGGGCGGGGCCGCGGCTAGCGGCCTTGGTGGTGGGGACTTCGGACCTCACCAAGGACCTGCACGCGATCCACACGACGGATCGGCTCGCGCTGTTGCCGGCGCTCGGCCTCGCCCTCCTCGCCGCCCGCGCCTACGGGCTGGCGGCGCTCGACGGCGTCCATCTCGACCTTGCCGATAACGAGGGATTTGACCGCGCCTGCCGCCAGGGACGCGAGCTCGGCTTCGACGGCAAGACCCTGATCCATCCGAAGCAGATCGAAGCGGCCAACACCGCCTTCGCGCCGAGCGCTGAAGAGGTTGCCTGGTCGCGCCGGGTGATCGCCGCGCATGCGGCGGCGGTCGCCCGCGGCCAAGGTGTGGCGCTGATCGATGGCAAGCTTATCGAAAACCTGCACGTCGAGCATGCCCTGCGTGTCGTCGCGATTGCCGAATCGATTGCCCGGATCGCCGCCGCGCCGTGAAATGCCGCATTGCGCGAGCGTCCGTTGACACCTCCCGGCACGCGGTCTAAGTCAGAGTGGTGAGGCGTCATATGCTGCACCGCATCATTTTTGCCGAGGATGTCGACAGCTGCGATTATCTTTCGCTTCGGCGGCGCCGGGCTGGCGATGTCCCGGCGGCACGAGCCGCGCTGCCGGTCGCGCCGCGGGTGACCGCGCCCGCCCGACGGATTGATCGCTCCAGATCAGGCCTCAGATGAGACCTGCGGACCGGCCGCTCTCGCCGCACCTCCAAATCTACCGCTGGCAGCTCACTTCGGTGCTGTCGATCCTGCACCGCGCCAGCGGGGTGGCGCTAAGCGTTGGCGGCGTCATTCTGGTGTGGTGGCTGGTCGCCGCCGCTTCGGGTCCGGAGGCCTACGATACCGTGGCCCGCTTTCTCGGCTCGTGGCTCGGGATCGTGCTGCTGCTCGGCTGGAGCGCC
This sequence comes from Allostellaceae bacterium, assembly GCA_036500965.1. Taxonomy (GTDB): domain Bacteria; phylum Pseudomonadota; class Alphaproteobacteria; order ATCC43930; family CGMCC-115725; genus AP-15. The sequence continues at coordinate 27,475 of DASYBC010000152.1, read as the reverse complement.
GCGCTGTTCTATCATTTGTGCAACGGCATCCGGCATCTCGTTTGGGATACCGGTCACGCTCTCGATCTGAAATCGGTCTATGTCGGCGGCTGCATCGTCGTCGCTGCAGCGGCAATCTTGACCCTGATCGCCTGGGCTGCCGGCATGGCGCGCTGGGCCGGTTGAGATGGCGACATCGCGGATGCGTTCGCCACTCGGCCGTGCGATTGGCCTTGGCTCGGCGAAGGAAGGGGTCGAGCACTGGCTGGTGCAGCGCATCACCGCCGTGGCGCTGGTGCCGCTGGCGCTGTGGTTCGTGGCCGCCGTGATCGGCCTGATCGGCGCCGATTTTGACACGATGCAGGGCTGGGTCGGGCGGCCGTTGCCGGCGATCCTCCTGGTGCTGCTGCTGATCGCGACCTTTTACCATGCCTCGCTCGGGCTCCAAGTGGTGATCGAGGATTATATCCATGCCGAGCTCGCCAGGATCGGCTTGGTGATCCTCGTCAGGCTGGCCTGCGTCGTCTTTGCCGTTGCCGGCATCGTCGCCGTCCTGAGCCTGGCGCTCGGCGTGGCGAGCTAGCCGATCGGGAGCCGCACGATGTCACCCGCCTACAAGATCACCGATCACAGCTACGATGTCGTCGTCGTCGGCGCTGGCGGGGCCGGGCTGCGCGCGGCCTTGGGGTGCACCGCAGAGGGGCTCAAGACCGCCTGCATCAGCAAGGTGTTCCCGACCCGCAGCCATACCGTCGCGGCGCAGGGCGGGATCAGCGCCGCGCTCGGCAATATCGGTGAGGACGATTGGCGCTGGCACATGTACGACACGGTCAAGGGTTCCGACTGGCTCGGCGACCAGGATGCGATCGAATACATGTGCAGGAACGCGATCCCGGCGGTCATCGAGCTCGAGCATTTCGGCGTGCCGTTCTCGCGCACCGAGGACGGGCGGATCTATCAGCGGCCGTTTGGCGGCCACATGACCGATTACGGCGACGGCGATCCGGCCAGGCGCGCCTGCGCTGCCGCCGACCGCACCGGCCACGCAATCATCCACACGCTCTTCCAGCAATGCCTGAAGCACAACGCCGAGTTCTTTATCGAATATTTCGTGCTCGATCTGATCATCGACGATGAGGGCGCCTGCCGCGGGGTCATGGCCTGGTGCCTCGAAGACGGCACCCTGCACCGCTTCCACGCTCATCTGGTGATCCTGGCCACCGGCGGCTACGGCCGCACCTATTTCTGGTGCACCTCGGCCCATACCTGCACCGGCGACGGCAACGCGATGGCGCTGCGCGCCGGGCTGCCGTTGCAGGATATGGAGTTCGTGCAGTTTCACCCGACGGGGATCTATGGCGCCGGCTGCCTGATCACCGAGGGTGCCCGCGGCGAGGGCGGTTACCTGACCAACAGCGAGGGCGCCCGGTTTATGGAGGCCTACGCGCCGCACGCCAAGGATCTGGCCTCGCGCGATGTGGTCAGCCGGGCGATGACGATCGAGATGCGCGAAGGCCGCGGCTGCGGGCCGAACAACGATTACATCCTCCTGCACCTAGAGCATCTCGAACCGGCGATGCTGCACCAACGCCTGCCGGGCATCTCGGAAACGGCAAAGATCTTTGCCAATGTCGACGTGACCCGCGAGCCGATCCCGATCGTCCCGACCGTGCATTACGACATGGGCGGCATTCCGACCAATTATCACGGCGAGGTGCTGAACCCTTCCGCCGACGACCCGGAGCGCGTGGTGCCGGGGCTGATGGCGATCGGCGAGGCGGCCTGCGTGTCGGTGCACGGCGCCAACCGGCTCGGCTGCAACTCGCTGTTGGACATCGTCGTGTTCGGCCGCGCCGCCGCGCAACGCGCGGCAGAGCTGATCCGCCCAGGCATGCCGCACAAGCCGCTCGCGGCCAACGCCGGCGAGGAGGCGCTGGCCCGCCTCGACGCGGTGCGCCATTCGCAGGGGCCGCGCAAGACTGCCGAGATCCGGCTCGACATGCAGCGCGTCATGCAGAGCAATTGCGCCGTTTTTCGCACCGCCGAGGTGCTCCAAGAGGGGGTGAAGAAGATCGACGGGGTAGCCGAGAGCTTTGCCGATCTCGGCATCACCGATCGCTCGATGATTTGGAACAGCGATCTCGCCGAAGCGCTCGAGCTCGAAAACCTGCTGGAGCAGGCGGTGGTGACCCTGCATTCGGCCGCCAACCGCACCGAGAGCCGCGGCGCGCATGCGCGCGAGGACTACCCTGAGCGCGACGATCGCAACTGGCTAAAGCACACCGTCGTCTGGCTCGATGGCGAGGGCAAGGTCAAGACCGGCTATCGCCCGGTTCACCTCTATACCTTATCAAACGAGGTGCAGCCCTTCCCTCCCAGGGCTCGGGTTTATTGATGCCGCCAGCTGCTCACTATTCGCCGTCGCCCCCGCGAGGGCGGGGGGCCAGGAGCAACCGCTCGGGCTCTTGGAGCCCTGGGTTCCCGCTTTTGCGGGAATGACGGAATGTAGTGGTAAGGTGCCCCGATGTCTGAATTCACTCTGCCGGCAAATTCGAAGCCCGGTCCCGGCAAGACCGTGGCGGCGCCGGAGGGCGCGAGCCGCGTGCGCGAGTTCAGGATTTATCGCTGGAACCCCGACGATGAGCAAAACCCGGTCATCGACAGGTTCGCTGTCGATCTCGACCATTGCGGCCCGATGGTTCTCGATGCGCTGATCAAGATCAAAAACGAGATCGACACCACTCTGACCTTTCGCCGCTCGTGCCGCGAGGGGGTATGCGGCTCGTGCGCGATGAACATCGATGGCGTCAATACCCTCGCCTGCATCACCGCGATCGAGGACATTCGCGGCCCGGTGCAGGTCTATCCGCTGCCCCATTTGGCGGTGATCAAGGACCTGGTTGTCGACCAGACCCACCTCGTCGCCCAGTACCAGTCGATCCAGCCCTGGCTGCAGAGCACGAGCGCCGCCTCTCCCGACCGCGAGCAGCCGCAATCGGTAGAGGAACGCGCTCAGCTCGATGGGCTGTGGGAATGCATCCTGTGCTTTTGCTGCTCGACCGCGTGCCCGAGCTACTGGTGGAACGATGAGCGCTATCTGGGGCCGGCGATCTTGCTGCAAGCCTATCGCTGGATCGCCGACAGCCGCGACGAGGCGACCGGCGAGCGGCTCGACACGCTCGAGGACCCGTTTCGCCTCTACCGCTGTCACACGATCATGAACTGCACCCGCACCTGCCCCAAAGGCCTCAACCCGGCAAAAGCGATCGCCGAGATCAAAAAGCTGATGGTGTTGCGCCGTTGATCACAGCCACCCTTGCTGCGGCGCGCTCTCGGTCTTATGTGACCACAGTGGTCACACGGGGAGGTGCAGATGAGGGTGTTAGGCTTGCGCAACGCAAAGACGTCGTTTTCCGCGGTCGTCGAGGCGGCACAGCACGGCGAGCCTACGACCATTACCAAGAATGGCCGCCCGGCCGCGGTCGTTGTGCCGGTGGCTGACGCATCTCGGCTATATCCGGTATCTCGGCGTAGCTTTGCCGCGCTCTTGATGAGCATCCCAGAAGATATCGAGATCGAGCGTGACATGTCGCCCCTCCGCGAGCCCGATCTGTGACGGGCTGGCTGCTCGACACCAATGCTTTGAGCGCATTCGCCCCCGGAAAGCGACCGATATCGGACGAGATCACTATTTGGTTCGAGGACCGGACCGATACCCTCTTTTTGTCGACGGTGACTGCCGCCGAGATCGAGGCGGGCATTGCGCAATTGCGCCGAATGGGCGCCGCGCGCCGCGCGGATAATTTGCGCGAATGGTTCGACCGCATCCTGGATGCCTACGCGGAGCGCATTCTGTCCTTTGACCTCCTCGCAGCTCGCATCGCCGGGAAAATCGGCGATGCCGCTCTGGCCGTTGGCCGACATCCGGGTTTTCCCGATGTGGCGATCGCGGCGATTGCCATGTCGCGTGACCTGGTCGTGCTGACGCTGAACCGACGCCATTTCGACGCGCTCGGGGTCGAGGTGTTCAATCCGTTCCCGCCGTATTCGGGTGGCTGATGGGCCGGTCGATCATCATCGACACCGATCCTGGTATCGACGACGCGGTCGCCCTGCTGCTGGCGCTGGCGGCGCCCGAGCAATTGGAGGTGCTGGGGATCATCGCGGTGGCCGGCAATCTGCCGCTGGAACAAACCGAGCGCAACGCGCGCCAGATTTGCGAACTGGCTGGGCGATCCGATCTCGCCGTTCACCCCGGCTGCGCCCGCCCGCTGCTCCGCCCGCCGGCGACGGCGGCGCAGTTCCACCGCGACCCGTTGCGCGACCGGCTGCATTTGCCGGAGCCGACGATGCCGCTGCAGCCACAGCACGGGGTCGATTTCCTGGTCGAAACCCTGCGCGCGGCCGAGAGCGGCGCCGTTACCCTGTGCGCGCTCGGGCCGCTGACCGACATCGCGATGGCGCTGGTTAAGGCTCCCGACATCGTCGGGCGAATTGGCGAGCTGGTGGTGATGGGCGGCGCCGGCTTTGAGATCGGCAACATCACCCCGGCGGCCGAGTTCAACATCCATGCCGATCCGCACGCGGCCGAGATCGTGCTCGGGAGCGGCATTCCGCTGACGATGATCCCACTCGACGTCACCCACCAAGTGCTGAGCACGCCGCCGCGTCTGGCCGCGCTGAAAGCGCTCGCCAACCGCTGTGGGCCGGCAGTCGCCGAACTGCTCGCCGATTTTGAGGAAGCCCGCACCGCCCGGTTCGGGGAGCGCGGCCGCGCGCTGCACGATCCGTGCGTCGTGGCCTATCTGCTGCGCCCGGCCCTCTTCGCCGGCCGCGCGGTTAATGTCGCGGTAGAGACCGCAAGCCCGCTGACCATGGGGATGACGGTGGTCGACTGGTGGGGCGTCACCGGCCGCGCCGCGAACACCCGGTTTATGACCACCGTTGATGCCGACGGGATCTACGACCTGCTGACGGAACGGCTGGCACGCCTGCCGTAGCCGGGCTCCCGAGCCGCTATTCGCTGGGTCTTGCCCGAGACTGTCGGATTTCTTAACACATCCCTTTGGTGGGACCGACAAGCTAACCGGCTGATCAGCTTGACCACGCCGCGGGGTCGCCCGCAGTCGGCGTGCTTGGGTGTGTAAACTTTTCCGACAATCGCGACGTGCGCACTTCGGTTTCGATAATTAACATGCTGATTTTACGAGCCGCAAACGCCTCATGGGCGCTCGGCACGAGGATTGCTTAACGTTAACCGCAGCACGAATCTTGATTGTCCAATACGGGGGTGACTGACATGAAAGCATCGGCGCACAACCTCGCGGCCCCTTTCAAGCTGGCCTTGGGCGGATTCGCCGCATTGGCCCTGGCCTGGGGCGGGCAGCCGGCGCAGGCCGCGAGCTACACCTTTCAGAACGTCGTCAACAGTAACGCCGCTATCGGCGGCGACGCGAACTTTAACCAAGAACTTGGTATCAATAGCGCTGGTACTGTCGCCGGATACGCCGGCGACGGTATGGTCCTGCCCAACAAAGGCTATACCGTCGCACCACCGACTTATACTTCTTTCACGCCGGAAAACTTCCCCGGATCGGTGCAGACGCAGGTCGTCGGCATCAACAGCAACGCCAGCCCGACCACCGTCGGATTCTGGATCAATGCTGCCGGCACCAATTTTGGATTTGTTGACCAGAGCGGCACGTTTACGTCGGTGACAAATCCTAACACCGGAACCGGAACAGTCAATCAGCTGCTCGGGGTCAACAACAACAACATCGCGGTCGGGTTTTTCACAGACGGCACCGCTGCCACCCACGGATACACATACAACATCGGGACAATGGCGTTTTCAGCCAACATTGATGATCCGAACGGAGTGGGTACCACCACGGCGACGGCGATCAACAATGCCGGCGAGATTGCCGGGTTCTATGTCGACGGCGCGGGCAACACTCACGGGTTTCTCGATACGAACGGAATGTTCATGACGATCGACGATCCGAATGGGAATGGTACCAACACGATGCTACTTGGCCTCAACAATGCTGGTCAGGCGGTCGGCAGCTTTGTGGACGCGAACGGCGAGACGCAAGGACTTCTGTACAACATTGCTGCTAATACCTTTCAGACGATCAGCGATCCAAATGCCTCGGCGACCCCGGCGTTCAACGTGAACGGCACGACGATAAACGGCATCAACGACCAGGGCGACCTGGTCGGCTTCTATTCGAACGGCACGCAGGTGATCGGGCTGGTCGCCGCGCCGGTGCCGGAGCCGGCGTCGCTGGCGCTGCTCGCCGCCGGGCTCCTCGGCATGGGCGCGTTCGCCCGCTGGCGCAAGCCCAAGGCCGGTTGAAGATGCGGCGCCGCGTTTGACAGGGTCCCCTGCGGCCCTAGAATGCGCGGCGCTGAACATCTGAATCCGACGAGGGAGAGCTCGATGATCTTTGAGATGCGCACCTACCGGCTGCAGCCCGGCTCGGTGCCCGAGGCCGAGAAGCGCTTTGGCGAGGCGTTGACCGAGCGGGTCAAGGTGTCACCGCTCGGCGCCTTCTTTCATACCGAGGTCGGGCCGCTCAACCACATCATCCACATCTGGCCCTATGACGATCTGCAGCACCGCACCCGGGTGCGCTCGCAGTCGATCCCCGGCTGGCCGCCGAAGATCCAGGAATTCATCGTCGAGATGGAGAGCAAGATCGTCGTCGCCGCGCCATTCTGCCCAGCCTTCACGCCGCGCCAGCACGGCAACCTGTACGAAATCCGCACCTATACGATGCTGCCCGGATCGGCCCCGACCGTGGTCGAGAAATGGGCCGAGCGGATCCCGGGCCGGGTCAAGCTGTCGCCATTAGCAGCGGCCGGCCATACCGAGCTCGGCCCCTTAAACCAGTGGATCCACATCTGGGCCTACAAGGACGCCAACGAGCGCGCCCATATCCGCGAGGAATCTCGCAAGGACGGGACCTGGCCGCCGGCCACCCGCGGCATGTTCGTCAAGCAGGAGAACATGCTGGTGGTCCCGGCTGCGTTCTCGCCGCTGCGTTAGGCGAGCTCTGACTGCGGATTGCCTCGATCCCTCTCTCTGCACGCCCGCTGCGGGGAGAGGGACACTGCTTGACGGCGCATCGGATAGTGGGGCTCGGCACCGGCGGGGCCCAGGACAGCCCACAGAGATCAAGACGAGGACGGGTTAGCCGCCGGTTCGGCCCGCGGGGTGCTGACGAAACCGTTTTCGATGTCGTCGCCGATTGCCCGCGGGCAGCGTTCGGCCGGATCGCCCCAACCGCCGCCGCCGCCCGATTCGAGGATTAGCACGTCGCCGGGGCGGATTTCGAGGCCGGTTTCCTTGGTTCGGATCGGTCGCGGCGGCTCGCCATCGGAATAGAGCGTGTAGCAATGCGGGGCGCCGTCGGCGCCGCCGAGAATGCCGCAGGCGCCGTAGCGCACGCCGTCGCCGGCGGTGTTCGCAAGCGCCGGCTCGGCGGTTTCGACGACCATCTCGACGATCCCGCCGGGGCCGCCGCGATATTTGCCGTCGCCGCCCGAATCGGGGCGAAATTCATGTCGGCGAAAGAACAGCGGAAAACGCACCTCGGTCACTTCGAGGCTGCCGAACTTGATCCCGCCCGCCGCCTGCCATTCGCCGGCGCCGGGCCAGCCGTCGCCCGCCGGTGAGGCGCCGCCGCCTGGTCGCGCCTGAAAGAAATGCCAGATGAACGGCCTTCCGCCCGGCGTACCGGCGCGTGGATCGCGACCCTGGACGGCGATGCGAAAGCGCCGCCCCCATCCGGCCATCGCGGCCTCGGGACAGGCCGGCGCCAAGGCCTTGACGATCGCCTCGATGATCTCCTGGCCGCAATGGTTGGTGGCCAAGGTCACCGGCATGCCGGGGTTTGCCCACACCACCGTCCCCGGCTTGGCCCGCACCGTGATCGGGCGAAAGGCGCCGTCGTTTTTCGGGGTATCCGGATCGATCAGATAGGACAGTGCCACCACCACCGCCGACCGCATGTTGGCATAGGAGGAATTGACAAAACTCGTGACCTGCGGATGAGAGTCCGACAGGTCGATGACGATGTCGCTGCCGCGCTTCTCGACCGTGGCCCGGATGTGAATATCCTGGTTGCCGCGGCCATCGTCGTCGAGCAAAGCCTCGCCGCGATAGACGCCATCCTTCCACCCGTCGATCGCCGCCCGCGCCTGGCGTTCGGCGCCGTCGAGCACCGCCTCGATCGCCGCATCGGTAACCGGCCAGCCAAATTCCGCGGCCAACGTCAAAAGCCGCCTTTCGCCGGAATGGGCCGAGCCGATCATCGCCGCGAGGTCGCCGCGGAAGTCGCGCGGGTGGCGCACATTGGTCGCGATCATCTCCAACAAGTCACGGCGCAGCTTGCCGCCGTCATAAAGCCGCAATGGTGTGATGCGGATCCCTTCCTGCCAGATGTCGGTGGCGGCGGCGTTGTAGGCGCCGTGCGTCGCTCCGCCGATGTCGCTCTGGTGCGCGCGGTTGATCGACCAGAAGCGCGGCTGGGCGCCGGCGAACACCGGCACGAACACGGTCAAATCGGGCAGATGGTTGCCGCCGTGATAGGGATCGTTGAGCAGAAAGACATCGCCCTCGTGAATGTCGTCGGCAAAGAACTCACTGACCGCCCGGGCCGCATAGGGCAACGCGCCGACATGGATCGGCACATGCTCGGCCTGGGCGATCAACCTGCCGTCGAGATCGCAGATCGCGGTCGAAAAGTCGCGGCTCGAGTTCAGGATTTGCGAATAGGATGTGCGCAGCATCGCCTCGCCCATCTCCTCGACGATGGCCAGAAGGCGGTGCCGGATGACCGACACGACAATCGGATCGACACGATCTGCCAAGACCTTCACCCGCGGTTTGCCCGCCGCCGACCCGCCGACAGGAGCTTTGCCTGATGCCGTACAGACCCAACTACCGGCTCGAACGCGCCGAGCGCGACCGCGTCAAGAAGGCCAAAAAGGAAGAAAAGATCAAGCAGCAACAAGAGCGGGCCGCGTCGCGCAAAGCTGACAATCCCGACGGCGACGCACCGGGCGAACTGGAAACTTCGTGAACGGCGATCTTTCACCAAGTCGCAAACATTGCAGCGCTCGCGGCCGCCATCACCCCGGTCGACAGCCAGCCCATCGCCCATAGCGGGCGCGGCACGGTGAATGCGCCCATGACCTGGCGCCGCCGGGCCATGATCATGATCACGACCATCAGCGGTACCGCCACGATGCCGTTCAGCACCGCCGACCAGAACAGCGCCTTGATCGGGTCAAAATCGAAAAAGTTTATCGAAATGCCGAGCAGCGTCGCGACAGCGATGGTGCCGTAAAATGCCTTGGCATCCCGCGGCGCTCGGCCGAGGCCGGTCGGCCAGCCAAAGGCTTCGCCCAACGCATACGCGGCCGACCCGGCCAGCACCGGCACGGCCAGCAGCCCGGTCCCGACGATGCCGGCGGCAAACACCAGAAAGGCGAACTCGCCGGCGATCGGCCGCAGCGCCTCTGCCGCCTGCGCGGAGGTTTGCACGTCGGCGACGCCGTGCGCATTCAACGTGGCGGCCGCGGTGATCATGATGAACAGGCTGATCGCGTTGGAGAAGCCCATGCCGATATAGGTGTCGATGCGGATGCGACCGATCTCGGCTCTGGCTTCCGTCGGGGCGTCGATCAGCGGATGGCCGTCGGGGTCGATGCGCTCCTCCTCCGCCTCCTCCGAAGATTGCCAGAAAAACAAATAAGGGCTGATCGTGGTGCCGAGCACGGCAACAATCCCGAGCAGGTAATCCTTGCGCCAGATCAAGCTCGGCACCACGGTGTGATAGATCACCTTGCTCCATGGCATGTCGACGGCCAATGCCGTGGCGACATAGGCAAACAGCGACACTGCGGTCCATTTGAGCACCGAGACGTAGCGCTCGTAGCGGGCAAACACCTCGAGGAGCGCGCAGCCGGCGGCGAAAGCGACGACATAGAGCCTGACCGGTCCGCCCAGCAGCAAGCCCAGCGCCGCACCCATCGCGCCGAGATCGGCGCTGAGATTGATGATGTTGGCGACGAGCAGCAGCGCGACCAAAACCTGCAGCAGCCAGTTCGGGTAATGGTGCCGGATGTTGCCGGCGATCCCCTCGCCGGTGACCCGGCCGATCCGGGCGCTGATCTCCTGGATCGCCGCCATCAGCGGCCAGGTGAACAGCATGACCCATGCCATGCTGTAGCCGAATTGCGCGCCGACCTGCGAATAGGTGGCGATGCCGCTCGGATCGTCATCGGACGCGCCGGTGATCAGCCCGGGACCGAGAAAAGCAAGCAGCCCGCGACGGCGCGGCCGATGCCGCGTCCAGTGACGGACGATCCGCGCGGCGAGGGTCCGCGCCGGGCCGATACGAGGATGCGCGGTTCGGCGGTGGTGGGGCGCCGCAGTGCTCAATCGAGCGCCTCGGGGAATTCGAGCCGGAACTCCAGCTGCATCCTCGCCCCCTGAAACCATTGCGGCAACGGCGGAAACCGACCGACCGCGCGGATCATATCCTCTACCCGGGCGTCGATATCCGGATAGCCCGAGCTTTGCCCAACGCTCAGCATCGCCACCGTGCCATTGTCGAGCACCAATACATTGATGATCGTCTCGCCGCGGCGCTCGCCGATCAGCGAGCGCGACAACAGGCCGAGATGCTGGTGGGCGAGATAGGCGAGATAAGCAAGGTATTCGTCGCGCGTCGCGGCTGGCCCGGGAAGTCGCGCCGGCCGCGCATCAAGGCGCGCCCACCCCGGAGCCCGCCGGATCAGCCGGCGCATGGCTTCGGCTGGCTTACGCGGCGATGGCCTCGGCAACGTGATTTTGGGCGGCGTCGGCAACAGTGGCGGCGGCGGTAGGAAGGCGGTTTGCTGCGGCGCCTCGAACGGCGATTCCTCCGCTGTCGCAGGCGATGGTTTCGCAGCGGCCGAGCGGCTCTTTTCCCGGTCGTGCCCCTTGGCGTGCGTGTCGCCCATCGTCTCCGAGGCAATGCGCCCGCGCGGTGGCCGCATCTCGGCCTTTGGCCGGGGCTTTGCTGCGGGCTTCGGCAGCGGCGGAGGCGGCTGAAAGACCAGCCGCACCGGGATCGGCGTCACCACCGCCGGCGGATGCATCGGCCAATGGAGCAGCAGCAGCAACGGCAATAGATGCAGGATCAGCGACCCGAGCGGCCCGAACGGCCGCCGGCGCACCTCCGAGGCAACCGGCCTGCCACGTTCGGGAGGCGTCGGCGATGCGAACGCCGCGAGCGGATCGCGTGCGATTGAGGGTTCGCGACGGCCGGCGGCGCCGGTCTCGTTTGCCAGCGGCGCTGGCCTTGGCGACAGCCGCAGCCTCATCGCCGATCTCGGCTCCGAGACGAGGAGCGGCTCGCTGCGGCTCTCGTCGATTGACGCGTCGATGCGGAACACCGCCCGCGATCATCCCGCCGCGCCGGCCTCGCCCGCGAGCGCCAGCCATCCGGCCTCGTCGAGCACGGTGACGCCGAGGGCCGCCGCCCTCGTCGCCTTCGAGCCGGGATCGGCGCCGGCGACGACGTAGTCGGTCTTCGCCGAGACCGAGCTGGTGACGTTGGCGCCCAGCGCCTCGGCCCTGGCCTTGGCTTCGGATCGGCTCATGCGGTCGAGCGAGCCGGTGAACACGATCGTTTTGCCGGCGAGCGGCGAGGCCGCGCGCGGCGCCGAGCTGGCATGGTCGAGGACGGTGACCTCGGTTCCGAGATCGTCGAGGATGGCGCGATTATGCGGCTCGGCAAAAAAGCCGATGATGTCGGCGGCCATGTCCTCGCCGATGCCATGCACATCGATCAGCCCGGCCCGCGCCTCGCTCTCGGCGTCCTGCGCCACCTCCATCTCGGCCCGCCAGCGCGCCAGCGAGCGATAATGGCGGGCGAGCAGCCGGGCCGTCGCCTGCCCTACCTGCGGAATCCCCAGCGCATTGATAAACCGGTCGAGAGCGATCTGCCGGCGTTCGTCAATCGCGGCGACGAGCTTCCGCGCGCTGACTGCGCCCCAGCCTTCGCGCCCGGCGATCGCCGCGGGATCAAGCCGAAAGATGTCGCCGGGCTGGCGGATCAGCCCATCCTCCCAGAATGCCTGGATGTGCTTGGTGCCGAGCCCCTCGATGTCGAAGGCGTCGCGGGCGACGAAATGCTTGAGCCGCTCGACCGCCTGGGCCGCGCAGATCAGCCCGCCGGTGCAGCGTCGCGCGACCATGCCCGGCTCGCGCACCGCGAGGCTGCCGCACACCGGGCAATGGTCCGGGAATTGATAGGGCTGCACGTCGGGCGGCCGGCGCTCGGCGACCACCCCGACAATCTGCGGAATGACGTCGCCGGCGCGCTGGACGATGACCGTGTCGCCGATGCGCACATCCTTCCTCGCGATCTCGTCCTCGTTGTGCAGGGTGGCGCGCTGCACGACGACCCCGCCGACGGTGATCGGCTCGAGCATCGCAACCGGGGTCAAGGCGCCCTGGCGTCCAACCGAGATCAGGATGTCGCGCAATAGGGTCTGCGCCTGCTGCGCCGGGAATTTATGCGCCAATGCCCAGCGCGGCGCCCGGCTGACCATGCCGAGCCGCTCTTGCAGACCGAGATCGTTGATCTTGTAGACGACGCCGTCGATGTCGTAAGGCAAGCCCGCGCGGTCGGCGGCAATGTCCTGGTAAAAGGCCAGCACCTCGCCAACCCCGCGGCACAGGCGCGAACGCTTGTTCACACTCAGCCCCCAGTCGCCAAACCGCTCAAGCGCCTCGGCATGGGTTTGCGCAAACGGCGCGCTCGCCTCACCCCAGGCATAAGCGAAAAATTTGAGCGGCCGGCGCGCGGTGATCGACGGGTCGAGCTGGCGCAGGGAGCCGGCGGCGGCGTTGCGCGGATTGGCGAAGACCGGTTCACCGGCGGCGGCACGCTCTTCGTTGAGCTCGAAAAAACCGGTGCGCTCCATGTAGATTTCGCCGCGGATCTCGATCAATTCCGGCCACCCGCTGCCCGCCAGCTGCTCCGGCACGCTCGGCAATGTACGGATGTTCGCGGTTACATCCTCCCCAGTGACGCCGTCGCCCCGGGTCGCCGCCTGCACAAGCCGGCCATGCTCATAGCGAAGCCCCAGCGAGAGTCCGTCGATCTTCGGCTCGGCCATGATTTCGATCGCATCCTCGGCGACCAGTTCACGATCGGCCGGGCGGCTGAAAAAATTGCGAACGCCGGCGAAGAAATCGCGGACGTCGGCCTCCTCGAATGCGTTTTCCAGCGACAGCATCGGCTTGGCATGGGTGACCTTGGCAAAGCCGGCAGCCGGCGCCGCCCCGACCCGGTGCTGCGGGCTATCGGCGCGCACCAGCTGCGGAAAACGGGCTTCGATCGCGGCGTTGCGGCGGCGCAAGGCATCGTAATCGGCGTCCGAGATCTCTGGCGCCGCCTGGGTGTAATAGAGCCGGTCGTGATGGCGGATCTGCTCGGATAGCGTCGCCAGCGCGACGCGGGCTTCCTCTTTGCTCAACTCGTCGACCGGGCTTGGATCGACCGGCTCGGCGCGGCGGCGCGGGGTGCTCATGCGCGGGTTCCGGCGGTCAGGCCCCCGGCAATCAGGCTTTTGGCGGCGGCGCGCGCCTCGGCGGTCACGGTGCGGCCGGACAGCATGCGGGCGATCTCCTCCTGGCGCGTCTGCGGGTCGAGCTCCTCGACGCGGGTCACGGTGTGGCGCGCGGCGAGCCGCTTGGCGACCCGCCAGTGATGTGCGCCGCGGGCCGCCACCTGCGGCGAGTGGGTGACGACCAGCACCTGCAAGCTGGCACCGAGGCGCTGCAGGCGCTCGCCGACCGCCGCCGCCACCGCCCCGCCGATGCCGCTGTCGACCTCGTCGAAAATCAATGTCGGCACCGAAGATGTGCCGGCCAAGACGAGCTTCAAGGCCAGCATGAAGCGCGACAGCTCGCCGCCCGAGGCGATCCGCGCGAGCGGTCCGAAGGGCGCCCCGGAGATCGTAGCGATCTCGAAATGCACGCGCTCGCGGCCATGCTCGCCCCATTCGGGCTCGGCGAGCCGGGTCAGCACCGTGCGAAACCGCGCCTTGTCGAGCCGCAACGGGCCGAGCTCGGCCGCGACTCCGAAATCGAGCCGCTGAGCCGCAGCCTCCCGCGCCCGTGAAACCCGTTCCGCCGCCGAGACGAATTCGGCACGAGCAGCAACGGTCGCGCGGGCAAGGGCCTGGGCCTCATCGGCCCCGGTCTCGATTGCGGCGATCCGCACCGCCAGCGCGTCGCGCAGCGGCGGCAGGTCGGCCACCGCGACCTGGTGCTTGCGGGCGGCGGCGCGCAGCGCGAAGAGGCGCTCCTCGACGGTCTCCAGCTCGCGCGGGTCGAGCTCGAGACGGCGCGCGGCGCTCTCGAGCACGGCCAGCGCCTCGGCGGTCTCGGTGGCGGCGCGCTCGGCCGCCGCCAAAGCCGCGTCGAGCAGGCCTTGAGCGCGCTCGCGCGCCCGCTCCAGGCGCCGCGTCGCGCGCGCCAGCGCGACCTGCGCACCAGCCCCGCCGCCGAGCTCGCCGATGGCTTCATGCAAGGTTTCGGCGAGGCGCTCGGCGTTTTGCAGCAGGCCGCGGCGCGCGGCAAGGCAATCCTCTTCACCCGCCTCGGGCGCCAGCGCGTCGAGCTCGGCAAGATCGTGGCGCAGCAGGTCCTCTTCCTCGCGGCTGGCGGCGTGGCGGCGCGCCGCTTCGTCTTCGCGCAGCCGGGCCGCACGCCAATTCCGCCATGCCTGCGCCAACACGGCCGTGGTGCCCGTATTTTCGGCGAAGGCATCGAGAATGGCACGGTGGTTCGCCGGGTCCAGCAGGCCGCGCTGCTCGAATTGGCCCTGGATCTCGACCAGGCTGTCGCCGAGCTGGCGCAGTATCCCGATGCTGGCCGGCTCGTCATTGACAAAGGCGCGGCTGCGGCCATCGGCGCGCAACAGCCGACGCAGCACGATCGTCTCGTTGCCGGCGTCGAGACCGGCCTGGTTGAGGATTGCAGACGCCGGATGATTGCGCCCGACCGCGAATTCAGCGACGACTGCGGCCTCGGCCGCGCCATCGCGCACCAGCCCGGCCTCGGCCCGCCGGCCCAGCGCCAGCCCGAGCGCGTCGAGCAATATCGACTTGCCCGCGCCGGTCTCACCAGTCAGCACGCACAGACCCGGCCGAAACGCCAGATCGAGCCGGTCGATCAGCACAACATCGCGGATGGTCAGGCCGAGCAGCATTCTCCCGATGATATAGGCAGCGCACAGGCCGGACCAGCGGCCGTGGCTGAGACAGGCGTCGGATCTGCCAATGCCCTCCGCCTTTCAACTTTTCCCGAGCGGGGTATTGCAGTCACGATAAGCGAGGAGCCTCGCGGCAGCTTTGCGGCTGGTCTGAGAAAATCGCGCCGCGCTGCCGAATTGGCTTTTCGACGGGCTCGAATGGGTCAGACCGTCCCGCCGGCCACGCCAACGTCTCTTTAATGCTAGCCGGCCTGGAATACTAGCCGGCCTGGGCGCTGCGATATTCGCTCAAAACAGGCTGCCAAAGGTGCGGCCGACCCAGCCTTGCTTCTGGGCGTCGGGTTCCTGGCTTCCCTTCAGCAAAGCGTAGGCGTCTCCGTACCACTCATTGCCCGGATAATTGTAGCCGAGCACTGCGGCATTACGCTTGGCTTCACTGACTAGGCCGAGCGCCAGATCGCACTCGACGAGGCGTTCGAGCGCCTCGGGGACATGGGTCGTCGTTTGGTATTTGTCGATCACGCGCTTAAACCGGTTCATCGCCGCCAGGTATTGGCCTCGTTTGAGATAATATCGGCCGATTTCCATCTCTTTCCCGGCCAGATGGTCGCGAGCAAAATCGAGCTTTAGCTGGGCGTCGCGGGCGTATTTTGTGCCCGGGAAGCGGCGCACGACATCGTCCAGCGCTTTCAGCGCAAGCTCGGTCGTCTTCTGGTCCCGGCCGACATCGACAATCTGGACATAATACGAGATTGCCTTCAAATAATATGCATAATCGACGTCCCGGTTGCCCGGGTGAAGTTGAATATATCGGTCGGCGGCGATCACCGCCTGATTGTAATCCTGCGCCTCGTAAAGTGCGTAGGCCGACATCAGTTGGCTTTTGGTCGCCCACACCGAATAGGGGTGCTGGCTCTCAACCTGGTCGAAGGTCTTGGCCGCCTGGTCATAGCGCTCCTCGACCATTTGATCCATGGCCTGGTTATAAAGATCGTCAACCGGCTTTTCGATGTAGGCGTCTTTGTTTGCCCCGCCGCAGGCGGCGAGCAGCATCGTCAGCCCGGCAAGGCCCAACCAACGGAAGCGAGGCGATGGCTGCATAGGTAGACTCGTCAAATCCGGGATCCCCGGGTGTCTTTTGCCTCGCGCCCCAAATCCGCGCAAGGCCCGGCGATCGCGCGTGAAGCGTTATGCGCGCGCAAGCCGACCGTCCTCGCGGCCGAGCGTTTCCAGATATGACGCCGGCGCGACGGTCGCGTAGCTCCATGCCTCGGGATCGGCGAACAGCCTCGCCAATAGCAGGCGGGTATGCATGTGGCCCGAGCGAATCCCGCGGAAATGCCCGATAATCGGTGCCCCAGCGAGATAGAGGTCTCCAACGGCGTCGAGCAGCTTGTGGCGAACGAACTCGTCATCGTAGCGCAATCCGCCACTGTTGAGGACCTGGTCGCCGTTGACGATGACCACGTTGTCGAGCGAGCCGCCACGGGCCAGCCCCGCTTCGCGCAAATGCGCGACCTCTTCGATCAGGCCAAAGGTGCGGGCTCGGCTAAGCTCGGCTTTAAACGAGACCGGATCGACGGTCAGGCTCATGCCCTGCCGTCGGATCGCCGGGCTTTCATAATCGATCTCGAAGCTCATCGAAAAGCGCGGGTCGGGGGAGAGCGACGCGGACGCGCCCTGGGCAACGACGCTGACCGGCTTTGTCACCTTGATCGCGCGCCGCACCGCGTCCTGCTCGGCGATGCCGGCGCACTCGATCAGGAAGACGAAGGGCGCGGCACTGCCGTCCATGACCGGAACCTCGGGCCCGTCGAGCTCGACGATCGCATTATCGATCCCGGTGCCGGCCAGAGCGGCCAGCAGATGCTCGACGGTCGCGACGGTGGTCCCCGCCCCGTCAGTGAGCATCGTGCAGCGCGCCGATTCGACGGCATTCTCCCAGCCGGCCCGGATCTCGCAACCGACATCGGTGCGACGGAACACGATCCCCGCCCCTGGCGACGCCGGCAACAGACGCAGTGCCACCCGTCGGCCCGAGTGAAGACCGACCCCCCGGCAGCTGATTACAGTTTTCAGCGTCTGTTGCGACGGCGCCGCGATTTCCCCCAACATGCGCCTGACTTCTCGAACATTGTCCCCCGAGCGGCCAAATCCTAGCCGCACGAATTCATTTCCCCAAATCACTCTTTGTTGCCGATTGTTGCACTATTGCTTCAGATAGCTGATTTGCCTCAGCGGGTTAGCGGCAAGCCCGGTCGGTTCCGGCCGCGTCGCCGCTTTGCCGGCGCGAACCGAAGCGCACACCCGAGGTTAGTTCGCCTGGCGTCGTAGGAAAGCCGGGATATCGAGAAGATCCTCCTCCTTGGCACCCGGCCGATCCTCAGGCTCGAGCGAGGCAAGCCGCGGCTGCATGGGCTTGATCGCCGGCGGGATCGGCTGACGCTCGGCCCGATCGAGCTCGGACGGCGCCGGCCGCGCCCGCCCGACCCCAGTCACCCGTTCGATCAGGCTCGGCATCCGGCCCTTCGGCTTCGGCGCCGCCTCGCGCGACGGCGGCGCTGCCGCAACCGCCGGCTGGGCCACCGGCACCGAGCGAGCCGGTCCGGCATCGACTGGCTTTGGCGCGATAAAGGCGCCGCCGCGCATCGCCACCGTCTCGGCCGCTTCAGCCGCCGGCGGCGCGGGCTCGTTGTGCAGCTGGGCATGGGTGAGGTCGCGTCCCGCCTCGGACGGCTCGGCCGCGTTCTGGGTCAGCGCCGGCTGGGTGTAGCCGTCACCAGCCGCCTCGCGCAGCCCCGTCACCGCCCCGCCCTCGCGGCTGCTGACCAGGCTGATCGACGGCCGCGCCTGGGTCATCGCCGCGGCGTCGATGCCGGTGGCGACGACCGAAATTCGCATCTTGCCCTCCAGAGTTTCGTCAAAGGTCGAGCCGAAGATGATGTTGGCGTCGGGATCGACCTCCTCGCGGATGCGGTTGGCGGCTTCGTCGACCTCGAACAGCGTCATATCGGGGCCGCCGGTGATGTTGATCAGGACGCCTTTCGCCCCCTTCATCGATACGTCCTCGAGCAGCGGGTTGGAGATCGCCGCTTCGGCGGCGTCGATCGAGCGCCGGTCGCCCTCCGCCTCGCCAGTGCCCATCATCGCCTTGCCCATCTCGCTCATCACCGTGCGGATATCGGCAAAATCGAGGTTGATCAGCCCGGGCATGACCATCAGGTCGGTGACCCCGCGCACTCCCGAATGCAAGACGTCGTCGGCCATCTTGAAGGCGTCGGCAAAGGTCGTGCGCTCATTGGCGACGCGGAACAGATTCTGGTTCGGGATGATGATCAGGGTGTCGACAAATTTCTGCAGCTCCTCGATCCCGGTCTCGGCGAGACGCATCCGGTGGGTGCCCTCGAAGTGAAACGGCTTGGTGACGACCCCGATCGTCAGAATTCCGGTCTCGCGGGCGATGCGGGCGATCACCGGCGCGCCGCCGGTGCCGGTGCCGCCACCCATGCCGGCGGTGATGAACACCATGTTCGAGCCCTGCATCGCCTCCAGGATCTCGTCGAGCGCCTCCTCGGCGGCGGCGCGGCCGACATCGGGCCGCGAGCCGGCGCCAAGCCCGCGGGTCACCCCAATGCCCAGCTGGATCTTGCGGTGCGCGTTCGAATGCTGCATCGCCTGCGCGTCGGTGTTGCAGACGACGAACTCGCACCCGACCAAATTCGAGCGGATCATGTTGTTGACGGCGTTCCCCCCGGCGCCGCCGACCCCGACAACCGTGATCCGGGGCTTCATCTCCTGCTCGTCCCTGGGGATGCTCAGATTGATCATATGGTTGTCCTCCACCGCTGCCTTGCAGCCTTGTCATGCCCGGACCGGACCGGGCTTCCCCCTCTTTTGGCCGGCCCCCCGATTAGCCGGTATCGTCCCATACCGGTAATCTGGCCGGCGTCAAACGCGAAATTGACCTAGATATTCTCCTTCAGCCAGTGCCCCAGCCGACCCAGGATTCCGCTCGGCGGCCCGACGCGGCCGTGCCCGGCATACGACCCCTCTGCGCGCTCCGACATAGCAAAATGGAGCAGCCCCGCGGCGGCGGCAAAGGCTGGGCCGCTGGTCGCCTCGGCGAGGCCGGCGACGCGCAGCGGCCGTCCGAGCCGCACCTGCTTGTCGAGAATGAGACCGGCGAATTCGCGCGCACCGTGCAGCTGCGAGGCGCCGCCGGTCAGCACCACGCGCCGGCCGGCGACCTTGTCGAACCCGCTTGCCTCGAGCCGGTTGCGCACCAGCTCGAAGGTTTCCTCTAGGCGTGGCGCGATGATGCCGACCAGCAAGGATTTGGGTACGTGGTTGACATGGCCCTCCTCTTCTTCCCCGATCTGCGGCACCGCGATCATCTCGCGTTCGTCGGTGCTGGCGGAGATGGCGGTGCCGAACAAGGTTTTCATCCGCTCGGCATGTGCAACCGGGGTCGATAGCCCGCGCGCAATGTCGTTGGTGACGTGGCTGCCGCCCACCGGCACCGAATCGGCGAAGATCAGGTTGCCGTCGAAAAACACCCCGATCGTCGTGGTGCCACCGCCCATGTCGATAATCGTCACCCCGAGGCCGATTTCGTCCTCGACCAAGCACGAGAGCCCGGCGGCATAAGGGCTGACCACCAGGGCTTCGACGTCGAGATGTGAGCGGCCGATCGCGGCGCTGTGGTTGCGAACGGCGGCGGCGCTCGCGGTCACGATGTTCATGTTGACGCCGAGCCGCTCGCCAAACATGCCGCGCGGGTCGCGAATGCCGCGGCTTTCGTCGATCGAGAAGCCGACCGGCACCGAGTGGATGATCTGGCGGTCGCCCGCCTCGCGCAGCAGGTAGCCTTGGTTGAGCACGCGCTGCAGCTCGCTTTCGCCGACTTCACGCCCGGCGATGCCGATCTCGGCCTTGACGATGTGCGAGGCAGAAAATCCCCCGGCCAAATTGGCGACGATATGCTGGATCGTTTCCCCGGCCATTTCCTCGGCAGCATGCACCGCGCTGGCGACCGAGGCGCCGGCGGCTTCGAGATCGACGATGGCGCCATTGCGCAAGCCGCGCGAAATCTGATGGCCGATGCCGGCGACCTGCGGCGCATCCGAAGCGGCCCTGGCGATGAAGCAGCACACCTTGGTGGTGCCGATATCGAGCGCGGCGATCAAGCTGCCGCGCGGTCGATGCGCTGGCTTTGAAGGCTTTGGCGATCGCGGCGCTGGACGCGGCTTGCCGTTTCGCGGTTTTGCCGCCTTCGCCGCGGCTTTCGGATCCTTTGCACGCGTTCGCACCTCGTCGATCGCGGTCATGTGTTCTTCGCCGTCGGGCGTCCTTTCTTGGCTGGCGGGGCATCCTTTGACGGCTGCGGGGCGACGCGCACCACCAGCCGGTCGGGCAACCGCATATCGATTGCCTGCACATCGCGCTGCAGAATGGCGCTCGATCGCTCGAGCCGGGCGAGATCGGCCCACGCCGCGGCCGGATCGTCGGCCGGCAGCAGCACGTCGATCGCCTTATCGAGGCGCAAATTCCAGCGCCGGCCGCCGACCCGCACCGCGGCGGTCACATGCGCCGCAAGATCGGGTTCGCTCGCCAGCATCTTCAACAACTCGGCGGCATGGCTCGCCGCATCCTGGCCCACGACCATCGGCAGCTTTGCAAAGCGGTCGAGCCGGGCGACCGGGATCACTGCCCCGGTGTGGTCGATCAGGTCGATCCGGCCGCCATGCTGCCAAAGCGCCAAGGGCTCGCGCTCGACTAGCCGAACATAAAGCGTATCGGGCAATCGGCGCTCGATCACCGCCGAGCGCACCCAGGCCAGGTCTTCGAGCTTTTGCTTGGCGCGGACCGGGTCCACCGCCAGGATCGGCGTGCCGAGCCGAGCGCCGAGCGCATCGAGGATGGTTTCGCGGTCGGTGGTCTCGCCGCCAACCACCTCGATGTCGTCGACCCTGAGGCCGAGCACCGCGGTGGCGTCGAGCAGCCGGCTCGACGCGCTGTGAAGGAGCGACAGGCCGAGCGGAAAACGGCTCAGCTGCGTGGCACCAAAGGCGACGCCGCCCAGCAGGAGGGGAACGACAACCCACCAGGCAAGGCGATCGCGCCATGCTGACCAGCGGTCGCGCCGGCGCCGCTTCGCCCGCATTGCACTCATCCCCCGCATGCCGCGTTCTCCGCCATCCAGACCACCAGCTTGTCAAAGCCGATGCCGGCGTTACCGGCGATGTCGGGGACCAGCGAGGTCGGGGTCATCCCCGGCTGGGTGTTGACTTCCAGCAGATAGAGCCGGCCGCCACCCGCCGGCGTGTCGTCGTAGCGCAGATCGGCGCGGCTGACCCCGCGGCAGCCAAGCGCCCGATGCGCTTGCAGCGCGATGTTGAGCGCCTGTTCATAAACCGCGGCCGGGACCGGCGCCGGCACCAGATGGACCGAGCCGCCCTCGGCGTATTTCGCCGCGTAGTCGTAAAAGCTGCCGCGCGGGACGATCTCGCAAACACCGAGCGCCCGATCACCCATGATCGCGACGGTCAGCTCTCGTCCGGGAATAAACCGCTCGACCATGATTTCGTTGCCGAAGCGCCAATCCAGCACCTCCTGGCGCCAGGAATTGTCGCCGATCCGAACGATGCGCACCCCGACGCTCGAGCCCTGGCCGGTCGGCTTGACGACAAAGGGCGGCGGCAAGAGATCGTGCCGGGCGAGCTCTTCGGGGCTGGCGACGACATCTTCGGCCACCGGCAAGCCGGCCGCGCGAAACAATTCCTTTGCGGTAGGCTTGTGCATCGCCAGCGCCGAGGCGCGCACCCCCGAATGCGTGTAGGGGATCGCCAGCATGTCGAGCACCGCCTGGATCGTGCCGTCCTCGCCGCCGACCCCGTGCAGCGCGTTGAAGACCAGATCGGGACGTGGATCGAGGGCGCGCAGCAGCGCCGGCAGGTTCCGGCCGACATCGATCACCCGGACCCAGTAGCCATGGTCGACGAGCGCCTTCGCGCATTCTCGCCCGCTCGACAACGAGACCTCGCGCTCGGGCGACCAGCCTCCCATCAGCAACGCAACATTTCCGGTCACGGCGTCGGCACTCCAGCGGCGATCGGCTTGGCCTCGGCGAGCGGCTGGCCGATCCGGCGGATCTCCCATTCGAGCGCGACGCCGCAGCTCTCGTAGACGCGCCGCCGCACCTCCTCGCCCAGCCCCTCCAAATCCGCCGCCGTGGCGTTTGCGGCGTTGACCAGAAAATTCGCATGCTGCGGCGAGACCATCGCGCCGCCGCGGGTGAGACCGCGACAGCCGGCCGCGTCGATCAGCCGCCAGGCGGCATCGCCCGGCGGGTTCTTGAAGGTCGAGCCGCCGGTGCGGCTGCGAATCGGCTGCGTCACTTCGCGCGCCTGCCGGATCGCGCCGATACGCCTGTTGATCGCTTCGGGTTTCCCCGGCTCGCCGCGCAGCCGAGCTCCGATCAGGATCCAGTCGGCGTCGACCCCGCAATGCCGATAGGCAAATCCCATGGCTGCGGCCGCGATCACATGCACCTCTCCGCCGCGGTCGAGCGCTGCCGCTTCTACCAGCACGTCCCGGACCTCGCGGCCATAGGCGCCGGCGTTCATCCGCAGCCCACCGCCCAGCGTGCCTGGGATGCCGGACAGGAATTCGAGCCCGGCGATGCCTGCCGCTGACGCCGCCAGCGCGAGATTAAGGTGAAGCGCGCCGGCGCCGGCGACCACATCCGTTCCATCAAGCGCGATCCCAGCGAACGCGCGGCCGAGGCGGATCGTGACGCCCGCCACCCCGCCATCGCGGATCAGAACATTCGAGCCGCCGCCGATCACGGTTGCTGGAAGCTCCGGTGGCAACGCCCTCAGCAGGGCCGCGAGGTCGTCACGGTCGGCAGGGCGAAACAGCATCTCCGCCCGCCCACCAGCGCCAAACCAGGTCTGCCGCCCGATCGGCGCATCGGCGATAAGCCGGCCGCGCACCCCCGGAAGCGTGCCGGCGGGTTCCATCGCGAGATCGGCCTCTAGCGCGATCATCCGGTCCGGCTCCGCCGTGCCAACCGAGCGAGCTCGCCCGGCAGGCTGTTGGCCCACTGGGTGATCGACCCGGCGCCAAGGCACACCACCATATCGCCGGGCCGCACCAACTCGGCGACCAACCCCGCGAGATCGCCTGGGTCCTCGAGCGGGCGAACATTGCGGTGGCCGTGCTCGACGAGACCGGCGACAACCGCCTCCCTGGTCACTCCCTCGATCGGCGCCTCGCCGGCGGCATAGATGTCGGCGACGAGGACAACATCGGCATCGTTGAAAGCGGTGCAGAAGCCATCGAACAGATGCGACACGCGGCTGTAGCGATGCGGCTGCACCACGGCAATGACCTTGCCGGCGACGATCGCGCGCGCCGCCTTCAGCACCGCGGCGATCTCGACCGGGTGGTGGCCGTAATCGTCGATCACGCTCACCCCGTTCCACTCCCCGGTCTTAGTGAAGCGCCGCTTGACCCCCTTGAAATTGCGCAAGGCCTCGCGCAGCGCCTCGTCGCCGAGCCCGAGCGCCTCGGCGACCGCGGCCGCAGCCAGCGAATTCTGCACGTTGTGCCGGCCGAACATCGGCAGAAACAGGTCGCGTATCATCCGCCCGCCTTCACCCGAGGTATCGGACACGATGATGTCGTAGCGCGCGCCGTCCTGGCCCAGCCGCAAATCGGCGGCCCGGATATCGGCCTGCGGGCTCAGCCCATAAGTCAATACCCGGCGATCCGACAATTTGGGGATCATCCCCTGCACGATCGGATGGTCGATGCACAGCGCGGCAAAACCGTAAAACGGGATGTTGCCGACGAAAATCTCGAACGCCTGACGCAGCGCATCGAAGCCGCCGTAGAAGTCGAGATGCTCGGGGTCGATATTGGTGACGATGGCGCCGGTCGCCGGCAGCCGGGTAAAGGTGCCGTCGCTCTCGTCGGCCTCGACCACCATCCAGTCGCCGGCACCTAGCCGCGTGTTGGTGCCATAGGCGTTGATGATGCCGCCATTGATCACGGTCGGATCGAGCTGTGCCGTCTCGAGCAATGCACCGACCATCGAGGTCGTCGTCGTCTTGCCATGCGTGCCGGCGATCGCCACCGACCATTTGAGCCGCATCAGCTCGGCCAGCATCTCGGCACGCCGCACCACCGGCAGGCGCCGCGACCGCGCCGCCGCGACCTCGGGGTTGTCGGGCCGAACCGCTGACGAGATGACCACGACCTCGGCCGGACCGAGATTGGCCGCGTCGTGACCCACCGCCACGGAGATGCCGAGATCGACCAGACGGCGGACATTGGCGCCGTCGGCGACGTCGCTGCCTTGCACGCGATAGCCGAGATTGTGCAGCACCTCGGCGATGCCGCTCATGCCGATGCCGCCGATGCCGACAAAGTGCAGCGGCCCGATGGTCAGCGGCAACGCCCTCATGCCGCGCGTCCCGCGCAGCCGGCGCCAGGTTCGAGCGCCAGCGCCATCAGCGCCAGATGTCGGGCCGCGTCGCGCCGGCCGAATGCACGAGCGCGCGCCGCCGCCAGGGTCAGGGCCGCGCCATCGCCGAAAAGATCGGCGAGGCGGCGCGAGAGCGCATCGACGCGCAGCTCGGCTTGCACGACGGCCCATCCACCCCCGGCCTCGGCAAAGGCACGGGCATTGGCGGTCTGGTGGTCGTCGGCGGCATAGGGGTAAGGGACCAGCAATGCAGGCCGGCCGATCGCCGCAAGCTCGGCCACGGTCGACGCGCCGGCTCGGCAGATCGCCAGATGCGCCCGCGCCATCCGCTGCGGCACATCGGTGAAAAAGCTGTCGATCTCCGCAGCGATGCCGGCCTGAGCGTAAGCCTCGGCGACAGCGGCGAGATCCTCGGGGCGCGCCTGGTGGCTCACCCTGAGCGTTGCGCGCACAGCCGACGCCAGCACCGCGAGCGCCGGCGGCACAGTCTCGCTCAGCGCCCGAGCGCCCTGGCTGCCGCCAAGAATCAGCAACTCGATCGGCTCGCCCGGCGCCGGCGGCCGATAGCCGGGCTCGCCGATGGCGAGGATCGCCGGCCGAACCGGGTTGCCGGTATAGACCATGCGGATGCGATCGGTCGGGCGCAGGCCCATTGTTTCAGGAAACCCGGCGGCGATCTGGCGAACCCGCGGCGCCAGCAGCCGATTGGCGCGGCCGAGCACCGCATTCTGCTCGTGCAGCAGGGTCGGGACGCCCAGCGAGGCTGCCGCCAGCATGGTCGGCACCGAGGGATAGCCGCCAAAACCGATCACGGCCTGCGGCGTCAGCCGCCGCAGCAAGCGGCGGGACTGGACAATGCCGGCCGCCAGCTCGGCCAGGCCATGAGCAGCGCGAACCGGCCCCCCGCCGAACCTTCCGGCTCGCACGCAATGGATTTCGACGCCGCGGCTGCGACCGGCGAAGGCATCGGCCCGCGAATCGGTCAAGAGATGCACCGATCGGCCCAGCTCGACAAGCTCGGCGCCAAGCGCCTCGGCTGGGAACAGGTGGCCGCCAGTTCCGCCGGCGGCAAGCACGAAGGCGCCCCTCATCAGATCGGCGCTCACAAGGCGCTGCCGGCCAGCCGCCGGCGGGTCAGCGCCAGCAGCATCCCCATCGCCACACCGAGCGAGAGCATCGAAGAGCCGCCATAGGACAGAAACGGCAACGTCATTCCCTTGGTCGGCATCAGGTGCAAGGTCGAGGCCATGTTGATCACCGCCTGCAGCCCGAACTGGATCAACAGCCCGACCGCCGACAGCAGCACGAACAGGCTGCCTTCCTGGCGCAGCCGCGCGAACCCGCGCAGCACGATAAAAGCAAACAGGCCGACGACTACCAGACACACGATCAAGCCGAGCTCCTCGCCAACCACGGCGAAGACAAAATCGGCATGCGCGTCAGGCAAGACGTATTTGATCGTCCCCTCGCCGGGGCCGCGGCCCCACAACCCGCCATTGGCGAAGGCCTCGAGCGAGCGGTTGACCTGGTATCCGCCGTCAGCGACGGGAGCGAAGAAATGGTCCACCCGGACCCGGACATGCGAGATGCATTCATATGCGGCGGCCATCGCGCCGACCCCGCCCAAGCCGAACAGCGCGACCCAATAGAGCCGCAGGCCGGCCATATAAACCTGGCCGAGCCACACCGCCGTCACCACCACGGCCATGCCGATATCTGGCTGCGCGATCAGCATGGCGACAATCAGCAGCAGCAGTGCTGCGGAAATCAGGTTGCCGGGGAAACCCCGCCGCAGCTTTTGCTCGGAGAACAGCCAAGCGGCGACGACGGCGAAGCACGGCTTGATGAATTCCGAGGGCTGCAGCGCGAACAGCGGAAAATTGATCCATCGGCGGGCGCCCTTGATATCGGCGCCGACGACAAAAGTCAGCGCGAGCAGCACCAGGCTGAGACCAAAGCCGATCATCGCGATGCGGCGAACCGTCCGCGGAGTTTGCAGCGAAATCAGCCACATCACGGCGATCGTCACGGGCAGTAGCGCCAGATAGCGGCGCACAAAGTGCATCCCATCATAGCCGATCCGCTCGGCGACCGCCGGGCTCGCGGCCAGGCTCATAATGACACCAAAGCCCATCAGAATGCCGAGAGCGGCGAGGCTCCACCGATCGACGGTCCACCACCAGCGCGCCACCGGGCTCTGATCGATGCGGGCGAACCTCATTGGGATCGGTCCTTGCCGTCAGGGCAGGGGGCGCTCCCGGGCGCTGCCGCTGGTCCCTGATTGATTTCGCATATATAGCTCAGACTGGTACAGCCAGCTACTAATTGTATGAAGCTGATCATCGCCGATCAGCGCAGCTTCAAGGTGGCGAGCCCGGCGATCGCCAGGATCGAGGCGATGATCCAAAAGCGGATCACGATCGTCGGCTCGGCCCAGCCCTTCTGCTCGAAATGATGATGCAGCGGGGCCATCCGAAATACCCGCCGGCCGGTCAATTTGAAGCTCGCCACCTGAACGATGACCGAGACCGCTTCGAGGGCGAAGAGGCCGCCGATGATGGCCAGCACCAGCTCGTGCTTGGTGACGATGCTGATGATGCCGAGCGCGCCGCCGATCGACAGCGACCCGGTGTCGCCCATGAATACCATCGCCGGCGGGGCGTTGAACCACAAAAACCCGAGGCTCGCCCCGACCATCGCCGCGCAAAACACCGCAAGCTCG
>DASYBC010000151.1:0-38503 GCA_036500965.1 Allostellaceae bacterium | reverse complement strand
CCCGCTGCCGACAAAGCCTTCAATCGCTCCTCGCCGTCGAAAAATCCCGGTTGCCCCGCCATCGCCGATCCCCCGCATCCCCAATCGTAGGAACGAGCGATTCGCCTTCAAAAACAACCGGTTTTTAGAGGCGCCCAAGCGATTCCCAGAACGGCTCGCTCCCGACAGCGGCATTTGCGGTGATGGGTCGCCCGGCTGATTCCGGCCGATCCAGCAGCGTCCGGGCGAGCCCGCGCGCGATACCGCGGCGGCGAAACCGCCGTCATACGTAAAATCGGCGCATGCGCAATGCACCAAGGATTGTTGACTCCCACGTCAAGCCCCCGATCCCAGCCAGAACGTTGTTCGCATAAGCCGCGAACAGCGCCTCGCCGGCGCGGTCGAAGCGTGTCTTGCCGGCGATCCATTCTGCTGCCAGCGCTTCGAGCATGTAATACCCCTCCGAGCGGGCTTCATTGCGCATTGCCTCGAGCTCCACGGGCAGCAGGTCGATGATGCGCTCAAACCCTGCGATCGTTTGCCCCTCACCCTCCCACGCCTACGGCGCGGTTCCCTCCCTCTCCCCGCGCGCGGGGAGAGGGGCGGGGTGAGGGGCGGCTGCGCGCTCATCGCGCTTGACCTGTTGCCACAGCGCTTCGAGGGCGTCGAGATCGGCGCCGATGCCGCGCTCGGCGGCGATCGCCTCGACCGCCCGAAAGCGGCGCTCGAATTTCGCGGTGGCCCGGCGCAGCGCGGCTTCCGGGTCGAGATCGAGCTTGCGCGCGAGGTTGGCGGCGGCAAACAGGATGTCGCCCATCTCGTCCTCGATTTTTTCGGGATCGGCACCGCTGTCTCGATCAGGATCGAGCTCGGCTTCGAGTTCCGCGATCTCTTCGGCGAGCTTGGCGATGACCGGGCGCGCTTCGGCCCAGTCGAAACCGATGCGCGCTGCGCGCGCCTGGATCTTGGCCGCGCGCAACAGGGCAGGGAGCGCCAGCGCCACCCCGTCGAGCACGCTCTCGCGGGTACCGGCGGCTGCGGCGCGAGCGCGCCGCTCGCTCGCCTTGTGCTCCTCCCACGCCCGGGTCTGCTCGGCGGCCGAGGCGATCTCCGCATCGCCGAAGACGTGCGGATGGCGGCGCACCATCTTGTCGGCGATCGCGGCGGCGACCTCGTCAAACGCGAACAAGCCCGCCTCCTCGGCCATGCGCGCGTGGAAGACCACCTGAAACAACAGATCGCCGAGCTCGTCCTTCAGCCCGGCCATGTCGCCGCGCGCGATCGCGTCGGCGACCTCATAAGCCTCCTCGATCGTATAGGGGGCGATCGTCGCGAAATTCTGCTCGCGGTCCCACGGGCAGCCGCCCTCGGGGTCGCGCAGCCGCGCCATGATCGCCAGCAGCCGATCGAGCCGTCGGGTCATCGGCTCCCCGGGGTTAGCCGCTTTTTCAGGAAAAGTCGTTTGTGCTCGGGCGGGTAGTCGAGCGTTCCGTAAATCTCGTAGCCGAAGCGCGGATAAAACTCGGGACCCTGAAATGAAAACGTGTCGAGCATCGCCGAGTGGCAGCCGAGGGTGACCGCGCGCTGCTCGGCCAGCGCCAACAGCTGGCTGCCGATGCCGCGGCGGCGCAGGTCGGCATGCACCCAAAGCTCGGCGACAAACAGCCAGCCGGCGTATGTCGTGCCGACGAGGCCGGCCCTGACCTCGCCGTCATCGGCGCGCACGAAGAAACCCATCCGCGAAAAGTCGGTTTCGCCGAGAAATTGACGATTGTAGCGGTCGAGAGCGTGCCCGAGCTTGTCCCAGTCCTCGGTCGAAGGCCGGTCCTCGAAGGTGAGCCGCAATCCGGCAGGCAGATCCACCAGCCTCTCCTGTGCTATGATGCCGCAGCCAACATAGGCCGTCGATCACGGAGGCGATAGCGCGTGCAGCCGGGAGAGCTGGAGATCGTCCGTCGGGCCTATGCGATGCAGGTCATGGCCGCCGCCGGTGTCGAGGATGCCCGCGTCGAAACGGCCTTTGCCGCGGTCCCGCGCGAGCATTTCCTCGGCCCCGGCCCGTGGCCGATCCTGCGCCGGCGCGGCCCGGCCCCGCGCTACGCGACGACGCCGAGCGCCGATCCGGTCTATCTCTACATCAACAACGTGATCGGCATCCTGCCCGAACGCAACCTCAACAACGGCGAGCCTTCGTTGCATGCCGCGCTGATCGCTGCCGCCGCACCGCAAGCGGGCGAGCACGTCGTCCATGTCGGCGCCGGCGTCGGCTATTACACCGCGATCCTGGCCGAGCTGGCCGGCGCTTCGGGCCGCGTGACCGCGATCGAGCTCGATCCCGGTCTCGCCGCCCGCGCCGCGGCCAATTTCCGGCAGGCGCCGAATGTCCGGGTCGTCGAAGGCGACGGCACCCGGATCGGGTTCGACCCCGCCGACCTGATCTATGTCAATGCCGGGGCGACGCGGCCGGCCGATCCATGGCTCGACCGGCTCAACGAGGGCGGCAGGCTCATTCTGCCGCTGACCGCCCAGGGCTTCCCGGGCGGAGATGCCCGCCGTGGCGCTGTGTTCCGCATCGCGCGCCGCGGCGCCGATTTCCTGGCGCGCCGGATCTCGGCGGTCGCGATCTTCCCCTGCGCAGGCGGGCGCGGCGAGGCGTCCGAGCGGGCGCTCGCCGAAGCCCTCGACAAGGGCGGCGCCGAGCACGTGGCCCGGCTCTACCGCCGCGACGACCTGCCGGCCGAGCAATGCTGGCTGCGCGCCCCCGGCTGGTGCCTGGCGTATCGCTGACGCTGTCGTATCGGCGAACCCTCACCCGTCTCGCTGCGCGCGGCACCCTCTCCCGCAATGCGGGAGAGGGTGGACCCGGCCCGAAGAGCCTGCCCCGGACTTGATCCGGGGGTCGGGTGGGTGAGGGTACGCGGCGAGCCTGCTGCTTCACGGGATCAGGCTTCGGTCCCGGCCTCACTCCCACGGGATGACGGTCAGCTCCGGCCAGATCGCCTGCGCCCGCAGCGCCTTGCGGGTGTGCGCGGCGGCATTGTCGAGGGCCAGGTTCGGCCGGATCACCATCGCGAACAGATCGTTGAACCCGAACGGCGCCAGCACATCGAGCCGGCCATCATCCTCGAGCCGCACCCCGATCGCCTGAACCACCGACGCATAATACGGCAGCGCCGCATCCGCCGAGGATAACTGTGGGTAAGGCACGCCAAAGCGGCTCTCGAACCACAAATGCACGCGCGCCTGGTTTCGCGTCTCGACCGGGCCGACGCAGCCGCGCGTCGCGGCAGCAACCTGGCGAATCACCCTGTCCTCGGCGGCCCAAGAGAGATCGCGATCATCGAAATAGATCAAATCGTAATCCTTGATGCCGGTGCGCGGCGGATGGCCGGTCAGACAATTCCAAACGGTCTGGTAGAGGCAGCCGGCGACCAGCCGCCACTGCGGCAGCCGCAACGTCCGGATCGCCGCGAGCAGGGGCATCAGATCACGGTCGGCGCGGATGATCCGCTCGAAGTGCAGCGCCGGAGGCTGGGCTGGCGCGTCCGTCGGCGCCGCACGAACCGCACCGCAGGCGCAGCCCGCAACCGGTGCGGCTCGTAGCGTTTGTCGCATAATATATATTATGGAAAATAGCTCACCGGTTTGCGCATGAACACGCGATCATAGCCGGCCTCGCATCCGCGCCGGGTCTCCTCGAAACCGAGCCAGGCGTAAAGCGCCAAATTCTCGGTCATCTTCTGATGCGTGTAGAGACGCACCTCGAGCAAGCCGCGCCGGCGCGCCTCGTTTTCGGCAAACGCAATCAGCGCGCGGCCGAGCCCGCGACCCTGGCGATCCGGGCGCACCGCGATATTATCGAGCAGCAGATGGTCGGGTTTCGCGATCAGCACGATGATGCCCGCGATGGCGCGGTTGGCCTCTTCGAACACGCTGACAGCGCCAGCATCGATCAGCCTCGCGTAGTCGTCGAGC
The DNA here is from genome assembly GCA_036500965.1 of Allostellaceae bacterium. Lineage (GTDB taxonomy): Bacteria > Pseudomonadota > Alphaproteobacteria > ATCC43930 > CGMCC-115725 > AP-15. The sequence goes on along the minus strand of DASYBC010000151.1, from coordinate 34,549 downwards.
ATCGGCCCCGGCGGCTGGCCGATCCGGTCGGCATAGATCGAATAGGCCGCGTCGACGATCGCCTCGACCGCTTCTCGGTCAGCAGGCTGCGCCGGCCGGATCATGGGTCCGGCAATTCGACGACGAGGCCGTCCTGGCCGGGCTCGACGTCCTCCGGCAGCTCTGCGCTGAGCTCGCGATAATCGAGGCTCTGCTCCATATGGGTCAGCACCGCGCGGCGCGGCCGCACCCGGGCGATCCAGCCGAGCGTCTTCTCGACATGGCTGTGGGTCGGGTGCGGCGCCCGCCGAAAGCAGTCGACGACCCACAGCTCGACCCCGGCGACCGCGGCAAACGCCGCGTCGTCGAGCTCGGTCACGTCGGTCGAATACGCCATCGGCCCGATGCGGAAGCCCAACGTCGTGCTAAACCCGTGATCCTGCGCAAACGGCACCACGGCGACGCCGCCGATCGCGAACGGGCCGGTAATCTCGCGCGCTTCCAGGGTCGGCTTGTAATAGCGGCCCGGCTCGCTGACCGGCTCGAGGGCGTAGCCGAAGCGGCGACGGATTTCCGCCAAGGTCTTATCGTCGGCCCAGAGCGGGATCGGCGCATGCATCAGGCGATTGATGGTGCGAAGATCGTCGATGCCGTGCAGGTGGTCGGCATGGGCGTGGGTCATCAACACCGCGTCGAGCCGCGCCACCCGAGCGTCGATCAGTTGCTCGCGCAGATCGGGCGAGGTGTCGATCAGGATCGTAAGCGCTCCGATCTCGACCAAGAGCGAGGCGCGGCGGCGCCGGTTGCGTGGGTCGGTCGGGTCGCAACGGCCCCAATCGGGGCCGATCGTCGGCACCCCGGTCGACGGGCCGCAACCGAGGATCGTCACCCTCATGGTTCAGGCGGGCATGGTTCAGGCGGGCATGATGCTGGCCGTGCCGCCTTGGCGAACAGCCGGAAAAAATTAGTGGTGGTCGCCTCGGCCAGAGCGTGCGGCGTGATGCCCTTGAGCGCCGCCACCGCCGCCGCCGTCGCCGCGACAAAGGCCGGCTCGTTGCGCTTGCCGCGATAGGGCACCGGGGCGAGATAGGGGCTGTCGGTCTCGACCAGGAGCCGTTCGAGCGGCAGGTCGCGCACGATCGCGCGCAATTCGTCGGCGTTTTTGAAGGTCACGATGCCCGAGATCGAAACATAGAAGCCGAGCGCCAGCGCCGCCTCGGCCAAACCACGCCCACTTGAAAAACAATGCAGTACGCCGGGAGGTCCGTGCTCTGCCTTAAGTATTGCCGCTATTTCGCCGTCCGCCTCCCGGGCATGAATGATCAGCGGCAGCCCGGTTGCGTGCGAGGCCGCGATGTGCGCGCGAAACACCTGCCTCTGCACCTCGCGTGGGCTTAGATCATAATGGAAATCAAGCCCGGTCTCGCCGATCCCGATCACTTTGGGGTGTGCCGCCAGCGCCGTCAGCTGATCGGGCAGCAAAGCCGCGTGGTCCGCCGCCTCGTGCGGGTGCGCGCCAACCGAGCACCAGATCGCCGGATCTCCTTCGGCGATCGCGCGAACGCCGTCGAACTGGTCGAGCCGCGTCCCGATGGTCAGCATGGTGCCGACCCCGGCCGCCCGGGCGCGCGCGAGGACCGCCTCGCGCTCGGCCGCGAAATCCGGAAAATCAAGATGACAGTGGCTGTCGACCAGCATTCTCGCCCTACACTTTTGGTCGCTCACGCCGCCGGAGCGTCGACAAAGCGCGGGAAAATGCCCGACGGCTTTGGCAATCGCGTGCCCGCAGCCAGCGGTGCCGTTTCGAGCGCTGCAAAATCGCGCGATCCCGCAGGCACCCCAAGCTGATCCAATAGCTGCCCGGCCGCCGTTGGAACAAACGGTTGCGCCATGATCCCGAGATGCCGGATCACCTCGGCGAGGGTGTAGAGCACGGTCTGCATCCGCGCCGGATCGCTGCGCCGCAATGCCCAGGGAGCCTGCTCGTCCACATACCGGTTGGCCTCGGCGACAACCCGCCAGATGGCTTCCAGCGCGAGATGAAATGCTTGGTTATTCATGCAGTCACGCACTCGATTTAACAGATTGGATGCACTGTAGAGCAGGCTCTGGTCGGCGCTGGCGATCGGTCCCGGCGTCGGCACTAAAGCGTCGCAATCCCGGTTGACCATGACCAGCACGCGCTGCGCCAAATTGCCGAAATCGTTGGCGAGGTCGCCATTCAGCCGAGCCACGACGGCGCGGTGCGAAAAATCGCCGTCGCTGCCGAACGGCAATTCCCGCAGCAGAAAAAAACGCACCGGATCGACCCCGTAGGTCTCGACCAGCTGGCGCGGCGGGATCACATTGCCGAGCGATTTCGACATCTTTTGGCCTTCGACGGTCCACCAGCCATTGGCAAAGACGCGGCGCGGCGGGTCGAGCCCGGCGGCCATCAGAAAGGCCGGCCAATACACCGAATGAAAGCGCAGGATATCTTTACCTACCAGATGAAGAGCGGTTGGCCAAAACGTTGAGAATTCGGGGTTTTCAATATCTGGATACCCCAGCGCGGTGATGTAGTTGGTCAACGCGTCGAGCCATACATAAATTACGTGGCGGGGGTTCCCCGGCACCGGGATCCCCCAGGCGAAGCTGGTGCGCGAGACCGACAAATCCTTCAGCCCGCCGCACACAAAGCTCAGGACCTCGTTGCGGCGGCTGTGTGGGGCCACGGCATCGGGGTTTGCTTCATAATAGGCGAGCAGCCGGTCCTGCCAGGCAGAAAGCCGAAAAAAGTAGTTCTCCTCCTCCAGCCATTCAACCTCTGCGCCGGTTGGAGCCTTGCCGTCGACCAATTCGGTTTCATCGTAAAACGCTTCGTCGCGCACGGCATACCAGCCGGCGAACCGGCCGAGATAGATTTCGCCACGCCGTTCCAGTTCCTGCCACAGCGCCTGGACCGCACGGGTATGTCGCGGCTCGGTCGTGCGGATGTAATCATCCTGAGAAATGTTCAGCAGCTGAGTGACCTCGCGAAACCGCGCCGAATTGCGGTCGGCGAATTCTTGCGGCGAGACGCCGGCCGCCGCCGCCGACTGCGCCACCTTTTGGCCGTGCTCGTCGGTCCCAGTCAGGAATTTGACTTGAAACCCGTCGAGCCGCATAAACCGCGCCAGCGCATCGCAGGCCACGGTAGTATAGGCGTGGCCCAGATGCGGCAGGTCGTTGACGTAGTAGATCGGGGTGGTGACAAAAAAAGGCGGCGACGCGCGCATCATCCTCTCCAAAGCCCAGATATGGGCCGGGGCCGCCGGCAATCCACCGGCGAGCCGTCGGGTGTTTCTAGCGTGCCGTCTCTTCGATGGCAAAGAACGCGCCGAGCAGCACCTGCTTGCGGTCGAGGTTGAGCTCCTGCGCGGCGACAAAATCGCCGGCGATTTTCGCCTGCAAATCCGCCCAGCGGGCCGGGCCGGCGGCGGCGGCCAGAGCCTCGATCGCCGCCCTCTCGCCGGTGACGGTCTCACGCTCCAGGGCCGGGCGGGAGCCAGGCGTCCGAGCCGTCGCGAGCGCTGCCAGGGCCTGCGCCAGCAACTCTGCGGTCGCCCAATAGGCGTCCTCGGCCTCAGCCCTGGCGAGCCGATCGGCTAGCCCATGCAGCCGGCCGACATCGATCTGCGGCACCTGCGCCAGCAATTCGACGACAGCGCGGTAAAGGGCGATCCCGCCGCCATCGGCAAGCCCGAGCGCCCGCCCGATGCTGCCGCCGCATAGCGCCGCGAGCCCGTCGGCCTCGGCCGCGTCGAGCTGCGGACGGTATCGCCGGATCAGCTCGGCCGTCACCGGCTGCGGCAGCGGGGCGAGCCGCACCCGCCGACAGCGCGACCGGATCGTCGGCAACAGCCGGCCGGGGTTGTGGCTGACCAGCAGCAAGAGCGCATGGCCGGGCGGCTCTTCGAGGACCTTGAGAATCGCGTTTGCAGCATTCCGGTTCATCTCCTCGGCGCCGTCGATGACGACGATGCGCCAGCCCTCCTCCGCTGCCGTCAGCCGAAAAAACCCGACGACCTCGCGCGCATCCTCGACCACGATCTCGCCGCGCAGCCGCCGGCGCCGCGGGTCCCAGGCGCGCTCGACCGTCAACAGATCGGCATGGCCGCCAGCCGCCACCCGGCGGAACACCGGGTTTTCCGGATCGACGGCAAGCCCGGCTTCGCCGACACCGCCGAGCAGGCTCGGGCCCTCGCCTCGGTCGCCTTGGGCCAAGACAAAGCGGGCAAAGCGAAACGCCAGGGTCGCCTTGCCGATGCCGCGCGGCCCGGCCAGCAGGATCGCGTGCGGCAGCCGCCCGGTCCGATAAAGCTCTTCGAGCTCCCGCTCGGCGCCCTGATGGCCAACCAGATCGGGGTTCGCCCGCGGCGGCGGCGCCGCGTTTTCTGCCCCGGCCTCCGCATCGGTTCGGCGCGCCGCCATCTGCCCACCCCGCCGATCGGCTATTGCCGCCCGGGTGCAACAGAGGCGGGCCTCTCGCTCGGCCCACCTGCGGCAAACCTGACGCCGAGCCGCCGCGCCACCGCGTCGAGCACCGCGCAATGCACTGCTTCCACCTCGCCGGTGGCGTCGATCAGCATGCAGCGGCCGGGGTTGGCGGCCGCGATGTCGTGGAATCCCTGGCGCAATCGTTGGTGAAAGGCTTGGTCGAGACGTTCGAAACGATCGGCGTCCGCCGACCGGGAGGCGATGCGGGCTTGCCCGATCTCAACTGGGACATCCAGGATCAAGGTCAAATCCGGCGCGAAATTCCCGAGCGCAAAGCGCTGCAGCGCGGCGATGTCCGCCGGGTTCAGCCCACGGCCGTAGCCCTGATAGGCGAGCGTCGAATCGGCAAACCGGTCGCACACGACCCACTTCCCCCGCGCGAGCGCCGGCTCGATCAGCCGCGCCACGTGATCGCGCCGCGCCGCCATCAGCAGCAGCACCTCCTGCTGCGCGTCCCAGCGTGCGCTATCGCCTTCGAGCAGCAGCCGCCGGATCGCCTCGGCGCCGGCCGACCCGCCGGGCTCGCGCGTCGCCAGCACGGCGATCCCAGCGCTTTCGAGCGCCCTGACGAGCCGCGGCAGCTGCGTCGTTTTGCCGGCTCCCTCGCCGCCTTCGAGGCTGATCAACCGGCCGCGCGGCATCGCTCTTCAATGCCGCTCTTCAATGCCGCTGGTCAGCGCCGCTAGCGAGTGCCGCCTGCCCCAGACCAGATAGCCGGCCAGCGTCGCGATCCGCCCGATCGCGTCCATGCGGGCGACATTGGCGGCGGCGACCAGCGGCAGCTCGATCGGCGTCAGCCCAGGGGCAGTGACGTCGATCTTGCCGACCGTCTCGCCCTGCTTGATCGGGGCCGGGATCGGGCTGTCGTATTCGAGGCTGACCTTCATCCCGGCGCGCGCCTGGCGCGACAGGGTCAACACCAGATCCTTGCCGACCGCGAGCGGCACCCGCGGCGCGGCGCCGAGCCAGACCGGCGCGTCCTCGATGGTTTCGCCGGCGGCGAACAGGCGATAGTCGCTGAACTCGCGGAATGCCCAGTCGACCAGCCTTTCGCTCTCCTGGGCGCGCGCCCGCATTGTCGGCAGCCCGCCGAGCACAATCACGATGCGGCGATCGCCGCGCTTGATCGAGCCGGTCACGCTGTACCCCGATTCCTCGGTGTGCCCGGTCTTCAGCCCATCGGCGCCCTCATTTTCGTACAATAACGGGTTGCGGTTGCCCTGCTTGATATTGTTAAAGGTAAACTCCTTTTCGCTGTAGATTTTGTAATCTTCGGGAAAGTCCTTGATCGTGCGGATCGCCAACGTGGCGAGGTCGCGCGCCGTGACCCACCCGTTCGGGTCGGGAAGCCCGGTGACGTTCGCGAAATGGCTGTTCTTCAGCCCGATCTCCTTGGCCGTCTTGTTCATCAGATCGACAAAGCCCTGCTCGCTGCCGGCCAGCCCCTGCGCCAGCACGAGACAGGCATCGTTGCCCGATTGGATGATCATGCCGTGCACGAGATCGTCGATCGATACCTTGGCGCCGAGCGGCACGAACATTTTCGAGCCGCCCATCCGCCACGCCTCCTCGCTGACCGGCAACTCGTCGGTCAGCTTGGCGGCACCCTTTTTCAGCAGGTCGAAGACCACATAGGCGGTCATCAGCTTGTTTAGCGAGGCCGGGGGAAACGGCTGGTCGGCTTCCTTGTCGAGCAGCACCGCACCGGTCTCGACTTCGACGATCAGCGCGTGCGCCGCCTGCGTGTCGATGCCGGTGACCGGCACGCCCGGTGCGCTCGGCGCAGTCGAGGCGGCCGGTGCCGGGAGCCGGGCGCTCGCTCTGGCTTTGTGGGTGAGCTTCGCTGCCGCCGGCGCGCTGGCGACGCCCGCCCCCAGCAATACGGCGATCAGGATTCCGGTCAGACGCGCGATCATGCCCATGTTCATATCCGTTCGGCCGGGTCTGTGCTTGATCTTCAGTCGGTGACGATCCGCGCCCCGGGACAACCGCTGCTGACGACGCGCTGCAGCAGACGGTCCGCCTGCTCCTTGCTCGCCACCGGCCCGAGCCGCACCCGATAAATCTCGAGCCCGTCGATCGATGCGCTCGTCACCCGCACACTGCCCAATGGCGCGATCCGCGACTGCACCCGCCTGGCATTTTCCGACGACGAGAATGCCCCGGCCTGGATATAGAGCCGGCCCGATGCCGCGCCCGCATCTGCGACAATCCTCGACCGGGAAAATGGCATTTCTGGGGTGCGGGCCGGCCCGGGCCTGGTGTCGCGGTGGGGGATGGGCCTCGTGATGGCGGGCAGCGTTGCCGCCTCGGCGGGCGCGATCAGGGCAAACCGCGACAGCGCCGCATAGCCCGCGCCGGATCGCGCCGGCTGATCGCGGATCGGCCCCGGCGGCGCCTGCGCCATCTCCGGCGCCGGGCGCATCGCCACCACCTGCGCCATCGCCGGCCGCGGACGATGGGTGGGTCGCAGCATCGCCGTGCGAGCCCTCGCCCGGGGTGCGGTTTCGTCGGGCGCCCTCGCCGGCGGCGCGGCGGACGCATCCAAAGCGGGCGGCGGTCCGGCCGAAGCGATCGTTGCGCCGGGAGCGGCGTCGGCTACCTGAACCTGCCCGCTGTTGCGCAACGCCTCTTCGGCGACCTCGATGCTCTCGTCCTTCAGGATCTTGACCTCGACCGGCGTCGTGCCGCGCGTCTCGAAGCCGAGCAGCTGTGCTGCCCGGCGCGACACGTCGATCAGCCGGCCATCGACAAACGGGCCGCGGTCGTTGACCCGCAATTGCAGCGCACGGCCGTTTTGCAGGTTGGTCACCTCGACAATGCTCGGCATCGGCAGGGTGGTGTTGGCCGCGGTCAGCCGGTTCGGGTCAAAGATTTCGCCGTTCGCGGTAGAGCGGCCCTCGAATTCGGCACCGTACCACGACGCGACCCCGGTCCTGTCATAGTCGTAATCGACCGCCGGATAATACCACACGCCCTTGATCTCGTAAGGCTCGCCAACCCGGTAGGCGCCGCGCTCCTCGCCGCCGGCGCCGGCATATTGATGCGAGGCGCAGCCGGCGAGCAGCAGGCCGAGCAGCACCATTGGCCCCGCAGCCCGGCTGCGGCCGGCAAGATCCAACCCCATGGCCAGCCCCCGCCCCCTCGCCGGCGATTCAGCCGTGCTCGACACGCCCCCGGTCTGCCATGCTGTCCGCGAGATAGCCGACAGCGGCGGCAAAATAGGTGGATTTGTTCCAGCGCATGATGGTTCGAAAATTGTCGTAGACCAGCAGGGCCGGTCCCTCGATCCCGTCCGGGATGACCAGCGAGGCCTCGAGGCCGCGGGCCGGCAGCGGGCCGGCGCCGGCGCTGCGCACCCCCATCCGGCTCCACTCCACGGTCGGGCGCCGGACCTCGAGCCCGGTAAAGCGCGCGTCGAAGCCCGGCGGCAGCAGCACCGCCCGCCCCCAAGTCTCGCCGTCGCGCCAGCCGAGATGGGCGATGAAATTGGCGATCGAGGCGAGCACGTCGGCGCGGTCGGTCCAGATGTTGCGCCGGCCGTCGCCGTCATAATCGACGGCATAGCCGAGAAAGGTCGACGGCATGAACTGGCACTGGCCCATCGCCCCGGCCCACGATCCGGTCATGTTTCCAGCCGCGACGTTCCCCTCGTCGATGATGCGCAGGGCCGAGATCAGCTCGCCGCGGAAATAGGACCCGCGCCGGCCGTCAAACCCCAACGTCGCCAGTGACGACACCACCATGTAATTGCCGGTCACCGCGCCGAAATCGCTTTCGAGCCCCCACAAAGCGACGATGAACCGGGGCTCGACATCATAGCGCCGCCAGACCGCGTCGAGCAGCGCCCGGTTGTCGAGCAGCTGGCGGCGCGCGTTCTCCTCGCGCTCCGGCGTGACCGTCTTTTGCAGATACTGGGCAAAGGTCAGCACCTGCTCGGGCTGGCGGCGGTCGAGCTCGATCACATGCGGCAGATATTCGGCCTGGCGCAGCGCCAGATCGATCGTACCCAGCCGGATACCCCGCGCCGCCGCCTCGCGCCGCACCGCGTAGAGAAAGGCGTAGAAATCCTCCTCGGCCGCTTTGGCGGGCAAGCCCAGAAAGGCTGCCGGCACGGCCAGCAGCGGCGCCGCAAGCAGCGATCGACGGCCGACGCGACGAGCCAGCATTGCCGAGCCCCCTGGTGTACGTATCCCCAGCCTCTTTCTTGCCACAACAAAGTTGGCTCGCGCAACGAGCGGGGTGCAATGTGAGAAATCCGGCGCGACGACCTTGCGAATCGGTAAAGTTTGCGGCTCGGCTCCGGCGAATCGCCGGCCAGAAATGCGTGCCGCCTTGACAAAATGCCGCGGCGACCGTAACGCAGGAGATCGGGCATAGGTCCGCTGGGAGGATTATGCGATGGCAGAGATTCTGGGCCTCGGCGTCACCCATTTCCCGCCGCTTTCGGGAACCGACGAGAGCATGGGGCGGATTTTGAAGCGGGTTCTCGACGATCCGGCGCTCCCCGAGCAATACCGCCATCCGGAGGGCTGGCCGGCGGCGATGCGCGAGGAATACGGCGATGACCGCGGGCTGTCTGCGGCGCGGCGGCATCGCGAGGCGCTCCTCGCCGGATTTCGCAACGCCAGGCGCGCGCTCGACGAGTTCGCCCCCGACCTGGTCGTGATCTGGGGCGACGACCAGTACGAAAATTTCAAGGAAGACATTATCCCGCCGTTTAGTGTGCTGGCCTATCAATCAATGTCGCCAAAGCCGTGGGAGTATTATCGCAACGCCAACGCCTGGGGCGAGCCGCACGACAAGGTGTTCGACTATAAGGGCCATCCCGACGCCGGCAAATACTTCGCCGGCAAGCTGCTCGAAACCGGGTTTGATGTCTCCTATGCCTATCGGCCATTGCACCACCAGCTCGGCCACGCGTTTCTGAACACTTTGCTATTTCTCGATTACGACCGGCAGGGCTTCCCCTATCCGGTGCTGCCGTTTCAGGTCAATTGCTACGGCCGCCGGGTCATCGCGCAACAGGCCGGCGTGCGCTCGTTGAGCGAATTGCCGGCCGAGGCCGATCTCGACCCGCCCTCCCCTGCCCCGTGGCGCTGCTTCGATTTGGGTGCCGCCTGCGCCCGCATCGCCAAGGACAGCCCCTACCGGGTGGCGCTGATCGCCTCGTCGAGCTGGTCGCACGCCTTTCTGACGCCAAAAAACTACCTGCTCTACCCCGACGTGCCGGCTGACCGCGGCCTCTACGACGCCCTCGTCAAAGGTGATTACGCGGCCTGGCGCGAGCGCCCGCTGAGTGCCGTCGAGGACAGTGGCCAGCAGGAAATCCTGAACTGGATGTGCCTGATGGGCGCGATGAACGCGCTTGGCCGGCGGCCCAGCGAAACCCAGTTCATCGAGACTTGGATCTTCAATTCGAGCAAATGCTTCGCCGTTTGGGAGGGGTGAGCCGCTAGGCGGCGGGTCATGCCCGGCCTGCCCGGACGCGAGCTGGCGCGGGAGCTGATCGGCACCAGCCGGTCGGAAAGCCGCGCCAGCCCCTTCGAGGCGGTGATTGCGGCCGCGGGCGCGGGCGGTCTCGACGATGCGGCTTCGGCTCGGCTGATCGGCCGGCTGTGGACGCTCGAACGGATGTTCTACTACATCTATGGCGGCTGGGGCCAAGGGCTGGAGATGAACGACTTCCCGGCTTCGGTCAAATACCTGTTTTCGAAGCAGATCCTCGATGATTCGACGCATGAGATGCTGTATCTCGATGCGCTGTTGCGGCGCGGTGCTGTCGCCACCCAGAAGGAGGCATTCCAACAGCTCTATGGCCGGTTCGGGCTCGATTCGGCGCTGGCCTATTACGTCTTTTCGCTGCGCAACCTTGCGACTTACCCGCATCCGATCCGCATCGCCGCGCTCAATCTGGGCCCCAAGGTCATCGAGTTCGCGTGGATGGAGGGGCTCGCCGCGGCAACTGCGGACCCCGGCCTGAAAGCCATCTTCGAGAGCCAGGCGGTCGAGAACCGCAGCCACATCAATATGGGCCGGCGGATCGTCGAGGAATTGATCGAGAAGCCGGTCGAGGCCGAATTGTGCCGCTGGGCCTGCGCCGTCGCCTGCCGCGACTATCGCCGCTTTCTGCACGAGCTCGGCGATTTCGTGCTCGATCGGCGCACGCCCGAGCCGCCAATGCCTCGCGTCCAGGTGATGGACTGAAGGAGCCGCCATGGCCACGCTCAGGATCGATCACCAGCGCTGCACCGAATGCCGGATGTGCTACATCGTTTGCCGCGAGATCGATCTGAACGCCGTCTATGTCGCGTTGGAGCCATTGCACCGCATCGAGATCGACGCGGACAAATGCACCTATCCCGGCTGCACCGCGTGCCTGATGTATTGCCCGGCCGAAGGCTCGATCGTCGAGGCCGAAACCGGCCGCTCCCTGGTCCCGCCCCCGCCCGAGGCGTGGCGGAGCCCTGAATGATCCCATTTTCGACATGATTCTTCCACCGTCATTCCCGCGAAAGCGGGAACCCAGGGTTGCAAGAGCCTCCGCGGCCGCCCGCTGTTCATACCAGAGCCTGCCCCTGGCCCGAACAGAGGGGCAGGCCCTGGACCCCCGCTTTCGCGGGAGCGACGGGTGGGAGCGGGTACGGGCGTAGGACGGAGATAGACATGCACCCGATCCTCGAAGCGTTCTGCGATAAATGGGTCTGGCCGGTGATGCCCGGCGCGCCCGGCGCCGAGTTCCGGCTGCGCCTGACCCGCGAGCAATGCCTGAAGGGCTGGGAGATATCGCTGGAGCGCACGCTCACCGAGATCGAGCGCGAATTGGCGACCAACGACGAGGACTGGAAACGAGACCGTGCTCTGCGCGGCTACGCCGCCGAAGGCGTGCACATGTCGATCAAGCAGATGTCGGGGCAGCTCTTATCGGTCGATATCGCCGACCAGGAGCGCTACATCGATCTGCAGCGCATGCGCGCCCGCCAAGTGTGGGACGAGTGCAAGCACTCGAAACTGCACGCCGACGTGTTGTTGGGCAAAGGCTGGATCAAGGACGAGCGCGAGCTGGAAGGCATCGCCGCCGCCAACGCCCAGCCATTGCCGGCCTATTTCGGCATGTCGATGATGTTCCCGCACATCCACCCCTTGGCCCGCGCCGCGCAGAACTATTACCAGGAGGCCAACGCCTGCATCGGCATCATGGCCTATCTCGACCAGGTTGCCGACCCGTTGGTGCGGCACGAGCACCTCTCGCAGCGCGACGAGGAGCTGATGCATTTCATGGAAGGCAAGTTCCAGCTCGATTTCCTGTGCTCGACCCCGGAGACGCAACGGCCGGTCGAGGAGGCGCTGGATTACCTGTTGCACCAGATCGGCGGCATCAGATGAAGGTGCCGCGACGACCCCTCCTCGCCACCCCCGCGAAAGCGGGGGTCCAGAGCCTGCCCCCCTGTTCGGGCCAGGGGCAGACTCTGGCTGGAACAGGGGGTCGGCGACGACCGGCAGTTCTGGATTCCCGCTTGCGCGGGAATGACGAGAAAGGCCAACTCTCATGAAGGTGCGGATCGACCACGCGATCTGCAATTCCTGCGGCCTGTGCCGCGAGGTCTGCCCGGAATCGGCAATCCGCCCGATGCTGCTGGAGCCGCGCCATCTCTACGAGGTGCAGCCGGCGAAATGCACCGGCTGCGGCAACTGCCTCGACTATTGCCCGGCACCCGGCGCTCTGGTGCAATATACCGGCATCTCCCTCGCCCTCCCCGGGGTTGACCCGGGGATCACGGGGAGAGAGCCTGCCCCGGACCAGATCCGGGGGCCGGGGTGAGGGGCCCCTTCTCACTCTGCTGCCAGCGAAGGAGCCAGCCATGGCACGGAAATACACTCTGATGTCGTCGGACGGGCACCTCGAAGTGCCGCCGGAGCGGTGGGTGCACCGGGTGCCGCAAAAATACCGCGACCGCGCCCCGCATACCGTGCATCTGCCGGATGGCGGCGACGCTTTGATGATCGAGGGGCAGCCGCTGTTGGAGGCGAATTTTCTCGACCTGCGCGCCGGCCGGGCCGAGGGCACCTGGCAACCCTTCGGCCTCAAGGTCGCCGACGCCGCCGGCACCGGCTCGCCCGAGCAGCGCGTCCAAGAGCAGGACCGCGACGGCATGGATGCCGAGGTGCTGTTCGCGGCGATGGTAGCCGGCCCCGTCTTCTGGCGCAACATCGCCCATGACGAGGTCTATAAGGCGGTGATCCGCGGCTACAACGACTGGCTCGCCGAAGAATACTGCGCCGTGGCGCCCGACCGGCTGATCGGCATGGGCGTGATCCCGATCACCAATGTCGATGACGCGATCGCCGAGATGGCGCATTGCAAAAAGCTCGGCCTGAAGGGCATCCTGATGGGCGCCTTGCCGAGCGCCAAGGGCTACCCGACCCCGGAGGACGACAAGTTCTGGGCCGCCGCGGTCGATATGAACATGCCGGTCACCGTGCACGTCCAGTTCTACCGGACCGGCCCGCGCGCCGCGCAGCCGACCTTCAAATATCCAAAGGAAGACCCGGTCATCATGCAGCGGCTGCGCCGGCCGTTTCTCGAATGGCTGTGCAATTTCGGCTTGGCGCCGTCGGTCAGCATCGCGCAATTGGTGTTGGCCGGGGTGTTCGAGCGCCACCCGAAATTGAAGGTGTTCTTTGCCGAGACCCGGCTCGGCTGGGTCCCGTTCTGGCTCGAGCACATGGATCTGTGGTACCAGCGCCATCTCGGCTGGGCCCAGGAATATCTCGGCTTCCAGCCGTTAAAGGAATTGCCGAGCCATTACGTGCGCGACCACGTCTATTTCAGCGTGCAGTACGAGCGCGTCGCGGTCGAGGAGCGCCAGCATGTCGGCGTCGACCGGATCATGTTCGCCACCGACTTCCCGCACATCGAATGCGAGTGGCCAAACTCGCGCCCATTGATCGACAAGATCTACGCTGACATCCCCGAAGCCGACAAACGCCGCATCTGGGCCGACAACTGCGTCGAATTCTTCCACCTCAACCAAGCGGTTTAATTATTCCGCCTTCGCCTGTACCCCGTCGCCAGCTTCCGCCCCGACTTCGCCGAGGGTCGGTGGGGTGAGGTCGAGGAGGCCGGCGGTGCGCAATTCCTCGATGCCGGGCAGGTCGTCAAGGCTGTCGAGCCCGAATTGCCTAAGAAAATCTGGCGTCGTCGTCCATAGGAGCGGCCGGCCGGGGGTCATGCGGCGGCCCCGGGGGCGCACCCAGCCCCCTTCCATCAGCGTGTCGATCGTGCCTTTGCCGAGGCCAACCCCGCGAATCTCCTCGATCTCGGCGCGGGTGACCGGCTGGTGATAGGCGATGACCGCCAGGGTCTCGACCGCGGCGCGCGACAATTTGCGGGCGACCGGCCGCTCGATGCGCAATGCCGGGGCGAGATCGGGCGCAGTGCAAAACGCCCAGCCGCCAGCCAGCCGCACTAGATTGACGCCGCGCCCGGCGTAATGCCCGGCAAGCTCGCGCAACAACCCGCCCGGATCGGCTCCGTCGCCGAGCCGCCGCGCCAGCGTCTCCTCGGTCAACGGCTCGCCCGCGGCGAACAGCACGGCTTCGACGAGCCGCAATCGCTGCGCGCGCTCGCTCACCGACGCATCCGCTCGCCGCCTCGATGCCGCGCCGCGGCAACGCTGCGCAGCCAGATTGGGCCGAAGGCGCGGTCCTGGCGCAATTCGATCCGGCCGTCTCGCGCCAGCTCGAGGGCGGCGGCAAAGGTCGAAGCCAGCGCCGAACGCCGCATCTGATCGCCGCCGCGCAAATCGGGCAGAAAGCGCAGCAAAGCGCGCCATTCCGGCACCCGGCCGAGAACGCCGGCAAACCGCTTCATCGCGTCATCCATCGAATAAAAGGCGGACGGCTCGATCGCCAGCACCGCCGTCGTGGTCCGCCGCTGCAAGTCGCCATAGGCGCGCAGCAGCTCGTAGAGATCGAGCCGCCACACCGGCACCGCCACCGTCGCCAAGCCTTCGGGCGCGCCGCGCAAAAAGACATCCTCGCCGAGGCGCGGGCGAGCCATCAGCCGGCGGCCGGCAGTCTGCATCGCTTCGAGCAGCTTCAGCCGGTGCCCCAGGATGGCGGCGAATTCGGCCGCGTCCGGCTCGTCGTCATCGGTGGGAGGCTGCGGCAGCAGCAGGCGCGACTTCAGATAGGCGAGCCACGCCGCCATGACCAGGTAATCGGCGGCGATCTCCAGGCGCAATTGGCGCTGGCGGCCGATAAACGCGAGGTATTGATCGGCCAGCGCCAGGATCGAGATCTTCGCCAGGTCGACCTTCTGCTCGCGCGCCAAGGTGAGCAGCAGATCGATCGGCCCCTCATAGCCGTCGAGGTCGAGCACCAGCTGCTCGGGCTGCGCCGGCCTCCCCTCACCCGCCTCCCCCCGGACTGTGATCTGGCGGTCGGTACCCCCTCCCGCACTGCGGGAGAGGGTGGACCCGGCGCGAAGCGCTGGGTGGGTGGAGGCCATCGGCGCCGCTGACCTGCTCACCCGCCCTGCCCGGTCAGGGTCAGCACGAAATGGATCAGGGCCTCGGTCGGCACGCCGATCACATAGGCGAGGATATTGAGGTTGAGACCGGTCCGCGCGCCAATCCACGGCAGCACGAACAGCATCAAGAGCAGGATCGGGATGCCGTAGGGCTCGATGCGGGCGAGCGGATAGGCGAGCGCGCGCGGCAACAACCCGACCGCGACCCGGCCGCCGTCGAGCGGCGGTAAAGGCAATAGATTAAAAACGCACAGCACGGCATTGATCTGCAACGAATGAACGAGGTTCGCGGCGATCCATTCGGCCGGGTTCGCCGGGAACAAGCCGACCCCGTAAAACAGCAGGGACGAGGCGATCGCCAACAGCACATTGGTGCCTGGTCCGGCCAGCGCTACCCAGACCATGTCGCGCCGCGGGTCGCGCAGCCGGCCGAAATTGACCGGCACCGGCTTCGCATAGCCAAACAGGAACCCCGAGGTGACATAGAGCAGCGCCGGCAGCACGACCGTGCCGAACGGGTCGATGTGGTTCAGCGGATTGAAGGTGACGCGCCGCGCGCGCATCGCAGTGTCGTCGCCAAATCGATAGGCGATAAAGCCGTGCGCCGCCTCGTGAAAGGTCACGGCGATGACGACCGGCAGAATCCAGGTGCTGGCCTGGTAGATCATCGCCGCCCAGGATGCCGGCATGCTCATGCCCGCACCTGCTCGAGGAGCGCGTCGAAGCGGCGCTCGGCGACGGCCCGGTCGAACCGCGCCGGCTCGCCGCGCCCCGCCTCGTTCCGCAGCGCCTCAGCCCGCGCCAGCCGCGCCGCGGCCGGGGCGGAGAGCGGCCCCACCGCCGCGACGATCTCTTCCATCTCGGCCGGGTCGCCATTGCAATGCAGCGCCAGGTCGCAGCCCGCATCGAGCGCGCGCCGTGCCCGCTCGCCGAGGCGGCCGCCCAACGCGCGCATCGACAGATCGTCGGAGACGAGGACGCCGTCAAAGCCGATCTCGCCGCGAATGATTTCGCCGACCAGCCGACGCGACAAGGTCGCCGGAGCCATCGGGTCGATCGCCCGATAGACGATATGCGCGGTCATCGCCCACGGCATCGCCGCGAGCGCGCGGAACGGCGCAAAATCGGTGCTCGCCAGCTCGTCATAGGCGGCCGCCACCGTCGGACAGGCATAATGGCTGTCCACCTTGGCGCGGCCATGCCCCGGAATGTGTTTCAGCACCGGCAGCACGCCGCCCTCGATTAGCCCCTCGCACACCGCCCGGCCAAGCAGCGCTACGCGATCGGGCTCGGCCCCATAGGCGCGGTCGCCGATCACCGGGTCGGCGCCGCCAACCGGCAGGTCGAG
The DNA here is from genome assembly GCA_036500965.1 of Allostellaceae bacterium. Lineage (GTDB taxonomy): Bacteria > Pseudomonadota > Alphaproteobacteria > ATCC43930 > CGMCC-115725 > AP-15. The sequence goes on along the minus strand of DASYBC010000151.1, from coordinate 18,170 downwards.
CACCGGCAGGCAATCGACGGTGATGCCGAGCCGGGCCAGATCATCGGCGATCAGGCGGGCGCCGAGCCGCGCGGCCTCGGCAGCTTCCGGGTCGGGCAGCGTGCCGATCCGGGCGGCCGGCGGATAGAGCCGCCAATGCGGCGGACGCAATCGCGCCACCCGGCCGCCCTCCTGGTCGATCAGCACCGGCGCGTCGGCGCGTCCGATGCTGTCGCGCAAAGCCTCGACCAGCCGGCGCAGCTGGTCGGGCGCACGGCAATTGCGCCGAAACAGGATGAACCCCGCCGGATCGGCTTCGGCGAAAAACCGCCGTTCGGCCGCGCTCAATTCCTCGCCGGCGCAACCGAGAATGACCGCACGCGGCGCTGGCGCCGAAGATGCTGCTACCAAGGCGATGCCTCTGTTGCCTGCCAGCGTGTTGCCGACCGCCCGGGCCGCCGCGTGTCAGCCGCAACCGAACCGGGTCCGCCTTCAACATGGCGAGCCGGGCCGAGCCCGGCAATGACAGTGTTCGACGCGCCGGTGTTCGCCCCTCTCAGGCTCGGCGATTATCGGACGATGATGCAGCCGAGATGGCGCTGCCTCAGCTCGCCACAGAGCCGGCTGGCGCGCGCCGCGTCGCCGACCGGCGCCGTCTCGATGCGGTAATAGACGCCCTTGTCGCCGAGGTCGGCGCGAACCGCGCCCGCCGAGACGCCGCCTAGCAGGTCGGGGTTGCTGCGCCTGATCCGATCCCACTCCTCGCGCGCCGAGACCGCGCTGCGCACTGAGCCGAGCTGGAGCCGCACACCGCCGAGGCTTGCTGGTAGCACTTCGGCCCGAGCAGCCTCGCGCGGGACCGGGCGCAGGCTCGTCGCCGCGACCGCGGCGTTTCGTTCGGCCGACCCGTCGAGCCGCTCCGGGCGGCCCGGCGCCGCGGCCCCGGCGCCGGTCGCGGCGGGCACAGCAGCAGCCCTTGGCGGAGGTTCGGCCGGCGCCGCCAAGGCCGTCCTCGACATTGCCGCAGGCGACGCGCCAGCGGGCGGCGGCGCGGAGGGTTGCGCCGGCGGCGAGGCGGCAGGGGGCGGCGGCGCTGGGATCGGCGGCGGTGCCGGGCGCGCCATCGGCTGCTCCGGCGGCGGCAGCAGGTGCTCGACCGTCGGGCGGCTCTCGTCGTAGATCAGCAGATTGCGATCGGGGATGGCCATGCCGCCCGGATTTGCCGGCTTGATTTTGATCGGCCTCGTATCGGCGCGGATCAGCGGGATGTCGCCGGTGTTGCCGACGCCGCTCGAATGGCGCAGCCCCTCGACATAGGCGAACCACAGGCCGCCGGCGAACAAAGCCATGACCAGCAGTGCCGCCGCGCCCGACAACACGCGCCGCGGCCGCGCCGGCCGCACCTCCTCGCGTCGTTCGGCATAGAGCCCGCGTCGCGCCTCGGGGTCGATCTGATTGAGATTGTAGGATATGGCTACATCTCCTCAACCGGCGCGACGCCGATCACCGCAAGGCCGCAGGCGATGACGATCGCGACGCCGCGGACGAGGGCGAGCCGCGCGCGGGTCAGCGCCAGATCCGCGGCGAGGATAAACCGTAAAGTCGCCTCGTCCCGGCCCTTGTTCCACAGCATGTGGAATTGGGCCGCAACATCTTGAAGATAAAATGCAATCCGGTGCGGCTCATGCGCCTCGGCCGCACCTTCGACCAGCCGCGGCCACTGCGCCAGCTGGCGAATCAGCGCCAGCTCTGCCGGATCGGCGAGCCGGTCGAGCGCCGCCGCGGCCAATGCCGTGTCGGACAGATCGTCCTGCGGGAACGCCTCGGCGGCGTGACGCATCACCGAGGCGCAGCGGGCATGGGCGTACTGCACATAGAAAACCGGGTTGTCCTTGGACTGCTCGGCGACTTTGGCAAAGTCGAAATCGAGCGCCTGATCGTTTTTGCGGGTCAGCATCATAAAGCGGAAGACGTCACGGCCGACCTCGTCGATGACCTCGCGCAACGTGACAAAGGTGCCGGCCCGCTTCGACATCCGCACCGGGGCGCCCTTATCGAACAAATTGACCAGCTGGCACAGCTTGACATCGAGCGCCGCCCGATCGCCGGTCACCGCCCTGACCGCGGCCTGCATGCGCTTGACATAGCCGCCGTGGTCGGCGCCCCACACGTCGATCATGTTGGCGAAGCCGCGGCGGAACTTGTCCCGGTGATAGGCGATGTCAGCCGCGAAATAAGTCCACGACCCGTCCGACTTCTTGAGCGGCCGGTCGACGTCGTCGCCGAACTGGGTGGCGCGAAACAGGGTCTGCTCCCGCGGCTCCCAATCGTCGGGCAATTTCCCCTTGGGCGGCTCCAAGACGCCGGTGTAGATCAAACCGCGCTGCTGCAGCGCCGCCAAACAATCGTCGATGGCGCCCGCCTCGACCAGCGCGCGCTCTGATACAAACCCATCGTGGCGCACGCCCAGCGCGGCCAAATCCTCGCCGATCAAGGCCATCATCTTGGCCACGGCAAATTCGCGCACCGGCTCCAGCCATTCGCTTTCCGGCCGGTCGAGCCATTTGCGCCCATCGCGCTCGGCCAAGGCATGCCCGGTCTCGATCAGGTATTCCCCGGGATAGAATCCGTCGGGGATCGGGCCGATCGCCTCGCCCAGCGCCTCGCGATAGCGCAGATGGGTCGAGCGGGCCAGCACATCGACCTGCCCGCCGGCGTCGTTGATGTAATATTCGCGTTCGACCCTAAACCCGGCCTTGGCCAGCAATGCCGCGAGCGCGTCGCCGACCACCGCGCCTCGGCCATGCCCGACATGCATCGGCCCGGTCGGGTTGGCCGAGACGAACTCGACATTGACCCGCTCGCCGCCGCCCAGCTCCGAATCGCCAAAGCCAGTGCCGGAGGCGAGGATCGCCCGCAGCTGCGCATGCCAGATTTCGGGCGCCAAGGTGATGTTCAGAAATCCGGGGCGCACTGCGGCCACAGCAAAGTCATGGCCACGATAGTCGCCGGTCGCCAGCTCGCGCGCGGCCATCGCCGCGGCGATGCGTTCGGCCAACGCCATCGGGTTCTGCTTGACCGCGCCCGCCAGCACCATCGCCGCATTGGTGGCGAGGTCCCCATGCGCCGGGTCGCGCGGCGGCTCGACCGCAACCCGGGTGAGATCGAGCCCCGGCGGCAGCGTGCCCTGTGCAACGAGATCACCGATCGCAGCCAGCACCAGCCGGCGCACATCCTGGAAAATGTTGGTCATGTCTCGGGCTGCCGCCCCAACCGCGGCGACCTCCAGGAGCGGGATTTCATGACTGCGGCTCGCCCGGCGCGCCGACGCGCTCGGCAATACGCACCACGATCGACAATATTCGGCTGGTGCGATCCTCGAGCAGATCGAGCCGGCGCTCGATCCCACCGATCCGGGCTTCGAGCACACCGAACCGTGCCTCCAATCCAGAGACGCGCAGTCTCAGATCGGCCATATCGTCGGTCAGTCCCGCGACGCGCGCGGCGAGAAATTCGAGCGTCATGGGTGAGGGTGGTGACGTGGTTGCCATTCCCGCTTCATCCATTGGCTCGCGTGAATCCGTCAAATGGGAGCATCGGTGTCGAACAGGCGGTGGTGCTCGTCGAGGGCGTCACGATCAGTCGTACCGCTGCTCGAACTCAGGCGACGTCCAGTAGTGGGATCTCGACCCGACGGCCGGCGGCCTCGTCGATGACCACGAGCCGCCCGCTATCCGTGCCGCGGAGCTGGGTGTTCGCGTTCAAGAGCTCGATCCCATAGACGCTTCCGTCCGGAGCGAGATCGATATTCACCTCATCGCTCAGCCGCACGGTATCGACCTCGACCCCGGCCGACTCGCGCAGGCGAAGATAGGCGACGTTGCGGCGAGGATCGTAGCTGAGCTGCACTTTTTGCCTCTCTTTCCTTGGTTCGAAAATACTTGACGAGGACGCTGATGACCAGCCAATCGCCGTCCTCCCAAATGGCATACGCTTCAATTTGCTTCATATGGTATTGGCGGCCCCGCCAGAGGCCGTCAAATGCGAAGTTTCGCCGAAATCCGTCACGGCCGAACTTCGCCGGAAACCGTTCTCCGGCATTGATGGTCGAGGCGACCTCATTTTCGGTGGCTCCTCGCTCGCTCATACGCGGCGGCGTGAGGATGAATCCTCATTGATAGCGGTCAAAGCTGGAAACGCCGCAACCCTTCACGTCGGCATATAGGTGTCGAACAGGCGGTGGTGCTCGTCGAGGGCGTAGCGGTCGGTCATCCCGGCGAGATAGTCGGCGGCGACGCGCGCGGTCTGTGGGTCATCGGGGCCGGCCGCCAGCCCGCGCCACTCGCCCGGCAGGCATTCCGGCTCGGCGAGGTACAGCGCGAACAGGTCGTGGACCACCCGGCGCGCTTTCGAGCTCATCCGGTTGACCCGGTAATGGCGATACATGCGCTCGAACAGAAACCCCTTCAATGCCCGGTCGTTCTGGCGCATCTCGTCGGAAAAGGCGGCGACCGGCGCCTTGAGCGCGCGCACCTCGGCTGCCGACCCCGCCCCGCTCGCTGCCAGCCGCCGGCGGGTTTCCGCGACCAGATCGCCGACCATGTGATCGATCATCCGGCGGATCGATTCGTGGATCAGGCGCGGTTCCTCCAGCCCCGGATAGTCTGCCGCCACCTCGTGGAAGACCGGCCCGGCAAGCGGCACCTCGGCGAGATCGGCGAGCGTGAACAGCCCGGCGCGCAGCCCGTCGTCGAGGTCGTGATTGTTGTACGCGATGTCGTCGGCGAGCGAGGCCACCTGCGCCTCGGGGCCGGCGGAGCTGTCGAGCGCCAGCGGGTGGCAGCAATCGTATTCGGCGATCGTCGGCGGCACCGGCCGATCGATGCCGGGGCCGATCAGCGGCCCGTTGTGTTTGACGATGCCTTCGAGCGTCTCCCAGGTCAAGTTGAGCCCGTCGAACTCGGCATAGCGGCGCTCGAGCCGGGTCAAGATGCGCAGGGTCTGGTCGTTGTGCGAAAAGCCGCCAAACCGCGCCATCTCGGCATTGAGCGCCTCCTCGCCGGCATGGCCGAACGGGGTGTGGCCGAGATCGTGGGCCAGCGCCAAGGTCTCGGCCAAATCCTCGTCGAGGCCGAGCGCTCGGCCAATGGTGCGCGCGATCTGCGCCACTTCGAGGCTGTGGGTCAGCCGGGTGCGGTAATGGTCGCCCTCGTGATAAACAAAGACCTGGGTCTTGTGGGTCAGCCGGCGAAAGGCGGTCGAATGGATGATGCGGTCGCGGTCGCGCTGATAGGGTGAGCGCATCGGGTGCTCGGGCTCGGGATGGAGCCGGCCGCGGGATTCCTGCGGCTTCGAGGCATAGGGTGCCGGACCGACCGGAGCAGCCATGCCCTCTCCATACGCCGCACCGCCGCCCGCGTCCATCCCGGTCCGCAGAACAGATCGACCCGCCCGCCGGAGGAGCCGGCGGGCGAACCGGCGGCTCCCCGCGCAAAGCTGTGCGGGCTCAGGCCCGGTGGTGCACGTCGCGATGCCAGCCATGGTGCGGCCCGATCAGCGCGTTCGCCATCTGCTGCTGCTGTGGCGACAGGCTGGCGTAGAGCGGCCGCAAGGCCGTCAACAGGCGCGCATCGTTTTCGGCGCGCAGCTTGGCGAACTCGCTGCGCATGGTCAGGCGCTGGATCGCATCCATGTCGGCGTGCTGCTGCCGCGCGGTGGCGATCTGCTGGTCGAGCGCATTGGCGTTCTGGCGCATCGCCGCCGCGACCTGCTGCCACTGCGGCTCCTGCGCGGGCGTGATCTTGAGCTCGGTCTTCAGAAACGCGATCCGCCCGTCGACCAGCTGCCCCGGCATCATCCGCCCCATCTCGCGATGGTGCGCCTTGGCTTGGCTCGTGACAGGGCTCGCCGGCGTCGGCGTTGCCTGGGCAAAGGCCGGCGACACGCTGAGACCGGCGGCGCTCGCGAACAGCGCTGCGGCAAAAAGCGGTGTACGAAGTGATTTCACTGTAAACCTCGGTTGCAAACGGGGCATCTGCCCCTCACGATGATCTACGTCGCAATCCGCCGATGCGTACCCGTGAACCATTGCATTACAAAGATTTAACCTCGCCTTCTTACGATGTTGGCGCAAGCGCGGCCGAAGCCGGGCGGGTCGCCGGTCTGCGGCGCCGGCACGGTTCCGGCTAACGAGGCGACCGCAGCCGTGGCCCGAGGGCTCGACCAAAAATCGCGTCGGCTGATCGCGGCACGCGGCATCCGCGGCGTGGCGCAGGGTCTGCTCGTCGTCGATTTCACCCTCTATCTGCGCGCGCTTTCCTGGCCGGCCGCGAGCATCGGCGCGCTGTTCGCCGCGGCGATGGCGGTCAGCATCGTCCTGACCATGCTCTTGGGCCCGCTCAGCGACCGCATCGGGCGCAAGCGCTTTCTGCTTGGCTACGAGGCGGCGCAGATCGCCGCCGCGGCGATAGCGCTGATCACCAGCGAGCCGCTGTGGCTGGCGCTGGCCGCGATGGCGAGCGGCTATGGGCGCGGCGCCACCGGGGCGACCGGGCCGTTCAGCCCGATCGAGCAGTCCTGGCTTTCGGCTGGGCTGACCCCCGGCCAGATCGCCCACGCCTTTCGCCTCAACATGGCGGTCGGCTTTCTCGCCATGGGCGTCGGATCGCTGTTCGCCGGGCTGCCGAGCTGGCTTTCGCGATGGCTCGTGGGCGCTCTCGCCTATCGCTCGATCTTCGCCGTCGCCGGGCTCGGCGCCGCGCTCTGCTTCGCCTTGCTGCTCGCGGTGGCCGAGCCGCCGATCGGGCCGCCGCCGCAGGACGACGCGGCATCGCAGCGGCAGGACGAGCGCCGCCGCCTGACCGGGCTGATCGGCGTCAACCTGTTGAACGGCCTCGGCATCAGCATGGTCGGGCCGTTCCTCGCCTACTGGTTCCAGCTGCGCTTTGGCGCCGGGCCGGAAGCGATTGGGCCGGTGATGAGCGCCGGCTTTGTCCTCGCCGGGCTGTCGACGCTCGCCACCGGGAGGCTGGTCACGCGCCTTGGCCTGGTCGACGCCGTCGTCGTGATGCGCGTCTTCGGCCTCGCCTTTCTGCTGCTGCTGCCGTTCTCTCCGAGCTTTGCGATCGCTGCGGCATTGCACATCCTGCGCTCGACCTTCAGCCGCGCCACCGCCGGCGCGCGCCAGGCGCTGACGGTTCAGCTGGTCCGCCCGCAGCGCCGCGGCCTCGCGGTCAGCCTCGGAACCGTCTCCTCGCAGATCCCGCGCGCGCTCGGCCCCCTGCTCGGCGGGCTGCTGTTCGACGCCGATCTCTTGGCCGCACCATTTCTTGCCGCCGCCCTGTTCCAGGGCGCCTATCTGGCGCTGTACCGCCGACTGTTCCGCCGCCTGCCCTTCGCCGGCCCCGGCTGACCCGCTTTAGCGGCCGCGGATCTGTTGAACCTGGCCGTCTGCGCCTCGGCGGTCCTGGGGCTCCTGGCCCTGCACCGGCAGGATCGGCGGCAGCGGATTGAAGTTGAGCGGGGCCCGGGTTTCGATGGCGCCGCGGCTCGGCAGCTGGGCGGCATTCCAGCCGCCCCCCAACCCTTGGATCAGGCTGGCGCTGGCGACCAGCCGGTCTTCGCGGATGGTCAGCGCCGTTTCCGCATCGCCGAGCGCCGTCTGCTCGGCGACGATGACATTCGTATAGGCGACCGTGCCGGCGAGGTACTGGTTGTTGATTACGCGCTCGGCTTCGCGCGCCGCGGCGAGCGCTGCCTCCTGCACCTTTGCCTCGTCGGCAAGGATGCGCAGCGCGGCGAGCTGGTCCTCGACCTGCTGAAACGCGGTCAGCACGGTCTGCCGGTAACCCGCGAGATCCTCGTTGAAGACCGCGACCGCAGCCTGCACCTGGGCGTGGCGCAATCCGGCATCGAACACGGTCTCGGCCAGGGTCGCGCCGAACGACCAGAACTCGCCGGTCTCGCCGACCAGCTTGTTCAACGCTGCGGCCGCCGTGCCGGCATCGGCGGACAGCGTGATCGTCGGATAAAAGGCGGCGACTTGGACCCCGATCTCGGCATTGGCCGCTTGCATCGTCCGCTCGGCGGCGGCGATGTCGGGGCGGCGTTCGAGCAAAGCCGAAGGCAGGCCTGGCGGAATATCCGGGATCTGAATGACGGCGCTGGTCGGCGCGATCGTCAGCTCGGCCGGCGGCACGCCGATCAGCACGGCGATGGCGTGCTCGAATTGCGCCCGAGTGACACCGGTCGCGATCGACTGCGCCTCGGTCGCCTGCAATTGGGCCTGGGCTTGCGAGACGGCGGACTGGTCGGTGGTGCCGCTGCGATATTGGTTCTGGGTGATGCGCAGCGATTCGGCATAGGCCGCGGCCGACTGATCGAGCAGCCGCTTCAACTCGTCGGCAATGCGCAATTGCAGGTAGTCGCCGGCGAGCGTGCCCTGCGCCGACAGCCGCGCACTGGCGAGATCGGCGGCACTCGCCTGGGCCGTGGCCACATTGGCCTCGACGGTGCGCCGGATCTGGCCCCAGAAATCGGGGGTCCAGCTCGCCGCAACCTGGTCGCTGAAAAAACTGCCGATCCTGCTGCCGCCGCCGCTGGAGACGAATGATGATCCAGTGCCGCTGGAAGCGCTGCCGCCGCTGCGCGAGCGCTGCGCCTGGAGGTTCACGGTCCCGGTCGGGAAAAAGCCGGCGCGGGCTTCGGCGACGATCTCCTCGGCCTGGGTGAGCGCCGCCGCCGCGGCCTTGAGGTTCTGGTTCGAGATGTCGATCCGCTGCTCCAATCCGTCGAGCACCGGATCATCGTAGATCGTCCACCAGGCGCCGCGGTTGAAGGTGTCGTTCGGCTGCCCGAGCTTCCACCCCGGCTGCGGCCTCGCCTCCTTGTAGCGGGCCGGAACCAGGGCGGCGGGGCGCTTATAGTCGGGGCCGACCGCGCATGCCGAAAGCAAGGCGGCGAGGGCGACGAGGCCCGGCAGAGGGGCAAATCTCATTCGCCGGGTTGGGGAATGTGCCGGGCGTCGAGGCCCGCCGGAGCGGCTCTCCAGCGCCGCTGCGCCCACAGGCGGAACCGGTCGAGATAAAGATAGATGACCGGCGTCGTATAGAGGGTCAGCATCTGGCTGACGATCAACCCGCCGACGATCGAGATGCCGAGCGGGCGGCGCAATTCGGCGCCCTCGCCAAAGCCGATCGCCAGCGGCAAGGCGCCCAGCATCGCCGCCAAGGTGGTCATCATGATCGGCCGGAACCGCTTCAGGCAGGCCTGGTAGATCGCCTCGCGCGAGCTGAGGCCGAGGCTGCGCTCGGCGTCGAGCGCGAAATCGATCATCATGATCGCGTTCTTCTTGACGATCCCGATCAGCAAGATCACGCCGATCAGCGCGATGATGCTGAACTCGGTGCCGGTCACGATCAGCGCCGCCACCGCGCCGACCCCGGCCGAGGGCAGGGTCGACAGGATCGTCAGCGGGTGCACATAGCTCTCATAGAGCACGCCCAAGACGATGTAGACGGCGAGCAACGCCGCGCCGATCAGGATCGGCTCGTTCGCGAGCGATTGCTCGAACACCTTGGCTGTGCCCTGAAAGCTGGCATGGACCGTGGCCGGCATGCCGAGCTTGCCGACTGCCTGGTCGATCGCTTGCTGCGCCTGGCTCAGCGATACCCCCGGCGCTAAATTGAACGACACCGTCGCGGCGACGAACAGGCTCTGGTGGTTGACCGCGAGCGGGGTGTTGCCCGGGCCAAAATGGCTGAAGGCGGAAAGCGGCACCATCGTCTCGGCCGCGGTCGAAACCGCAGCACCGGTCGAGGTGGCGGCGCGCCCGGTGTTGGCGAGCGAGTTGTTCGCCTGGTTGCGCGCCGTGTCGCTGGCGATCTGGGCCGCGGCAGTGGCCCCGGCGCTGCTGCTGGCGGCCGGCGTCGTCGTGCTGATCGTCCCGGCCAGCGCGTTCGTCGATTGCGTTCCGTTGACCGTGCCGCCGCTGGTGCTGACATAGAGCTCCTTCAAGGTCTGCGGGTCCTGCCAGAACCGCGGCGCCACCTCCATCACCACGTGGTACTGGTTGCGCGCGGCATAGATCACCGACACCTGACGCTGGCCAAAGGCGTCGTAGAGGGTGTTGTCGATCTCGGCGACGTTGAGCCCAAACCGGGCGGCGGTGGCCCGGTCGATCACCAGATCGGTTTCCAGGCCCTTTTGCTGCTGGTCGAGATTGACCTCGGTCAGGCCCTTGATCTTTTGCAGCGCCGCCTCGACCTTTGGCGCCCATTTGTAGATGTCCGCGGTATTGTCGCCTTGCAGCGTGTACTGGTACTGCGCGTTGCTCTGGCGCCCGCCGACCCAGATGTCCTGCACCGCTTGCAGGAACAGCCGCGCGCCGGCGACGTGGTTGAGCTTGGGCCGCAGCCGCCCGATCACCTGCGTGACCGAAACGTTGCGCTGCGACAGCGGCTTCAGCACGGCGAAGACAAAGCCCGAATTGGTCTGGCCGCCGCCGGTGAAGGCGACGACGTTCTGCACCGCCGGGTCATGGCGGACGATGTCGACAAACTGCGTCAGCTTTTTTTCCATCGCCTGGAACGAGATGCTCTGGTCGGCCTGGATGCCGCCGATCATCCGCCCGGTGTCCTGCTGCGGGATGAAGCCCTTGGGCACGATCGTGAACAGGTAGCCGGCAACGACGATCGTCGCGAGCAGGCTCAGCATGACCAATGCCGGAACCTGCAATGCCCGGCGCAGGCTGCGGTCGTAGGCGCCGAGCACCGCGTCAAAGGCGCGCTCGGCGCCGCGATAGATGCGCCCGTGCGAGCCATGCGGCCTTGGCGACAGCAGATGTGCGCACATCATCGGCGTCGTCGACAGCGAAATCGCCAGCGAAATCAGGATCGCCACCGACAGGGTCATCGCGAATTCGCGGAACAGGCGGCCGACGATGCCGCCCATCAGGAGGATCGGCGCAAACACCGCAATCAAGGAGAGGCTCATCGACAACACGGTGAAGCCGACCTCGCGCGCGCCCAAAAGCGCCGCCTCCATGCGCGTCATCCCGGCCTCGATGTGCCGGGTGATGTTTTCGAGGACGACGATCGCGTCGTCGACGACAAACCCCGTCGAGACGGTCAGCGCCATCAGCGACAGATTGTCGAGGCTGTAGCCGAGAAGGTACATCGCGCCAAAGGTGCCGATCAGCGACACCGGCACCGCGACGCTCGGGATCAGGGTCGCACGGCCGTTGCGCAGGAACACGAAGACGACCAGGATCACCAGCGCGATCGCGATCAGCAGCGCCCGCTCGACATCGTGCAGCGAGGTGCGGATCGTTGTCGTCCGGTCCATCGTCAGCGCGACGTTGATGGCGCTCGGGATCGAGGCGCTGAGCTGCGGCAGGATCGCCTTGATCCGATCGACCGTGTCGATGATGTTGGCGCCGGGTTGGCGATAGAGGATGACGAGCACTGCCGGCTTGCCGTTGGACAGGCCCTGGTTGCGCAAATTCTCGACCGAATCGTCGATCTCGGCGACATCGGTCAGATGCACCGCCGCGCCATTGCGATAGGCGACGATCAGCGGGCGATAGTCGGCGGCGTGGTTGGCTTGATCGTTGGTGTAGATCTGGTAGCGGCGGCCGCCGACATTGACCGCGCCCTTGGGGCTGTGCGCGTTGGCCGAGGCCAGCGCGGCGCGCACATCCTCAAGCCCGATCCCGTATTTGAACAAGGCCATCGGGTTGAGCTCGACCCGCACCGCCGGCAATGAGCTGCCGCTGATCACGACCTGGCCGATGCCGTCGATCTGCGACAAAGCCTGCTGCATGACCGTCGAGGCCGCGTCGTAGATCTGGCCGCGCGTCAGGGTGTCCGAACTCATCGCCAGGATCGCGATCGGCGCGTCGGCCGGGTTGACCTTGCGATAGGTCGGGTTCTGCCGCAGGCTGGTTGGCAGATCGGCGCGCGCCGCGTTGATCGCCGCCTCGACATCGCGGGCGGCGCCGTCGATGTTCCGGCTGAGATTGAACTGGAGCACGATACGGGTCGATCCGACCGTGCTCATCGAGGTCATCTCGCTGACATCGGCGATGACCCCCAAATGGCGCTCGAGCGGGGTGGCGACCGTCGTCGCCATCGTCTCGGGGCTGGCGCCGGGCATTTGCGCCTGCACCGAGATGGTCGGAAAATCGACCTGCGGCAGCGGCGCCACCGGCAGTTTGAGGTAGGCGAAAAAGCCGGCGAGAGCGATGCCGATCGTCAGCAGAGTGGTCGCGACCGGCCGCGCGATGAACGGCGCCGAGGGGTTCACTGCGGCGTGCTCTGTCTCATTGCGCGGCGCTTTCGGGCGCCGCTCCGCCGCCATGCACGCCGTGGCGCACCAGCTCGCCGAGCCGGCCAAAGCCCAAATAGATGACCGGCGTCGTAAACAGGGTCAAAAGCTGGCTGACGATCAGCCCGCCGACGATCGTCACCCCAAGCGGGTGGCGCAGCTCCGAGCCGACCCCGGTGCCGAGCATCAGCGGCAACGCGGCAAAGAGGGCGGCCATTGTCGTCATCAGGATCGCGCGAAAGCGCAGCAGGCAGGCCTGATAGATCGCCTCGCGCGGCGTCTTGCCCTCGTGCCGCTCGGCGTCGAGGGCGAAATCGACCATCATAATCGCGTTCTTTTTGACGATGCCGATCAACAGCACGATGCCGATGATCGCGATCACCGAGAGGTCGCTGCCGTCGATCATCAGCGCCAACAGCGCGCCGACCCCGGCCGAAGGCAGGGTGGACAGGATCGTGATCGGATGAATGAAGCTCTCGTAAAGCACCCCCAGCACGATGTAGACGGTGATGATGGCAGCGAGGATCAGAATAAGCTCGTTGCCGAGCGCCGCCTGAAACGCCAGTGCGGCCCCTTGGAACACGGTGATCATGCTGGCCGGCAGCCCGATCTCTTTTTCGGCCTGCTGGATCGCGTCGACCGCGGCGCCGAGCGAAGCGCCGGGCGCCAGATTGAACGACACCATCGTCGATGGGAACTGGCCGAGATGGTCGATTTCCAGAGGTGCCGTCTGCTCTTCGATCTGGGCGATCGCCGACATCGGCACCTGGCCGTTCGCGACAGTCGATGACGGCAGGTAAATCGAGCCGAGCGAGCTCAGGGATTGCTGCTGCAGCGGATCGGCTTCGAGGATCACCCGGTACTGGTTCGATTGAGTGAAAATCGTCGAGACGATGCGCTGCCCAAAGGAATCGTAGAGCGCGTTGTCGACGGTCGCCGGGGTGATGCCAAAGCGCGCCGCGGTGGCCCGGTCGATGTTGACATAAGCCGAGAGGCCGTTCTCGGAATAGGAGCTGGCGACATCCTCGATCTGCGGGATCTGATCGAGCCGCTGTAAGAGCTTGGGGACCCATGTCGCGAATTCGCTGTCATTGGCGTCCTCGAGCGCGAATTGGTATTGCGAGCGGCTGACCGTCGCATCGATCGTCAGATCCTGCACCGGCTGCATATAGAGGCGGATGCCGGCAACCCTGGCGGTTTCCTGCTCCAGCCGCCGGATCACATCGCTGGCCGAGAGGGTGCGCTCGGCGCGCGGCTTCAGGTTGATCAGAAACCGGCCGCTGTCGAGGGTCGTGTTGGTGCCGTCGACCCCGATGAACGAGGTCAGGCTGTCCACATCGGGATCATCGAGAATTTCGCTCGCCAGCGCCTGCTGGCGCTGCGACATCGCCGCGAACGACACCGAGGGCGAAGCCACCGAAATACCCTGGATCAGCCCGGTGTCCTGGACCGGGAAAAAGCCCTTCGGAATGACGATGTAGAGCAGCACGGTCAGCCCCAAGGTCGCGGCCGCGACCAGGAGGGTCAGCGGCTGATGGTCGAGCACCCAGCTCAACAACCGGCCGTAATGGGCGATCAGCGCGTCGAACCATTCCCCGTTCTTGCGCGCCACCCACGACATTTCCGACGGGCGCTGATGGCGCAGGATCTTCGAGCACATCATCGGCACCAGGGTCAGCGCCACCACCGCCGAAATGACGATGGTGACGGCCAAGGTGATGGCGAACTCGCGGAACAGCCGGCCGACCACATCGGGCATGAACAACAGCGGGATCAGCACCGCGATCAGCGAGATGGTCAGCGAGATGATCGTAAAGCCGATCTGCGCCGAGCCCTTGAGCGCCGCCTGCAATGGCGGGTCGCCGGCCTCGATATAGCGCGAAATGTTCTCGATCATGACGATCGCGTCATCGACCACGAACCCGGTGGCGATGGTCAGCGCCATCAAGGTCAGATTGTTGAGGCTGAACCCGAAGAGGTACATGAAGGCGAGGGTGCCGACCAATGAGAGCGGCACCGACAGGCTCGGGATCAGGGTCGCCGACGGGCTGCGCAAAAACACGAAGATCACCGCGACGACCAGGAGCACGGCAAGGCCGAGCTCGAACTCGACATCGGCGACCGAAGCGCGGATCGTCGTCGTCCGGTCGGTCACGACCTTGACATCGACCGCCGCCGGCAGCGCCGCCTTCAGCTCGGGCAGCAGCGCCTCGATGCTGTCGACGACGGCGATGACATTGGCGTTGGGCTGGCGCTGGACATTGACGATGACCGCCGGCTCGGCATCGACCCAGGCGGCGAGCTCGGTGTTTTCGGCGGCCTCGGTCGCCTTGCCGACATCGGCGAGCTTGACCGGCGCGCCGTTCCGATAGGCGACCACCAGATCGTCGTATTGGCTGGCCTTCTGGATCTGGTCGTTGGCGTTGATCGTGTAGGCGCGGCTCGGCCCGTCGAAATTGCCCTTGGGGGTGTTGACGTTGGCGTTGCCGAGCGTGGTGCGCAAATCGTCGATGTTGAGGCCGTAGGCGGCGAGCTGCAGGTTGTTCGCCTGGATGCGCACCGCCGGGCGGTTGCCGCCGCTGATGCTGACCAGGCCCACCCCCGGCAGCTGCGAGATCTTCTGCGCCATGCGGGTGTCGGCGAGGTCCTCGACCTGGGTCAAGGGCATCGTCTTCGAGGTCACCGCCAAGGTCAGGATCGGCGCGTCGGCCGGGTTGACCTTGGCGTAGATCGGCGGCGCCGGCAGATCGGATGGCAACAGGTTGCCCGCGGCGTTGATCGCGGCCTGCACCTCCTGCTCGGCGACATCGAGCGAGATGGTCAGGCCGAACTGCAGCGTGATCACTGACGAGCCGGCGGAACTCACCGAGCTCATCTGGTTCAGATTCGGCATCTGGCCGAACTGCACCTCCAGCGGCGCGGTGACCGACGACGTCATCACGTCGGGGCTGGCGCCGGGATAGAAGGTCTGCACCTGGATGGTCGGGTAATCGACTTCGGGCAGCGCCGCGACGGGAAGGAAGCGGAACGCCAGCAGGCCCGACAGCATGATGGCGATCATCAGCAGCGTGGTCGCAACCGGCCGCAGGATGAACGGTTGCGACGGGCTCATTGCTTTTGTCCGCTATCCTGCTTCTGTCCGTCGTGCGAATGCCGCTTCTTGCCGGCCTTTTCCGGACCGGCCCCCGGCGCTGCGCCCGCGGCCGGCGGCGCGCCGGGAGCGGGGGCCTCGGCCCGCACATTGATCTTGGCGCCGTCGCGCAGCTTGTCGGCGCCGTCGATCACGATCTTGTCGCCGGGCTGCAAGCCGGAGCGAACCTCGACGCGATCGCCGTCGGTGACGCCGAGTTGGACCTTGCGGACCGAGACCGTGTCGTCGGCGTTGACCAGATAGACGAACGTGCCGGGCACGCCGCGCTGCACGCCGGCGGTCGGCATGATGGTGACGTCCTTGTGGGTATCGAGCAGCAGCTGGACGTTCACGAACTGGTTGGGATAGAGCGCCTCGTTTTCGTTAGGAAACCGCGCGCGCAGCTTGATGGTGCCGGTGGTCGGATCGATCTGGCTGTCGAAGGTCTCCAACGTTCCGTCGGCGATCTTCGTCGCGCCACCGCGATCGTACGCGGTAGTTGGCAGCACCGCGCCGCTCTGCAAGCGTTTCGAAATTGCCTGCAGATTGTCCTCGGGCACCGTGAACAGCACGCTGATCGGTTTCAACTGGGTAATCACGACGATGCCATTGGCATCGCCCGGCGTGACGTAATTGCCGTGGTCGACCTGGCGCAGTCCGACGCGGCCGTCGATCGGCGACAGGATACGGGTGTATTGCAGATTGACTTCGGCCGACTTGACCGCCGCTTTATCGGCTTCCACCGTGCCCTCGTCCTGCGCGACCAGCGCCACCTGGGTATCGAGCGTCTGATGCGGCACGGCGTTCTGCGCCGCCAATCCCTGATAGCGGGTCAGATCGACCTGCGCGCCCTTCAGCAAGGCCTGGTCCCGCGCCAGATTGCCATTGGCCTGGGCCAGCGTTGCCTGATAGGGCCGCGGGTCGATTTCCGCGATCAAATCGCCTTTCTTGACCTCTTCACCTTCCTTGAAATCGTTCCTGAGCAGATAACCGCTGATCTGGCTGCGGATGGTCACGGTGGCGAGCGAGGTGACGGTGCCGAGCCCATTGAGATTGATCCCGATGTCGCCCTTGCCGACCGTCTCCGGCACGATCGACATCGGCGCGGCGTTGCGGCCATTGCGCGCATGGTCCGGCGCAGCCTGATGCTTGCTCCACCAGACGATGCCGGCAACGATCAGCAACAATACAAGACAGGTCGCGACCAGCCGCCACGCCGAGCGCGACTTCGGCGGCGCGCCAAACGGGTCGGCCTCCCGCTGCGGCACTGCCTGGGGCGTGGCTTCCTGGGGCGGCTTGATCGGTTGGTTCATGAACGTTCCATCACCGCGTTCTCGCTCATTTGCAGACCTCTTGGTTGCGCGACCGTTTGGGCGTGAGGCCACTCAAACAAACCGTGACGGGCCGATCATTGTAGGCGTTTTGAACAATCTTTCGCAACTGCTCGGGGGTAGCCGAAAACGCGCCCAACAGCGGTTATCGCATTAATAATCGGAAAGAATTCCAGGCCTTTACGACGCTCCGTTTCACCCAATGCGTCGCGCAAATGATCCCCGACGTTCACCCGAGTAACAGAAATCTCTCGCGCGTGATGCACGCGCTGCTCGTCGGGTTCCCACCGGTGTTTCGGCTGTATGCTTCGCGCGAGCGGACACAATAGTGCAAACCATGCTTAAGGTACTATAGTAGTCGTGTCGATGAGTGGTGATGTCGGGTCCGCCGGCGAGTTTTACGGCCGGTTCGGCTATTACTCGCGTGGGCATCGGATGGATGCGCGAGCGTAGAAAAAGAAGGAGACAACATGGCGAGCTCCCACACTCGGCGGCCGTACAAGGGCGTCTTTCCCGTGGTGCCGACGATCTTCGATGCCGAGGGCCGGCTCGATCTTGATGGCCAGAAGCGCGCGGTCGACTGCATGATCGACGCGGGCTCGCAGGGGCTTTGTATCCTCGCCAATTTCTCCGAGCAGTTCGTGCTGACCGACGCCGAGCGCGACCAGGTGCTCGATGTGGTGCTGCATCACGTTGCCTGGCGCGTTCCGGTCATCGTCACCACCACGCATTTCGCTTCGCACATCTGTGCCGAACGCTCCAGGCGCGCGCAGCAGGCGGGCGCCGCGATGGTGATGGTGATGCCGCCCTATCACGGCGCCACCATCCGGGTCGGCGAGGCCGGTATCTACCAGTTCTACAAAGCCGTCTCGGATGCGGTCTCGATTCCCGTCATGATTCAGGATGCGCCGGTAGCGGGCACCGCGTTGTCGGCGGCCTTCCTGGCGCGGATGGCGCGTGAGCTGGAAAACATCGCCTATTTCAAGATCGAGACGCCGCAGGCCGCCAGCAAATTGCGCGAACTGATCGCACTCGGTGGCGAGGCGATCGAGGGCCCGTGGGATGGCGAGGAGGCGATTACGCTGCTGGCCGACCTCGACGCAGGCGCCACTGGCGCCATGACCGGTGGCGGCTATCCCGATGGCATCCGGCAGATTACCGACGCCTTTTTCCTCGGACGCCGCGAGCAGGCGGTCGAGGCCTATGAGCGCTGGCTGCCGCTGATTAATTATGAAAACCGCCAATGCGGCCTGATCGCCTGCAAGGCGCTGATGAAGGAGGGCGGCGTTATCAAGCACGAAACCGTGCGCCTTCCGCTGCAGCCGTTGCATCCTTCCGTGCGATCGGGCTTGATCGAGATCGCGAGCCGCCTCGGGCCGCTGGTGTTGAGGTGGGGAAAATAGTAT
>DASYBC010000150.1:0-43925 GCA_036500965.1 Allostellaceae bacterium | reverse complement strand
CATACCGCATGTGCCACAGCTCGCGGCGGGTGTGGACGATGATCGCGACCGGCTTCAGCCGCTGGGCCCGGCGCAGATGGGTGGCGACCCCGGCCGACAGCAGGTGAGCGCGATTATATTGCGAGCGCAACGCGATCGCCTTGCCGAGGTTGAGGCTCAGGAGCTCCCGAAAAAACCCCTTGAAGTCGAACTCGTTGGGTTCGAATACGGTGTGAAACGTTACCGACAGCCGGGGTGCTGCGCGGGCGATCCAGGTGAACCGGCGGAAGATGTCGCGGCAGCTGCGGCCGAGGGTGCCATGCTCCAGCTGCAGGTTGACGGCATCGAACTCCCTGATTTCGCGACAAATCTCCTGGATGTGACGATCGGCGAAACGGCGCACTCGGGCATGGGTGGCGCGCAGCAGAAACTGGTTGAGGTCGAACACCCTCACGTCGAAGGCATCGGCCAGCTGTTTTTCGAGGCTTTTCGTATAGGCGGCGATCCCGCACAGATCGCTGTAGGTCGAGACCAGCGCCAGACGCGGGCGGCCCCCGCGACGCACCGCCGCGAATGAGGGGGCGCTCGGCGCCGCCTCAGGCTGAGCCGGAAACAGCAACGGCCCGGAGGCTTCGAACTCGACGCTCGCCATCGTGCTTGCTCCTATCGGCCGTCGCCGCGGCTGTGGCTTACACCAGGTGATCGCGCACCGACCGAATGGTCAGGCCGCCGATCGCCCAGACCGCGAAGGCGATCAGAAACACGACGCCGAGCGCGTGCAGGCGGCGCGGATAGAGCGCCTCCTCGGGCAGGCTCGGCCGGACAAAATCAGCGACATAGATTTGCTGGCGCTCGGCTTCGATGCGCGCCCGGTCGAGCCCTTCGAGGGCATGCTGATAGGCGTTTGCGGCAAAGCGCCGCTGATCTTCGAGCTCCTCATAGGAGCCCATCATTGCGGAGAGCGCCTGAGTGCGCGTCTTCTCGGTGTCGGTGAGCTCGCCGCCGACCGATTGCTGCTGCGCCTCGAGCGACCGGATCTCGGCTTCCAGGATCTGGACGGCCGGCGCATCGCCGCGCACGAACGCCTTCAACGTCGCCAGCTGGGTGTCGGCGCGAACCAGCTCGTCGCGCAGCCGGCCGGCGAGCGCCGCGCTTGCATCCGCCGTCTTGTGCGGGTCGATCAGGCCTTTCCTGTCGCGATAGGCGCGCAGCTGCGCATCGGCGGCGCTGACCCGCCGCTCGGCCGCCTGCACACTTCCCGCTCGGAATTGCGCACTGCGTCGCGCTGGGCGCGCGCCGACAGCTCGTTGACCAGCCGCTCGGACGCGGCGAGAATTCCTTGCGCCAAAGCAAGCGCGTCCTGCGGCGCAAAGGCTCGGGCGCGGACCACGATCGTGCCATTGGTTGGGTCAAAAAACGCATCGACCTGACCGCGCCAATAACGCACCAGCTCTTCGATCGGCACCGGCAGATGCAGCCGGGCGAGCCAATCGGCCGCCGGTGGCGAAAACATCCGCCGCAGATCGAGGGTCTTGTCGAGGTCGTCGACGATCGCGCGGCTGCCGATATATTGCGCGACGACATAGGAATCGAGGCCGATCTGCAGTGGCGCGATACCAGGCTGCAGCAGCCCGCCGGGCGTGACGCGAGCCGGCTCGGCGGAGCGCAAGCCAAAGCGAAATTCGGCGACGTACTGGTCGGCGGCGATCAGAAAATAGTACGCGGCAGCAATCGCGACCGGCAGCGCCACGACCAGGACGAACGAGATCGAGGCATAGGAAACGCGGCGACGGCCGGCAGCTGGGCGCCATCCCGAGGGGTGCTCGCCAAAGACGGCGACCTCGCCCGCGGGTTCGCCGCGCGGACGGCCGAACACCCGCGCCAGGGCAAAGGGCGGCGCCGAGCGCTCGATCGTTTGCGACCCGATCGTTTCCGGGCTGATCGCTGCTGCGCCCGCCGTCACCGGGCCCGGGGCGGCGTCGCGCGTCGCCAACGCCGTCTGCGGCATCAGATCGCCTCCTGGAGCATGCGGTGGTAGCGGGTCAGCGCCGCGCCGACATCGTCGTAAAGCGAGAGCGCGCCGTTCGACAGGATTGCGCCGCGATCGCAATACTGCCGGATGGTCTGCGGGTTATGGGTCACGAGGATGATGTCGGAACGCGCCATCCGCGCGCGGAACGCCTCGGCGCATTTGCGGCGAAACCGCTGATCGCCGATCTCGGTCACCTCGTCGATCAGATAGACGTCGAAGTCGATCGCTAGGCACGCGGCGAAAGCGAGCCGCGCCCGCATCCCGGCGGAGTAGGTGTTGACCGGCATGTCGAAATATTCGCCGAGCTCGGCGAACTCCTCGACATAGCCGATCGTCGGGCGCATCGAGGCGCCGTAGATGCGAGCGAGGAACGCCGCGTTCTCGCGCCCGGAAAGGGCGCTGTGAAAGGTGCTGCCGAAGCCGAGTGGAAACGAGACCCGGGCCCAACGCCGCACGATCCCGCGATCGGGCAGCTCGGAGCCGGCGAGCAGGCGGATCAAGGTCGATTTGCCGGCGCCATTGACCCCGAGGACGCCGAAATTATGGCCCGATTCGAAGATCGCATTGGCGTTGTCGAGGACGACCCGTCGCCCGCCGCGGGTGCGATAGGCCTTGGTCACGCGTTCGAGCCGGATCATTGCGGTTCGTAAAGCTGGCGCCGCAGGCTGCGCTCGAGCCCCAAGCCAACCAGCAAGGTCAGCCCGGCTGCGGTCACGAGATAGGTGCGATCGAGCCAATGCGGCTCGTAATCGACGAAGAAGCTCGATCGAAGCCAGTCGATGCCATGCAGCACCGGGTTCCAGGCGAGAATGTTGCGGACCCAATCCGGCATGTTTCCCGGAACGTAAAAAATGCCGGAGCAGAAATACAACAGCCGGGTCACCTGGGTCCAAATCTTGTCCCAAGACTTAAAGAAGCCGGTGACGACCGCGTTGATAAAGCCGCAGCCACAAGCGAACATCCAGACTGCGGCAAGCGAGGCGGACATGCCGGCAACATCGTGGGGCAATGTGCCCAGCCCCAGCGCGCCAAAACCGGCCAGCAGGATGACGGCGACCAGGAGATCGGTCGCCAGCTCGAGCACGGCCCGCGCGAAGAGCACATCAAAGGTGCTGACCAACGGCAATTGCAGCAGCGAGCCGTTGCTGGTGACGGCATAAGTCATGCTGCTACTGGTGTGGACGAACACGTGATAGGGAATGAGGCCGGTATGATGTAGCAAGCGCCACCACAAGAACATAGCGCCGGGCCGGCAGAAGCCGCAAGATATAGGCCGCCGCTGTATCTTGCAAGAGCTTACCGATGGGCGAGCTATCCAAGCCCGAAGATCATATCGTTGCCGTCCGGGCCTTGTGCGACAAGCGGGCCGAGGTCGCGCTACAGCTTTCCGAGCTAGAGCGCCGCCAGGATCAGCTACGGGCCGAGCTGGTCCATATCGATGCGGTGCTGCGGCTGTTCCGCCCCGGCCTTGATCCCGCCGACATACCGGCCCGCAAGCGACGGCATACGCGATCAGACTACTTCGCCCATGGGGAGATCAGCCGCCGCGCCTACGACGCGATGCGCGGCGGGGCGATCGTCGCGGCAGCCGATATCGCCACGGTGGCAATGAGCGACAAGGGACTCGACGGCGCTAACGACGCGAAGACCCGCGCCGATTTCGTGCGGCGGATCACGATGCAGCTCAACGCGATGGCCCGCGAGGGCGCGATTGGCAAGGTCGGGAGCGGGCGCGGGGTGCGGTGGAAGCTTGCGGTACGGAAAACTGACGGATCAGCGCTTTCAGATTGACGCGCTATAGTTACGCACTGGCTGATCGTGTTATATTGGCGGTGAGCTAGGGGGATGCCGCCCCCTGCCCGGAGATGATGGCTACAGAAGCCGCCTTTGCCTTTGTACGATATGAGGCGAAGACGATGGTATTTGTCAAGATGGGTAACGGAAGCCCATGCGCGAATGGGGTTTTTGGGATTGGGGTGGCTTCACCGTTCTTTGGGTGGCGGTCGCGTTGTCAGCACTCGATCAGGCGCTCAAATTGATGCCAGAACTGGCGCGTCACATAGAACCAATCGGTGATCGAGCGAAAATCTGGTTTCGCAGTTTTTCGCATTTTCCCCTCTTATATTTTTAATTATAGCCACGATCGTTCTTCTAATTCGCTCATTCGGGATAATCGACGGGAGCGGTTACTCGCCCGTCGCTACTGACGCGTTGGCTACGAAACACACCGCAAGCGTCGCCCACAAACATCGCCGATATAGTAACGCCGATATTGAGCGAATATCCTCATTGCTGCCGATGTTATCTGAATTTGCAGACCAAGCTGATCATTTAGATATGAATGTTCAGCAACAATTAGCTAACGAGGACAATGAGTTTGCCGCACTGACCGTGCGAACTGAGAAAACGAATTATGCCACTTATCGTGATGGTGCGCGCGATCTTTTACATAAACTCAGAACATTTCTCGCGAAACATGACTATGACCAAAGTGAAATTCAACACATTACCCCGCCACTCATCAGCGGAACGACCGCTCTGCTGGAAGCGCTCGGTATGATGGCAAATCAACTGCGGACAATAAATAATGATCAACGCAATTGGTTGCCGTCAATATTAACACTCAGGGACAATCTAAGAGATGCACAACAAGGATTTGCCAAAAATATAAAAGACGCCCGATCGGCAATAGCTAACGAGCGCAACTTGCTGGGTACATTATAAATCTATACGCTTGTTCTCTGCCAATATCCGCAGAAATCGACGCTGGGCTTGTTGTGCATCGCCAGCCCGATCAGCCGGTCAACCTGGGAGCCGTTTGGCTCCTTGCGGTGATCCTCGCGCCAGGCGGCTTCCTGCGCGAAGCGGATCAGATACGGGCCGGCAACATGATGGTGGTGGCCGATTTCGCCGCGGCGCATCCGCGAGAAGAATGATTCGGCATTGTTCGTGTAGACCTCGCCCGGCAGGCTGTAGGCTTCCTGGTGATTGATTCGATGCAGAGTGTAGCGGGCATGCAGCTCGTTCCAGGCGCTTCCCTCATCAGCGTATAGGGTAGTCTCGCGCGGCACCTGCCGGCGGATGAAGTTGAGCGCCGCGACCTCGGACTCGAACACGCCAGGGAGCGTGTTGCCGCCGCGCTCGCGGATCACGACCACGACCTTGCGCTTCCCCGACTGGTTCTGCCGCAGGCGCCGGTCACGGCGGTTCGCACGATGGTTTGCCGGCTTCACGTAGCCGCCGAAATAGCCGCCGTCAATCTCCGCCCGCTTGCCCTCGCCCCCGACCGCGCTCTTGCGGACCTCGGAAGCCATCGCTTCTCTGATTTTGTGCGCTAAAACGAACGCGGTTTTGTACTGCGTCCCGAGATCGCGGGAGAGCGCCAGCATGCTCTTGCCCTTGACCTCGTTCGCGAAAATGGCGACCGCCATCAGGTAGGAGCGCAGCGGCATCTTGTGGAAGGCGAACAGGGTTCCGGAGGTAACGCTGAAATCCTTGCGGCAGGCTTTGCAGCGCCAGCGCGGCGCACCGTTCGGCCGGCGACAGGCATAGACCGTCGGGCAACCACAATGCGGGCAGTAGGCGTCACCATGGTTGTCAGCCCAGCGGAGCCGGACAAAGACCCGCTCGGCTTCCTCATCGCTCATACGCGCGACGGACGCTAACGTGAGCGTCCTTGCGGCTGCGGTGAGGAGGAAATGAGCGGCCATATTCGTTCTCTTACGAACGAATATGTATCTTATGACCGCCCCTTGTCAACCAGAAAAGCGACGAATATGTTACTCAGAGTACGATTTTGTGAGGCTGGTGGATGGCGGACGGTAGAGAGGAATGGGCGACACGCGCGCGGCGTTTTCTTAAGGCCGAATTAAAACGGGCAGAGGTGACCTATGAAGAGCTGGCGCGGCGGCTTGGCGAAATGGGCATCAAGGAAACCAAGGGATCAGTCACCGTGAAGGTCAACCGAGGCGCGTTTCCGGCATGGTTCCTATTTGCAGCAATGAAGGCGATCGGGGTTGAGCAGGTGAGATTGGAGGACGTGTTGTAGTACCTAATCACATGGCCAAGTCACGCGGGCGGAAAAAGCCTAACCGCTCCAATTCGACAGCACGGCGAGAAGTACGTACACTCCCACTAGCGCCGCCCCTGTCGCCACTGACCACACCACGACATCGCAAATTTCGGCGGGCAGTGGAATGGTCCATCGGAACAATCTTATCCATTTTGACTCTTCTAGCAGCAATCTATCAGTTAACCGGCGGACCGCCTTGGCCAAAGAACATAGATATTGATGCTGGCCCTCCCGATCTTTCTCAAGCATTTGACGTGCCATTCGTCGCTGTCAATAAAAGCTCTCTGTTCGTTGCATACAATACGCAGTTTAACTGTGTACTTGATGATGTTGAGATTAATGAAAGTGGGGCTCTTCGCGACGATCTATTGATCGGTCCGGAGCCCATGAACATTGGTCCACTAGAAACACATCCATTTAGATGTTGGGTGCCGATTAAGGTAAGAAAAATCAGACACGCAATAATACGGGTCGTCTCTTTCCATAAATTTCGGTTTCTGTTTAATTTTACATGGCGTTCACCACCCATAATATTCACATGGGACACGAAAGCGGTCCCTCCACGATGGCTTAAGGGACGGCCAATAGGGCCTACATTCAAGTGGTAGCGAGCGGCGCCCCGGCCAAACTCGGCTTGGTGGCGCTTGCTCCATAATACCGAATGAGGCCGGTGTAGTAAAAGATGAAGAACTGGGTGCCGATCGGCGGGCGGCCGTGCATCAGAACCGCGAAAAACAGCGACAGGGTCAGGATGTGCAGGATCGGCTCGAGCAATGCCCAGCCATAGCCGAGGGTCGAGTCGCCGAACCGGGTGCGGGTCTCGCGCACGATCAGCGCGTGAACGACGCGCCACTGGGTGCGCAATGCCGCCCAATAGCCGGGCTGCGGCCGGGGCGCCCGATCCGGCGGCGAGCGGCGTTCGCCGAGCACGACATAGTCGCCCTCGATGGTCTCGAGCCGCCGGTTCAGCACGTGCAGCACGGCGCGCGCGTATTCTTCGTTGTCGGGCGCGGTGCGGATCAGCTCGCCGCCGACGGCGAGCGCCTCGCGAAATCGGCCGCTGTCGCAATAGACGCTCAGCTGCGAGCGCCGGGTCGCCGGGTTTTCCGGATCGAGCGCCGCCGCCCGGTCGAGCGCCGAGGCCGCGTCCTCGAAACGGCCGAGCCGATACAAGAGATTGCCACGATGCACGTGATATTCGGCCCTGGCCGGGGCCAAGGCGAGCGCGCGGTCGATCGCCTCGATCGCGTCCTCGACGCGACCGCGCAGCATCTGCGCCGCCGACAGCAGGCGATAGGCGGTGTCGTCCTCGCCGGCAAGCGCCAGATTGGCCGCGGCGATCGCGGCCGCCTCGGCAACCCGGTCGGAGCGCAGCAGCAGCTCAGCCGCATGGAGCGCACAAAAGCGCTCCGCCGGGGCCAGCGCGTAAGCCTGCAACGCCCAGTCGACCGCCGCCTTGCGGTCGTCAAGGGCGAAGGCGGCCTGCGACAGCCGGCACAGGACCGCAGGATTGTCGGGCTCGATCGCGGCGGCGCGCGAAAAATAGCCGATCGCGTCGCGGTGGAGCCCGGCGGTGGCCAGCAGGCAGCCGGCATGGTTGGCGAACTCAAACGAGTGCGGCTCGATCTCGCTCGCCCGGGCGCCGTGCTGGATGGCGCGGTCGAGCTCACCGACGGCGGCAAACGAGCCGCTGGCGTGGCGATGTCCGGCGGCCCAGCCGGGGCGGTGCTCCAGCAGCCGCTCATAGGCGGCCGCCGCTTCCCGATGGCGCTCGCAATTGCTGAACAGCCAGGCGCAAAACTCGGCGATCGGCTCTTGCGGCGGCTTGAGGTCGAAGGCGGCGCGCGCGCACTCGACCGCCGCCTCCGGGCTGCCGCCATAGAACAGCCGTTCCGCCAACCGGCAATAGAACGCGGCGCGTTGATCGTCGGCCACGGCCGCGTCGGCGAGCTCGCGCCGGCAGGCCTCGAGGTCGCCATCGGCCAGCCGGCGCAGCAATGCTGCGTCGCCGGGCGCGTGGGTCGGTAATTCGAGGGCGTCGCTCAATGATGCGGTACTCTCGATCGGACGGTCGGGCAAGATCGATCTCGTCCGGTTCGAGAGCCCGCGGCGCGGAGCCGGTGCTCGCGCGCATGCCGAGGCCAAAAACCGGCGCAGCGCGAGTATCGTGGGGATTCGTCAGAATGCCGTCGCCAATTGCGTCAGCATTGCGTCAAAAGAGTGTGCTTTCCGTGACCTCTTTGTCGAGCAGTTCAAACTACCGACAGAGCGCGCGAGCGGCGAACATCAGACGGGCGGGTCCGATCCGACAGATCCCGACCCCACGCGCGTGCCCGCAGCATCGACTCAGCCGAGGGCTTTTTCCAAGAGGTCGAGCGCCGCCATCGAGAATGCGCGCATGTTGTCGACCCGGTCGGACTTGCCGGTCTCGACGGTGATCGAGCGCTCGCCATTGGGGCCGATCACGGCGATGCAGGAATGGCCGGCGGCATGGCCATAGCGGCTGCCGGTCGGTCCGGCGGTGCCGGTCTCGCCGACCGCCCAAGTGGTGGCGAGCTTGCCGCGGACCTTGCGCGCGAACAGCAGCGCGTAGGGCTCGGTCGATGGCGTGATGCCGGCCATGTCCTGCTCGCTCACCTCCAGCAATGCGGTGCGCGACTGGCGCGTGTAGACGACCGCGCCGCCGATGAAATACGCGGACGCGCCGGGGATCGCCAGCAACGCTGCCGAAATCATGCCGGCGGTCGAGGATTCGGCGATCGAGATCGTCTCGTTGCGCGCCTTGAGCTTGGCCGCGATCCGTTCGGCCTGCGGCAGCAAATCCTGTAGCATCGCTCCATCTCCATTCGTTTCGACGAGATTCCTGACGCGCGAGGCACCCTCCGATGAGCTACCAGACGATCCTCTACGCCGAGGACGGGCCGGTCGGCACCCTAACCCTGAACCGCCCCGAGGACGGCAACATGTTCACCCCGATCATGTGCCAGGAAATCCGCGATTGCATCAACCTCGTGCGTCGCGAGACGCGTACCCGCGTGCTGGTCATCACCGGGGCCGGCGACCGCTTTTTCTGCATCGGCGGGCGCAAGGAGGGGCTCGACGACACCTTGCTCTATCCGGGGGTGCTGCCGGTGCTCGATATGTATGACGCGATCGAGCGGCTGCAGAAGCCGGTGATCGCCTCGGTCAACGGCTATGCGGTCGGCGGCGGCAACGTGCTGCAGGTCATGTGCGACATCACCATCGCCAAGGAAAGCGCCATCTTCCGCCAGGTCGGGCCGATGATGGGTAGCTTCGACGCCGGCTACGGCACCTGGTATCTCGAAGACCTGGTCGGCAAGAAAAAGGCGAAGGAAATCTGGTTCCGCAACCCGCGGCTCTCGGCCAGGGAGGCGCTCGACCTCGGCATGATCAATCAGGTCGTGCCGGACGGCGAACTGGCCGCGGCGACCCGGGCAATGGCGCTCGAGATCGCCGAGCGCGGCGCCTTTGCCTTGGCTGCGATCAAGGCCGCGTTCGGCGCCCGCCACGGCGGCGCCGGCGGCCTGTCGCGCATGGCCCACGATCTCTTGCTGCGCGGCTATCTCGAAACCGACGAGAGCCACGAATTGGGCCGCGCCTTCGCCGAGCGCCGCAAACCCGACCCCGACAAATTCGGGCACTGAGCGGTGCACCGCCGCTAAAACCTAGCGTGGTGGATCAGCACCTCGCTAGGTTTGCTGACGACAAACAGCTTCGCTGCGCGCTGATGCGCGCCGTGCAGCCGTTACTTTCGCACGAACCTGTCCACGCTGCGGTCCTGGGTCAATCCGGCGTAGATGTCGCCGCGCGAATCGACGCCAATGCCGTGGATATGGCGGCTCTCCATGCGGGCGAGCACGTTTCCATGTCCGTCGCGCACGCAGACATAAGCGGGCTTGCCGCTGTCCTCCTGCTCGGCGATGTAGAAATTGCCGTCCTTGCCGCGGCTGATGTCGTTCGGCCCGCCCATGCCCGTCCACTGGCCGAGAAAGTCCCCCTCCGGCGTAAAGATCTGGATGCGCTGGTTCGAGCGGTCGGCGACGTAAAGATTGCCGTCATCATCGAACGCGATGCTGTGCGGCAGGTGGAACTGGCCCGGGCCATGGCCCGGCGTGCCCCACGACTTGACCAGTCGGCCCTCGCGCGTAAACCTATGCACGCGCGAGTTGCGATAGCCGTCGGTCACGTAAATGTCGCCATTGGGGTGGGCGATCATCTCGGTCGGATGATTGAACGGCCCGGCCGCGCGCAGCGCCAGCCACGGCGACCCGGTGCAGCCGGTGTCGGAATGGACGCCGCGCTGGCCGAGCTCCAAGATCGGCTTGCCCTCCAGGGTGAACGATTTCGCGACCGAGTCGGAGCGGTCGGTGGTGTAGACGACGTCGCCGACGATCTTTAAGCCATGCGGGTCGGTGACGTCGCCGCTGCCCCAGGCGCCCAGGTGCTTGCCCTCGCGGTCGAACACCACGACCGGGGGATCCTTGCGCTGGAATACGTAGACGCGGTCCCGCGAATCGGTCGCCACCCGGCTGATCATCCCGAACGGTTCCCCGTTCGGTAATTTGAAGAAATCGGGGATCAGCTCATAGGTATATTCGCCGGTGCCAACTTGGGTCATTGCCGTCCTCCCGGAAACATCATTTCGGAAACCCGATCGACCGTGTTGCGGGGCGCCATCTCCACTCTCTCCCTCGCTGTCATGCTGCAGGTGAGCTGACATTCCCCGATCCCGGTCAGCCGGAGTTCAATTTTCGCCCCGGCGAAGCCCGCTGCAACGAAATTCGGTCGCTGGGCCGGCTCGCAGTCGAAATGACGAGCACCCGACGCTTCCCGACGCTTCGGCTCATGCTCTTCGCCAAGGCCATCGGGCGGCCACGGCGTCGCGGCCTGCGCCCCGCCATCCGCCCAGCACCCCGCTGTCCCCTCTGGCCGCGATCCGCTGCTCGCCGATCCGGGATTTCGGGTTACGCAATTTCAGGTAGATAGACGTCCCTCGTGTAAGCTATGTTAGGCTAGCGAGCTTCGAGCGTGGCCGGCCGCCGCGCCGGGCACGACAGCGATCGGGGGGACCTTTTCGATGGCCAGTCGATTTTCGTCGCAGCTGTGGCTGCGGGGGCACGCCCGCCGGGCAATCCTGGGCGCCGCCGCTGCGATGGCGGCCGTGCTGCCAGCCCACGGGGCGCGGGCGCAGACGGTGCCAGTGCCAGCGACGACGGCCGGCTGCATCGAGAATGCCGGCGCCGGGTCTTTCGCCTGCGGCTCTGCCTCGTCGGCCAACGCGCCTGGTGCAACCGCGGTCGGCGAGACCGCGACGGCCAATTCCGCCAACGCCAGCGGGTTCGGCGCCCTCAGCACCGCGAGCGGAACGGACGCGACCGCGCTCGGCAGCAACGCGGTCGCCACCGGCGCCCAATCCACGGTTGCCGGCCAGGATGGGCTGGCGAGCGGCAGTGGCTCCAGCGCCTTCGGCCAGTTCAGCAACGCCGGCGGCGCGTTCCACAATGCCGGAACGACGGCGCTGGGGCAGAGCGCGCTCGCCGGAGCCACCGCGGCCGGCGAGACCGACGCCACCGCGGTCGGCAATTTCGCCTTCGCCAATGCGGCGAGCGCCAGTGCCATCGGCGACAGCAGCACGGCGGGCGGGGCGAACGCAACGGCGCTCGGCCGCAACGCGACTGCGAGCGCCAATAATTCTTCCGCCCTCGGGGCCTTCGCGACGGCGACCGGGACGCGGTCGACCGCAGTCGGCGAGCTGGCGCATGCGAACGCGGACCGCTCCACCGCGGTTGGCGAGCAGGCGGATGCAACCGCGGCGCAGTCGACCGCGCTCGGCGCCCGGGCGGATGCTAGCGGCACGCTGGCGACGGCGCTCGGCGGATTCGCGGACGCGAGCGCCGCCGATTCGACAGCCCTTGGTACCGGCGCCACCGCGAGCACCGCCGAATCGACCGCGGTCGGGCGGTCGGCAATCGCGACCGGCACGCTGGCGACCGTCGTCGGCGCGAGTTCGGCTGCAAGCGGCGCCAATTCGAGCGTATTCGGCGGGACCGCGGTCGCCAGCGGCGCGGGCTCCAGCGCTTTCGGCCAGGCGAGCAATGCCGGCGGCGTCTCGGCCAATGGCGGGACGACCGCATTGGGGCAGGGCGCGCAGGCCGGGGCGACCGGCGGCGGCGAGACCGGCGCCACCGCGGTCGGCACTGGTGCCCTCGCCAACGCCGCCAATGCCGCCGCCTTTGGTCAAGGGAGCAATGCGAGCGGCGCTTACGCCACCGCGCTCGGCCAGGGTGCGCTGGCGAGCAATGTTGCCGCGACCGCGCTCGGCCAAGGTGCCGCGGCGAGCAACATCGCTGCGACCGCGCTGGGTCAAGGTGCCGCGGCAAGCAACATCGCTGCGACGGCGCTCGGCCAAGGTGCGCTCGCCGGCAATATCGCCGCGA
Organism: Allostellaceae bacterium; assembly: GCA_036500965.1. GTDB lineage: Bacteria > Pseudomonadota > Alphaproteobacteria > ATCC43930 > CGMCC-115725 > AP-15. Next base: position 31,384 of record DASYBC010000150.1, on the reverse strand, counting down.
CCGCATTGGGTCAGGGTGCGCTGGCCAGCAATATCGCCGCGACCGCAGTAGGCCAGGGCGCCTTCGCGAGCAGCATCGCCGCGACCGCCTTGGGCCAGGGTGCGGCGGCGAGCGGCGGCCAGTCGGCGGCGCTCGGCGCCGGCGCGCTCGCCAGCGGCGCCAACGCGCTCGCCGTCGGCCAGGGCGCCGCCGCCAGCGGCGATTTCGCGACGGCCGTCGGCCAGAGCGCCTCCGCGAGCGGTCAGGAAGCCTCGGCCTTCGGCCAGGGCGCCATGGCGTCGGGCGCTGGGTCGCTGGCGGCCGGCCAGGCGGCGCAGGCGAGCGGCGCCAACTCGGTGGCGCTCGGCGGCGGCCAGGGTACGCTGGCCGCGGGTGCCAACTCGGTGGCGATCGGGCCGGGAGCGCAGGCGCTGGCGTCGCATTCGGTCGCGTTGGGCGCCGGGGCGATCGCCAGCGAGCCGAACACCGTCTCGGTCGGCGCCCCCGGCGCTGAGCAGCGCATCACCAATCTGGCGCCCGGCATCGCCGCCACCGATGCGGTCAATCTCGGTCAGCTCAATTCCGGGCTCGACCAGCTCGACCGCCACCTTTCGGCCGGCGTCGCCGAAGCTTCGGCGCTCGGCGGCGCGATGATCCCCGACCAGGGCCGCACCTTTGTTGGCGCCAGCGGCGCGACCTATAACGGGCAGGGCGGCTTTGCGTTCGACTTCGTGCACCACCTGGCGGGCTCCGGCGCGGTGCTGTCGGCCGGTGTGGCGATCGGGACCGGCGGCTCGGAGGCGATCGGCCGGGTCGGGGTCGGCTGGGTGTTCTGACCGAGTGGCGTGCGTCATCCGCATCCTGATCGCGGTGGCCGCGGCAGTGGTTTGATCCGTTCCGGCGAAGCACGGCGGCAGCGAGGGCGAGAATGCGGGTGCGAAGGGGAGCGGGCTGCGCGGCCGCATCGCTGTGTCTGCTCTGCACTGCGCAGCTGGCGGCTGCGCGATCTGCGGAGCGCCAGCCTGCCGTCAAGAACGCCGCGGCTCCTACCGCTCCGGCGCCGCGCGCGCCAACCGACGCGGTCGGCGCCTTGCAGCCGGTGCTGCACGCGCAGCAGGCCAAGATCACGACCTGCATGGACACAGTCGTGCGACAGTCGGCTGCAGCCATCGACGGCCCGCACGAGGCGATCTCGAGCTGGACGAGCGGTGCGCCGAACCAGAACCTGTTCGTCTCGATCGTCGGACTCAGCTACAAGAGCCCGGTCGCCCCCAATGGAGCCGCGGTGATGCTGGCGGCGCCGGTCGGCCCCCGAAAATGCGAGGGTGCGGTCGTGCAGATCGTGCCGAGCGCGCGCGCCTGCAGCGTGATCCAGGCCTCTCTGGTCAAGGCCGGGCGGACCATCGCGATGCTGCGGGGGCTCGCCATCGTGCAGACCAATCTCGGCGTCCGCGACATCCTGATGCCGACTGTCGGCGGCGGCTGCACGCTGGTCGCGGTCGGCGTCGAGGAATAGCGGCGGCCGTGGTGCCGTCGAATCGCGCACGGCTCGACAGCAGGGCGCGCCGGCCTCGACGGTCGGCCGCATTCGCACGCCGACGCCGAATTGTGGTTAACTAATTGACACAGAGCTTGCCGCCCTGCTCTACTTCTGATTAAATTCGCAGGGAGCGGGCCGAGCAGGCGAGGCCAAAAATCGCGCCGATCGGACGGGCAATCCACCGGTGCGACAGTCCTCGCCGCCAGAGCGGCGTTCGCCTGACCTTTTCTCGCTTGGCCGGCTGCGACCGGCTCACGGCCGGGCGGCTGCGACCATAGCCGGCAGCCGGATGGCGTCGCACTTTGGGAAAGGGTCAGCACATGCTTTTTGGCGCAGGCGGCATCGCTCGGTGCGGCTGGCCGCTCGGCACCGCGCGGGCGATCGGCGGTGTCGCGCTCGGCCTGCTGCTGGCCTTCGCGCCCGGCGCCGCGCGGGCGCAAACGGCCCCCACTCCCGTCACCTGCACCGGCGGGGCGGTGGAGGCACAGGATCTGATGAAAGGCGTCGGCACGCCGCTGCAGCCTGACCTGCTGGTCACCGGACCGTGCACGGTCGAGGCGGCCAAAGATTACTACTACGGAAATGTCAATATTGTCGGCCCCAACGGGAGCCTCGATTTCGAGCAGCCGAAAACCGGCTCGCCGGACATCAACTTCTGGGCCAGTTCGATCATCGTCGAGGCCAATGGCGTGCTGAAGGCCGGCACGACGGCACCCTATGGCGACCCGTCCGCGCGCCTCGACAAGCAAGGCGGGTTTCTGACGATCTATCTCTACGGCCCGAACCAGAGCGTCGAGAATGGCGCCCCGGTCGATCCGCTGAAGAAGCAAGGGCAGGGCGTGCTGTGCAAGACCGAGGGCGCCGGGCTCGGACCGTGCGGCATCCCCGAGACGGTGTGGAGCAACAACGGCGGGTCAAACCTTCCCGGCTGCGGAATAGGGAAAACGGGCTCGGATTGCATCCCCGGTCTGCCGGCGGCAGCGAAGGATTATTTCTACGATTACGCGCCGCTCTACGGCGACGCCAAATGCACCAATGGCAGCACGTTTGCGGTGATGGACGGCAAGGCCATGTGCGGCGCCGACCCCGCCGACGGCAAGGTCGGGTATTTCGGCTATAAGGTGCTGGCGGTGTCCTATGGCGGCGCGCTGGTCATGAACGGCTACAAAGGGGTCGCCACGGGTCTGGACGACAAGCCGCTGCAATCCGGCAACAGCTGGATGCGCCTCAAGGGTGACGTTAGCGCGGGCAACTCGCTGACGCTCGACGGCTCGCCGGCCGAACGCTGGTGGCTGCCCAACGATAAAGACCGCGACCAGATCGTCGTCACCACGACCGACTACCTGCCGGGCCATTCCGAGGAACTGACGGTCACCTCTGTTCAAGGCGACAAGGTCGGCTTCACGCCGGCGATCAAATGGTTTCACAACGGCACGCGTTTTGCGGTCGCGAGTCGGCTCGGAACTGCCGAGGGTCGCCTTGAAGACGCCGGGATGGACCCGAACCTCGTCAAAGATGGCGCCGAGACGCGCGCCGCGGTGGCGCTGCTGACGCGCAGCATCCGCATCGTCTCAGGCGGCGATGTCGCCGGCGAGACCTTCGAGCAGGCGGAAGCGGCGGCGCAAAAGGCGGGGAAAACCTATTATTTCGGCGGGCACACCGTGTTCCGTCAGGGCATCAAGGAGGTCCAGATCCGCGGGGTCGAGTTCGCGGAGCTGGGCCAAGGCGGCAAGATCGGCCACTACCCGATCCATTTTCACAAGACCCGGCAGGTGCCGCCCAATACCTTTGTCGCTGATTCGTCGGTCAACGATTCAAACACCCGCTGGTACGTGCTGCACGACACCCAAGGCGTCACCTTCCAGCGCGATGTCGGCTGGAAGTCGATCGGCCACGGCTATTATCTCGAGGACGGCACCGAGGCCGACAACAATTTCTACTCCGACCTCGGCGTCTTCGCCCGCGCGGCGATCGACAATGACCAGAACCCGCAAAGGGTACCGGGAATCCTCGCGGACAATCAGGGTGTTTCGGCCTTCAGCGACAATCCGAAGAATGTCGTGAACCCCGGCTTCCCGTATCGTTCCGACAACGAATACCCGACCGTGTTCTGGATCACCAACGGCTGGAACAATTTCGAGGGCGACATGGCGGCCGGCGCCGGCGCGTGCGGATCGGCCTATTGGTTCGTGCCGATGGAAAACAGCGACAGCCCGGATGTGCCGACAGCATCGAACAGCAGCGGCGGCCACATGAAATGGGACGATGGCGCCGGTGTCTTCGGCTATGCCGGATTCCAGCGAAATGCTGTCTTCGCCGGCGCGAGCGCGATCGAGTCCTTTTCTGGGAACTCTGCAACCTCGACGATGATGTCGTTGCAGACGACGCCCGACGCGCCCGCCTGCGCCGGGTTCGTCGCCGCCGACGAGAAGAACGTCAACGCCCTGGAAAAGCCGTTTGTCAGGGAAACCGCCAGCTTCGCCCCCAAGCCGACGCGCCAGACCGTTCCTCCCCCGGACGGCGGGCCGTACACAAAACCCGATCTCGCGCGCGACCCGTATTACCCGCATGCGATCGGCGCAAAAAAGACGACGCAATGCCCGGCTGCGGCGAATCAAGTCGCCGGGCTGCCGACCCGCTACGACTGCACCCCGCCCCCCAACGGTAAGATCGCCAGCCCGTGCGCTGACGGCAGCACATTTCCGCCAAACGACCCGAACAGCCCGGAAAATTACTGCGCGGCGACGGTGATCGATCACTTCACCTCGTCGTTCCACTGGACGCAGGGCAACGTGTCGGCGATCTGGCTGCGCCCGTTCTGGTACCTGGTGACCAACAGCGTGCTCTCGGATGTGCAGCAGGGCGGCCTCACCTTTGTCACCGGCGGCGACGTCACCCGCTCGTCGATCATCAGCGGGTATTGGGGGCTGCTGCGCGACTCGATCCTGATCGGCCATACCCAGCTACAGGACGAGGCGCACCGTTTCGCCAGCGATCTCGGCCCGTTCAACGCCTTGACCAAGACGACCGATAAGCTCGAATGCGCGCCCCTGCTGTCATCGGCCGTGGTGCCACCCTACTGCCTCAACGCACAGGAGGGCGTCAGCCTGCCGGTCAGCGACTTTTTCTCGAACGAGCGGCTCGAGAACATCTATGACGGGCCTTCCTATCGCGATTCGAACGCATATCTCGAGGTCTCGACCGCAGATTGCGCGCCCGATGGCTACAATGGCAAGGGCGGGTGCATCTACGGGGCCAAGACGGTCAGCGGGATCCTCAAGGATCCTACCAAGCCCGCGGGCACGCAGTGCTACCTGCCGAACGCGGCGATCGCTTGGAAGCAGCCCAACGGCTTTTTCTATCCGCCGGCGTTCCATGCGAACAACCTTTATTTCGGCGATGTCGACATCCGCCATTTCGTGATCGACCCGTTGTTCAAGGCCTTTGCCGGATCGACGCCAGCGACCGGCGATTTTGGGCAGACCGGGACTTACATTACCGACCCGGACGCAGTCAAAACGGTCTACTGCCTGCCGGCACAGGCGAACACAAACCAATATTTCAACAGCTTCACCGGCATCGACCGGCAGACCGAGCTGAACGACGATGACGGCACGCTGACCGGGCTCAGCAACGACGTACAGAAAACACTGATCCCACCGAACCCGCTGAAGCAGACGATCTCGGTCAACGAGGACGATTACTTCACGGCACCGGTCGAAACCCCGGAATGCGCCTCCAATATCGGCGACAACAACAACCCAGCCAACGCCTGCAAGCCGCCGAGCAAGACGGCGCCGACGGTGACGGCGAAAACCAGCCCTTATGATTACGTCTCGACGGTGATCTATCACACGCCGGAGGGGGGTATTTGGGATGCAGACTGCTCCAACCCGGAATGCTACGGAGTGCCGCTCTATCGCCAATTCCTCGCCGGCACGAAAGGCGACGACGCGGCGACAAGCACGCGGGAGTGGAAGCACTGGTACGGGAACGGCTGCAACACGGATAAGACCAGGTTCGGCATAACGAGCAAATGCCGCTGGCCGTTCATCCGCATGTCTGGTACCGCCCTCGGCACCCGCGAGACGCTGACCATCAACAACGGCACCTACTATCTCGACACTACCGTCCCCAAGGCAATCCAGACGACGGAACAGTACAACACGTCGGCCGGCGGCCAATCGAAAGACACCTTTGTCAATGTGTTCCAGCCCGACACCAAGATCGACGACCGCACATTTGTCGGCACCTATAATGTTTTCTTCGTCTATGCCAAGCCGAGCACCCGCCAGACCTATCAGATCTATCTCGGCAAGGAGGCTACAGCAGCCGACATCAAGGCGATCCAGGTTAGCCTGACCAACCTGAACGACATCAAAGACCTCGGAGCGCCGCCATGGCTGCACGCGGATACGAGCCAGATCGCGAGCAGCGGCATCGTCGGCGTCAGGGTCGATTTCAGCAAGCTGACCGACGGCACGCTCGACATCGTCCCGGACAACGGGCTGTGCGAGCCGCATACCTTCTGCAAACCCTCCGGAAACAAGTGCGTGTCGGCGCTCCCGGACACGAACCCGCTGGCCAAGCAGGCCGCGGCCGTGTGCAGCCAGTGGGCGCTCAAGGATCTCGACTGCCCGCCAAAGGGCTGCTACGGCTTCTCGTTCACGATCCCGAAGACCGGCTTTACGGCGGACGCGACGCTCGCCGATCCCTCGCCGCATCGGCCGGCGCCGACCCCCTTCCCAATGACGGAAGAGGCGGTCGAAATTCAGGGAAAGCCGACCTGGCTGGTCAAGTTCCTCGCGACAACCATCGAGCCCGACGCGACCAAGGGGCAATGCCACTACCCGACCTTGCCGGGCACCGGCTGCACGGTACCGGATTGGGTCCCGCAATGAGCGCCGCGGCCGCATGCGCGCGGCCGGATCGCGGCTGAGCTGGAAGCTGCCATGCCGGGCGGCGAACCGCCGAGCTTGGCCGCGCAGATCGGGCGGTTACTCGCCGAGCGGGGGCTGCTTTCGGCAACCGCGTTCGAGCGCGTGCGCCGGCTCGAGATCGAGAGCGGCGAGCGGGTCGACCGGATCGCGGCCAAGCTCGGCCTCGTTGGCGAGCGCGACCTCGCCGCCCTCTATGCCGAATTGCTCGACTCGCCGCTCGTGGAAGCGGCCGAGTTTCCGGCGCAGCCGGTCGGCGGCGAGCAGATCCGCGGAGCCTTTCTGAAGCAGGCCCGGCTGATCCCGCTCGCCGAGCATGCCGAAGCGCTGGTTGTGGCGATGGCCGACCCGCTCGACGATACGGCGGCCCGGGCGCTCGAATTCGCGCTCGACAAGCGAGTCGAGCGTCGTGCGGCGGCGCCGGCCGACATCGAGGCGGCCTATGACCGCCTGTACGGCGACGGACGGCCGGCGATCGAGCAGATCTACGATCTGGCCGGCGAGCGCGAGGATGCCGATCGCGACGAGGATTCCGAGCGGCTCAAGGATCTGGCGAGCGAGGCGCCGGTCATCCGCCTCGTCAACGCGCTCGTTACCCGCGCCGTCGAGATGGGAGCCTCCGACATCCATCTCGAAGCGGGCGACGGCCGGCTGCGGCTGCGCTACCGTATCGACGGCGTGCTGCGCGAGATCGAGCCGCCGCCGGCGCGGCTCAAAGGCGCCATCGTCTCGCGCATCAAGATCATGGCAAAGCTCAACATCGCCGAGCGCCGGCTGCCGCAGGACGGCCGCATCCGCCTCGCGGTGCGCGGCAAGGAGATCGATTTCCGCGTCTCGACGACACCGGCGGCGCATGGCGAGAGCGTCGTGCTGCGCATTCTCGACCGCGGCACCTTGGCGCTCGATTTTGCCGCACTCGGCTTTGCCGACGACCTGTTGCCGCGGTTCCTCGAGATCCTGGAGCGGCCGCACGGTATCGTGCTGGTCACCGGGCCGACCGGCAGCGGCAAGACGACGACGCTCTACACCGCGCTGACCATCCTAAACCGCCCGGAAAGCAAGCTCCTGGCGGTCGAGGACCCGGTCGAATACCTGCTCGACGGGATCAACCAAGTGCAGGTGCGCCCGCAGATCGGCCTCACCTTCGCCCATGTGCTGCGCAGCTTTCTGCGCCAGGACCCCGACATCATCATGGTCGGCGAGATCCGCGACCTCGAAACCGCGCAGATCGCGGTCCAGGCGGCATTGACCGGGCATCTGGTGCTGTCGACCGTGCACACCAACGACGCGCCGAGCGCCATCACCCGGCTGCTCGACATGGGGATCGAGAATTACCTGCTGACCTCGACGATCAACGTGGTGTTGGCGCAGCGGCTGGTGCGGCGCCTGTGCGGGTGCCGCAAGCCCTATCGGCCGTCCCTCGAATTGGCCGAGGAGCTCGGCCTCGGCGCCCGCGAGGCGACCCTCTACCGCCCGCTCGGCTGCGCGGAGTGCGGCGGCACCGGCTATCGCGGGCGCACGATGATCCTCGAATTGATGGGGCTCGACGAGACGATCCATCCCTTAATCCTGCGCCGCGCCGATGCCCGCGAAATCCGCTCGCAGGCGGTGCAGGGCGGCATGCGGACGATGTATGCGCATGGCATCTCGAAGGCGCTCGCCGGGGTGACGACGGTCGAGGAAGTGATCCGCGTCACCCGCGAGATTTGAGAGCGATGCCGCGTTTCCACTACCGCGCCCTGACCGTCGCCGGCGAGCTCGTGTCCGGCGAGATCGACGGGTCGGACCGTGCGGCGATCATCGCCCGCCTGAACGACCAGACGCTGTTGCCGATCGACGCGGTCGAAACCCGGGCGCCGCGCACCGGCCTCTCGGTGCGCCTAGCCGGCCCGCGCGCGATCGGGGCACGCGACCTCGCCGTGCTGAGCCAGCAGCTGGCGCGGCTGCTGCGCGCCGGACTGCCGCTCGACCGCGCGCTTGAGATCCTGGCGAGCCTTGCCGCTGACCGGCGTGGCGCCGAGCTGGTCCGCCAGCTCTTGGCGCAGGTGCGCGACGGCGCCAGCCTCGCCGCGGCGATGGCGGCGCGGCGGCGCAGCTTTCCCGCTTCCTATGTCAGCATGGTGCGCGCCGGCGAAGAGAGCGCCGCCCTGCCGGCGGTGCTTGGCCGGCTCGCCGATTTTCTCGCCCGTGCAGAGACCAACCGGCAGCGGGTCGCCTCGGCGCTGATCTACCCGGCAATCCTCGTCGTCGTCGCCGCTTTGTCGGTGATGCTGGTCCTGACCGTCGTGCTGCCGCAATTTGCGCCGCTCTTTGCCGAAGCCGGCGCGCGGCTGCCGGAAAGCGCCCGGGTGCTGCTCGCGATCGGCGACGGGCTCGGTGCCTTCTGGTGGGCGATCCTGCTGGCGCTCGCCGCAACGGCGTTCGGCATGCGCCAGGCGTTATCGGTGCCGCGCATCGCCGCCGCCCGCGACCGTTTTATCCTGGCCATGCCGATCGCCGGCCCGCTCGCCCGGCGCTTTGAGATCGGCCGCTTCGCCCGCACGCTGTCGGTCTTGCTGACCAATGGGGTGGCGGCGCCGCGGGCGCTCGCCCTTTCCGGCGCGGCGATCACCAACCGGGTCATCGCCGGCGCGGTCGAGACCGTCGCCGCCCGCTTCAAGGAGGGCGAGGGGCTGTCGGCGCCGCTCGCGCGCAGCGGCGAGTTCCCGGCGCTGGCGATCCAGCTGATCCGCACCGGCGAGGAGACCGGCCGGCTCGACGACATGCTGAACGAGGTCGCGGAAACCTTCGAGGAGGAGGCAGAGCGAACCGTCGAGCGGCTGATCGCGCTGCTGGTGCCGGCGATCACGATCGCGATGGGCCTCGTCATCGCGGCGATCATCGCGACAGTGATGACGGCGATGATCAGCATCAACGACCTCGCAGTCTAGCCGAAGCGTCTCACAGGGGCGGCATGGCGCGCGGCTTCACCCTGATCGAGCTGCTGGTGGTCCTGGCGATCATCGGGCTGATGCTGGTCGTGGTGCCGAGGTTTGTCGCCGGCGTGCCGAGCGTGCGGCTGCGCGCCACAGCCGACGACATGGTCGCGACCTTGCGCCAGCTGCACGAGACGGCAATCCGCCGGCAGACCACAACCGGGTTCGTGCTCGACCCGGCGACCCGCACCTATCGGCTGTCGACCGCCGCCGGCGCGCACGCCTTGCCCGCGATCGTCACTAGGGTCGGCTTCACGGCGGTCGCCTTTCGTCCCATCGAACGCACCGTCAGCATCCTCTTTTACGCCGATGGCAGCGCCAGCGGCGGCACGATCCGCCTGCGGCACGGCGATCTCTCGGCATCGATCCGGGTCGATTGGCTGACCGGGCGGGTGGGCCGGCATGACTGAAGGGCGGGCGCGCGGCTTCACCTTGGTCGAGGTGCTGGTGGCGCTGGCGATCCTGGCGTTGACCTTTACCTTCGCCTATCGCGCGATGTCAGGCGGGCTTGGCCGCCTCGCCGATGACGGCCAATCGGAGCGCGCGGTGCTGCTGGCGCGATCGCAGCTGGCGCGGGTCGGCCATGACATCGCGCTCGCCGACGGCGACACCGACGGCCGCGCCGCGGGCGGCTTTTTCTGGCGGATCGACATCAGCCCTTACGGGCGCGCCGAAGGCGGCCTCGCCGGCCATCGCGTCACCGTCGATGTCGGTTGGCGCAGCGGAAGGCTGGCGCGGCAGGTGCGGCTCGAGACGATCCGGCTCGGGCCGGCCGGGAACCAGCCATGAGCCGGCGCCGCGGCGAGGCCGGCTTCACCCTCATTGAGCTGCTGATCGCCTTGACATTGGTCGGGCTTCTGACGACGCTCGTTTTCGGCGGCGTCCGACTGGCCGCGCGGGCCTGGGGGCGCACCGACGATCGGGCGGCCGACGCCGCCGATCAATGGGCGGTCGCAAATGTGCTGCGCGACGCGATCATCGCGGCCTACCCGGCATTTGCGTCGGCCGATCTGCACGACCGCACGATCGCGTTCGATGGTGAGGCGGGCTCGCTCGCTCTTCTGGCGCCGCTGCCTCAGGCAATCGCCGCCGGGGTCCCGGCGCAATTGCGGTTCTATGTCGCCGGCGACGGGCGAGCGAGGGCGCTGGTCCTCGGCTGGCGCCTCGATCTGCCCTCGGCCGAGACCGGCGATCCGCTGCCGGAAAATCATGTCGTGCTGCTCGATCGGGTCCACCGCATCGGCTTTGCCTATTTCGGCGCCGACGAGCCGGACGAGGCACCGGCCTGGCACGAGCGCTGGGCGGAAGCCACCACCTTGCCGCAGCTGGTGCGTGTCCATATCGAGCGCGGCGACCGCTCGCTGCCGGCCTGGCCCGATCTCATCGCGTCGCCCAGGGCGATGATCAACACCGCCTGTGTATTCGACCCGCTGACCGCCGGGTGCCGGCGGCTCCGATGACGACGGCGCTGTCGTCGCCGCCGGTTAGCGACATTGCGCGGCTGGTGCGCCAGGGCGTGGCGTGGTGGCTCAGCGAGCTCGCGCAGCTGCTGCCGCGCCGCCTGATCGGCCTCTTTGGCGGCGCCGCCGATCCGGTTGTGCTGCTGACGATCGGCCCCGGCGGCGCCGTGTTGTGGCCGACCGATGGACGGCGCCAAGCGGTTGCCGCGTCCGGGCGGCGGCATAAGGGCGTCACGATCGGGCTCGACCGCTCGCTGGTCTTCGAGGCGACGCTCGATCTGCCGCGCGCGGCCGAGCAGGCGCTGCCGCAGATCCTACAGCATCAGATCGAGCGGCTCGTCCCGCTCGGGGCGGGGAAGATCCGGTTCGACTACCGGGCGGCGCCGGGCGGCGACGAGAAGCTGCTGCAAGTGCAGGTGTTTGTTGCCAAAGAGACAACGATCGGCGAGGCGCTGGCGGCGACGCGCGCGGCTGGGTTGAGCCCGCGCCGCATCGTCCTCGCCGACTGGCAGGGGCCCGGCAAGCCGCCGGCGCTGTGGCGAGCCGACAATGGCGCCGATGTCAGCCGGGCGCTGCGGCGGCGGCTGGAAATTGCCGCGCTGCTGCTTGCGGCCGCAGCCTACGGGCTTTACGTGCACCGGCTCGACCAGATCCGGGACCAGCTGGAGGCGCGGATTGCCGGAGCGCAACCGGCAGCACGAGCGGTCGGCGCGCTGGGCCGGAGTCTCGCGGCCGTCGATGCCGATGCCGCGTTCTTCGCGCGCCGCGGTCAGCAGGAGCCGCCGCTCGAAATCATCGATGCGCTGACGCGGCTGGTGCCGACCAACAGCTGGCTGACCGGCCTCACCCTCGACGGGCGCCGCGTCGAGATCAGCGGATATTCGCCGCGCGCCAGCGACCTGGTCGCGCTGGTCGAGCGCTCGGCGCTGTTCCAGAGCCCCCGCTTCAGCTCGCCAATCACGCTCGCGCCCGATGGCAAGCACGAGCATTTCGACCTGGCCTTCGAAACCAAGCCGGCCGAAACCAAGCCGGCCGAAACCAAGCCGGCGCCGCAGCGATGAACATTTCCCTGTCGCCGACAATGCGGCGGGCGCTCGCGTTGGCGATTCTTCTGAGCCTGATGGTGCTGGTGTGGACGGCGGCGATCCAGCCGCTGATCGGGCTGAGCACGCAGCGCCGTGCCGATATCGCCGCGCTGTCCGCGCGGCTCGCGCATCTCGACGCGGTCATCGCGCGCCGCCCGGAATTGCGGCGGCGGCAGCGCGCCCGGGAAAAGCAGCTCGCCGCGGCCGGCGGGTTGTGGCGCGGGGCCAGCGCCTCGGCGATCGGGGCCGCGGTGCAAGATCAGCTGGGCAAGACGGTTGCCGTCGGCGGCGGCCGGGTCGACAGCAGCTCTGAGGCGCACGAGACGGTCGAGCACGGCTTTCGCAAGATCACTGTGCATTTCAGCATCGAGGGCAGCCTCGACACGATCACGAAGACCTTGGCGGCGATCGAAACTGCGCGGCCGGCGCTGTTCGCGGACCGGCTGACGATTGCGGCGCCGGACGGCACGGCGGCGGCCACCGGGCCGGCGGTTCTGCATTTCGATATCGATGTCAGCGGCTATCTCGCGGCAGCGCAATCATGACCCCGCGCCGAATGGCCATGTTGGCGGCCGGGCCGCTCGCCTGGCGCAGTCTCGCGGTGATTGCCGGCGCGACGGCCGCCGCCGCACTGCTGACGACGCCGCTGCGGCTGCCGCTCTCCGGCCCGATCAGCGCGGCTTCGTCCGCCGCCCCGCGGCCCGCCGATGCTCCGCCACGCCAGGCCGTGCTTTATCCGGCGATCGCCGCGCATCCGCTGTTCTCGCCGACCCGCGAGCCTTATGTCCCGCCAAAGGTTCCGGCGCCGGCCACGGTAGCGGAGCAGTCGGCGCTGCACGAGTATCTGTTGCTGGGGACCGTCGTTGAAGGCGTGACCAGCGTCGCGATCCTCAAGCCGCCAGGCAGCCGCGAGGCGATCCGCGCGGTTCCGGGGCAGACTATCGCCGGCTGGAAGCTGCGCCGGATCACGCCGGACGCGCTCCAGTTCGAGAATGGCGCTGCGCGGTTCGCGCTGCATTTTCCCAGCCCGCGCTGGCCGCACCAATGAACCGGCATCGGCGAGAGCGCGGCTTCGCTCTCGTCGCGGTGCTGTGGGCGGCGATGGTCCTCGCCGCGATCGTCGCCAGCATCCTCGCGACCACAGGCACCGAAGCCCGGTTGGACCACACCCGCTATGCCACGGCACAGCTTGGCGCGATCGCCGAGGGGGCGATCAATATTGCCATCCTGCGCATGCTCGACCCTGCCGTCGCAGCCCACCCCCCGGCCGACGGAGTTCCGTTTGCCGTTAGCTTCGCCGGCCAGCAGGTTGCGATGCGCGTCGTGGACGAAGCCGGCAAGATCGACCTTAACTTTGCCGAGGGTGAGCTGCTGCGGCGGCTTTTTATCGCGGTCGGGATCGACCCGCTCGGCGCGCAAGGACTTGTCGACAGGATCCTCGATTGGCGGGAAGCCGGCGGCGCCCGGCGGCTCAACGGGGCAAAGGCCGAGGATTACGGGGATGCCGGGTTTTCTTATGGGCCGCGCGACGGCCCATTTGAATCGGTCGCGGAACTGCAGCTGGTGATGGGCATGACCCCGGCGTTGTTCGCTCGGGTCGCACCCTCGCTGACCGTCTACTCGCAATCGGCGTGGGTCGATCCGGCGTTTGCCCCGAACGACGTGCTGGCCATGCTGTTCGGCAACACTGCCCCGGCATCGGACATCATTGCTCGCCGCGGCGCCGGCGCCGGGGCGCCGGTCATGATCGGCCACGCCTTCACGATCGAGGCGGAAATCGGCGGTTCGGGTGGGTTGCGCGTAACACGCGATGCGATCGTCCGACTGACCGGCTCGACCAAGGTGCCGTTGGTGGTTTACCGATCGAATTGAGCGGGATCGGACGAGCTTTACGCGGCTTTGTCTAGGGTGCCCCTCAATAGAATCGGATGCTGCCGGGCGCGGCGCCGGTCGGTCCGATCGACGAACTCGGCCGGCCGCGGTGGCTGGTCGGGCAGACCGTGCATGCGGGGTGCGACCGCGCCGCCTACTACGAAACCTATAGCTTCGCCGAGAAATACGGCTCGCGTCGCCCGGGGGCCAGCTACAGCAGGCTGCCGCCGTCGACCGGGATGACGGCGCCGTTGACAAAGCTCATTGTCGTCGCGAGGCCGAGGATCACCGCGGCCACCTCCTCGGGCTCGGCGATCCGCTTGAGCGGGTTGCTCGCGATCCGTTGGGCGCGCTGTTGCGCGGTCCACATCCGGGTCATTGGCGTCTCCATCAGGCTCGGCGCCACGGCGACGACCCGGATCTCGGGGGCCAGCGCCCGCGCCAGCGACATCGTCATCGCGTGCAGCCCGGCCTTCGCCGCCGCATAGGCGATGTTGCTGCCGCCGCCGCGAACGCCCGAGACCGAGCCGACATTGACGACGAGACCATGCCCGCTCGCCTTGAGCAACGGCTGGCAGGCGCGCACCGTCGCGAACGGGCCGCGCAGATTGACCGCCAGCACGAAATCGAAGAATTCGTCGTCGAGCGCGCGGAGATCGGCATGCGGGATCACCCGCGTGCTGCCGGCATTGTTGACCACGATATCGAGCCGGCCCTCAGTCGCCCCGATGGCGGCGGCGAGGCTGTCGATGGCTCGCGTATCCTGCGCCGGCGTGCAGCTCGCCCGGTGGCCGGCGCCGGGCAGCCTCGCGATCAGGCGCTCGGCCGCCGCGGCGTCGCTGCCAAAGGTCACGACGACCCGAGCCCCGGCCTGCGCGAACAGGCGGGCGGTTGCCGCACCGAGACCCTTGCTGCCGCCGGTCACCAGCGCCACCCGCCCATCAAGCATGCCCATGATCCCGCTCCCTTGCGCCGTCGTCCCGACCGCGAAATCCGTCAGATCGCTCACTCCCCCAGGCTCACTCCCCCAGGCTCACTCCCTTAGCTAGCTGCGCCAGTTGAGGATACGGGGCTTGAGCGGGTTCTCGAATGGCCGGCCCTCGGCGCGGGCGCGACGGTATTCGCGCTTCAATCGGTAGTACCATTTCGCCTGGGTGTCCGCGTCGTCGATCAGCATCAGCGGCGGCCCCCAGCGCAGCCCATCGCGCTGGCGCTCCATGATCGCGCGGTCCTGGTGCAGAAAGGCGCGCACGTAGGGCCGCAGCAGCGGCTTCAAAATGCCGAGCCACGGCGCGGTCCAATAGATGCAGTGGTTGATCTCGGTCGTCTCCTCGTCGATCGGGGTGAGCGCGGTCAGATTGCCAACGAGATGGCGACCGGCGCGGATGTTCTCGATGCGCACGCTCGGCAGGCGAAAGACGATCTCGGTTTCGGGCGCCCCGCCCAACAGCCGGTAGGCGCGCGAATTCGTCGAGGGGGCGTGCCGGCTCATCGTGAAGCCCCAGGGCGATGGTGCAAATGCCTTGGCCTTGAGCTGGATCGAACGGCGCGAGCGCCACCACCAGGCGCGGTGGACAAATGGCCCATGCGTCGGGTCCATCAGCCCGACCACGGCATGGTCGATCGCCGCCGCGAACGCGACCGTCTCGACCAGCTGAGGGATGGCTCCGTCAAACCCGTCGACCAGCGGGATGTCCGGCGCCGCTGCCGGGTCGTCGCCGAGATAAATCCAGATGTTGCCTTGCACCTCGCGCGCCGGGTAGCTGCGCACCTGCACCCGCTCGGGGGTGAAGGCCTGGCCTGGCACCAGGGCCGGGATCGCCGTGCAATGCCCGCCGGTGGCGAAGCGCCAGCCGTGATAGCAGCATTCGACCTCATGCCCGTCAAAGCGGCCGGCGCTGAGCCGCATGCCGCGATGCGGGCACAAGTCGCGCAGCGCGAATGGGGCGCCGCCGGCATCGCGGCCGATCAGCACCGGCTCGCCGAGCATGATCTTGGCCACCATCGCCCGCGGTCGGAGCCGCCGCCCGGCGGCCGCGTAGTACCACGCCTCTCGCAGCGGCGCGGCGCTGTCCTCCACTTCGTCGCTCCCCTGAAAATACCTGTTGCCGCGGCAAAGCGCCAGCGTGACAGTCGCGGTTCCGCGTCGGGCAGGCAAGGGTGAAGGCGGCGATGACGGCGATGCCCAAGGAGAGAGAAGATGCTGCGCTGCTGCTCGAAGCATCCGAGAGCGGGGTCTTGCGGCTGATGATGAACCGGCCGCAGGCGCGCAACGCGCTGTCGGCGGCGCTGATGGCGGCGATGATTGCGGCGCTCGGCCGCGCCGCCAAAGACCCGCAGGCCAGGGTCGTTGTCATTGCCGGCGCTGGACCGGTGTTTTGCGCCGGCCATGATTTGCGCGAGATCCGTGCCGACCGCCGGCGCGAGGCCTACGAGCGCCTGTTCGCGCAATGCAGCGAATTGATGCTGGCGATCGTCCGCCTGTCAAAGCCGGTCATCGCCGAGGTGCACGGCGTCGCCACCGCGGCCGGCTGTCAGCTGGTTGCCAGCTGCGATCTGGCGGTCGCCGCCGAGGATGCCCGCTTCGCCACCCCCGGGGTCAATATCGGCTTGTTCTGCTCGACCCCGATGGTGGCGTTGTCGCGCGCGGTCGGGCGCAAGGCGGCAATGGAGATGCTGCTGACCGGCGAGCTGATCGGCGCGGCGCGGGCGCGCGAGATCGGGCTCGTCAACTGCGTCGTGCCGAGCGGCGAGTTGCGCGCGGCGGTGGATGCGCTGGCCCACGAGATTGCGGGCAAGTCCGCGTTCACCGTGGCGATCGGCAAGGAGGCGTTCTATCGGCAGGCTGAGCTCGACCTCGCCGCCGCCTACCGCTACGCCGCCGACGTGATGACGACCAACATGCTCTCGGCCGACGCCGGCGAGGGCATCGACGCCTTTCTCGCCAGGCGCGCCCCCAAATGGCAGGACCGCTGAGGATCGAATGGACCACAACAGCTATTCCGACGCCCATCTGCGCGGCATCCTGACCAGCGCGCGGACCATCGCCGTCATCGGCGCGAGCCCCAGGCGGGAGCGGCCGAGCCACCGGGTCATGGCCTATCTGCAGCGGATGGGCTATCGCACGATCCCGGTCAACCCCAATGCCGTTGGCGGCGCGATCCTCGGCGAGACCTGCTATGCCGCGCTCGCCGATGTCCCTGAGCCCGTCGACATGGTCGATGTGTTCCGCCGCAGCGAGCTTGCAGGCGAGGCCGTCGATGCGGCGATCGCGGCCGGCGCCAAGGTGGTGTGGATGCAGCTCGGCGTGCGCGACGACGAGGCCGCCGCCCGCGCCGAAGCCCGCGGCCTCAAGGTCGTGATGAACCGCTGCCCGGCGATCGAGATTCCCCGGCTTGGTTTGGCCCCACTCGGCCCGCCCATGCGGTGATCGCGGCGCTGCGCCGCCGGCTCGACCGGCCGCTGCGCTGAGGTGGTGGCGGGCATAGCGGCCGTGAATAATCCGCCGGTCGGGGACGCCGCCGGATCTGCGACACTATGTCCCGACACGGCAGGAATCGGCAACATGCTGTTCGGCCTCGGCGGTCGTGCGACCAGGAACTTCCTCGCCCTCCTGTGCATGATGGAGTTCATCCTCTTCATCGACCGCGTCAATCTGGCCGCGGCGGCGCCGGTGATGCAGAAGGAGCTGGGTCTGAGCAATATTGCGCTCGGCCTCGCTTTTTCGGCGTTCAACTACTCTTATGCCCCGTTTCAGCTGGTCGGAGGCTGGTTTGCCGACCGCTTTGGCGCGCGCCGCACTCTGACGGTCTGCGGCGTGGCGTGGTCGGTCACGACGATCGTCACCGGGGCGGTGGCCGGGCTTCTTTCGCTGTTCGCCGTGCGCCTGGTGCTCGGCATGGGCGAAGGCGCCACCTTGCCGGCGGCCGCCAGGGCGCTCTCGAAATGGACCTCGCTCGCCTCGCGCGGCACGATGGTCGGCCTCACCCACTCCGCCGGGCGTCTCGGCGCCGGCGCGTCGGCGCCGATCGTCGCTTTCCTGATCACCTGGTTTTCGTGGCGCTTTTCATTCGTCGCGCTCGGCGTCTTGTCGGCCGTTTGGGCGGCCCTGTGGTGGTCGTTTTTCCATGAGGACCCGCGGCAACATCCCGGCATCACCGGCACGGAGCTGGCCGCGCTGCCGATTGCCGATCCCGGAAGGCGCAGCGGTTCCGGACCGGTGCCGTGGCGGCGGCTCGTCCCGCGCGTCGCGCCGTTGATGATCATCTATTTCTGCCAGGGCTGGACCGGCTGGCTGTACGTGACCTGGATGCCGTCCTTGTTCCAGAAGAATTACGGCCTCGACCTGAAGAAATCGTCGCTGTTTTACGCCGCGATGCTGTTCTGCGCGATGATCGCCGAGCTGCTTGGCGGCGTGGTCACCGACTATCTGCTGCGCCGGACTCGGCGACTACAGATCGCGCGCTCGGCGCTGATCGCCGGCAGCTGGGTTCTCGTGGTGGCGGCGCTGGTGCCGGCGATAATGGTCCATGATCTCGCGATCGGGCTCACCGGCTTCACTGTGGCGCTGTTCTTCCTCGGTTTCGCGATTTCGCCGTTGTGGACGGCGACAATGGACATCGCCCCCGATTACGCCGGCTCTTCGAGCGCGCTGATGAATGCCGCGGGCGCCGTCGCCGGGATTTTGTCGCCGGTCGCCTTCGGCTGGATCCTGCAGCGGACCGGCAGCTGGACGACGCCGTTCGCCTTTTCCATCGGGCTGCTGCTGTTCGCCATCGTGATGACCTACTGGATCCGACCGGACCGCCCGATCGAGACCGTGGCCCAGAGCGGCGGCCTTGCCGTCGCCGGAGGCTGAGCCCGCGCGCGCGAGAATGGCGGATGCGCCGCGTCATGCGATCTGCCACAGTGCCGAGACCCACCGAGGAGCCCGAACGCATTATGCTCGACCAGCCTTTGACCAGCAAAATGATCGCCCGAAAAGATGGGGCAATCGGCCACCTGATCTTCAACAACCCGGCCCGGCACAACGCGGTCTCGCTCGAGATGTGGCAGGGGGTGAGCCAGATCATCGACGATTTCGAGGCCGACGAGGCGATCCGGGTGATCGTCGTCAGCGGCGCCGGCGGCCGCGCCTTTGTCTCGGGCGCCGACATCTCGGAATTCAAGGAACGGCGCGCCTCGGAGGAGGCGGCTGCCGCCTATGCCAAGATCTCCGAGGGGGCGCGGCTGCGCCTGCAGGAAACCTTGAAGCCGACGATCGCGATGATCCGCGGCTATTGCATCGGCGGCGGGGTGGGGACCGCGCTCGCCTGCGACCTGCGCATCGCCGCCGAGGGCTCGAAATTCGGCGTTCCGGCGGCCAAGCTCGGCCTCGGCTACGCCTATGACGGGATCAAGAAGCTGGTCGATCTGGTCGGCCCCGCCTACGCCCGCGAGATCTTCTATACCGCGCGCCAGTTCACCGCCGAGGAGGCGCTGCGCATGGGGCTCGTCAACCAGGTGGTGCCGCCCGACACCCTCGAAAGCCATGTCGAGGAATGTTGCACGATGATCGCCGCCAACGCGCCATTGACCGTGCGCGCGGCCAAGGTCGCGATTCGCGAGGCGCTGAAGGATGAGAGCGCGCGCGATCTCGCGCTGTGCAAGCGCCTGGTCGATGAATGCTTCGCCAGCGCCGACTACGCCGAGGGCCGCACCGCTTTTATGGAAAAGCGCAAGCCCGCGTTCAAAGGGCGCTAGTGTGCCGATCCCCTCGCCATGCCGGAAGAAAGACCGGGGCCGGTTTCGCTGCGGACCTCGCGCCTGTTGCTGCGCCCGTGGCGTGACGCAGACCTCGCCGCCTTCGCCGCGATGTCCGCCAACCCGGCCGTCATGGAATTTTTGCTGCCGATAGCGCAGCCGGGCGGGTGCGAGTCCTGGGCGGCGCGGCTGCAGGCGCATTGGCGCGACCACGGCTTTGGCCGGTGGGCCGTCGAAATCCCGGGCGTCGCGAGCTTTATTGGGGTAGTCGGGCTCGCCTGGATCCCGTACGAGGCGCATTTCACGCCGGCTGTCGAGATCGCCTGGCGGCTCGCTCGCGCCTATTGGGGGCGTGGCTACGCAACCGAGGCTGCGGGCGCGGCGCTCGACTACGGCTTTGACTCGCTCGGCCTCCGCGAGATTGTCGCGGTGACGGTGCCGGCCAATCTGCGCTCGCGCCGGGTCATGGAGCGGCTCGGCATGATGCGGGCGCCCGAAGACGATTACGACCACCCGAACGTCCCGGAGGGCCCGCTGAAGCGGCACGTCCTCTATCGCCTGCGCAACCCCCACCCCGCCCCGTGACCATTCTGCTGGTCCGGCACGGCGAGACCGAGTGGAATTTGCAGCGGCGGTTTCAGGGCCGGCTCGACTCGCCATTGACCACGCGCGGCATCGCCCAGGCCGACGCCATCGGCCGGCTGCTGGCGGCCTTGCCCGAGGCCGCCACGGCGCCGATCGTCGCCAGCCCGCAGGGTCGGGCCTATCGAACCGCCGAAATCATTCGCGAGCGGCTCGGCGCCGGTCGCGCGATCGCGGTGGACGATCGGCTGCGCGAGCA
Organism: Allostellaceae bacterium; assembly: GCA_036500965.1. GTDB lineage: Bacteria > Pseudomonadota > Alphaproteobacteria > ATCC43930 > CGMCC-115725 > AP-15. Next base: position 10,953 of record DASYBC010000150.1, on the reverse strand, counting down.
TTCGCTCGGTTCGTGGGACGGCTTGACCTATCGCCAGATCGCCGCTCGTTCGCCGGGAATTTTCGACGGTGACGGGCGCCACGAATGGTATTTCCGCTCGCCTGACGGCGATAGCCACGCCGCGTTTGCCGCCCGCATCGGCGACTGGTTGGCCGAGCAGGACGAACGGGCTTCGATTATCGCCGTCGCGCATGGGCTGGTCGGCCGCGTCCTGCGCGGCCGCTACGCGGGTCTGTCGCGCGCCGTCGCATTGACCTTGCCGGTGCCGCAGGACCGCATCTTTCGGCTTTCGGCGGGAGCCATTGAGGAGCTCCGCGTTCAGCCCGTATCGGCGGACGCGGGCGGGCGCGGATAGACTTCGGCGATCACATCGTCGAGCCAATGCCGGGAGAGGCCAGGCACTTCGACGATTTCGGCGCCGAGCGGCTCGCCGTCGAGCTCGTAACGAGCCGCGCCGAGGCGTTTTTCGCCAGGCATGCCCGGCTGCATCTCGCCGACCAGAAAGCTCGATGCCGGCGCCCACAGGTAACGGGTGCCGTCACGGCCAAAATCGTGCGCCTTGTGCAGGTGGCCGCTGCCGACGAGCGCCACCCGATGGCGGCGGACCAGCGCCATCAGCCAGGCGCGCGGCTCGGGCTTGACCGACCAATACCCGGTGTCGCCCTCATCGGGGCTGTCGAGGAACAAAGGCTTGTGCAAAAACCAGGCGATCCGCCGGCTGTCGGCCCCGTTCATCGCTGCCTCGAACCAGCGGGCCTGCGCCGCCGCCTCGCTCGAGCCGCTGCCGAGAATGAGCGCGTCGAGCCCGATCAGCCGCCAGCCCCCGGCGCCGCCGCCGATATCCTCGAACCACCAATCCGGGCCGAAATGACGGCGCCAGCGCGCCAGACGCTCGTGATTTACCGGCTGTCGGTGATGCCCGGCTTCACCGACGTCGTGATTGCCCGGAACCGCGCGAACCCGTACCCCGAGGTCGCGCAGCAGCCGGCTGGCGTAAGCGAGGTCGTCCTCGACATCGGCGCCGTCGATCGTGACATCGCCGGTATGGATCACCAAGTCCGGGCATTGCGTCGTAATCCATTGCGCAAGCGGCGCCCAATTATCGAGGAAATGCGCCTTGCCGCGGCTCAGATGGGTGTCGGTGATCTGGATTATCCGCATTGCCCCTCGCATAGATGGGCCATCAGCTCGGCCATTCGCATGAACACCAGCGAGCAGCCGGCGGCGATCAGCTGCTCGGCGTGGCCATCAGGGCAATGGCTGCCGCCGCAAAAGCCGATGACCGGCATGCCGGCGGCAGCCGCGGCGGCGACGCCGACGACGCTGTCCTCGATCACCAGGCAGGAAGCCGGATGCGCGCCCAATTGCCGCGCCGCCAGCAGAAACAGGTCGGGCGCGGGCTTGCCATAGGGCACCTGCATGGCGCTGTAGACATGCGGATCGAAGAAGCGCAGCAACCCGGTCAGCGCCAGACGCTCGCGCACCCGGACGAGATGGCCGTTCGAGGCGACGCAACGCGCCGCCGGCAACGCCTCCAGCAGCGCTTCGATCCCCGGCATCGGGACCAGCTCGCGTTCGAGGGCGAGTGCGGTGCGCGCCCGCATCGTCTCGAAAAACCCGTCCGGCAGCGAGCGGCCAAAGCGGGCCTCGACCGCGGCGGTCAGCGTGTCGCGGTTCTTGCCGAAACCAAGCACCAGAGCTTCCGCCGCCGTCGCCGGACAATCGGCTGCGGTCAGGCACTCGCCGAGGATTCGGGCAAAGATGACCTCGCTGTCGACCAGCACACCGTCGCAATCGAAAATGACGAGATCGGGCACGCAACGCCTTTCCGAGACCCCGCCGGGAACGAATTGCAACATGACCACATCGGCGGGGGGAGAGTGTGATCTGGTTCACACTCTACCAGCTGATCCGATCGAGGCGCAGCGGTGAACTTCCGCGCCGGCGCGGACGGTTAGCTCGGAACAGGATGCCGGTCAGAACAGGATGCCGGTCAGAACAGGATGCCGGTCTCGACCATGACCCGGGTCTGCGAATTGCCGTCGGCGTTGGGCCCCATCGCCTCGCCGGAAATGACGCTGTTTGCCTTGACCCACGAGACCTCGGCGCGGGCGAAATAGTATTTCCACTGATATGTCGGGGTAAAGGTCAGAGAAAACGCCCCGCTGCCTGGCCCATAAAGCAAGTTGGGCGAGGTCGCGGCGTTGCCGGTCGTGGCGATATACTCGGCGCGCCCGCCGAGGTTGAAGCCCGAACCCAGATCGTAATTGACCAGAAGCGCCGCGCCGAAGGTCGAGGCGCCCGACGTAAAACCAAGAGCCGGCAAGGACGGGACATGCGTTGCCTGGAAATAAGGCTGAATAATCCATGGATCCGAGTTGTAGGTATAGATCAAATTATAGATTTGCGAGTTGTTCTGGATCGGGGTGCGCAAGGTCGGAGTGCGATTGGTGCCGCTGAAATTGCCGCCTGCAGCGAATTCGAACGAATTCGTGCTATTTAAAGTATAGGTGGCAGAGCCAGACAGCCAGTTGAAGACACCCGAGTCGAAGCCGTCGTTGAGGGACAGCGAAAAGGCCATCGGCCCGTGGGTGTAGTTGCCCTGCGCGCCTTTGCTGACCGCGGGCTCTTGGCCCCACAGCAGGCCACGCTCGATATTGATGTTTTCAAAGGTAAAGCTGTATTCGGCACCGATCAAGGTGGGCAATTTGCCGCCTTCGATCGACAGGCTGTCGGTCGGCGCGATCTTCAAGAACCCCTGTGGGAATGGCCCCCACAAATCGTAGGAGGAGGCCCGGTTCGCCGGAATGTAGGCAGCGCCCAGAGCCGGGATGGAATAGGCGCCGGCTTGCGCATAGAACTGAACGAGGCCGTCGGTCTTCTGGACGAAGAGCTGGCCGTTCGACAGGTCGGGCTGCCACGAGCGGTTGCCGGGGAACGGGTTGTTCTGCCATTGCCCGAGACCGCTGCCGATGCCGTCGAGGTAAATGTCGCCGAGCGGGCCGAGGTTGTATTTCGGCGGCGGCAGCTGGATCGCCAGCGGGCCGGTGATCGTCGGCGCGATCAGCGGCGAGGTCGGCGCGGCCGGCGCCGGCGCTGCGGGTGGAGTAACTGTTGCGGCTGGCGGTGCCGCTGCCGGTGCTGTTGGCGGGGGCGCCGGCGCCACCGGCGGCTGCTGGGCGAGCTCATCGGCCCATCCGCCAGCCGAGCCGACGCCGAGCAGGCTCGTGCTGAGGGCGACGCCCAAGATGCTGCGCTTCTTGATATTCTTCATCTGGCGAGGCCTCTCGAATGATCGTCGAAGGTGGACGGCGCGCGCATGGTCGCGGTGGGCAAACCGCGAACACCGTCCCTCCGCTTCCGGGGTTGAGACGACGCAAGCGCCGTACCAACCCTAAATCGACCGGCGCCAACTGCGCTGATGAACTCGCAAAATGTCTGGTTGCGTGGCGTTCGGCCAAATCGCCCTCTATCGCGCTTCGGCCAATGATCCTCCGAAGCCGGCGCCCGATCGCCATGTGTGCCTAATTATTAATCAGATTGGCGAGTTTTTCGGCCGGCCGAGCACTTGGACCCCGCCACGCGGCTATTGATGCGCCCGCCACTTGGCTCCTGGCTTTTCGTTTACCGAAGGGCGTGCCGGGCACACAGCAGCGAGCCGCTCGAGTTGACCGCAACGACGCGCCTTTGCTGTCGCGGATGCGCGCGCTCACTTGGCCGCGCGGCGCATCTCACGGTAGAGCGCGATGCGTTCCCTTTCCTCCGACTGGAGCCGGACGCGGACCCGCAGCAGGTCCTTCCAGCTCAGATAGCCGACAAGGGTGGCATCCGCTCGCGAAACGACCGCGAGGTGGGCGACATCGGACCGCATCATGCGGTCGATGACCCCCTCGAGATACTCGTCCGGATAGACGCAAGGCACATCGGCGCCATCGAGCAAGGTGCGCAGCTCGGCGTGACGCGGCTTGCCGGCGCGCCGCCAGGCCAGCACCGTCGGCGGATCGACGATCCCGAGGACGCAGCCTTCGCCGTCAGTCACCGGAAAGCTTGGATGCTTGGTCGTCGGGCTGGTCAGGAAGGTGGCGGCCTGCTGCAAGGTCATCGTCTCGGGCAAAGTCTGCACCTCCTTGACCATCACCTCGCGCACCTGGGTGAGCGCGAACGGGTCGACCCGATACTCGCGCACCAGATGGTGCCCGCGGCGGGCGACCTTTTCGGTCAGGATCGAGCGGCGCATGAACAGCACGGTCAACAGATGCGCGGTGACGCAGGCGGCGATCAGCGGCAGCAGCACATGGGTGTTGCCGGTCACCTCGACCGCAAAGAATGTCGCGGTCAGAGGCGAGCGCATCGTGCCGCCCATCGTCGCGCTCATCGCCAGCAGCGCCCAGAAGCCGGGGCTCGCCGCGGGCAGCACATGGGCCAGCGCCGCCCCCATGCCGCCGCCCATGATCAACAGCGGCGCCAAGACGCCGCCCGAGGTGCCCGAGCCGAGGGCAACCGCCCAGATGATCGCCTTGACGACCAGCAGCAGCAGCGCCGCCAGCGGCAAGGTTCCGCCGCGCAGCATTTGGGCGATGTTGTCGTAGCCGACGCCGAGCGCGTGCGGGTCGATCAGCCCGCCGATGCCGACCACCAGGCCGCCGAGCATCGGCCACCACATCCAATGGATCGGCAATTTGAGAAACAGATCCTCGCAGCCATAGACGAGCTGCGTCAGCACGCAGGACAAGAAGCCCGACAGCAAGCCGATCAGGACCCAGGCCCCTACGGCAGGAATCGTCACATGCATCCCGCCGTCGAATGGAAACAGCGGCGAGGGGAGGTGCAGCCAGGTGCGCTCGAGCTCGGCGGTGATCGCCGCCACCGCGACCGGGACAAAGCTGCGCGGCGTCCACTCGAACAGCAACAGCTCGACGGCGAGCATGATCGCGGCGATCGGGGTGCCGAACACCGTCGTCATGCCGGCGGCCGCGCCCGCCACCAGCAAGGTCTTGCGCTCGCTGTCGCTGACCGGCAGCAGCTGGGCGATCAAGGAGCCGATGGCGCCGCCGGTCATGATGATCGGCCCCTCGGCGCCGAACGGGCCGCCGGTGCCGATGGAGATCGCCGAGGACAGCGGCTTTAGGATCGCCACCTTGACGTCGAGCTGGCTGCGGCCGAGCAGGATCGCCTCGATCGCCTCCGGAATGCCGTGGCCGCGGATCTTCTCGCTGCCAAACCGCGCCATCAGCCCGACGATCAGCGCGCCGCCGACCGGCACCAGCACGGCGGCAAGACCCCAAGGCGAATGGCCGAGCGGCAGGTTGGCCAGGGTGAAACGACCGAAATAGGCAAGGTTGGTGCACAGGCGGATCAGCTTCAGCAGCACGACGCCCGAGATCACGCCGGCGGTGCCGACGAGGAGGGCTATCGCCGAGATCAGCAGCACCCGCGGACGGGTGGTAAAGTCGCCGAGGCTGCTGAGCGCTGGAGCCCCCGCATGGCCGCCGACAGGGCCTTTGGCGTTGAGCCGCTCGACTTTCTTCACCCTGTTCCTCCGAGGAGATCGCACCCCCAGATGTATCGTAGGGCGATGCAAAATTTGCAAGCAGAGTGACGTTCATGGCTGATCCGATACGGGCTCGATTGCGCGGGCAGCGGGTGCGGCTCGACCGCGAGGGCTACCGGATGCTGTCCGATTTCCGCTACCTGATCCGCCATTTCCTGGAGTTCAGCCAGACGGCGGCGCGCCGCGCCGGCCTGACCCCGCGGCAGCATCAGGCATTGCTGGCGGTGAAGGGGTTTCCCGGTTCGGGCGACCCGACCATCGGCGATCTCGCTGAGCGGCTTGGCATCCGCCATCACAGCGCGGTCGAGCTGGTTGACCGGCTGGTCGAAGCGGGCCTGCTCGTGCGCGCTCACGACCCGGCGGATCGGCGCCGGGTGCTGCTGGCCCTGACCGAGGCCGCGGAAGAGCGGCTGTCGAGCCTATCGGCGATCCACTTGGAGGAGCTGCGCTCGATGCGACCGGCGCTGCTGGAAATCCTCCGCCGGCTCGACGCTCCGCCGGAACCCTGAGCCGGCTACGGCGCCCGCGAGTGGTCGATCAGCCCCTCTGGCGATCAGCCTGTCCGGCGATCAGCCCCGCGGCACGACCCCGCGGCAGGACAGCGCGACCGCGGCGAACGAGCGCGGGCCATCGGGCTGGCCGCACAGATAGGCGATGCGCAGCTGGCGCTCGAGCCGATCGCGCCGGGCGGCGTCGAGACCGGCGACATACTCGCCGAGCGAGCCCTCGCCGCTGGCATAAGGCTCCCAGTAATCGGCGAAATTGGCGAAATCCATGCGGATCATCAGCGAGCGCTGGTCGATCTCGACGAGACCGGCTTCGGCCCAGATCCGCGGCAAGGCGCCGGGCGCGTAGATCGGCCGCCCCATCGTGCGGTCGCGCGCGACAATGGCGGCGTCGTCGAGCGCCGTCGCGGTGTCCCAGAACATGCGGCTGGCGACCGCACCGCCCGGCGAATCCCAGAATGCCGCGCAGACCACCCCACCCGGGCGGGTGACCCGCCGCATCTCATTGACCGCCACATCCGGGCGCGGCAGCACCGAGGGCAGCACCAGCATCGACACCGCCCGATCGAAACGCCCATCGGCAAAGCCGAGCGCCGCGCCGTCGCCATGCGCGATCGTGATCCGCGGGTCGCGGTTCTTCTGCTGTGCGGCGGCGAGGTAAATCTCGGAATGGTCGATCGCCACGAGGCTGGCGATGTTGGCCGCCTGCGGCAGGGCAAAGGTCAGGCTGCCGGTGCCGCAGCCGACCTCCAGCAGGTTTTCGCCGTCGGCGACGCCGGCATGCTCGATAAACAGCGGCGCCAGACGCCGGCTCCACCGCCCCATCAGCCGCTCGTAATTCCCCGCATCGCGCGCATTGAAAATCGACGGCATCCTCTCGCTCCCTATCCGGCCGCGGCGCGGTCGAGGCATTTAATCATCTTCGCCGCTGATAGGGAATAAAGGCAATGCCGCCGGCCCGATCGCCGGGTTTCGGCGATGACGGCGATTGGAGTGGACGCGCGCCGGATTGGCTGCCAGAGAAGCGGCGATCCCTGGCGCGGATCATGCTCGATCGGCGGGCTCTCGTGCTTCGATGATGCGGCGATGATGCGGCGGACCGCAATCCACACCTGGCAGGACCGGCTCAGAGATCCGAGCCTCAGCGTGCTGCTGATCCTCGAATTGGGCGTTGTCTTCGTCGCCGTGCCGCTGGCCGCGCAAGGGCTGCCGACGGCGCGGGCGATCGGCGAGACAATCGTGCTGGCGGTGGTGGTGATCGTCGGCGCGCTGTCGCACCGGCGCGGCGCTCTGCTCGTAATCCTTGTGGGGCTGGGGGCGACCTTTGCCTCCGTCTGGCTGCGGCCGGATTTGCCGACGGTGGCGGAAAGCCTGCTCAGCCGCGGCGGCAGCATCATGACCTTTTCGGCGCTGAGCTGGGACGTCGCGCACGCCGTCTATGCTCCCGGCCGCATCACCTTTCAGCGGCTGCAAGGCGCGTTCGTGCTCTACCTCAACCGCGGAACGATCTTTGCCTCGGCCTTTCACCTGATCTGGGACCTGAGCCCCGGTGCGTTCACCAATGTCGGGACGCCGGCGCGCGGCCCCAGCGAGATCGCGCTGATGCTGTATTTCAGCTTTACGACGCTGACCAGCACCGGCTTTGGCGACATCGTCCCGGTCAACCCGTTCGCCCGCAGCCTGGCCAATCTGGAGGCGGTGCTGGGCCAGCTCTACCTCGCCACGACGGTTGCCCGGCTGGTCACGCTCGAGCTCGCCGACCGGCGCCGCGAACGGCTGTGAGCGCGGCGGCGTAGCGCCGGGTTATTCGGCCCTGATCGCCGCCGTTGGCTGAAACGGCGACAGCGGGGCGCGGGCGGCGCCGGGCATCGGCTGCGGCCACCAGCGGTTTTCCCATTCGGCGAAGAGGTCGGCGAGCTGGGGCATCACTTGGTCGGCGAACAGGCGGGTGTTGTACTGCGCCAGGTCCTTCTTCATGTTGCCGAACTGCAACAGCAGCATCAGATGGCCCACATTGAGGTCGGTCGCGACTTGGCGCAATTGGGCGGCGACCTCGTCGGGCGAGCCGATGATCACATAGCCCTTGTCGACGATCGCATCCATCTCGCGCGCCAGCATCTGGAACTTCGATTCATACCGCGAGGCCTGCGCCGCCAGCGCCACCTGGCTCTGGATGCCGCGGCGCTGGGTCTCCTCGCTCGCATAGCCCGGCGGCCCGGCAAAGCGCGGATCGACATGGAGGCACCGGCCATAGAAATATTCGGCCGGCTCGCGGTAGAGGCGATAGGCTTCCTCGCGCGTCTCGGCGACGCCGACAAATTGCAGAAAGCCGGCACGGTAAGGGTTCCGGTCCTTGCCAAGGCGCGCCATCTCGTCCCAGAAGCCCTGCATCGTCGCCTGGCCGGCCTGGTAGCCGTAATACGACAGGTAGCAGTAGACGTAGTCCATCTCGGCGCACCACTGCCAGGTCTCGACCGAGCCGCCGCCCGGGATCCAGATCGGCGGATGCGGCTTTTGAATGGGGCGCGGCCAGATGTTGACATAGCGCTGCTGGTTGAAGCGGCCGTTAAAGGCAAAGGTCTCCGGCTCGGTCCAGGCCTTCAGCACCAGGTCGTGCGCCTCATGGTAGCGCTCGCGCAGCATCGACGGGTTCTGGCTGTAGGCGTAGCAGGTGTCCATCGGCGAGCCGACCGGAAAGCCGGCGATCAGACGCCCGCCCGAGATCACGTCGATCATCGCGAACTCTTCGGCGACCCGCGTCGGCGGGTTGTAGAGCGCAAGCGAGTTGCCGAGGACGCACAGCGCCGCATCCGAGGTGCGGCGGGCGAGCGAGGACGCGACCAGATTCGGCGACGGCATCAGCCCGTAGCCGTTCGAATGGTGCTCGTTGACGCAGATCGCGTCAAAGCCGCATTCGGCGGCGAATTCGAGCTCGTCCATAAAGTCGTTGTACATGCGATGTGCACGCCGCGGGTCGAACAGCGAAGAGTGGATGTCGACCCACACCGACGGATGCTTGTCGCGGAAGTCGTCCGGCAGCTCGGTGTATGGCATCAGGTGAAACCACAACAGCTTCATGACCGTTCTCCGTCGCCGATCTCGACAGCCCAGCCTGATGCCGCCCCAGAGTGCCGTCAAGCCGCAGCCGCCGCCGGCTGGCTTGTCGTCCGGCGATCCGCCCGCCGCGTGATCGCCGCTGCCCGATCTTCGCGGTATGCCGGCGCCACCCGTTTCGATATAGAGGGCGGGTGTCCCGCCGTCCAAAACAATGGCCTGTCGCGCGCGCTGTCCCGCTGCTGCTGGCGGCGGCGCTCGCCGCCTGCGCGACAACCCCGCCGCCGGCGCCCCCGAACCCGTTTGTCGGCGCCTGGACGACGACCGACGACAACACCGTCGCAATCCGTCAGGATACCGTGGTCGAAAGCGCACCCGATGGCCACAGCACACCGCTCGACAGCAGCACCTGCAACGGCTCGTTCAGCTTCGGTTACGCGGTGTGGCGCCGCGAGGCGCTGATCGCGCTGCTGCCGCGGCAACCCGGTCTCAGCGCGAACCTGTCCGAATTGCTGACCGCGCCGACATACCCGGTCGCGCTGCTGCGCTGCGACCAGGGCGACCACACTTATGTCATGCTGAACGACCACGAGCTGTTGGCGATCTACCGCGACGGGGACATCGGCGCGGTCGAGCGTCTGGCGCGTCGATAAGTTGTGTTATATTAAGGGTGCGCCGTAAAGATGGAGTATGAGCCGGGTTGTGGCAGCGGTAAATTGGATCGAGCGGCGGCGTTTCTTTGTCTACCCGGCGCTGATGAGCCTGGGTGTGGGAATGCTTGCCTCCTGTTCCGAAAAGCCGCCGCTGGTGACGCCGCGGACGGTCGCGGTTGAGCCGCCGCCCCTGCTCCCGCCGCTCCCGCCGCTGCGGCGGGTGTTCCCGTTGCCGGCGCACAAGCCGGTCCCGCCGGCCGAGAACGCGGCCCCGGCTCCCGATGTCGGGACCGAGGCGATGGCGCTCGCCAGCCCCGAGCCGGCCGCACCGGCGCCCCCTGCTGCGAGCGAGCTGATCGGGCTCGACCAGCCGGCGGCAACCCATCTGCTCGGGCCCGCGACAGAGCAATCCGAAGCGCCGCCCGCGACCATCTGGCGTTATCGCAACGCCAGCTGTGAGCTCGACCTGTTCTTCTATCTCGACCTGCGCAGCGGCAAAATGCGGACCCTGCATTACGCGTTCAAAGGCGAAACGGCCGACCCGGCCAGCCGCCAGGACTGCCTGCGTTCGCTGATCGTCGCCCGCGGCGGCTGAGGCGCGTTCGAACATGGCGCACCTTCTGCTTGTCGACGATGACGACCTGTTCCGCGAATCGCTCGGCCTCAACCTGATCGACGAAGGCTACGAGGTCACGAGCTTCGACAATGGCCGGGACGTGCTCGCCTATTTCGAAGAGGGCGGCGGCGCCGACGTCATGCTGCTCGACTGGCGGATGCCGCAACTGACCGGCATCGAGGTGCTGCGCCGGATGCGCGGGCGCGGGATCGGCATCCCGGTGATCTTTTTGACGGCACTCTCCGACGACATCTACGAGGAGGCGGCTCTCGCCGGCGGAGCGGTCGACTTCATCGACAAGTCGCGACGCCTGACGATCCTGGTCAAGCGCTTGCAGCTGATCGCCGACGGGGCGCGGCCAGCCGCCGATCCCGAGCCGGTGCGGGCGGAAAAGATGACGCTCGGCGAATTGGAGCTGCGCTTCGACATCAACCGCGCGGTATGGGCGGGAAAAACCATCGACCTTACCCTGACAGAGTTCAAGATCCTGGCCCTGCTCGCGGAAAAAGCAGGGCAAGACGTCGGCTATCGCGACATTTATGATCTCGTTCACGGCAAGGACTTTGTCGCCGG
>DASYBC010000149.1:0-3663 GCA_036500965.1 Allostellaceae bacterium | reverse complement strand
GCCGAACCGTCTCAACCGGGCGCGAGGGAGATCGTCATGGCCAAGGGGCAAATGCGCAGCAACAAGGAAAAGAAGAAACCGAAAGCCGACAAGAACCTCAAGAAGGGCGGCGCCACGCCCTCGCCGTTCTCGTCCGGCAAGCCGCCGGCGGGGCAAAGCCCGAACAGCCGGAAGAGCTGACGTTTCGGTTTCATCGTTCGCTGCGGACGGGATGCCACGGCGGCATTGTCCGTGGCAAATCGCTTGCGGCAACGTGCGCAACCATGATGCGCAACCATGGGATGCAAGCGGACGCGACTTCGCGGCACCGGCGGCTTGGTCTTATTGCCGATTGATCGCCGCGCAATTTCATTGACAGTGCCGGCCATGATGCGAGTCGGGTTCACACCGACGGAGCCAACATGGTCGAGGATCTTCACCGCCAGCGCATCGTGACCTTTCTCGATGCCTTCTATTCCGGTGACATCGAGGGCGCGCTCGCCTGCTGCAACGACGATATCGATTTCGTCGCCCACGCCCCGATCGACATCCTGCCCCATATGGGCCACCGCCACGGCAAGGCCGACGTCGCCGAGATGTGGAAAATCGTCCACGCCCGCTATTCCAGCATGCGCTATGAGATACCGATGATGGTTGCCGAGAAGGACAAGGTCGCGGCCACCATTCGGGTGTTCTTCCGCAAGCGAACCAACGACCGCGTCGTGCAGATCGACCTTGCGGACTTCTATACCCTGCGCGACGGCCGCATCTCCCAGATCCACCAGTTCCTGGATTCCTTCGACCTCGTGCAGCAGGTGCTGGAACGCGACGTCGCCGCCGATCTGACCGGCATCAAATCCGACACGGTTTGATCCCGGCCGACGTTATTTCGTCGCCGCCTTGAACCTCGCGCGCCGCGCCGCGACCAATCTCGAGGCACACTGCGCATCGATGGAAGAATTCATTTTTGATCAAAATCGCATTGCTCGTGCTGCTGGGTCTGCTGCTGGGCGCACTGGGCGGTGCCGCCCTCGGCATCGGCAGCGGGCTCGCCTGGGTCGAAATTTTCAAGACCACCGACTTTGAAGGCTATAGCGGCATGCTGGTATTCTTTACCTTCATGCCGCTGGGCGCGGTGATCGGCGGGGTCGGCGGCGCCCTGCTGTTTGCGGTGGTCGCGATCCGCGACGCCGAAATCGCCGTCGAACGGCAGCCGGCCGGCGAGTCCGACCCGTAGCCAGGGAAGCCCGCTGCATTTGTGCAATGCAAAGGCCGGCCGGGGCAGCGGCCCAATTTGGCACAACAAGGGTGCGTGGGCCGGGGGTCGATCCGTGGCGGGTGCAACGCCGACCCGGCACAACCTCAAGCCGTCGCTGCCGCCGAACCGCCAATATTCGCTCACTTTGCAGAACGCCTGCGGGCTGGTGCGATCGGGGACCGTGGCGGTCCCCGGCAAATGGCTGCACAAATTCAAGCAAAGCCGTTAACCGGGCCGCCGTTTCCGGTCCGCGCCATTCCGGTGAATGATCGAGCATTGCCGCATAATGGCCGCGATGCGGTCAAAATCAGCAGCCCTGATGGCCCTGTTAGAACTCTCGTCGTGCGGGGCCAACCGCGCTCGGTCAACGCGAAACAGGGGAAAGCCGATGAATGCCACCACCCGTCCTGACAAGATAGAATCGAGCGAAGAGGACAGCAATCTCGCCGCGGTCACGGAAGTCGAAGCCGGGATCCGCGACTTCGTTCGCAACGACATCGCCTATCTGCGCCGCCCGGCGCCGGGCATCGTGACGACCTCGGAGACGCTGCCCGAGACCACGCCGGAGAGCGCCGTGAACAGCGTCAACTCGCTGATCCAGCGCGTCGCCGGGACCTCGCTGAGCGAAATCGAAAACCTGATTGCCGAACTCGAAAGCCTGCGCGAATTATTGCACGCCGAAGGTCAGCGCGTGCAGCGCGAGATCTCCGGCTATGCCCAGCTCAGCCAGGCCGCGATGAAATCCACGCGCATGATCGCCGACAATGTCTCGCAATGGAAGCGCACCGCCGAAGGGTTGCGCAACAGCTGATCAGGCAACGGAGTTGCGCCGTCGTCGATTGCCGCCGCCTCCTGCAAAGCGAGCGCGGCGGTTTTTTGTGGCAGCCCGGGTCGACGATTCCCGCGACGTGGTTAGCAGAGGGTGATTATCGGCTGGCGATGGTCGCCGGCTCCAGCGAATAATCGCCGTCGGCATAGCCCTTCACCACCATGGCGGTGGTCAGCATCACCGCCAATGTCACGGTTGCGAAGATAAAGCCCACCATTTTCAGGCCATTGCGGTCTGCCGTCATCATCATCCCCGTTGCGGTCCCCGTCAGCTCACTATGACAGGCACAAGGTTCAGAATGCGTTAGCGCGCCAGCCGTTCCCCGCCGGGCGCGGCGGAACTCGCCCCGCTTGCAGGCGGCCGCTCAGGGTCTGGCGTTCCGCCGCGGCACGAACGCGGTTGCCAGCAGCGAGAACACCGGTTCGCCGCGCTGGTTGGTGCCGGTGTTGCGGGCCTGCAGGATGCCCCATTCGGGACGGGAGTCCGATGCGCGCAGCGATTCGACTTCACTGGCATAGTTGATGGTGTCGCCGGCGAGCACCGGCCTGATCCAGCGCAGGTCGCGAAATCCCGGCGAGGGTCCCCAAACCGCGATCTGCTCGCCCCGCGCCGCGGCTTCCCGGGCCAGCCGCTGGCCGTCGGCCACCAGCAGCTTCATGCAGACCGACCCGACATGCCAGCCCGATGCGGCGAGGCCGCCGAACAGCGATGCGCGCCCGGCCTCCTCGTCGAGGTGAAAACGTTGCGGATCGAACTGCGCCGCGAATTTCTTGATCAATTCGGCGGTGAAGGTAAACGAGCCCAGTTCACGGCGCTGGCCGATCGCAATGTCCTCGAAGAACCGCATCAGCCGGCCTGCCCGGAGCGGTCCGCGCGTCGGCCAATCAGGATCGGCGAGACTATTTCGCACAGCGCCTCGCCGCCGGCGTTGCGCACGACGCCCCGGAACGTCACGATGCCGGTGTCGGGACGGCTGCGGGAAATCCTCGCCTCGGCGATGTCGATATCGAGCGTGAGATCGTCGCCCGGCCGCAACGGCGCGAGCCAGCGCACTTCGTTGACCCCCGGCGAGCCCATCGAGGCGGCGCGGCCGATGAAGCCGTCGACCATCATCCCCATCATGATCGAGCAGAGGTGCCAGCCGGAGCCGGAAAGGCCCTTCAGCATCGAGCGCCTCGCCGCCTCTTCGTCGAGGTGCATCGGCTGCGGATCGAACTCGGCGGCGAACGCCAGGATCTCCCCGCGCGTGACATGGCGCGGTCCGAAACTGCCGTAGTGACCGGGTGGGAAATCTTCGAAGCACAGCGTCATGGATGGGGATTACCGAAACGAGGCCCGATTGTGGCCGTTATTTGCGGCAATCTCAACCCGCCCGCGCGCATGGCTCGTCCCTCGTCTTGCCCGCGACGGCATTCGGAGCCAGGCCCTGCGGCGATCAGCCAGGTTCGAACACCATTTGCTACTCGACTTGCCGGGAGAACGACCGATGTTTGAATTTCGCGATTTGTTTCAGTGGGACCGTTTTATTACGCCGACCATCATCAAGACCTTTTACTGGCTGGTCATCGCCTTGATCGTGCTGTTCGGCATCTCCGGT